>CBDDIT010000034.1:0-88509 GCA_965229175.1 Sediminibacterium sp. | reverse complement strand
TCCGGTAGCCTATTTTACTGCCGGTAAAGCTGTAGAAGGGAAATCCACCATCAGCCTGGTAGTGGAGGGGATAACGTACCGCTTCTCGAGTTTGCAGAACCGCGAGTGGTTCCGGGCCTCGCCCGCAAAATACCAGCCACAATATGGTGGCTGGTGCGCCTATGCCATGGGAGCTAAGGGAGAAAAGGTATCAGTGGACCCTGAAACGTTTAAAATACTTGATGGCAAACTATACCTGTTCTACAACCGCTTCTTTAATAATACCCTTAAAGATTGGAACAAGGATGAAGCTTCTCTCAAAGCGAAAGCGGATAAAAACTGGCAAAAAATCAATCCCTGAAATTTTATTTAATCTATAAAAAACAAACCATGAAAAGATTACTCGTGCTCACCACGCTGCTGCTTACTACCGCCATTATCCACGCGCAAAAACCTGAAATATTTTCAACCGATGGAAAAGCCATCCGGGGATATGACCCAGTTGCCTTTTTTAAACAATCCATGCCGGTAAAAGGTGCTGATAGCCTGGCTTACACCTGGAAGGATACGCAATGGCTGTTTTCCAGTAAAGAGAACCTGGAAAGCTTTAAAGCCAACCCGGAACAATATTCTCCTCAATATGGCGGTTATTGCGCATATGGCACATCAGCCGGACATAAATCACCCACACAAACGGATACCTGGACGATAGTGGATAACAAGCTCTACTTCAACTATAACAGTAAAGTGAAAGATATGTGGATGAAAGACCAGAAAGCATTAATAGAAAAAGCGGACCAGCAATGGCCGGAAGTAAAAAAAATGTAAGTTCAAACGAATAAAATATGACATCAAAACAAACCAACCTTCTGCTTTTGGTACCCAAACTGATTGCCGCAATCATTATGTTGCAAACCTTATTTTTTAAGTTCAGTGCCGCGCCTGAATCGGTTTATATTTTCTCAGCACTGGGGATGGAACCGGCAGGTCGCATCGGAACCGGAGTGATGGAACTGGCTGCATCCATACTGATATTGATACCCGCAACGGCAGCGGCAGGCGCATTACTGGGGGCAGGCCTGATGGCCGGTGCCTTATTTTTTCATCTTACCCGGCTCGGAATCGTGGTACAGGGTGATGGGGGACTATTGTTTGCCTATTGCCTCATCGTGCTGATCTGTTGTATATGGGTTGCGCTGGTAAAAAAAGAACAACTCGGGCAAATCATTCACCGGATAAAATCATGGGCATGATCAGGAGCTTTACACAACCCATCCATCATTTGCTGGCGCAGATCAGCCTGGCACTGGAGCAGTTGACAGACGAACAGTTTTCGCGTCCCGTACCCGTGCTTTCCGGTGCAACGCCCGGCCAGCACACACGGCATCTAACAGAGTTTTATCTCGAACTAATAGATGGCTATTCCGCTGGAATAGTAAATTACGATGCCAGGAAAAGAGATTACCGTATAGAAACCAGCAGGCAGTTTGCCATCGAACGGCTGGGATGGATCGTGCAGAACCTCGAAGCTGCCGACAAGCCCTTAGAGGTAACGGGCAGGTTAGGAGAGCATCCCGGGCATGTATTTACCCTTGCATCCAACTATGGCCGCGAATTGATGTACAACCTGGAGCACACGGTGCATCACATGGCGCTATTAAGGATTGGCATAGAAGCGGTATCGGATATCCTGCTGCCGGCCAACTTTGGCGTAGCCAGTTCCACCATTTCATACAGGTTGGCATGTGCACAGTAACATTTATACCCGGCACCAGCGGGGTTTATATCAGTTCTAACAGGGATGAGAAATATACGCGGTTGAGTGCCGGCGTACCTGCGAAACATATTGTAAATGGTTACGAAATGCTATACCCCGTGGACGGGGATTCCGGGGGCAGCTGGATTGCCGCGAGAAATAACGGGGATGCAGCCGTATTATTGAATGGAGGCTTTGTACGGCATCAACCCCAGGACGCATACCGCAAAAGCAGGGGCAAGGTATTTCTGGAACTAATCGGCGCGGTTCATCCCGTGCATTATTTCCTTTCCACCTATTTGGAGGGAATCGCACCGTTCACCGTTATCTTTTACGTCAACCGGCAACTTATTGAGTGCAGGTGGGATGGCGCCCAAAAGCACAAAGCCTCACTATCGCCCCGTAAACCCTATATATGGTCTTCTGTTACCCTGTACGATCCGGAGACAATACGGGAAAGGGAAGACTGGTTCCGGCAATGGTTACAAACCAATCCCCCACGGGATACAGAAAGCATTTTTTCATTTCATCGGTTTGGCGGCAAAGGCGATATTGAGAACGATTTTGTGATGAACCGGCAGGACAGGCTTTTTACGGTAAGCATCACCAGTATCCACCTGCAGCCCCGGATAGCCACCATGACCTATTTTGATATGCGGAACAACAGAGCCTACAAAGGTTCCATGGAAATAAAAAAAGGCGGTCAGCTATATCAACGGATAGTGAATCGACTGAAAAAAGCGGCTATCATTACCACCCATTGGGAGTACTGGCCGTTCCATTTTGTTTATACACCTGTGTACTGGTATTGGCTGTGGCTAAGCATCAAAGCCCGTTCTTTCTTCTTTTTCAGCGAAGCCAATCCCGGGATAGAATACGCAGGATTTACCCACGAACGCAAAAGCGGCATCTATGCGTTGTTACCACCGGCATACTACCCCAAAACCGTACTATGCAGAGCCGAAACAAGCCTGGAAGACATTCTCCTTATGCTTGCCGGCAAACCTATCTCGTATCCCATGATTGCCAAGCCCGATATAGGGGAGCGGGGTAACCGGGTGAAGCTTTTGCACTCCAATGATGACCTGGAGCAATACCGGGCATCTACCCGGGTTGATTTCCTGTTGCAGGAGTTTATCAATTATGAACAGGAAGTGGGGATATTTTATTACCGGATACCCGGTGAAGAAAAAGGCTTTGTATCGGGCGTCGTAGGAAAAGATTTCCTGGGTGTTACGGGAGATGGTAGCACTACCATTGAGGGCCTGGTTAGGAAAAACGATCGCTTTTTTTTACAACTGGCCGTCTTGAAACAGGAGTATGGCGACTTCCTGAATACCGTGCCACCGCCTGGCGAATATGTAGAACTGGTGCCGTACGGAAACCATGCCAGGGGTGCCAGGTTTCTGGATCTTTCACACCGGATAACAGATCAGTTAACAGAAAGCATAGACCGGTTTTGCCAACAGGTACCCGGGTTTTATTTTGGCAGACTGGACATAAAATTCCGAAGCTGGGAAGACCTTTACCAGGGCAGGCATTTTTCAGTAATTGAACTAAACGGTGCCGGCAGTGAGCCCACCCATATCTACGATCCCGCCCATTCCATTTTCTTCGCCTGGAAAGAGATTATCAGGCATTGGCGGCTGCTCTACCGAATCAGCCGCCTGAACGCCAAAGCCAACGGTAAACGGTTCATGACAACAGGGGAGGGTGTTAAAATATTGAAAATGCACCGGTTATATATGCAAAAGCTAACCAATGTGGATAGCAGCCCGGCATAAATCGGGCAAATATGACGAAAGTCAGTATTTAAGTCAACCCCGGATGCTAGCTTTGTCTATCATTCACCTGGTTACCATTCATTTCAGCTTTACCCAACAGATACATCCAGCGAGCAATCAATAGGAACCGGAACTGCGAAAGCAGGTATCCGGTTTTTTACAGGCTATCAGTCCATCAGCCGTTAGTCCGTCCAACTGGCTCTTCCAGGAATTTCGGGCCTAACCCGGTGCTCAACGGTTTGTTTTGACAATCTTTAACGGAAATTTAGCCCTAAGACGGCTGGTTCCCTATCCTAATTCGTGGAATTTCCTTAGTTTCGGCCCCACAGTAACCCATGCGACGTTTTTTACTTATATTATTCTCTTTCCCTATATTAGTTGGTTGCCTGGTATCACCTGTTCAGGGGACTTACTTTTCTACCTTATTATCCGGTTCGGGTAAGCACTCCTCACCGGCAAAAATGCCTACTAAATTTTCCGGTCGATCGATTCTTGAAGCCTCTTCTTCTTACATAGCCGACTCGCAGGATGGCATTATCGATGATGATGACTATTGTAGCAACCTTTTGCTCAAGAAGCTCAAACCGGTTGCCAGATACCTGCCGGCAGATTATTATAATCTTACGGTAACCAGCCTCAAACGCTGTAACTTATCGCTGGCCGCCATTCACGGCAGTTCCATGCCCAAGTATATCGCACAAATGGTATTCCGGGTGTAATACTTTCTCTGATTGATTTTTACTTATTGCTTTCACACGGTTGCATTACGCAATCCCGCCTGTACCAGGCTTTCTGGCTTATTTATTATTTAGAATTTATATGAAACAAATCGTTGCATTCACAGGATTGCTGATCCTGCTGTACCAAACAGGCTGTAAGCCTAAGGAAAAGACCGAAGAAAAAAAGGATGAAGTTAAATACATCGCTACTACGCCGGTAATGATCGACACTTCTTTTGAGAAACAATATGTATCCCAGATCAGATCGGTGCGTAACATCGAGATCAGGGCGCAGGGAAAAGGATTTCTGGAAGCCGTGTACGTAGATGAAGGACGCTATGTAAAAGCCGGCCAGTTACTTTTCCGGATCATGCCGAAACTGTATGAAGCCGAATTGCAGAAAGCGGAAGCTTCTGTTCGCGCCGAGGAGGTGGAGCTTGAAAACACCAAAGCACTGGTGGCTAAAAATATTGTCTCAAAAAATGAACAGGCATTAGCCCAGGCTAAAGTTGACCAGGCCAGGGCTGAAGTTGCGCTGGCAAAACTCCATCTGTCTTTTACAGAAATCCGGGCACCTTTTGATGGCATCATAGACCGGCTACCGAAAAAACTGGGAAGCCTGATTGATGAAGGCGACCTGCTTACCAGCCTTTCAGACAACAGCCAGATGTTCGCCTACTTTAATGTCTCTGAACCGGAATACCTGGATTACGAAACCAATATAAAGAACCGCGGCAGCAGTAAAGTAAAACTGCGGCTGGCGAATGGAAAGATAATGAGCGTAAAAGGCGATGTGGAAACGGTAGAGAGTGAATTCGATTCCGAAACCGGCAATATTGCTTTCCGGGCACGCTTCGACAATCCCGGCAAGTTGCTGCGAAACGGCGAAACCGGTACGATACTAATGACAATGCCTTTCCATAACGCGTTGGTAATACCTCAAAAAGCTACTTACGAACTGCAGGACAAAACCTATGTATTTGTAATCGATGACAAAAACCAGGTGCATTCAAGGCTGGTACACATTGCCGGGCGTCTTCCCGACCTGTACATTATTGACAATGGATTGGTACCCGGAGATAAGATATTGCTGGAAGGTGTGCAGAAGGTAAAAGACGATGATAAGATCCAGTATATTTTGAAAAAAGGAGAGGAAATATTGCCAACACTACGCACGAAAGCGGAATAACTTAAAGAAAAGATTCATGTTTAATAAATTTATACAAAGGCCGGTACTTTCTATTGTAGTCTCGCTGATCATTGTTTTTTTGGGTGTGTTGGCGATTGTAGGTTTGCCCGTTACACAGTTCCCTACTATCTCGCCTCCCAAGATCAATGTGGTGGCAGATTACCCCGGCGCCAACAATGAGCTTTTGATCAAATCGGTGGTAATTCCGCTGGAACGCGCCATCAATGGCGCGCCGGGCTTGAAATACATTGCTTCAGATGCCGGTAATGATGGAGAAGCCAGCATCCAGGTGATATTCAACCTGGGTACAGATCCAAACCAGGCCGCGCTGAGCGTACAGAACCGCGTGGCATCGGTGGTGAACAAGCTTCCCCCGTTGGTTGTACGCGAAGGAGTTAAGATAACACGGGAGGAATCGAACATGCTGATGTATATCAACGTGTATAGTGATGACCCGAATGCCGACCAGAAATTCCTGTTTAATTTCGCCGATATTAACCTTCTTTCGGAATTGAAACGGGTGGATGGGGTTGGCTTTGCCGATATCCTCGGTAACCGCGAATACGCTATGCGGATCTGGCTGCAACCCGAACGGATGCTGGCTCACAAAGTTTCGGCAGACGAAGTGATGAAGGCACTCGGCGAGCAAAGCCTCGAAGCCTCACCGGGTAAAACGGGCGAGAGCTCGGGCAAACGTTCACAAGCGTTTGAATATGTATTGAAATATCCCGGCCGCTTTACCACAAAAGAGGGATATGAAAATGTGGTGGTAAAAGCAAATCCCAACGGTGAGCTGCTTCGCCTGAAAGATGTTGCCGATGTGGAGTTCGGAAGCTCGATGTATGATATTTATTCTTCACTTAACGGCAAACCTTCTGCTGCTATTGTGTTGAAGCAATCTTACGGAAGCAACGCCAGCCAGGTAATCAGCAACGTTAAAAAGAAACTGGCTGAAATTAAAAGCAGCTCATTTCCCAAAGGAATGAACTACGAGATCAGCTACGACGTATCTAAATTCCTTGACGCCTCGATTGAAAAAGTACTTCATACCCTGCTGGAAGCATTTATACTCGTGAGCCTGGTGGTATTTTTATTTTTAGGGGATCTGAGATCTACACTTATTCCGGCTATCGCAGTACCGGTATCGTTGATAGGCACTTTTATGTTCATGCAGTTCTTTGGCATTACCCTTAATCTCATCACACTTTTTGCCCTGGTACTTGCCATTGGTATCGTAGTGGATGATGCCATTGTGGTAATTGAAGCTGTTCATGCCCAGATGGAAAAAGAACATCTGTCCCCGCTAAAGGCCACACAGAAAGCCATTAAAGAAATTGCAGGTGCTGTTATCGCCATTACGTTCCTGATGGCGGCCGTGTTTATACCCGTGGCGTTTATGTCTGGACCGGTTGGTATTTTCTACCGGCAGTTCTCCATCACCATGGCAACGGCGATCATTCTCTCAGGTATTGTGGCACTTACCCTTACGCCCGCACTTTGTGCGATGATATTGAAAAACAATCACGGCAAACCCGCTAAAAGGAATCCTATCGATCGGTTCCTGGCATCATTTAATAGGGGCTTTGAGAAAACGGCAGATACCTATCAATCCATTCTTCGCCGCGTAATCTCGCGGAGGCTGATTACATTCCTGGTACTGATCGCGTTCTGTTTCGGTACCTGGTACCTGAATGGAAAAGTGCCTTCGGGCTTTATACCCAATGAAGACCAGGGTATGTTCTATGCCATCATTCAAACACCACCGGGTTCTTCCCTCGAAAGAACCAATGAAATTGCCGATCGCCTGCAGAAAATAGCGGAAGGTATAGAAGGGGTGAACTCCGTATCCGCACTTGCCGGGTATGAGATACTTACGGAAGGAACGGGATCAAACGCAGGTACCTGCCTGATCAACCTGAAACCCTGGGAAGAGCGCAAACACTCGGTGCAGGAAATTATCGAGGAACTGGAGGAAAAATCAAAAAATATCACCGGTGCCACTATCGAGTATTTCCAGCCGCCAGCCGTTCCGGGGTATGGTGCCGCGGGTGGTTTTGAATTACGTTTACTGGATAAAGCTGGCTCGGGCGACTACAAGAAAATGGAAACCGTGAACGGGGATTTTGTAAAAGAGCTCAACAAAAGAAAAGAACTTTCTTCCGTATTCAGTTTCTACAGTGCCAGCTTCCCGCAATATATGTTGCGCATTGACAATGACATTGCCCAGCAAAAAGGCGTCAGCATTGATAACGCAATGAGCACCATGTCTACCCTGGTGGGCAGTAACTACGAGATCAGCTTTATCAAATTCGACAGGCAATACAAAGTGATTATCCAGGCAGGCGCCGAATACCGTGCACTTCCGGAAGACATTCTAAAATTGTACGTTAAGAATGATAAAGGGGAAATGGTACCATTTTCTGCCTTTATGAGAATGGAAAAAGTGTATGGTCTGTCCGAGATTACGCGGCATAATATGAACAATGCATCGGAAATCAGCGGCTCAGCAGCACCGGGATATAGTAGCGGTGAAGCAATCAAAGTAATAAATGAGGTAGCGCAGAAAATGCTTCCCCGCGGTTTTGGTATAGACTGGGCCGGTATCTCCAAGGACGAAGTAGCGCAGGGCAACCAGGCCATCTGGGTATTCCTTATCTGCCTGGGCTTTGTTTACCTCATCCTTTCGGCACAATACGAAAGCTTTATACTCCCCCTGTCAGTGATACTTTCCTTACCGGCCGGGATTTTTGGCGCATTCCTGTTGCTGAAATTGATGGGGCTTGAAAACAATATCTATGCGCAGGTAGCCATGGTAATGCTGATTGGCCTCCTCGGTAAGAATGCTGTTTTGATTGTAGAGTTTGCTGTTCAGCGGCATCGCGCCGGCGCCACCGTTTTGCAGGCCGCCCTCGATGGCTCGCGCGCCAGGTTCCGGCCCATCCTTATGACATCCTTCGCCTTTATTGCCGGGTTGATTCCATTGGTATTCGCCACCGGACCTGGCAAGATCGGCAACCGGACCATCGGCACAGCCGCCGCAGGTGGTATGCTGCTGGGAACCGTCTTTGGCGTCATCATCATCCCCGGATTATACTATGTATTCGCGCGCATTTCCGAAAAGAAAATATTCGTGAAAGACGAAGAAGAAAATCCATTAACAGAAGAAATCGAACATAATGTATAAGTCAAAAATATGGGCCGCCACTATATGCATCGGTATGGCTATTACCGGTTGCAAAGTGCCTGCTCTCACAGAAGTAAGTCCCGATACAACTACCCCGGCTTCGTTTGGTACTGGCACCGACACGGCCAATACCGCCGTCATGAGCTGGCGTAATTTCTTCACCGACCCCAACCTCCAGCAACTGATCGACACGGCGTTGAAATACAACCAGGAGCTCAATATGACCCTGCAGGAAATTGCCATAGCAAGAGCGGATATCAAAATAAAACACGCCGCCCTGCTGCCAACCGTTACCGCGGGTGCAGGAGCGGGTATTGAAAAAGTGGGCCGCTATACCAGCCAGGGCGCGGGTGATGCTTCAACAGAAATAGAACCCGGCAAAGAAGTTCCGGATGTACTCAGCAACTTCAATATTGCGGCCTACGCCACCTGGGAAGTAGATGTATGGAAAAAGCTGCGCACCTCTAAACAGGCGGCCATCACGCGGTGGCTGGCCACTGTAGAAGGAAGGAATTTTGTTCTTACCAGCCTGATCGGTGAGATCGCAAGCACCTACTATGAGCTGGTGGCACTGGACAGCCGGTTGTCGATTGTTAAACAAAGCATTGCTCTTCAGCAAAACGCTCTGGGTATTGTTCGGGCGCAGAAAGAAGGAGCAAGGGCTACGGAACTGGGTGTGAAAAAATTTGAAGCGGAGGTGCTGAAATCGCAGAGCCTGGAGTACGATATTTTACAGGATATCCGGGAAACAGAAAATAAACTTCATATGCTGATGGGGCGTTACCCCAGCGATATTACCCGGGAAAAAAGATCGATACTGGACGTTACTCCATCTGCCATCAGTGCCGGTATCCCTTCCCAGTTGCTCACCAACCGTCCGGATGTAAAACAAGCCGAATTGGGCCTCAAAGCCGCTCATCTGGATGTAAAAGTCGCTCGCGCAGAGTTCCTGCCCTCGTTTGGAATTACGGCAGCGTTTGGTCTCAACGCCTTTAAACCGTCTTATCTTGTCAAGTTTCCGGAATCAGTCATATTCTCCATGGTAGGAGATATGGTGGCACCCCTGATTAACAAGAATGCGATCAAAGGAGAATTCAACAAAGCAAACGCTGAGCAGGTGAGGAGCCTGTACAATTATGAGAAAACGATTCTTAACGCTTACCTCGAAGTAAATACCCAGTTGGCCAGAATCTCCAATCTCTCCAAAAGCTACTCGCTCAAATCGCAACAGGTAAATGCCCTTAACCAGTCCATCGATATCTCAAACGACCTGTTCAAATCAGCGCGCGCAGACTATTTCGAAGTACTCATGACACAGCGCGATGCACTGGATGCGAAGCTCGAACTCATAGAAAATCGCAAAGACCAAATGCTCGCGGTCGTAGGTGTATATAGGGGGATTGGGGGAGGGTGGAGATGAATGGACAATCATTCGGACAGCTTTACTTCATTTTTTTGAAAGCTATTTCCTTTCCACCTCCTGTAAGCCGGAATCCAACAACCAGGTTCCCGCTGTCCCTGAGAAAGTTGAAATTCCTTTCGAATATCTGAAAGTTGCTGGTGAACTTGTCGGCACTTTGCCATTTGAGATCAATGCTGTCAAACCTGTAGCTGATGGCAGTCAATACACCATCCTTATTAATAAGCTTGTAATGGGCGTTTATCTCATCCCCATAGTAAACACCTTCATAGTCTTTCGTATCTACGGGACATATGGGTGTTTGGTACGGAATTGTCTGCGCTAACGATGACTGCAGATCAGGTAACTTAACGGGAGCCAGCGGCTTGCTTTTCTGATTTTCCAGGAATAAATCCGCGATCGCCCATGCGCGGCTATAGGTTGCATCGTTATTGTCGTTGCTCATAAACACTACAGCCACGCCTTGACCAGGATACCTGCTGATGGCAGTCCTGAAACCCGAGACTAAGCCCAGGTGTTCGATATTGGCAATGCCTTTCCGGTTACCGAAACCGTTTCCAAAAGCATAAAAATCAAGTGGGTTTCCGTTGTTGAACTTTGATTTCCTGTTTAGCAGATCAAAAACGCCCTTTGTTCCCGCTTGTTGAGTATCAAAATTTGTAACCCAGGCTGCGAGATCGTTGATGCTTGCGTAAACCGATGTAGAACCCTCAACAGCCCAATTATCCGTATTAGCGGTAAATCCTGTTGCTCCCTTTTTGTAACTGGATACTTTATGGGGAATTACCTGCGCAATATGTTCTCTAACCACTGCATTCTTCATACCCAGTGGAACAAAAACATTTTCATTCAGCCAGTGGCCGAATGACTTCCCGCTTACTTTTTCTACAATCATCGCCAGCAAATTGTAGCCGGTATTGGTATAAGAAAACTTTTCACCCGGTATAAAATTCAACTCCTTGTTGCTGCAAGCCATTTTGTAAACCATCTCAAGCGTAACAATATCCTGTGGCTGCAATCCCATCGCATTGCTCATAGCATCCCAGTTACGTAACCCACTGGTATGATAGACCAGGTTTTCAATAGTAATTTTCTTTCCAAAATCCGGTAGTTCAGGCAAATAGTTTCTTATGTCATCTTGCAGTGAGACCAAACCTTTATCGAGTAATGTTGCTATGGCAAATCCTGTAAACTGTTTTGAGCAGGAGGCCAATTCAAATGGGGAGTTGTCAGTAATAGGTATGGCATGTTCCAGGTTGCCCAGCCCTTTGGCACCCTTAAAAACAATTTTTCCGTTCTTCAGCACAACTACTGTACCACCCGCTTCGTTTGCGTCGTACCAGCTTTTTAACAGCTGAGCGGCACGAAGCGGGGGTGTTTTCCCTATGGATTCCGAAATAGTCCAGGTGATACGGTAATCCCCTTGTTGTGGACGTCCATAATCCCAGAAAATATCAATACGGTAACTGCCTGACTTGGTAGCTCCTATATTTATAACTTCTGTTTGATAAATTGCGTTCAGGTCTTCATAACTAATGAGACTGTCTCCCGGCGCATAAACAGCGTAGCCGATTCCTATCGACTCCTGGTCCACTTTTACAGAAGCGAACTGACCTTTCTGTAATGGCAGGCTATAATGGTGTACCTGACCGGCTTCAAGATGAACCCTTTTTGGATGGTTCAGTCGCAATGACTCTTCGGGTTGTTGCCGGGCAACGGATATTACGGTAATAATCGAAAAAACGGCAGCCAGGAAAGCACGAAGAATGAAGTCCATATCAGTGTTTGTTTAGTGTAAATACTGCGTAACGGACTGAAGGTTACAGGTCGAGACATTTTTTTTACTTACGCATAGTGATGTCCAGCGAAACCTGAATAAGTTGTATAAGCGTTTCCCTGACAGCTGATAGGGAGTCAAGCCGGCGTTGGTTATGCACTTTTTCACCAATTTCCCATAGCCGGTCTGAGATTTCGACAGTGGCAGTAATATGGCTGGTATTAGTTTTTGTGTCGATTGTAGCTGTAAAAGCTATTGGCTGGGTAATGCCTTTGATTGTCAGGTCGCCCTCAACATGGTAGTTCCTGGAAGAGCCGATCCGGGTGATTCTTTTTACCTCCATGGTAGCCACGGGATATTTTTCCGTATCAAGAAACCGGGGTAGCCTGATCTCACCGTCCTTTTTTTTATTGCCTTCTTCCGTGGGGTGGTCGGTAGCATGGATGCTGTTCATATCCATCTGGAAGGTTCCTCTAACAGGTTCGCCTGCGGCTGAATATTCCAGGTTGCCGGACTTGAACAAAAAATAACCATAGTGGCCCCCCATCATATTTTTTAGGGTTCTCCACATAACTTTGCTCTTTTGGACGTCCAGTTGCCAGCCTGGCTGTTGCGTTCCTGTGCAGGCACCTATAAAAAGAATCAGGGTTAATAGAACGGTAGTAGCGGCTTGACGAATCATAGTATTTTTTAAGCGAAGCTACTTGGCTATGTCACTGATAATCAAATAAATATTGTAAATTAAAATGTAAAGATTGTAAAATATTTATTGTTTCAAGTTCTCACTCTGTTCTTAAACTTTTAACCGGATTTGCCATCGCTGCTTTTATGGATTGAAAGCTTATGGTGAACAGCGCAATCAGGATTACCAGTACTCCGGCAGAAGTAAACAACGTAAAACCCGGTGTTATTCTGTATGGGTAATTTTGGAGCCATTCATTAATAGCCAGCCATGCAAACGGGATAGCGATGGTTAGAGATATCATAATAAGCCGCAAAAAGTCTTTTGAAAGAAGTGTAACAATACTGCCTACAGACGCACCCAACACTTTTCGCACGCCAATTTCCTTGGTGCGCTTTTCGGCAGCGAGAACAGACAGTCCGAATAAGCCGATACAAGATATAAAAACGATAAGCACGGCACTCCATAAAATGATCTGCTTCCACCTGGCCTCCGTTGCGTAACTCTGCTCATTCTGCTCCTGTTTAAAGGAATAGACAAACGGAGTAAATGGAAATAGCTTTTTAAAGGTTTTCTCGATGTACTGCAAACTTGTTGTTCCCGTTCCGTCTTTGATTTTAACAAAAACTTGTCCCCTGGAATGATTCGGGTTCATGGAGAAAAGCTGTGGCCCGATTTTTTGCGTCAGGGGCTTATAATGATAGTCTTTTACCACACCGATCACCGTATACATTTCCCCTTTTTCAAAAGTTGAAATCTTCTGTCCCAATGGGTCACTCCAGCCGGCTTCCTTTACAAAAGCTTCGTTAACTATTACCGCGCCGCCCGCATCAGAAACATATTCAGATGAAAAATTACGGCCGATCTTCACGGGCACTTTGAGCAAGGGCAGGTATGAAGCATCAATGGTTTCAACTGCCACATTTACCTGTTTATCTCTATCTGCTTTTACCGTGTTGTTGTCGTCTCCACCATTTTTTGTTGCAGCCAGGAGAATGGAAGGGTTCTTCAGCAACTCCTGTTTGAAAAGTGCTGCCTCATTGCTGCTCAATCCTGGCTTGTTGACAGTTATCACATTACTGTCGTCATAACCAAGGCTTTGAGTGGTTAGAAAATTGAATTGTAAAAAAAATGTAATGGAACCGATAATCAGGAAAGATGCCAGTGCGAACTGGAATACAACCAACCCTATTTGCAAATAGCTTTTTCCTGCAAGGCTAAAGCGGCTGTACAGGGCCTCCACAGGGTTGTAATTCGATAATACAATGGAGGGATAAAAACCTGCCAGCAGGGCCGTTATAAGAAAAACCATGATATAACAGCTGATCAGCTTAATACTAAACAGGTAGGAGATATGCAGAACTTTGTTAGATAACTGACTGAACAGCGGAAGAACGAGTATACTTATACCTAGTGCCAGGGAAAATGCTACCAGGCAAAGTGCAAGTGATTCGCTTAAGAATTGAACGCGCAGTTGCCCGATCGTGCTTCCCATGACTTTGCGTATGCCAATCTCTCTGGCTCGTTTGCCAGAACGGGCTACCGTTAGGTTTACAAAGTTAATGCAGGCAATGAGCAAGATAAAAATGGCAATCGCGGAAAGGACGTACGAAAATTCAGGATTGCTGGTACGCTGTAAACTTTCGTTCTCTTGCGGAACCACCCTGCCCAAATGAATGGAAACAAGCGGTTCAAGCAGATAAGAAATGCCTATGCTCTTTACCCCATACTTACTTTTTATTTCTCCGATTGCTTTGCTCGCATCCGCTTCAAAAACCTGGGCCATCTTTCTTTCAACTGTCCGGATATCGGCACCGGGTGAAACCACCACAAACGTAGTCAGGAATGAGTTGAACCAGTTACCGTTATTGTTCTCACTCGCTGCCGATACTTTCAAGGGTAACAGTACCTGGAATGTAATGGAGGAGTTCTCCGGGCAGTTCCGGGCTATACCTGTTATCACAAAAGGCGAAAAACTGCTGTCCTGTTTAATTACAATTGTTTTGCCGAGCGCATCTGATTTGCCAAAATACTTTTCCGCTATTTCTTCAGTGATTACAACGGAACTGGGGTCGGATAACGCTGTTTTTGGGTTTCCGCTTAGTAAAGGGAAATGAAAAACCGATAAAAAGTTGGAATCTACCAGGCATACTTCCTGGGACTGCAAATCTTCGCCGGCCTTGATGTCTTTTCGCGTGGTCTGGAACCGGACAAAAGTTTTGAGCTCGGGAATTTTGGCCGAAAATCGTGGACCCGGAAAGTAGCCTGTATAACCTCCGGTTGACACACTGCCATCGTTCCTGACAGTTTGTTTATCGATCCGGTAGATCTGACCGGAATCCTGGTGAAAGCGATCGAAGCTGAGTTCATCCTGCACATACAGCATAATGAGTAGAGTGCAGGCAAGGCCTACGCTTAATCCTGCGATATTAATGAAAGAGTAGACCTTGTTTTGTAACAGGTTCCTGAAAGCAGTTTTACAATAATTCCTAAACATAAATAATGGATTAAAATGAGAGATAAACCGGGCATGCCTGGGTTCAGGTCTCAATATTACCGACAGGTCGGGGGTCTTGCGCTCCATATTATAATCTGGTCGCTGTTTTTTCAGGTCATTTTTATATTCGGATGGGCTTTTACCGGTGATCTCTTTAAAAATTCGGTTGAAGGTGGTTTTCGAATTAAACCCGGCCTCAAAGCCAATCCCGAGCAAAGTCATATGCTGGTAACCCGGATGCTGCATTTTTTTTACCGCATCCTGAACACGGTATTCGTTGACAAAATCGGTAAAACTTTTTTTAAGCCCGGTGTTAATCACCCGGGATAATTCGTGAGGAGTCAGGTTCACTTTTTCTGCCAATACCTGCAAGCCCAGTTCCGGGTCTTCAAAGTATCGTTTGGCTTTCATCTCGGCTTGCAACCAGCGTGCTTTTGATCTAAGTTCAGGCGAAACAGGAATTCTGCCGGCCGCAGTTGGCACCCAGGGTGGGTTCGCCCGCGGCTGCAGGAAAGCTGCTGCGGCTGTCCATATCAGTACCACCGCAAATAAGCAGTAAAATGGATAATGGGTTTCCAGGCCAGGCTGCTTACTGGTACTGAAATACCCGTACGCAGAACAGGCCAACCATGCCAGCAAAAGGAACGCCGTACCTGCCAGCAGGCGGCGCAGCCACTTGAACTCAAGCAATGAGCGATCCATAAGAACGGGCTGCAACCCGCGATAGTAAACATGAATCAGGTTATCGCATAACCACAAGTAGCTCAGTACTGAAATAAATACAAACACCTGCAAGAAGAGGTCTACCTGGCTCAAAAAATGCGTGGCATAGGTAGCCATTCCTGTTCGGCTGCTTTCCCGGATTGCATACACGTATACTGCTAACTCAAATAACAGGGGTATGAAATGGACCAGATCTGCTGGCATAAAGCGTTGCCTCACGCGGGTAAGTTTGCGCACATACATATATAACAATGGGCCGAGCGCAAGTAAGCCCCGCATCGGCAGCCAATGCCAGCGGGGCCAATATCGTTCCAGGTCAATGTCAATTAAGAGAAGGCGGATCATCCATAAGATCATAACCAGCAGCGCGGCAGCCAGGAACCGGTTGGCAGCCCTGCTTGCACTCCTGGTGAACCACAGCAGCAGGGCAAAGGTAAGCCCCACAAATACAGCAGCCAGGAAGGCCAGGTCATAGAAGTTGATATGGAAGGTATAGGAGCTCAGATGGTAAGTGCTAATGATGGCTTTCGGGTAATCACACCATCAGAACGTATGATAAACCTGTTTGTTACAATCATTCACTCACTGAAAAGTATTTCCATCATCGTGCCGCCACTTTATTCTCCGATAAATGACTTATCAGCTGATGCATAGTGGGTGGAACTAGCTGCGCAATACAGTTACGATGATGTAGCAACACCAATACCCCCTTTGCTCCTGTGGTACTTTCCTCAATAGCCAAAATTGAGGTCTCTTCTCCTGACCCTTCTAAAAAACAGTGCAGTTTTGCAAGGAGTTTGGTAAACCCTTTACCGGAATTGCTCCATCCATGATGGAGCAAATGATGGCCTATAATTGGCCAGGTAATATCCGGGAACTTGAGAACGTATTGGAGCAATGCATTATTCTACACGATGGACAATCACAAATATCGCTCAAGCGTAGTTTGAACGTGAATGAAAAGCCCACTGATCAAGCAACAATCCAAAACCTCCTTGACGTGAAAAATGTTCAGAACGAAACGGAGAAAAAATATCTTATTTCAGTACTCAAAAAGACAAAAGGAAAAATACGGGGAGAAGATGGAGCTGCTGCCATCTTACATATTAAACCTACCACACTGGCATCCAAAATAGCCAAACTTAAAATTAAACGCGATGAGTATCTGAATGAATCAAAAACCCAATAAGAAGGTGTATATTCCTGTCCTAAGCCGAACTACAAACGTTAAAAAAAATATCTTGATTGCCCTGTGGGATAAGAATACGTAAGGAGCGTCGAAAAGCGCTCCTTACGTATTTGTGAACCGGATTGGATTCGAACCAATGACCTGCTGCTTAGAAGGCAGCTGCTCTATCCAGCTGAGCTACCGGTCCATAATAATATTTCCTACTCAATGACCTTCCCGCCTGCGGGCGGGATGCTCTATCCAGCTGAGCTACCGGTCCATAATAATATTTCCTACTCAATGACCTTCCCGCCTGGGGGCGGGATGCTCTATCCAGCTGAGCTACCGGTCCCAATTATAACTGGCGTTACGCCCTTAAGAGGCGCAAAATAACGGAAAAAAGGCCGCTAAAACAAGGGTAATCAACACTCTTTCACAAATGGCCGCTGGAAAGGCGCCAAACCGGCCAACCTGCCGGTAAAACACTTTACTTTGCCGAAACGATTGCCGCATGAGTTATAATTATCTCCCGCTCGACAGGAAATGGCTTCATTTTTACCAGGTTAAGGACCTTCTTAACTATAACCAGCTCGTATCCATCACCTTCGACGCTCACGAAAGGATCCTGGCCTGCCGCAGCTACCTGGATGAAAAAATGGAAGAGAAAGACCGCAGCTATTACGGTATTAACACGGGCTTTGGTTTCCTGCAGGATGTGAAGATCGATGCTTCGCAGATCGAACAGCTGCAGTATAATCTCCTGGTATCCCATGCCTGCGGGCTGGGGGAGGAAGTGCCGGCCGATATCGTGAAACTGATGCTGATGCTCAAGATCAAATCGCTTAGCTATGGTAACAGCGGCGTCCAGATAGATACCGTGATACGGCTACTGGACATGTACAATAATAACGTTCTGCCCATCATCTATACGCAGGGATCCCTGGGTGCATCCGGCGATCTGGCACCGTTGAGTCATTTGAGCCTTCCACTGGTAGGACTCGGAGAAGTATACCACAATGGCCAGCGAAAAACCGCCGCCGCCGTACTGCGGGAGATGGGCTGGGAACCCATTCACCTCCAAAGCAAAGAGGGCCTGGCACTGATTAATGGTACCCAGTTTATGAGTGCCTACGGTATGTATTGCCTCAAAAAAGGCGAACACCTGCTCCGGATGGCCGATTTGGTAAGCGCATTGTCGTTCGACGCCTTTGACTGTACCCCCGAGCCCCTCTCGGCCCCAATTCATGCCTTGCGGCCCCACAAAGGGCAGGTAGACACGGCCGCTACGCTCAGAAATTATCTTACAGGTAGTGCCATTGCCGCGCAACCCAAAGAACAGGTGCAGGACCCCTATTCCTTCCGCTGCATTCCGCAGGTGCATGGTGCCAGCAAAGACGCATTTGAGCATATTCTCAATATTTTTGTGAGGGAGATCAATTCAGTAACCGATAACCCGAATATTTTTCCCGAAGAGGACCTGATCCTCGGCGGCGGCAATTTTCATGGTCAGCCACTGGCACTGGCACTGGACTATTTTGCCATCGCCATGAGTGAGATCGCCAATATATCGGAACGCCGAACCTACCAGTTAATCAGTGGCCAGCGGGGGTTGCCCTTATTCCTGGTAAAAGACCCCGGGCTCAACTCCGGCTTTATGATTCCCCAGTACACGGCGGCAGGTATCGTAAGCGAGAACAAACAGCTATCCACGCCCGCCTCGGTAGACAGCATTTCATCTTCCAATAACCAGGAAGATCATGTTAGCATGGGTGCCAATGCCGCCACCAAATGCCTACGGGTGATAAATAATGTGGAGAAAGTGCTGGCCATCGAGCTGCTGAGTGCCGCGCAGGCCCTTGAATTCAGGCGCCCGCTGCAAAGCTCACCCGTGCTGGAGAAACTAATGGGCTCCTTCCGGGAAAAAGTTAGTTTTAACGATGCCGACAGGCTTTTACACACGGATATCAATACAGCTATCCACTTCCTGGCCCATTATTCTATTTAGCACAGTAATTGCTCTGTAATATTTTAGCTGATTCGGATACTAATCAGCAAGAACATTGTAAATCAAAAGAACCTCATGAAAAAGATCCTATCGTTTTTAGTTGTGCTGGTTATCGTAACCGGCGCAGCGGCGCAACCTGTTGAACAAAAATTGTCTGATAAAGTAAAGATTACATTCCCCGGCACACCTGTTTTACAGGATGGCGACAATGGTGCTACCGTGTATTCGTATAAAAAAGACAGCAGCGTAGCTTATATGGCCATTGGCGTAGACCTGGCTCCGCTGGGACTTACGGCCGACATGATAACCGCCGCAGGTGATGCCGTTTGGGAACAGATGAAAGCCCCCATGATGCAAAAATTACCCGGAGCGGTTCTTACCAAAGACCAGGTTACTACTTTCAAAGGCAAGAGTGCTTTATACATGGAAATTGACGGCACAAAATCAGGGGCTCCGAACCTGGCCGGCAAAAAAACATTCGGTTACTCTTTCTTCGTTGGCACCCTGCTGGTAAATGTAACCTACTATTCCGCTTCCCCAACCGCAAAAATGGAAGACGCGAAGGCATTTTTTGACGGGGTAGTGGTTATTTAGCCTGGCTCAGCCCCTCATGGGTCGTTGGTCTCCGATACTCGGTCTAATTCGCTAACTTGCAGCCTCGAAAAGTAACTGTAATGAGCGAAGAAAAAAGCCTGAATTTTATTGAAGAGATCGTGGAAGAGGATCTGAAGAGTGGAAAATATACTTCCATCAGTACGCGTTTCCCGCCCGAACCGAATGGATACCTGCATATCGGCCATGCCAAAAGCATTTGCCTCAATTTTGGCCTGGCCAGGAAATATGGCGGCACCACCAATCTCCGTTTTGATGATACCAACCCTGTTACCGAAGAAACCGAATATGTTGAAAGTATCAAGGAAGATATTACATGGCTGGGATTTAACTGGACGAATGAACTGTATGCCTCCAACTATTTTGAGCAGCTCTATCAATATGCCGTACAACTGATCGGTAAAGGGCTGGCTTATGTAGATGATAGTACCAGCGAAGAGATAGCTAGCCAGAAAGGTACACCCACCACACCCGGTATGCGCAACGCCTATGCGGAAAGAACGGTGGAAGAAAACCTTTCGCTGTTCGCTGATATGCGGGCTGGTAAATTTGCTGACGGAACCAAGGTATTGCGTGCGAAGATTGATATGGCGTCACCCAATATGCTGCTGCGCGATCCGATCATCTACCGTATTAAACATGCTCACCATCATCGCACAGGCGATACCTGGTGTATTTACCCCATGTACGATTTTGCGCATGGCCAAAGCGATTCAATAGAAAACATCACCCATTCCATCTGTACCCTCGAGTTTGTGCCACACCGGGCTTTGTACGACTGGTGCATTGAGAACCTGGAGATCTTTCCATCCAAACAATACGAGTTCGCCCGGTTAAACATGACCTATACCGTAATGAGTAAGCGCAAGCTGCTGCAACTGGTAAACGAGGGCCATGTGAACGGGTGGGACGATGCCCGTATGTCTACCATCAGTGGCATGCGCCGCCGCGGCTATCCTCCGCAAGCCATCCGCGAATTCTGCGACAGGATCGGCATTGCCAAAAGGGATAACCTGATTGATGTGAGCCTGCTCGAATTTTGTGTTCGGGAAGAACTGAACAAAACCGCCCTGAGAAGGATGGTTGTATTTGACCCGTTAAAAATAGTGATCACGAATTACACGAACTCACACGAATTATTGAGTAGTGAAAATAACCCCGAAGACCCCGGTGCCGGTCACCGCGATATTCCCTTTAGCCGCGAACTGTATATCGAGCGGGATGATTTTATGGAAGTACCGGCTAAAAAATACTTCCGGCTCGCGCCCGGTCAGATGGTGCGTTTAAAAAGTGCCTATATCATCAAATGCGATGAGGTAATAAAAGATGCCGAAGGAAATATTACGGAACTCCATTGTACCTACTTACCCGACAGCAAAAGCGGATCAGACACATCCGGCATTAACGTAAAAGGAACAGTGCACTGGGTTAGCGCCGCGCACGCCATCAACGCCGAGGTCCGTCTTTACGACCGCCTGTTCACGGTAGAAGATGTTGCCAATGCCGAAGGCGATTTCAAGGATCATATCAATAAAGATTCCTTGCAGGTACTCGCTAACGCTTACGCCGAACCCGCCCTCGCCAACGACAAGCCCACAGACCGGTACCAGTTCATCCGCAAAGGATACTTTTGCCTCGACAGCGACAGTACACCCGGCAAGCTGGTATTTAACAGAACCGTTACCTTAAAAGATACCTGGGCGAAAGAAGTGAAAAAAAACTAGCACGTTTTTAATTAATAATTAATAATCAATAATTAGTAATTAACAATTTGTAGTTATCCATATCCAGCATAAAAACCAACCAATAATTAATAATTGCTAATTACTCATTATTAATTATCGAACACCATGTCGTTGAACAATACATTCATCACACACTTCACACACCATTTCCGGCCGCTGCTGACCGCTTCTTCGCGGTTGCTGGTTACGGTGAGCGGGGGAGTGGATAGTGTTGTTTTGCTTGACCTGCTGGCAGGCACTGGAGTAGATATGGTTATTGCGCATTGTAATTTTGCATTGAGAGGGGAGGAGAGCGAGCGGGATGAACAATTTGTAAGAGGCCTGGCGCAGAAATACGGGAAGGAGCTATTGGTAAAACGTTTCAACACCAAAGAATTTGCTGAAACCAACAGCGTCTCTATACAGGAAGCCGCGAGAACATTGCGGTACGAGTGGTTTACCAGCGTTCTTCAGTCCTGGGAAAGCAATTCAGCCAAAAATTATATCGTAACCGCGCATCATGCCGATGATAATATCGAAACGGTGATGATGCACTTTTTTCGCGGCACCGGACTGCATGGCTTTACGGGTATTCAGCCGGTTCTTACATCCCGCCGGTTGATCAGGCCCTTATTGCCTTTTCGTAAAAAAGAACTGGAAATATATGCCGCTGAAAAGGGTCTGCATTTTGTAGAAGATTCTTCCAACGCTTCTGAGAAGTATACGCGCAATTTTTTCCGACACCGTATCATTCCCGGTATACAACAGGTTTATCCGCAGGTGGAAGAAAATATCCTTCAGAATATTACCCGGCTGAAAGAGGCGGAAGCTTTATACCGCCAGGCCGTCGACCGGCATCTGAAAAAACTGCTGGTACGCAGGGGGAACGAGGTTCATATCCCGATCCTTCTTTGGAAGAAAGCCGAACCATTGCACACCATCACCCGGGAGATCATTAAGGACTATGGTTTTAGTGCGGTACAAACGGAAGAGGTAATCAAACTGATGGATGCTGCAAATGGTGCCTATATGGCGTCGCCAACCCATCGTATCATCCGCAACCGCCAATGGATGATCCTTTGCCCACTGGCTACCCAAAACGCCGCGCATATCCTGGTGGAAGAAACGGATAATACTATCCTGTTTGAACAGGGCCATCTCTCCATTAAAAAAATTCCTTGGCCACAGGAAAAAATCAATACCGCGCCCACCGAAGCCTGGCTGGATGCCGCAACCCTGCAATTTCCTTTACTGCTCCGCAAATGGAAACAGGGTGATTATTTCTACCCTTTGGGTATGCAGAAAAAGAAAAAGCTCTCCCGCTTCTTCATCGATCATAAATTATCACGAACCGATAAAGAAAAAGTATGGGTACTGGAAAGTAATAAAAAGATCGTGTGGGTAGTAGGCATACGCATGGATGACAGGGTTAAAATCAGGGAGGGAACGACAGGTGTAATTTCGATTTTATTTAGGAATTAGGGATTAGGAGCTAGGATCCAGGAGTTGGGATTAGGTATTTGTGACGGTAGGTGTACGCAATTTTTTTGTTGGAGGGGCTTGATTGGGAGAGATGTTTACATTTGGGTAGCCCTAAAAAAATAGGGGTTATACTTTATGGCAATTCTGAGGTTTGAAGATGTTATTGCATGGCAGAAAGCGCAGGACCTGGCAGTAGATATATATTCATCATTCGGCGATTCGAGAGATTATGGCTTTAAGGATCAAATCTGCAGGCAGTTGTATCTATATCAAATAATATTGCAGAGGAATTTGACCGAAGTTCCAACAAAGAATTTGCAAAATTTTTATCCTACTCAAGTGCATCATGCAGTGAAGTGCGCTCTATGCTTTACCTGGCTTCCCGGCTAACCTATATCACCATTGAGGAACGTGACATATATCTCGCGAAGTGTACAGAAATTTCCAAAATTCTCTACTCCCTCACCAAAAGCCTCACCCCCTAATCCCTATCCCCTAGTTCCTAATTCCTAATTCCTAAATACCCCCCAACCGATTCCACAAAATTCGCCACGGGCCTGAAGCCGGTAAAAAACTGGCAGGTAATAATTAAGAACACGATTCCGTATAAAGCCCCCCAGATATGTGCTGAGTGATTGATATTGCCCTGCCCCTTTTTAGCAAAGTAGGCCGATGCGATCAGGTACAAAGGGCCGAAAACAAAAGCGGGTATGCTAAAAGGAATCGGGAACAATCCCATACCCATGGTGGGATTTAAAAAAATACCGGTAAAGATCACCGCCGAAACCGCGCCGGATGCGCCAAGGCTACGATAATAGTAATCTCCCTTATGGCGCATATAAGTAGGAAGCAGGCAAACAATAAGTGAGCTAAGGTACATGATCACATAAAAAGCTTTCCCGCCACTGCCGAAGATTTGCGCAAACTGCCTTTCAACAATATCACCAAACATGTAAAACGTGTACATATTGAAAGCCAGGTGAAGAAAGTCGGCATGAATAAACCCGGATGTGACAAACCGGTACCACTGGTTGTCTCTTTCAATGGAAGGCGGATAAAAAATAAGATCCTGGGTGATCTTCTCGTTGGAGAACGCCGTAAACGAAACAACACAGGTAACCAGTAATATTACAATGGTAATGGTGATCATAGGGGCAATTTACAGAGAATTCGGGTTATCAGGGATGCGTGTTGACGAACGGTGATTACGAATGATGGTATTTTTCGTTTCGCATAATAGAACAGGCACGGTATAACTGCTCCGCCAGCATGAGCCGCACCAGCATATGGGGAAAAACCAGTTTGGACAAGCTCCAGGTATAGTTGGCGCGCTTAAAAATGCTCTCATCCACACCAAAAGCCCCGCCGATAAGGAATAGGACCCTTTTGCTACTTTCATTGGCCCGCTGCTGCAGAAAAGCAGCCAGCTCAGGCGAACTGATCTGCTTACCCCTTTCATCCAGCAATACCAGGTAATCATCTTTTTGCAATAATGGAAGCAATACAGCGGCTTCCGCCTTCTTTAAGTCGGATTCACTCATCACTGCCGCATTGCGGGGCGGGGGAATGATATGCCAATCCACCGGAAAATACCGGGTAATCCGTCCCGTAAATTCATCTATCCCCGCTTTCGCATAGGGTTCATGCGCTTTCCCAATAGACCAAAGCTGAATCTTCATCCCTGCAAAACTACCAAACTTACCTGATTCAGGGTGGATTGCAAAAGCGCGAAGTAGCGGCTTTTATACCCCCTTGTGCCTTTGTGAGCCCATCCAACTCAAAGCCTCGGCACCGCCGGCTTAACCGGTGCGGTAAATCCATTCGCACCGTGCACTTTTAATTTACGGCGATATACTTTGTCGCGGCAGGAAACATATAATTCATCAAAATCCTTTCCCCCAAAACACAGGTTAGATACTTCGCCTGTAGGTACCGGTATAATTACATTTACCCTTCCTATCTGGTCCAGTACCTGCACGCCCGCGCAGGTAGCAACATATACCCGGCCGTCGGTATCGCATTTGAGTCCATCCGACCAGGCATTCTCATCGCTGTCGCGCACGTGCAGCCATCCGTACCGTTGTTTATGGGCCAGTGTTCCATCGGGCATAATGCTGAATACCCAAACCCAGTGAGACGTAGATTCCGTAACATACAGCTGTGTTTGATCCGGTGTTAATGTGATACCATTAGGATATCGTATTCCCTCATCTACCACTATTTTTTCGCCATTCGGCCGGATGAGGTATAATTTCCCTGGGTTCACGGTGCCATCGGGCGCAGTAATATAAAGGTTCCCGTTATAGGCCGCAACCAGATCATTACCGGCTATATCGTCTGCCAGCACCGATTCTTTTCCGCTGGCGTCGTACCGCATGATCTTTTTGTCGGCACACACAACGTAATGTTCTCCCGCATTTCCATAAATGGTACCACTGCCTCTTTTAGAATCTTCCAGCAGCACAACGGGCTTGCCGCCTCTAACGGCATAGGTCTTCGAATTGGGAATATCCTGGAAAATAACCTCTCCCTGCGCGTTAGCGGCTGTACCTTCCGTAAACCGGTATCCTTCGCCCACCAGTTCCCAATCGCTGCCGGGAACCAGGATATCGCCCAGCATTGCGTTTTTACTGGTACCTGCCTGCACTTTGCCGGGCCAGCCCCTCCAGAGCCAGCGCATCACATCGGGAAAAATAGAATTGCCCTGTTTGCCGTTATGGCCATCCTGCCCCCAAACATGGTTTACTTCGTAGCCGGCAAAACGCAGCGACCTTTCCATCGATTCATTCGCTTTCCACCAGTCGCCTGCATAAATATTCAGATCCTCTGAACCATCCTGCAAAAAAATGCGGATGGGCTTGGGAACCGTTTTCCTGATGAGTGTATTGTACCTGTCGCCGCCCCGCAAACCCACATAAGTGCCAATTGCGCTGAATACCCGCGAAAATTCGCCGGGCTTTTCCCAGGCGGCCGTAAATGCGGCAATCGCACCACTGCTGGAACCACCGATAGCCCGGTCGTTACCGTTCTTCGATAAACGGATAGGGCTGCCATCTTTTGTTGTTTGCTTCTCCACTTCGGGAAGCAGCTCTTCCAGTAAAAACCTGGCATAGGCATCACCCAGGCCATCATATTCAAAACTGCGGTTAAACCTGTCCAGTGATGTTTGCGCATCGGCCGCCGGAACCTTACCCGGCGTTACAAATATGCCAATGGTTACAGGCATTTCTTTACGATGAATCAGGTTGTCAAAAACAACGGGCGCATTCCATTGAATACCATCCTGGTTAACGTATACGCAGGCAGGAGAGGATGGGTTATACTGGGCGGGGATATATACTTTATATTCCCGCCAGGTGCCCGGAAATATCTTCGAACTTTTAAAATTCAGCGTAAGTATCTCACCCCGGGGAACACCGGGTTGTTCCACAGAAGCGGAATCAACAGGGTAGGAGATGGAAGGTTGGGAGAAGAGTACGCCATGGCAAATAAGCAGGCATACCACACATAACTTTTTCATAGCTGGCATTTTGGTAGTTGCAATCCCACTCAATATAATTCTAAATCCTGAATTTCCCCATCCCGCCAGTGGCGCAGGAATTGCAATATAGATTATGAGAGAACTATTCCCCATTCTGAGGAACGGGCTCTCACTCATAAAAGCCTATCAATGGCTGGAATGGATTGTAAAACTTAATTTAAACAACATGAAAAAGATCAACATGCGTACCTTATCTGTATGGACGATGGGTGCAGTAACCAGTGTTTTACTAATGACCGGCTGTAAAAGCAAGGATTATAAAGATACTGATGCAACATCAGACTCATTACAGGCTAAAATTACAGCCGATTCCCTGGCTGCTTTGCAAAGTACTGTTACAACGGTAGACACGCCAGGTGCGGTTATCTCTGCAACACCCGGTCATACCGATGAAGCAACAGTGGGTATTGCCCGTCCCAATCCTAGTAAGAAAAAGGGGAAAGGTTCGGCCATGTATATCGCCAACAAAAACTGGGAAGCCCAATACAACAAACTGGCCATGGAGATGGACAGGGAAGGGATTTACAGCAGAACTGAAATAAAACCTTCTTACCCGGGTGGTGAAGCCGCCCTGGCAAAGTTTATCCAGGACCATATTGAGTACCCTGAAAAAGCACTGGATGAAGGTGTGGAAGGAACGGTTGAAGTAATGTTTGCCGTTGATGAAAATGGTAAAGTGTATACTCCCTTTGTAAAAGGAAGCCGCCAGGGTTATGGCCTCGATGAAGAAGCTACCAAAGTAGTTAGCCAGATGCCAAAATGGAACCCCGGCCAGATAAAAGGCAGGAACGTAAAATCATATTACACCCTCCCTATCAGCTTCCAGATTCAGTAGCCCCCGTTCGGTTTATATAGTGTTATGCGAGCCTTATTCCTGATTGGAATAAGGCTCATTTTTTTTGATGCCG
The DNA here is from genome assembly GCA_965229175.1 of Sediminibacterium sp. GTDB lineage: Bacteria > Bacteroidota > Bacteroidia > Chitinophagales > Chitinophagaceae > Sediminibacterium. The sequence continues at coordinate 61,359 of CBDDIT010000034.1, read as the reverse complement.
GTGGGAGGATTTTTCTACAATTTATTTCCACCGGGAGCTGGCACAAGTGTTTTTACCATTAGCAAAAACTATTACCATGGACAAGATAACCGATCTGCAGGAACTTTTAAAACATGAGCTGAATGACCTTTATTCAGCGGAAGTTCAATTGGTGGATGCCCTTCCCAAAATGGTGGAGAAAGCTGCCAATCCGGAACTGAAAAAAGCATTTGGTGATCACCTGAAGGTGACAAAAGTACAGCAGAAGCGGCTGGAAAGCATACAGGCTTTCTTTAACATGGAAACCGTTACAGAAACCAAAGGCTTTTTTGCCAACCTGTTTAAAAGCAAGGAAGGTGAACAGCATTGTAAGGCGATGGAAGGACTTATTAAAGAAGCGCAAAGCCTGATGAATGAAGACATGGAGCCCGAGGTGATGGATGCAGCGCTGATTGCCGCCGCTCAAAAAATTGAGCATTATGAGATCAGCAGCTATGGAACGGCCCGCGCCTATGCCACCCAATTGGGCTTTACAAAAGTGTATGACCTGCTGACAGAAACCCTGAACGAAGAATATGCCGCGGATGATTCACTCACGGCACTCGCGGTTGGAAAAATAAATATTTCTGCGGAAGAAGGCCCTGCACAAACACCCGTAGCGGCAAAAAAGAAATCCGTTGTAAAGGAAGCAAAAAGCGGCACAACAAAAACACTGGCTAAGAAAGTTGCATCAGCCGTTGCTCCTAAAAAAACGGCCGGAAAAACAGCTAAAAAAAGAACTACCTCAAAATAATACTACTCCTCTTTTTATCCCACCTGATTCCTCCCAGGAATAAAGATGCCCGCTATATGCGGGCATCTTTATCGGCGGTAGTAAGTCCTTACCATTTTTCTTCGTCACTGTCAAGATCCTCCGGTGCTTTTCCGTCCTGGTCCTCCGGGTTGCCGGTAGCCTCCTGAACCTTTTCATCGGAATAATGCGGATCGGGTTGCGTATCGGGTGTTTGCCCTTTATTCCCGTCTTCCTGTTTATTTTTGGGATCATGTCCCGTGAAGTGTATCATCTGATATATTTTTAAGGTAACGAATACCCTGAAAAGTGTAAAAACCATGCCATTTGATTTTCGCAAGCTTTATCTTTATTTGGAAAAACTTGACAGATTATAATCCATTACCCCATCTTTCATTTATAATGGTCACACAAAAAAAACAATGAAGACCTTAACCTGTACGGAGCCCGGCTCTTTTACCTACACCGATGCGGAATTACCTGGAATAAAAGAGGGTTATACGCTGTTGCGGATCCGGCGCGTAGGAATTTGTGGAACAGACCTGCATGCGTTTGAAGGTACACAACCCTTCTTTACCTATCCGCGGATCCTGGGGCATGAGCTTTCTGCCGATATAGTGGAAACATCAGCACCCGGATTTTCAAAAGGGGATCCGGTTACGGTGATCCCTTATTTTAATTGCGGATCCTGTATCGCCTGCCGTATGAACAAACCCAACTGCTGCACCGCCATACAGGTTGCGGGGGTACATATAGACGGGGCCATGTCGGAATATTTTTCAGTTCCCTCACATTCCCTGGTGCATGGCAATGGCCTCAGCTATGATGAACTGGCACTGATTGAACCCCTTAGCATAGGAGCGCACAGCATTGCGAGGGCGGCCATTCAGCCCGGCGAGTTTGTGCTGGTGGTGGGAGCGGGGCCCATTGGCCTCGGCGTTGTTGAATTTGCCAGGATTGCAGGCGCAAAAGTGATCGTAATGGATGTACAGGATAACAGGCTGGCATTCTGCGCAGAAAAACTCGGAATTGAATACCTGGTAAACCCTGTGAAAGAAAATGTACCAGAAAGACTACGGCAGATTACCCAAAATGATATGCCCACCGCGGTCATAGATGCTACCGGCAATCTCAAAGCCATTAACCAGTCTTTCGAATATATCGCCCACGGCGGCCGGTATGTGCTGGTGGGATTACAGAAAGGAGATATCCAGGTTAGTCACCCCGAATTTCATAAAAGGGAAGCCACCCTTATGAGCAGCCGTAACGCCACCAGAAAAGATTTTGAATTTGTTATTGACTGTATGAAAAAGGGGCTTGTCAATCCTACCCACTATATCACCCACCGGGCTGCATTCGATGAAGTAAAAAATCAGTTTTCAGGCTGGCTCAACCCCGAGAACGGGGTGATCAAGGCGATGGTGAGTGTATGACGGCCTGCCCTATTCCTTCTATTTCTTAGCCCCTAATGAATGCTGCTCGAAATACTCGATAGCCGATACAATCTGCGCGTCGGTAAGGCCAACCACTTTATATCTTCTTTCCCGCTCATTATTCATGGCTACTGTTTTCCTGATGCGGTTGAAATCGGTAACGGGTATGGCGGCAATGGATGCCGCTTCTTTTTGTTTCCAGGCTTCTACTTCAAACAACATATCCGCCTGCCGCCCCAGGATACCCGTTTTGTCTATCAGGGGTTTGCGATAGGCGGGAAGCTTGTACAACTGAATAATCCTCGCCGACGACAATGTATCATAATAGTGGTCGTAGTTGAGAACCGTAACAGGACAGGACTCTCCGTTAACGGTCTTTTCACGGCGTGCCAGCAACTCTTTAAGCTGATCGCCCGAGATGCCCAGGGCTTTATACTTTTTAACCACCACTTCCTCCACTTCTTTCGGCGTAGCAAAAGTATCATTGGTATTGGCGGCCACACTGATCTTGGTAACCGTAGCCCAATAATTAATCCAACCGATCTTGTCAACCGTTTCTGCCGACAGTTTGAAATGGTTCATTAAAACTCCTTTCTCACAATACCCGAATAATTCCAGTTGCTCGGCGGGTGTCCACACGGGAGCGGGCTCCTGTGCTTTCAGGTTCCGGGATAGGGCTGAGATAAGAATACAGAAGGATATACGGACTAGGGTAGTAAAGGATGACTTGTGCATAGAAGATATTTATAGGCTAATAATAACAAAAGAAAAGGAAAATTCAGAAACGGGTCCTGTTAAACTATTGCCAGTTTCTCCTTATGTTTATCATTTGCTGGATTCTTACTATTAAGTAAATGGACTCGACCTGCTTTGTACCGGGCGAAGGGGCAACCAGGTAAACAAAAAAGCAGCGAAACCGCTGCTTTTTGTTTTTTAGTGACCGCGTCAGGATTCAAACCTGAAACCCCCTCATCCGTAGTGAGGTACTCTATTCAGTTGAGCTACGCAGCCATTCCCGAAACAGCATTACCCGTTTGGGGGTGCAAATATAATGGCAAAATGATAAATCGCAAAACCTATCTCTGTTAAACTCCCCCCACATGCCCCCCAGCCCAATTATTTTATGTCGTATATGCCCGCTGCAGTCATTTCCGCCAGCTTTTTTGGCAATAGCCATGCGAAAAATACACCGAGTTTATTTACAAACCCCGTAATCACCTCCGTTTTACGCGCGTACATGGCTTTGATGGCAATTTTCGCCACCGCCTCAGGGCTCATGTTTAATTTTTCGCCCGCCTTAATGGCTTTAAGGCCCACATCGGCACGACTGGCAAAGTCGGTATCGGTACCACCCGGACTTACCACGGTCACAGCAACGCCCGTTTTACGCAGTTCATAAGCCAGGCCCCGGCTGAAGCTAAGAATGAAAGATTTGGTACCCGCATACACCGTTAAACCCGGCACGGATTGATAAGCCGCAGCACTGGCTACATTCAGGATATATGCCTTTGGCAGTTTCTTAAAGGATGGGAGAAAAAGGGAGCTTAATTCAACCGGCACATTCATATTTACCTGCATCATGGCGTTTTGCTGGGCAATCGTGTATTTGTCAAAATGCCCCCCCAGCCCGTACCCGGCATTATTAATCAGTATTTGCACCGGGTAACCTTTCTCTGTCGTCCAGTCGAACACCCGTTTCGCTGCCCCCGGCATCGCCAGGTCGCAGGCAAAAGTATCAACAGTCACCCCGTAGGCCCTGCGCAGATCAGAAGCCACAGCCTCCAGCAGGTCGGCACTCCGCGCTACCAGCAACAGGTTTACTTTCCGCAACGCCAATTCGCCTGCCATAGCTTTGCCTATTCCTTTACTTGCACCGGTGATTAAAGCGTAGTGGTCGTGAGTCGTAGGTTGTAAGTCGTAAGTCATAAGTCATAAGTCGTAAGTCGTTAGTCGTAAGTCGTTAGTCATAGGTCGTGGGGGAGTTGTGAAAATAGGCGTTAAAAATAAGAATATTATACACACATCTGCCAACAATAACTAAGCCCCAAGACTTAAGACCTACGACTTATGACTTACGACTTACGACTTACGACTAAAAAAAAGACCAACCATAAAGTCAGTCTCTTACCATTTTATGAATGCTTTTTTTAATGATGCACTTTCCCGGTAAACCTATGGTAGAACGGCGTTTTGCTGTTTTCATCCTTGGGTTTGTATTTTCCGGTTACAAGGGGTACATACATTACACGTCGGCGGCTTTCTTCACCAAACTTGGGTGATTGTTTTACGCGATGCCATAAACGTCCGTCATGTACGGAAAGGTCGCCGGCATTGAGATCGAAGCCTACCTCGCGGTCATCATCATTATTGTCAATAAAATACTTTTTGCCGAAAAGCAGTTTCAGTACGTTTTGCTTATGGGTACCCGGAATCACACGAAGCCCCCCGTTTTCAAACGGGCAGGTGTCCAGGTGAATACCAACGTTCAGCATCGGCATTATCTTCTGACCGAGAAACAGGTCGCGTGGCGCATCCGTATGCCAGCCCATTTGTGTAAAAGTGCTATTGGGCGTATTGATGTAGTTATTGATAACCAGGCCGTCCTTTTCATTTTCAGCCACCCTGCCTTCATACGGGCTCAGGAAGGCCTTCAACTCCTTTAATCGCGGATCTCCCAGCAATTTATGCAATTCATCACTATACAGCGAACTGAAACACAGCCTTTGTATGGTTCTGTTACCGTGCTCGTCCTTACCAAATTTTAACGGAATTCCATTCACTTTATCACGCCCTTCTGCTAACCATTCCGACTCAAGACGCTTGAGTTCATTGATATAGACGGCCACTTTTTCTTTGCTGATAAAATTCCTGAATACGATAACGCCATGCTTATCAAAAAAATCCAATTGCTCCGCGGTCACAGTATCTCCCAGCTGAAAATGACTATCCCATTTTTTCATTCTTACTCTGTTACGTTAGTTATTATTTGTAATGTTAATTAATTATTACAAAATTGAAAAGTACTATTATAATAACGGACAAATCTAAGCAATTTATACACAGTTTTGGCCTTATATGGTATAAGAGGTTAATTTACACCCAATTATTGTACAATTTTTAAGTATGTGCGCCAGGATTGCCTGTTATTTTGTATTGTCATTTTTAATATGTGTCGAGGGTTTTTCACAGGAAAAACCTGCCCGGACCAACCAGTTGCTTCTATTTCCGGTGATAACCAAGTCAATCGAAACAGGCTGGTCCTTTGGAGCCGTGGGAGCTTTTGTTTTCCGCCCTTCGCCTAAGGATACCGTTTCCCGTACCTCCAACCTTGAAATCCTGGGATTGTATTCCACTAAAAAGCAACTGGTAACGGCTATCAATGGCACCCAATATTTTGCCGGTGAAAGATACATTTTAAATGAACAGATTTCTTACAGTTCTTTCCCGGATAAATTCTGGGGACTGGGAAACCACACGCCTGATTCCGCTGAAGAAGCTTATAAATTCAGGCAATACTATATTTATGTACACCTCCTGCGCAAAATAGGCCCTCATTTTTTTATCGGGGCTCTTTACGAAAGGCAAAAGGTATGGGATATTGAATACCGGGCCGGGGGCGCATTTGATAAACAGAATGTGGCCGGCAGAAAAGGGTATATCGTAGCGGGGGTGGGAAGCAGCTTTACCTATGATTCCCGGAATAACGCGTTTGAACCTGATAAAGGATTCTTCGGGCAGCTGTACCTGAATCATTTCGACCGGTTCTGGGGCTCCGACTATAACTATAATAATGTTGTGATTGACTTACGAACCTATATTTCTCTGCGCAAAACCAGGCTCCTGGCCATGCAATTATATAGCTTCAGTAATACCGGTGATGAGATCCCTATCCGCAGCCTGGCTTCCTTTGGCGGGGCATCCCGCATGCGGGGCTATTATGAAGGGAGGTATAAAGACGATCAGCAGGTTGTTTTCCAGACAGAATACCGGTTCCCGCTTTATAAGAGATTACGCGGTGTTGTGTTTGGCGGAACAGGTACGGTAAGCAAGGATTTTCTTGATTTCGGGGTAAGTGATCTCAAGTACTCATATGGAGCCGGTTTACGCTTTGCGCTAAGTAAAAAGGAAAAACTCAATCTCCGGGTTGATTACGGAATAGGGCAGGGCAAAAGCAGTGGATTCTACATTCAACTCGGAGAAGCTTTCTAAATCCAGCTGTCATCAGTCTTCCGATTCAATATTCCGCTATTTTCTTGCCCCATAAATAAACAAGAAAAGTAAGCGGGAAAGCAGCCAGTACGTCAATGGTATAATGCACATGCTGCACCAGTACCAGGGTTGCAATCGCTATCGAAGAAAACAGGGCCAGCATCCTGTCGGTCTTTTTCCTCAGGCATAAAAATATCAGGAACTGGATAGAAGTATGACCTGAATAAAACAGGTCACGGGTAATAAAAAGATGTCTTCCCCCATAAAAAAAACTGGTTACCGGGTCGCGAAGCGGAATAAGGCCCAATGGCGGGCTTAAAGGAAAAACCATGATAGTAATCATCCTGCTGAAAAAAGAGATCAGCAGGGAACACATAAACACGATAAAAATCCGGGGCTCATGAACGGCGCGCGTTACCAGTAAGAAGCTCATCGACCAGATAATCACAAAAGTAGCAACAGATACATCGTTGGGTGGGATCCGACTGAGTAGCCAGTCATCCAGTAAGGGCCCATCGCGCTTTTCTATCATAGCGAAAAACGTAGGCATGAAAAGAAGTACGCAAAAGAAAATAATACTTGCCGTGATCGCCTTGCTCCTGAACTGAGGATTGGCCCAGGCCGCCTTCCAGGCCCTTGCTATCCGGCGGTTTTCACGGGTCTGCTCATCTACCATCCGGCAAAAATATGGAAGGACGGTGAATCGTCAAGCGTGAAACCTGAATGCTGAAGGATTAATAATGCCAGCGAACAAAAGCTTCCATCGCAGCATATTTTGTCATGCCGAGCGCCGCATACTGGTCTGCCGTGTTCGCGTTACGATCTTCGGCCCGTTGCCAGAATTCACGGCTGTCTGATCCCTGGAAAGGCACCATATCTTTCTGGCTCTGGTGTATAAAAATACCAAACCTTTTTTTCATCACCTGGTCGGGGCTCATCGGGATAGCCATTTCAATTTCTGCAATATCCCATTCCTGCCATGCGCCTTTGTATAGCCATACCCAGCAATCATTCACCCAGGTTTCACCGGATGCCTTGATCCTGCGCAGGCTTTCAAACACAACGTCCAGGCAAACCTTATGTGTACCATGCGGATCGGCCAGGTCGCCGGCACAGAAAACCTGGTGAGGCTTTATCTGTTGTAATAGTTCTATGGTGAGGCGTATATCTTCTTCCCCCATCGGCTTTTTGTCTACCGTGCCGGTTTCATAGAACGGAAGATTCATAAAATGGCAGCGATCTTCCGTTAAACCTACATAACGGCAGGTGGCTTTGGCCTCACAACGGCGGATCAAACCCTTTATCGAGCGGATCTCCATCGTGTCGGACTGGTCCTTTGCCTTCGATGCAATGTATTTCCTGGCAGCGGTAAGTATGTCCTGGCTCCTATGGTTATCGATCCCGAACATATCTTCAAAACCCACCGCAAAATCAATAAAACGTGTTACAAATTCATCGGTAACAGCAATATTGCCACTGGTCTGATACGCTACATGCACTTCATGACCCTGGTCGTGCAAACGCATAAAAGTACCGCCCATGCTGATAATGTCGTCATCCGGGTGAGGCGAAAAGATTACCACTTTTTTCGGATGTGGCTCACTACGCTCAGGATGGGTGGGTATTACCGCGTTGGGCTTTCCGCCCGGCCACCCGGTAATACTGTCACGCAACTGGTAATATACCTGGAGGTTTAGTTCGTAAGCGTCACCATTTTCTATCAACAGGTCTGACAGCCCGTTTTCAATATAATCATTGGCCGTAAGGCTTAATACAGATTTGTTGAGCTTGAGTGCCATCTGAACCACCGCCCGTTTAATCATTTTGGGCGTCCATACGCAGTCCCCGGTAAGCCAGGGAGATTTGATGCGGGTAAGATCTGCCGCGGCGGGCTCATCCACAACAAATGTACAGTCTGCATGCTGCTGCAGGATACTGGCAGGAATCTGTTCGGTAACGTTTCCTTCCACCGATCTGGCAATAATGGCCGCTTTCTGTCCCCAGCCCATCAGCAATATCCGCTTCGATTGTAAAATGCTGCTGATGCCCATCGTAAGGGCCAGCCTGGGTACTTTTGAGATATTGTGAAACTCGTAGGTATTGGCAATACGGGTGGTATTGTCGAGGTTAATAAGCCTTGTTTTTGAAAAAATACTGGAGCCGGGTTCATTAAAACCAATATGCCCGTTTAATCCAATGCCCAGCAACTGCAGATCAACCCCGCCCAGCGCTTCCAGCTTGGCTTCATACTCGGCACAATGCTTTTTTATATCCGCCTTGGGCCAGCTTCCGTCGGGGATATGAGTGTTTTCAGGCTTTATATCCACATGGTTGAAAAGGTGCCGGTGCATAAAACTCCAGTAACTCTGAAACGCATCCTTTTCAATGGGATAATACTCATCCAGGTTGAATGTAACCACATTCTTAAAACTCAGGCCCTCTTCACGATGCATTCTTACCAATTCCGCATAGAGCAGAATAGGAGTGGTGCCCGTAGCCATACCTAATACGCAGGCTTCGCCCTTTGACGCTTTCTCCCGTATCAAAGCTGCAATTTCCTGCGCTACGTATACCGAACCGTCTTTGGCGGTCGGAAATATCTTAACCGGTATCTTTTCAAATGAATCGACCATGCTGGGGTGGCTTTTGTTTCTTTTGCTAAAATACATCGTCTTTCATTGATTTTACATAAAAACAGGATAAAAAACGCAAAAAAACGCAAAAACCATCAACCTTACTCCACTTTGGTCAGCTTAATGATATTGGTGGGCAGGTGTAAATGAACAGGTGTACTGCCGGTATTTACCACTACATCCCCCGTATTAATAAACCCTCTTTCTTTCAGGATATTGATCTGGTCATGGATAATATCATCCAGGCTGGTTTCTTCCTCATAGTAGAAAGCACGGACTCCCCAGCTCAGGCTTAACTGGTTTACCAGTGTTCTTTCTTTGGTAAAAATGAAAAGCGGGGAAGAAGGCCGGTAGCTACTCAGCATAAAACCGGTATAACCACTTTGTGTCATTCCGATCAATGCCGCAGCTTCTACATCGTCTGATATCTTACATGCATTATAACAGATAGCGTCGCTATGGAAGGAAGGAGAATGGGGCTGTGGCTTCAGGTCTTCCGCACGGTTATAGCGGTATTCTTTTTTCTCCACTTCCGCAATGATCTTACGCATGGTTTCCACCACCAGTGCGGGGTGCATGCCGGTTGCTGTTTCTCCGCTCAGCATTACCGCGTCTGCGCCCTCCAGCACGGCATTGGCAACATCGGTAATCTCGCTGCGGTTGGGCTTCACCCTGTCAATCATACTCTCCATCATCTGCGTGGCCACAATCACGGGCTTCGCGCGGTGTATACATTTACGGATCAGCTCTTTCTGAATCAGTGGAATCTGCTCAATCGGTAATTCCACACCCAGGTCACCACGGGCCACCATGATCGCGTCACTCTCAATAATGATGTCGCGGATATTTACCAGGGCTTCCGGCTTCTCTATCTTGGCAATGATCTTGGTTTTGCTGTTATTCTTATTCAATATCTCCCGCAAACCCACAATATCCTGTACGCTGCGTACAAAACTCAAGGCTACCCAATCACACTTCTGCGCAATAATGAAATCCAGGTCCTGCAGATCTTTTTCCGTTAGCGCGGGTAATGATATTTTAGTATCCGGCAGGTTGATTCCCTTTTTCGAAGAAAGAATACCGCCCAGTGTTACAATTACTTTCACATCACCATTACTTTCAACACTTACCACTTTCACCTCCATCTTCCCGTCATCAATCATGATTACGTTACCAATGGTTACATCTCCGGCGAGGTTGGGGTAGGATACATAAATCTTCTCCAGTGTACCGATACATTTAACATTGGTAAAAGTGAGAATATCGCCTACTTTTATTTCCAGCGCGTTATTCTCAATTTCTCCTACCCGTAGTTTAGGCCCCTGCAAGTCCCCCAGGATGGCAATATTATAAGGCTGGGTTTTATTGATATTGCGGATATGATCAATGATGGTCTGCTTGTCTTCGTGACTACCATGTGAAAAGTTCAGGCGGAACACATTCACGCCTGCTTTTACAAGTTCCAGCAGTTTATCGTAGGAGTCACAAGCCGGACCTACAGTTGCCACGATCTTGGTACGGTGATTAACGTGCTTGATTCCTGCTTCCTTGTCCATGTTCTTGTGCAGGTACTTCTCAATGTTTTTTGACATTTTCTACTGATTGGGGTGATTGTTGGTTCGTATATTAAGTGTCCGTTAACTGGCCAGGATCTTCACGATCTTAAACCACTCATTCGAAATTTTCTGCTTCGCTTTTACGGCATTGTCGAGCGGTGTGTAATGTAATTTATTATTCACGATCCCTACCATAACATTATTTTTTCCCTCGATCAGGCATTCAACGGCATGATAACCCATACGGCTGGCAATAAGCCTGTCGATGCAGGTAGGGGAGCCCCCGCGCTGAATATGGCCCAGTATACAAACCCGCGTATCGGCCTGTGGCAGCCGGTTCTTAACAATGGCTGCTATCTCGTTCGCACCGCCAAACTCGTCGCCTTCCGCCACCACGATCAGGTTTACCAGTTTTTTCCGTTTCTCTTTCTCGGTCAGAGCGGCAATAAGCTCTTCAATATCCGTTTTTGTTTCCGGGATCAATATATTCTCCGCGCCGGTAGCAATACCACTATGTAATGCGATATAGCCGGCATCCCTACCCATCACTTCCACAATAAACAACCTGTCATGCGCATCAGCGGTATCGCGTATCTTGTCGATAGCCTGTACAGCCGTGTTTACCGCGGTATCAAACCCGATAGTGAAATCACTTCCCGCTATATCCTTATCAATCGTTCCCGGAATACCTATGCAGGGAATATTAAACTCGTTGCTGAATTTCTGAGCACCCCTGAAACTTCCATCCCCACCAATAATAACCAGCCCGTTGATCCCTCTTTTAGACAGGTTCTTATAAGCTTTTTTACGGCCTTCCGGTTCAAAGAAATCCATGCTGCGGGCTGTCTTGAGAATAGTACCGCCCCGCTGGATAATATTGGCCACCGACCTTGAAGTCATCGGGAAAATATCATCCTCAATCATGCCATTGTAACCCCGCATGATACCAAACATTTCCATTCCATGATAAATCCCGGTTCTTACCACCGCCCTGATCGCGGCATTCATTCCCGGGGCATCGCCGCCAGAAGTAAGGACTCCGATCTTAGTTACCTTTTTTGCAGACATTGTACGTAAACAGTTCTTCTTTGGTTCGTTGAATTAATCACGCTGAGCGATCATAAAGTAGTGTATATCAACTACACGGAATTCCAAAAATAAGCATTTGAAAGTAAATGCCAATTTCCGTGTGAATTCTGTTTAAGAACTAACGAGCGTTAGCACGTATGAAACTATTTCGGGGAAAGAAATATTTCCGCCATCATACACCTGGCACTTCCACCGCCATTGGTTTCAATGGTGGTAATATCGGAATGCAGTATACGGTTATAGGATTGCAATATCTCTATTTGCCGGGGGCTGAGACTTTGAAAGGCCTGTGTTGACATCACCAAAAAAATTTCTCCCGTAACGCCATGCACCTGCAGCATATTACCCGCAAAGTGGTCCATTTGCGCGAAACTTATTTCAACTACCCGTTTCCCGGTTTCAGCAAAGGCCGCCAGCACCCGCTCCCTTTCTTTGCTGTCAACTATGCTCTCCATGCATATCACAACATACCGGTCGGCAACACACATCATTACATTGGTATGGTATATTTCCTGTTGCCGGGCATCCAAGGCGGTAAAACTTATGGCACGATATCCCATCGCGGCGCAGAAATCAGTAAGCACAACTTTATCTGTTCTGGGGGAGAGACAGGCATAAGCGATCTTGTTCTCCCTGTCAAGTACCATACTGCCTGTTCCTTCCAGGAAATGATTTTCTTTCTCCCATTTGCTGAGGTCCCTCACGCGCACCACCCTGAATTTATTCTTTATGGCATCCAATACTTCCGCCTTCCTTTCTTTTCTCCGGTTGTCAGCAAACATAGGATACAGCACGACAGATCCCTCTTCATGGAACGATATCCAGTTATTCGGAAAAACAGAATCCGGGGTATGCGGCTCCGGCGTATCGTCCACTACCGTCACGTCTATTCCATTGGCAAGCAGCATTGAAATAAAATTTTCAAACTCCTCCCTCGCTCTCCGCTGTATATCTATATCTGCGGTATGCACCTGGAAATGATTGTTCACAGCCGTCTCCGCGTTATAATCAAACCTGACCGGTCGTATCATCAATATATCTGAGGTATGTTGCATACAAATCATTCCCTTTGCGCCCTGCGCCATTGCGAGAAAATTTGCCCGCAAAGGGACTAAAGCACTAAGTTGTTAGGGGGTTAAGGGTGTTCTTTTGAGGGGCATACTCATGCAATGAAAACCGCCTCTCGCACGGGAGAGTTCGGCCGATGGCATGAGAATCAGTGTGTCTTTTATCGCTTCGCCATCTATGGTTCCGCTTTCCAGTTTTTCCAGCAGGTCTTTCACATGTATCACGTCAAAACCAGCTGCCGCAAAAGCTTCCGTAGTTTTATCGTTCCTGTCGTAACCCAGTACAACACCTTCCCGCAAAGCCAGCAGGTTACAGGAATCTGTCCATTGCTCACGGGCACTGTAGGGAAACTCGTTATTTCCGGAAAACAGCACCCTTACTTCACCCTTACAACCCAGGTCTGTTTTACTGATATCCACCAGCAGGTCCTCCAGGCTTTCAAACAACACAGGATTCTCCGGATCATTCTTATGAAACTGGGTGATCTTTATTTTCTCCTCTTTTTTTATCTGCAATATTCTTTCGATCGCATTTTCATCTTCATGCTTTACTGTCTTTCGCGAAAAATTGCCCAGCATCACCCATACATCGCGCTTTACCTGGGTAAAAATGGTATCAATGTGCATATAATCCCTTTTGCGCGGGATGCGGATGATGGTCACTTTCTCCATCAATCCTTTTTCGAACACCAGGTTGGTAATCTGCATGGCCGCTTCCGCCGAAGTTCTTTCGCTTACGCCTACCAGCAGGTGATGATCGCTTACCACCATAATATCCCCGCCCTCCAATGTTACACGTCGCTCGTCATCATCCTCGGGCAGCAGGAAACCATAGCTGGTATCCGGCAGCTCCATGATATGGGCGCGCGATTCTTTAAATAGCGGGTGATGAAAAAAGATATACTTCGCCAGCAGCGCTTCCCGGGTCCGGGCTTTCCGCGCAGGCTTGTTCAACAGGAGATGATCCTTTATCGTAATGCCGATATCGCGGGTAAAAATAAAATTAGGAATGGGCGCAAATAATAATTCCCGGTTATAAGAAGTGCCGGAGATGAAGGTCTTGGCAAGTTCCGCGGGTGCATACTGCTGCAATTTATTCTGCACTTCATACGTACAGCCCTCAATGGCACTTACAGACGCAACCAGCTTCGAACGGATATCTTCATCTTCAAGTACAGCGGCCAGTAACCATTCCAGTTCAATTACTTTCTCCGAAGCATAAAAACCCTGGCTGTCGGGTTTATAAAAATCACGGTTACCACCGTCTACCTTCGCAAGCCTGCCTTTAATTTTGCCGGGATCCAAAAAATAGAGCAGCAGCTTCGTGTAATAATCATATTCATCTTTCCGGATCGTATCCAGGTGAACAATATCCTCAAACAACCAGTCCTGCGCTTTGGAGGGAACCACTTTACCCAGCCCGCTGTCGGGGCTGTGCACCAATACCTGTTCCAGTTTTCCTATTTCAGATGTTACATATAAATTAGCTGCCATCATACCCTAAAATTAGCCCTTTTCCCGCAACGGATTTTTTCCGTTCAATAAGCCGCTGGTATGGAGGATCCGGAACCTTACAAACATATCTTCGCTGTACCAGTCTTCCCTGCGCGTTTTCGCAATAACAGCGGTATGCTCGCGCATCCGGTAAGCAAAATCTTTCATGGCGGCTTTGCTTTCCCAAACGCTGAAAGTGGCCTGCTTAATGAACGGGATTTCGCCGATACCGAAAGACCCCATAAATCCCGGTGCCCGGGAGGTGCGTGTGGCCACAGCCGGTACATTCCTCCAAAAGCTGCTGAGTTTAGCTAGCCGGATCGTGGCCCTTGTGAGAACGGCAACCTGTCCTTCATAAGCTGTTTCACGCGGAAGATCACCAAAGCAATGCTTACCGTCCCATGTTCCATGGGCCTCTATGGGTTCGAGTGCTATCACCCAGGTTTCGCAACGGAAAAACCGGAAATAGGAGCTGATGAAAGAAGAACCCGCATAAACATTGTTATCAACGGTATGGTCCGTTACTGTTAATATGGCCCATTGGCGCCAGTCGGGATTTATATCAAAACTCCCGTTACGCCCGCTGCCCATCAGTTTCCAAAAAAATATCCCGGGATTCCGCCACAAGGGTAGCCGGAAGACGGCCATGGATAAAAATCCTGCCCAACCCATGTATTTCGGATACCGTGCAATTGTGATGGTACAAACCATTGGCTAATGTAGGATGAATAGTCAATGAAAATCCGCTAATTTTCCGCCATGACTACCGCGATCATTCATATTCACCGGCTGGTAAACACACGCGCCAGCAGTTTCCCGCTGAGAGGAAGGGAACTCGCCAGCCTGCCCCAGGTTGAAAACGCCTTCCTGCGAATTGAAAACGGGCTTGTCAAGAGCTATGGTGAGATGGCGGATTATACTCCCCTTGGGAATGAAAAGGTAATAGACGCCGGGGGAGCCACCATTTTACCCGCCTGGTGTGACAGCCATACCCATCTTGTATTTGCCTCCACCCGCGAAAACGAGTTTGTGGATAAGATCAGGGGCATGAGCTACGCTGAAATTGCCGCCAAGGGCGGGGGAATACTCAACTCGGCGCAGAAACTGAATGCCACACCGGAAGACATATTATTTGAACAGGCCCTTGCACGCCTCAACGCCTGCATCGCACTGGGTACGGGTGCCATTGAAATCAAAAGCGGATACGGGTTAACGGTAGAAGGCGAATTAAAAATGCTGCGCGTAATCAAACGCCTGAAAGCGGTTTCACCCATACCGGTAAAAGCAACCTTCCTGGGGGCCCATGCTTACCCTGAACGGTATAAGAACGATCACCAGGGCTATCTGAACGAGATCATCCATGAGATGCTGCCTGCTATTGAATCGGAGGAACTGGCGGACTATATCGATGTTTTTTGCGAAGAAGGTTTTTTTACCCGCGCAGAAGCGGAAATCATCTGCCGCGCCGGCATACAACATGGCCTCAGGCCGAAGATCCATGCCAACCAGCTTAGCCTTTCCGGCGGAACACAAGCTGGTGTTGCAGTAGGAGCTATTTCGGTAGACCACCTGGAAACGGTTGACGATGATGCGATCCGGTCGCTGGCCGGTTCAACAACGATCGGCACGCTACTGCCAACAGCCGCTTTCTTTCTCAGGATGCCTTTCCAGCCTGCCAGGGCACTGCTGGACGCGGGCTGCGCCATAGCGATTGCGTCTGATTATAACCCCGGCTCCAGCCCCAGCGGCAATATGAACCTCGTGGTATCCATGAGCTGCATCGGCATGCGGATGCTGCCGGAAGAAGCTATTAATGCCGCAACCATCAATGGTGCTTACGCAATGGGACTGGGGGACGAAATGGGGAGTATTACGCCAGGCAAAAGGGCCAACCTTATTTTTACCCGGCCGCTTCCATCCATTGCCTTCCTTCCGTATTCGTTCGGAACCAACCTGGTTGACAAAGTGATGATCAATGGCGCTTTTATTTAGTATATTTAGTGTGCTTGCACTAAACTTTGTCATATGAGTCATTTCAGGTTCTACCACAAACAGGATGTTCTCTCCCTTACCCGCATCCGGCGTTTCGAAACCAAACTGGGCGAAAGAATACAGGTACTGAAAGACCCTGCCAACCTGGAAAACGGCATCAGGGAATCTTCCGCTCAATATGTTTTACTTGGCGTTCCGGAAGACATCGGTGTAAAAGCCAATTTGGGAATCGGGGGAGCCGACTCGGCCTGGGTTGCCTTCTTACAGTCTTTTCTGAATATACAAAGCAATGATTTCCTGGAAGGAGGTGAAATACTCCTGCTGGGACATTTTGATTTTTCTGACATGGAAAAACTGATTGAAAAAAACGCCCATGGATTTGATGAACAGCTGGCCGCTTACCGGCATGCTGTTAATACGATTGATGATGAAGTGGAGCAACTGGTACATATTATTACACAGAATAAAAAGATACCCATTGTAATAGGAGGGGGCCATAATAACTCGTACCCCTGTATAAAAGGCGCGGCCAAAGGATTTTACAAAGCGGGACTGATACCTATCGCCCAGATCAACGCCATCAACCTCGATGCGCATGCCGATTTCCGGCCGATGGAAGGCAGGCATAGCGGCAATGGATTTACTTACGCGGAAGCGGACGGCTACCTGGAGAAATATTGTGTGATCGGCATCCAGGAGAACTACCTGCCGCAAAACGTATGGATGGATATGGTGAACAATCCTTTTATTGACTGTATCACGCATGAAGATATTTTCGTGCATGAGAAAAGAAATTTTATCCAGGCCGTTGCGCATGCCACTGAATTTACTGAGGATACGATGTGTGGCATTGAGCTGGATCTCGATTGCATAGAAAACACGCTCAGCAGCGCGGCCAGCCCGGTAGGGGTTTCCGTTGGCAATGCCCGGCAGTATATCAGTTATACCGCGGCTTCCGGCAAGGTAGCTTACCTTCATATCTGCGAAGGAGCTATCCAGTTATCCGATGGGAGAACCAGCAGCACAACCGGCAAACTGATCAGTTACCTGGTTAGTGATTTCGTAAAAGCAGGATAGAAACTTTGGGTTCCATAAGCGCAGGAACTATTGTTTACTTTCCAGGTCCATTACTTTCTCAAACACCTGCTCATATTCACGTTCAAGGGAAAGCCTGGTGTCTTTCGCTTTTTTATAGTTCCCTTTAATCGTAACAAACTTAGCTCTGTCGGCGTAATTCGCCGGGTCGCCCAGGGCGTTCTCAAACCTGGCTTCTTCTTCTTTTGCTTTTGTGAGCTGCGCCTCCAGGGTATCCAGCTTCTTTTTTTCTTTCTGCAGCTCTTTTTGCAGATCCTTGTTTACCGGCGAGGGGGCTTTATTCTCTTTCACGGGCTGGGGTGCCGGCTTTGCTTCCTGTTTAACGGCTTCTGCTTTGGGCTCATAACCCAATTTGGCCTTTTCACTGGCAATCCTGGCCATCCGTTCATTCCATTCCACCCATTCCTGGTAAGTTCCTTTAAACTCTTTGATCTTATGGTCTACGATCTCCCAGATCTTATTGGCCGTTTTTGAAATAAAGAAACGGTCGTGACTTACCAGAATATAACTTCCTTCGTATTTATTCAGTGCTTCCGCCAGCAGTTCAACCGAGTGCATATCCAGGTGGTTGGTAGGCTCATCCAGTATCAGGAAGTTGGCCTTGCTAACAATGGTCTTGGCCAGGGCAACCCTTGCTTTTTCACCGCCGCTCAGTACCTTGATTTTCTTATCAACATCATCACCACCAAAAAGAAACGCGCCCAGCAGGCTGCGGAGTTCCACGTCGGATTTTTTGCTGCCGGCACCCTGCATTTCTTCCAGGATATTATTATTCATGGTTAACGCCTCCAGCTGGTGCTGAGCATAAAAGCTCTCTTCCACATTATGCCCCCATTCGCGTTCACCACCCTCAAACTTTTCCGTACCCGCAATCATCCGCAACACGGTTGACTTTCCTTTTCCGTTGGCACCGATCAACGCTATCTTATCGCCTCTTTCTATTTCAGCCACCGCATGATCTAATATCCTGATGTTGCCAAAGCTCTTACTCACATCCTTCAACTGCGCCAGTATTTTGCCCGGCACCTTATCCAGTTGAAAATTGATACGCAGGTCGGGCCGCTCCAGTTTTACATCTTCAATTTTATCAATTTTGTCCAAACGCTTCTGTACACTCTGCGCCTGTGCCGCTTTACTGGCTTTGGCTTTAAAACGCTCGATAAACCGTTCCTGCTGGCGGATATAATCCTGCTGGTTTTCATACGCCTTCTGCTGCATATCGATACGGATCATTTTCTCCTGCTCATAAAACTCATAATCACCGGTATAGATATGCAACTGCTGCTGGTATAATTCAACAATCTTATTCACCATCCGGTTCAGGAAAAATTTATCATGGCTTACAATCACCACACTACCCTTATAATGCAGCAGGTATTTTTCCAGCCACTCGATAGACGGAAGATCCAGGTGATTGGTGGGTTCATCCATCAGCAACACATCCGGCTGCTGCAGGATCATTTTAGCCAGCAGCACACGCATCCGCCAGCCTCCGCTGAATTCTTTATAGGGCCTTACCAAATCTTCATTGCTGAAACCCAGTCCATGTAATACCTCTTCCGCCTTGTGATGGATATTATACCCATCCAGTACATCCATTTCATGCAGCGCATCGGTGTACCGGATCAGCAAAGCCTCATTCTCCGAATCTTTCTCAAGTTCTATCCCCAGTTCTTCAATCTCCTTCTCCAACTGCATCACACGCTCAAAAGCACTCAGTGCCACCTGGGTAATATTGTCGTTGGTATCAAAGCTTAAAAGATCCTGGTGCAGGTAACCAATAGTGGTATCCTTTCCTTTTTCCACGGTTCCCTTAGAGGGCAGGTATTCACCCACCAGCACTTTCAGCAGGGTTGATTTACCGGTACCATTGTACCCGATCAGCCCTATCCGGTCGCCCGGCTGTATATGCCAGGTGGCTTCTTCCACTATCACACGGGCGCCAAATTCAAAAGTCACATTCTGTAATCCGATCAGCATTCTTAACAGGTATTTAAGGGCGCAAAGGTAAATGCAAACAGCTCCCATTTCATTTTGCTTTAATTTTAGGTGATAAATATTTTTATGAAAGCAATCCAGGCCTGTTTTTTCATCGTTTTGCTCGCCGCCTGCGCGGGAAATGAACAAAAGGCGGGGGAGGCCTACCGCCCGGCCGTTTCAACCGCTCCCAGTGCCCATAGCGAAGCGTTTAACCGTCCATTCGGTATCCTCCTCAATTATTATTATGCCCTGAAAGACAACCTGGTGGACGAAAAAGATTCCATGGCCATCAACCATGCCGCTTTTGAAATGATGGTGGCGGCCGACAGCCTGCCGCTGAGAGAGTTGCGGGCCGACAGCACGGTAACCGATTCCCTGTTTACCATTGTACAGAGCATTTCGGCCGAACTGAAAGGTTTACAGGGTGAGACGGATATACTGGCCAAGCGGAAGGAATTTCAACTGGTAAGCGAACTATTTTATGAGCTGATACGTTCTGTACGATACGACCGTACCGTTATCTACCATACCTGGTGCCCCATGGCTTTCAGCAACCAGGGGGCTTACTGGTTAAGCAACTCGCCCGAAATACGCAACCCTTATATCCCAAAAAAGATGTTGGATTGCGGCGAGGTAACGGATTCGGTTGATTTTAGAAACAAATAGAAAATACTTCTCGAGGTGTACGCAAAGAAACCCGGGAACAACACTGTTACTAACCGGTATGCGAAAACTGCTTCTTCTTATTTTGATTGTATTGACGGGTAATTTTTCGTTTTCGCAGGAAAGGTTTACCTATAACGGGTATATCAAAGACTCACTCAGCGGCGAAACCCTGATAGGTGCCAATATCCAGGTAATATCGGTTGGCAAGGGGATTCTCAGCAACCAGTATGGCTTTTTCTCTATTACATTGCCGGAGGGCAGGTACAAAGTGCTGGCCTCTTTTGTGGGTTACCAGTCGAAAGAAATGGATATCCAGCTTACCGGGAATAAACAGGATAATATACTGCTGTTACCCAACACCGCCGTTATCAATACTGTAACCGTATATACCCGCAAACGGGATAATAATGTGAAAACGGCCCAGATGGGTAAGCTTGAATTAAGTATGGCCACCGCCAGGGCTCTTCCCGCTTTTTTGGGGGAAGTGGATATCCTGAAAACCCTTCAACTGATGCCGGGCGTACGAAATGCGGGCGAGGGAAATGCGGGGTTCTATGTAAGGGGAGGCGGGCCGGATCAGAACCTTATTTTGCTGGATGATGCCGTAGTATATAATACAGGGCATCTGTTCGGCTTCTTTTCCGTGTTTAATTCAGACGCCATTAAAAACGTAACCCTAATAAAAGGAGGAATGCCGGCTCAATACGGCGGACGCCTTTCTTCCGTGGTGGATGTAGCCATGAAAGAAGGAAACCAGAACAAAACACAGGTAGACGCGGGTATCGGGCTCATCGCTTCCCGGTTTTCTATACAGGGGCCGTTGAAAAAGAACAAAGCCTCCTATATGATCTCGGCCAGGAGAACCTATATAGACGCCCTGGTAAAACCCTTTATCAGCAAAAGCAGCGATTATTACGGTTCGGGGTATTATTTCTACGACCTGAACGCGAAAATGAATTACCAGTTTTCGGAAAAAGACAGGATCTACCTGAGCGGCTATTTCGGAAAAGACCAATTCAACTTTGTAAACGCAAGGCGCTCCTTCAACACCGAGATCCCCTGGGGCAACGCAACCGCTACACTGCGGTGGAACCATGTGTTTCATAAAAAATTATTCGCCAATACCTCCCTGGTGTACAACGACTACCGGTTTTCGCTGGATGGCAAGCAAAACGATTTCCGCTTGAAGCTGTCTTCAGGCATCCGCGATCTTACCGCCAAAAGCGATATTGACTTTTACCCTTCACCCGAACATAAATTAAAACTGGGGCTGCAATATACTTTCCACACTTTTTTACCGAATGTATTAAGCGGCAGCCAGGATAGTACCGTGTTTGAGCCTAATAATGCTTACAGGAAGCTGGCCAATGAGTATGCTGTTTACCTGCAGGATGACTGGGAGCTGTCGCCGAAATGGAAACTAAACCTGGGATTGCGGTACAGCCTGTTTCAGCAGGTGGGAGCTTACACGTATTACAGCCGGGATGTGAATGGTAACAAGACCGATAGTGTTGTATACGGGACGGGGAAAACGGTAAAAGCGTATGGGGGTATAGAGCCGCGGGCCACTTTGCGGTATGCGGTTGGCGATAATGAATCTATCAAAGCCGCGGTAACCCGGAATCTGCAGTATATACACCTTGTAACCAATGCCGGCACTACCTTACCTACCGATCTATGGGTACCCAGCAGCTTGCGCGTAAAGCCACAGTTGGGATGGCAATATGCGGCCGGTTATTTCCGGAACTTTAAAGAGGGCATGTTTGAAACCTCGGTAGAAGCGTACTATAAAACAATGGAGAACCAGATTGAGTACCGGGAAGGATATACCCCATCACTAAAAGACCCGGAAGAGGAATTTGTTTTTGGGAAGGGGTGGAGCTATGGCGCGGAGCTGTTTATCAACAAGGTAAAAGGAAGACTAACGGGATGGATAGGCTACACCCTGAGCTGGACATGGCGGCGCTTTAAAGACCTGAATAACGGGCTGAAATACCCCAGCCGGTACGACCGCCGGCATGATCTTTCTATTGTAGGCAGCTACGAGCTTAATCCGAAATGGCGCCTGTCTTCTGTATTCATTTACGGAACGGGAAATGCCACTTCCCTGCCTGAGAGATTCTACTTTGTAGGAGGCATACTAACACAGGAGTATAGCCGCATCAATGCCTACCGGATGAATGCTTATCACCGCCTGGATATTGCCGCCACGTATACGCCCAAACCCAAAAAAGAAAGAAAGTATACCACCAACTGGGTGTTCAGTGTCTATAACCTGTACAGTCGCGCCAACCCGTATTTCCTCTATTATGACCAGGAGGGAAGCCCCGCTGCCGGTAATTTAAAAGTATCTGCCAAACAGGTATCGCTGTTCCCCGTGCTCCCGTCTGTAACCTGGAACCTGCGTTTCTGACCAGAACTACTCTTTAGGCCTGTATTCAATTACCACTTTCGCATTTTTCTCTTCCGTGGAAGTAAGGAAAACTTCGTAATGCTTTTTACTGCGCGAGTTTATGATCATGGCGGCACTGTTGGGAGGAATCTCGCCAAGGTTTTCCGCTACAACAATGATCTCGTGGCGGTTATCGGCTTTACTGCATTTGAACTTGATGGTAATAGGGGTATAGTTAATCTCCCGGCGGCTTACCACCAGTACATTATTATGGTAAACGGAAATGGTATCATGGTCAATGCTGCCATTATCGTACAGGTCGATCTGCACATCTTCTTCATCTACTATAATGGTCTTAACCAGGCTGTTCTCCCGTTCGGTAAGCACTTTGGGCAGGTGCATTTTATGAATGGCATTCTCCTGTTTGCCGGGAACAACCGTATCTACACGCGGTGAAGTAACCGAAGCCTCCGGTATCCGGTCGGGAATATTCGGCTGTGAGTGAGGCCGGCCTTTGTCTGCTTTGGGTTTAATGGCAGCAGAAGGTTTAGCGGCACCGGGTTGGCGCAGGTTTTTGGGGGCCGGTGGCCTGGCACCCGTAACCGGTGGGGGTAAGGTAGCGGGTTGTTTCAGCGGCGGGTTAGTGGAAGGTTTGTTGGATGAAGGTTTGGTACCGGACGCTTTTTTGTTATCCGGTAAATTACCGCTGGTGTCGATATCCTTCATCTTATCCAGGAAATCTTCCTTCTTGAAATCGGAAGTCGGCACTTTTTCCAGGTACACTTTACCACTGCCACAATCGCCCTTGTCTTTTGCGTTGGTGGAGATAAAGGTACCCTGGAGGAATTCCATTTTGCCGATCTTGGAATAATCCAGGTAGCAGGTCATCAGGCAGGGTTCGCTTTGCCCGGCTACTTTCAGTTCCACAAGTTTCAGTTCTTTAACGATCAGGCTATTGGTAGAAGCGGTAAAAATGCCTTTCACATCGGCTTTTCCATAAAAAACCGTGCTTTTATACGAGTAGGTAACGCCTTTAACGGCGTTATTGGATTGCTGGTCGATCTGTAATTCGTATTTATACATTTCTCCCCGGGCCTCGTGGGTAACCTCGTTGGCGGAGGAAAAATATCCCCTCCAGATACCCGTAAGCTTTTGGGCATCTGCAGAAAAACCGGCCAGTAAAAGAAGAGAAAGGGTAAAAACACAACGCATGGCGTAAAACTACGTAGCCGCGATTGTGTTACCTGATAAAGAACCGTTAAAGGTTTATCCCCATTTATCCGGGTTGCCCCGGTTATTCTGCTTGCTATTTTGTATTTTTGCCATCCCTTACAAAAGAGGTTGACGTACCAAAAGATGATTAGTATCAGTTTCCCGGATGGCGCAGTAAGACAATACGAGAATGGAATTACTGCCTTAGCAATTGCCCGATCGATCAGCGAGGGCCTGGCAAAAAAAGTACTGGCCGCAAAAGTGAATGGCGAGGTATGGGATGCTACACGCCCTATAACAACAGATGCAACGCTGAACCTCTTAACCTGGAATGATCCTGAAGGGCAAAACACTTTCTGGCACTCTTCGGCGCATTTAATGGCGGAAGCAGTGGAGAGCCTTTTTCCCGGTGTTAAATTCTGGGTAGGTCCGGCTTTGGAGAAAGGGTTTTATTATGATATGGACCTGGGCGACCGGAAGATGTCGGAAGAAGATCTTGTATTGCTTGAAAAGAAGATGAATGATCTGGCGAAGCAGGCCAATCCCTATATCAGGAAGGAAATTTCCAAGGATGACGCATTGAAATATTTTGCGGATAAAGGGGATGAATACAAGCTCGACCTGCTGCAGAACCTGGAGGATGGTAATATCACGTTTTACTCGCAGGGTGCTTTTACCGATCTCTGCCGGGGGCCGCATATACCTGATACGGGCAGTATAAAGGCCATCAAGCTTACTAATATTGCCGGTGCCTACTGGAAGGGAGATGAGAAGAATAAGATGTTAACCCGAGTGTACGGCGTTAGTTTTCCTAACCAGAAGGAGCTGGACGAATATTTGCTGATGCTGGAGGAGGCCAAAAAGCGTGACCACCGGAAGCTGGGCAAGGAACTGGGTATTTATACGATGAATGATGATATCGGGCCGGGGCTGATCCTCTGGATGCCCAACGGTACCGTTATTATTGAGGAGCTGGAGAAACTGGCCAAGGAAACTGAGATGGATGGGGGATATAAAAGGGTGGTAACACCCCATATCGCCAAGGAAAACCTTTATATTACCAGTGGTCACCTGCCTTATTATGCGGACAGTATGTTCCCCCCCATGGAAATGGACGGGGAGAAGTATTACCTGAAGTCCATGAACTGCCCGCACCATCATAAAATATTTGACGCGGAGCCCAAGAGCTACCGTGATTTACCCTATAGGCTGGCCGAATATGGAACCTGTTACCGCTATGAACAGAGCGGGGAGCTCTTCGGCCTGATGCGCGTACGTTGCCTGCACATGAACGATGCACATATTTATTGTTCCAAAGAGCAGTTCAAGCAGGAGTTCAGCGGCGGTGAACGATATGTACCTCAAGTACTTCAAGATTTTTGGTATTGAAAAATACGTAATGCGGTTATCCCTGCACGATCCGGAGAAACTGGGACAGAAATATATCAATGAGCCTGAATTATGGAAGGAAACAGAGGATCTTGTCAGAAATGTACTGATTGAAACCGGGGTACCCTTTGTGGAAGTAAAAGGCGAGGGCGCATTTTATGGCCCCAAGATCGATGTTCAGATCTGGAGCACGATCGGAAGAGAGTTTACGCTGGCCACCAACCAGGTTGACTTTGCGCAGCCCAGAAGTTTCAAGCTATCCTTTACCAATAAAGACAATGAGCCTGAGATTCCTTTGATCATACACAGGGCGCCACTGGGTACCCATGAAAGGTTTATAGGTTTCCTGCTGGAGCACTATGCCGGTAAGTTCCCGGTTTGGCTGGCTTCCGTACAGGTAAAAATCCTGCCGATCAGCGACAAGTTCCTAGAATACGCCGAATCGGTAAAAAAGCAGCTGAAACGGGTAGGGGTAAGGGTAGAAATAGACGACAGGCAGGAAAAAATTGGCAAGAAGATCAGGGATACAGAACTGATGAAAGTGCCGTACATGCTGGTGGTAGGAGAGAAAGAGATGACCGAGAACAAGCTGTCTGTACGCCGGCAGGGCAAGGGCGACCTGGGTTCCCAGGAACTGCCTGTTTTCATCGAAAATATCCTGCACGAAATTGAAAACCGTAAATCTCCGGAGGAAGCGGAATAATTATTTATATCTTTATGTATATCGGCAACTGGTGAACAGGCTAATTGTTGCACACTAAAAACCAAAAACCAACAACCAAAAACAACAAACCACAAACCGACTTATATTTTATAACTAAACAACACTGAATGGCATTACCACCAAGAGGGGGCGGAAGGTTTAACCCCAGGTTTAACAGGCAACCGGAGCCTGAACACAAAATAAACGAAAGGATCCGGGCTTTACAGGTTCGGTTGGTAGGCGACAACGTAACCGTTGGCGTTTACTCCACACAGGAAGCGCTAAAAATAGCGCAGGAGCAGGAGCTCGATTTGGTAGAAATATCCCCAACAGCAGACCCACCGGTTTGCAAGGTGATCGATTACAAGAAATTCCTCTACGAGAAGAAGAAAAAGGAAAAGGAGATGAAAGCCAATTCCAAGCAAAGCGAGGTGAAAGAAATCCGCTTTACGCCTGGAACGGATGATCATGACTTTGATTTTAAAGCCAAACACGCTGAAAAATTCCTGAAAGACGGAAATAAAGTAAAAGCCTATGTTCAGTTCAAGGGACGTGCCATCATGTTCCAGGACAGGGGCCAGCTACTCCTGCTGAAATTCGCCGAAAGACTGGCCGAATCAGGCGTTCTCGAAAGCATGCCCAAACTCGAAGGAAAGCGCATGTTCGCCATTTTTACGCCCAAAACAGGGAAGAAGAAGGTGGCTGGATAGAGGAGGCGAAGGCGAAAGTCAAAAGGAAAAAGTCAAAAATTAGAAGTAAAAAGGGAAAATCGGAGTTTTTCTGTTTTACGCGTCCTGTTTTTGACTTTTGACTTTTGACTTTTGACTTTTTCCTTTTTCCCTCGGTTAAAAAAAATTTTTCCCTTACCAATCCCCGCCGTACCTTTGCGATCCGAAAAAATTCGGAAATATTTCCCGTAAGGCCAAACAAGTTCATGCCCAGTGGCATGACGCCAGCAGGGTGTAATCTTTTATAGATTATTTTATATGCCAAAGGTAAAAACAAACTCCAGCGCCAAAAAGCGCTTTAAGGTGACCGGTACAGGAGAGATCACCTTCCAGAAAGCTTTCAAACGTCACATCCTCACCAAGAAATCGAAGAAACGAAAGAGAGCCCTTAACAAGAAAGGCCTTGTAGGTTCTACCAACAAAGATTTCGTGTTACGTTTATTAAGACTCAAAGGATAATCATTATCCGGAAAGATCCATCCAAATTTAAAACAACCGTTAGCTTTTAGTTGTACCGCTAACCTTAAAACATTAGAATATGCCACGTTCAAAAAATGCAGTAGCGTCAAGGGCCAGGAGAAAAAGAATACTTAAACAGGCCAAAGGCTTTTATGGTAAACGTAAGAATGTTTATACCGTAGCTAAAAACATTGTTGAAAAAGGGATGACCTACAGCTATGTAGGCCGTAAATTGAAAAAACGCGAATACCGCCAATTATGGATCGCGCGTATCAATGCCGCTGTAAGGGCGGAAGGTATGACTTATAGCCAGTTTATTAACAAACTGAGCGTTAAGGGTATCGATCTGAACCGTAAGGTACTGGCCGACCTGGCCATGAATGAGCCGGCAAGCTTTACAGCACTGGTAAATTCGGTTAAGTAATTTCAACAGCTTACTATAGAAACCGGGAGTATTTTCTACTTCCGGTTTTTTTTATTTTATGAACTGAACAAACAGTTATTTTTGTGCTCTGACAATCAAAG
The DNA here is from genome assembly GCA_965229175.1 of Sediminibacterium sp. Taxonomy (GTDB): domain Bacteria; phylum Bacteroidota; class Bacteroidia; order Chitinophagales; family Chitinophagaceae; genus Sediminibacterium. The sequence goes on along the minus strand of CBDDIT010000034.1, from coordinate 33,968 downwards.
GCCTTACGTTCACCATCTAAACCAGTAACCCATCAATGAACAATACCTATACTTCCCTGGTTAACCAGACCTTTCATTTTCCCCAGGAAGGCTTTGACCAGAACGATGAAGGTTATCTCGAATTCAACGGCCTGGATCTTAAATCGCTGATTGATAAATACGGTACCCCCCTCAAGCTTACCTATCTACCCAAAATCGGAATGCAGATCAACAAGGCCAAGACCATGTTTGAAAACGCATTCAAGAAGCATAAGTACGAGGGCGAGTATTTCTACTGCTACTGTACCAAGAGTTCGCATTTTTCATTTGTAGTGGAAGAGGCCTTAAAGCACAATGTACACCTGGAAACATCTTATGCCTACGATATAGAGATCATCAACCGGCTATACCAGCGCAGGAAGATCAATAAGGAAACCTATATCATCTGTAACGGCTATAAGCAGAAGAACTATACATCCCGCATTTCAAAACTGATCAACTCGGGCTTTAAAAATGTAATACCCATACTGGATAACAAGGAAGAACTGCTGGCCTATAAAAAAAGTGCCAAACAGCCCTTCCGCCTGGGTATACGGGTTGCAGCGGAAGAAGAACCCAATTTTCCGTTCTATACCTCCCGGCTCGGAATCCGTGCAAAAGATATCCTGGAATTTTATGTAGATGATATTGAAGGATATGAAGAAAAGTTCCAGCTGAAAATGTTACACATATTCCTCAACAAAGGAATAAAAGATGATATCTATTACTGGTCGGAACTGAACAAGATCATCAACTTGTACTGCCAGTTAAAAAAGATCTGCCCCGAACTGGATTCTATTAATATCGGTGGTGGTTTCCCTATTAAACATTCATTGGGCTTTGAATACGATTACCAGTTTATGATCAACGAAATCGTAAGTAATATCAAGAAAGCCTGCAAGAAAGCCAAAGTACCCATGCCCAATATCTACACTGAGTTTGGAAGCTTTACGGTGGGAGAGAGTATGGCGCATATTTACAGCGTACTGGGCCAGAAAATACAAAACGATCGTGAGTGCTGGTATATGATCGATTCTTCTTTTATCACAACATTACCGGATACCTGGGGCATCGGGGAAAAATTCCTCATGCTGCCCATCAATAAATGGGATAACGAATACCACCGGGTAGTACTAGGCGGTATCACCTGCGATAGTCACGATTATTACGATTCCGAAGAACATATCAATGAAGTGTTCCTGCCCAAAATCGCATCAACTGATCCCAAAGAAGTAATAGCTAACAAAGAACCTCTCTATGTAGGCTTCTTTCATACCGGTGCTTACCAGGATCAGATCAGCGGTTATGGCGGTATCAAGCACTGCCTCATCCCATCCCCCAAACACGTTATTGTGGAAAAGGATAAAAGCGGGAAACTGGTAGACTGGGTATACGCCAAGGAGCAGACAGCCCAAAGCATGCTAAAAATCCTGGGCTACCTCCGATAATAATACCCCCTGGCTTTGCGCAACGGGTTGCGTAGACTGGCTTATATTTGATCTAACAACATCTTCTTTATGCGAAAGATCATAGGGCTAGTATCTATCCTTGCCATTACAACCACTGCAGAAGCGCAAACTTCTGTTGATTCGGTGAAAGCCACCATCGACAGGTTATTTATCGCCATGAAAACCAGCGATGCGGAACTGCTGAAATCCTGCTTTGCGGATAGTGCCATCCTGCAAACCATAGCGATAGATAAAGAAGGAAAAACTATTGTAAAAACAGATGCTGTAGCCGCTTTCGCCGCCCATCTGGCAACTGTACCAAAAGGGGTTGCCGATGAGCGAATTACCTACGATATGGTTTCAACAGATGCACATCTCGCCATCGCCTGGACCCCCTATCAATTCTACCGGGATGGCAAATTCAGCCACTGCGGCGTAAACTCATTCCAGTTGGTTCGTTTCAACGGAAACTGGAAGATCCAGTACCTGATCGATACCCGGAGAAAACAACCCTGCCAATAAACCAACCCGAATATTATTCTTCCAGTTCATTGATGCGATCCTTCAACTGCTGTACGTAGTTACTATATAGCTTTTTCAAATACCATTTGAGGCTGAAATAAACCCCCACCATCACTACCACAAAATAAATTCCCAGGAAAGCAAACAGCTGCGCCGGACTGCTGAACCAACTATCTGAGAAACGTCGCCGGGTGTAAACATCGGGGTTATCGTAATACAGCAGTATAAGCACAAACGTAAAACAGGTGGGTACCAGGGCCATGGTAAACTGATAATAGCGGCGGATCAGCTGTTCGATAATGATCACTACAGACTGCAGGTTAGCTTTTACCGGAAGGGCAGTATCACTTAGCCGGGTAATACGCTGTAACAGCAGCGCGAATACCGCCACCAGCAAAACGAACATCACAGTAAAGGAGTAGAAATACACCTTTAAAAACCAGCTTACACTGAATATACCCAGCAGGGTAAACAACAATAACATACCCACACCGATCCATAACTCCAGCCGCAGGCTGCGTTTTAATTTCCCGGTGATCGACAAGGTTCGCTTACCCAGCAATCCGGCTATATCCTCATCCGAACGCTGCTGCTCAGCCGCCAGCTTATTGATGAGTTGTGATTTAAGTTCGTCAAGTTCCATTTTTTCAATTTGAAAATCTGAGAATCTGAGACTTTGAAAATTGCGTGCAGTGCGCTGTAAAAATGAACCGTTTATTCCTCACTCATTTTCAAATTTTCAAATTCTCAAATTGCCACATTTATGTATATTCCATTTGCTTTTGTGCTTCTTCTTTTAACCTTGCCTTTATCCGGTTCATTTTTACAGCCACATTATTGGCGGTAATGCCCATCATTTCTCCAATCTCCTGGTAACTATAATCTTCCAGGTACAGCATTACAATGGCTTTATCTATTTTTGATAACTCACCTATCGCCGCATACATCACTTTCACCTGCTCTGCCAACGGGTCGGCCCTGTCATCTTCCTGCTCGGGAACGCTATCAGTGGAAAAGATCGGCGGCTTTCTCTTTTCTTTCCTGAAAAAAGTAATCGCCGTGTTAAGTGCAACCCTGTATAACCAGGTAGAAAACTTAGCATCCCCCCTGAAACTTCCGTATGCTTTCCAGGCCTGTAATGTGATCTCCTGGAACAGGTCCTCACGGTCAGCATAATCATCCATATACAGGTTACAGACCTTGTAAATGATCTTCTGGTTTTGCTGTAAGTGGGTGATGAATGCTTTTTCTGTGGACATCAGTCTAAATTAATACTTTACCGGTGTAAGCCTGTACCCACGTTTTCGCAATAAATTAATCACACCCTCCGCACCACCGAGGTGAGCCGCACCCACCGCATAAAAAACACTTTCCGCGGCCGAAGCTTTTTCTATCACCGGAATCCACTTCCTGTTGCGATCAGTAATCAAATCCACTTCAAACCGGCCATCCCTGTTATTCGCTTTCACAAAACCATATACCGAATCAATATTATTGAGCTTGTACACACGCAACATCTTGTTCATCATCGTAATCACACTATCAAAATGCAAAACTGTTTTCCTGAAGTCGGCAACCTGCTCTTCCAGTGGCTGTTTATCAATCGCGTCCAGTTGATCGTTGATGGTTTCCAATCCGCGTACCGGCAGGTTATACGCTTTGGCTATCTTCAGGAATTCTGTTTCCGGCTGCAAGGGATTGTCGCAGCGTACGGTTTTTGATATCAGCAGGGTAGTGGGCAGAAAGGGCTTAAAGTGATCATACATTTTCAAGGTACCTCCCGGCCCCACTATACGTGAAAAAGCTTCACTCACGGCGGGATAGTAGTCAGGACCTATCATTGCTTCCAGTGACTGGTCGGCCATCATCATCCTTTTTGCGGCAGTAGCCATCAGGGTGGGATCATCCAGATTCAGCTCCCCATAAAAAGCCCGCGCACTTTTTATCCTGGCGGTAAGCACATCCGAAACACTAAAATCATCTTTGCAAATGATATGAAAAGTGCCGAATATCCAGGACGCATGCTGCAGACCATTGCCCGATACCTCCCACAAAAGCGAGCTTTCTCCTTTTCGCGCCTTTGCAGTCAATAACCCCGAACATCCCAGTGCCAGGCATAACAATAGTGTCCTCATAAAGGCCGGTTTTACCATAGGTAGCGTTTAGCGCTAAAATATTACTTCCCCAACAAAAAAATCCCGCGCCTGCGCGCGGGATCCACCAAAACCAAACCGCTTATGCTAACGGTTCTCAATCCTCACTATGTAAACAACACCGATCTTAGTTAATGGCGATCTGTGTTGGAGCTGCTTTTACTTCTTCTTTTTTAGGAAGCAAAATCATCAGCACGCCATTTTCGTATTTTGCCTGTATACCGGATGTATTGATCTTATCATCAACACTGAAGCTTCTCTTAAAGCTGCGGTAAACAAATTCTTTACGGATGGTCTTGTAATCTTTGTTTTCAGCCGTTTCTTTCTTTTCATAGCTGATGGTCAGAAGGCCATTGTCAACATGAATGGAAAAATCCTCCTTGTTCCTTCCCGGTACGTTCAATTCAAGATGATACGCATCCGCTGTTTCATGAATGTTGGCCGGCGGAACCGATAATGTGTTTTGCGCATCTCTACCCCAGGTAGCAGGGAAATTGCTGAATAATTCGTCGAACAGGTTGTAGCCGTTGTTTTTTACGAGTGTCATGGTTATCAGGTTTTTAAGTTTTTTAATGATTGTACAGGTTAAGATTCAAACCCCATACCAATGGCCTGAATAACCCTTTAGCAAGATTTTTTGTCAAACTTAATGTCAAAAAGGCGTCATAATGACCGAATCGAAAGAAATTTAGCGACAAAAGGTCCGATCGGTTGATTATTTGATGTTTCAACTTTTACTGTACCTTTGTGTTATTATAACAAGCCCCTGTTACTACGGGCATAAAAATATACCACCATGTATCCAGCAGAAATAGTATTACCCATGAAGGCCGAACTCACCGATAGTGGGTTTGATGAGATGGTTTCCGCTACCGCGGTAAACGAAACCTTACAAAAAGAGGGAACCACCCTAGTAGTGATCAATTCAGTATGCGGTTGCGCCGCAGGCAGCCTGAGACCAGGTGTTTTAATGGCGGTTCACAATGCCAGCAAACGTCCCGACAGGCTTACCACCAGCTTTGCAGGCTTTGATATTGAAGCGGTGAATGAAATAAGGGCACAATTGCTGCCCTATCCGCCCTCTTCTCCGGCTGTTGCCCTGTTTAAAGATGGGCAGTTGGTGAGCATGGTAGAACGTCACCAGATTGAGGGCCGTCCGGCCCAGGTGATTGCCCAGCACCTGATTTCAGTATTTGATGAATATTGTAACTAAAATTTCAATAGTTTTGTTATAGATGGGTTAGTAAGTACGGGCTCCGCTTTTTGCGGGGCCTTTGCTTTATGGATCGCTGATTTCGCAGATATACCCTTTGGGCTGAGCCCGGTAAGTATGATTGCGGGGAGGGAGACGCGGCGGAATGTTGTTAAAATTTAGTAATTCTTTATCGTTCAAATCCTCGCTACAGCAGTACAATCCGTAATTTCTGATTAACATTGCAACCACTACTAAAGCTGCTACATGTATCCTAATCTATACTACATCTTCAAAGATCTTTTCGGGGTTGAATGGGAGGGGTTGAAACTGGTTAATACATTTGGCTTTTTTGTAGCGATATCTTTTATCGTTTCCGCCTGGGTATTAACCCTCGAACTACGCCGCAAACAACAGCAGGGCTTGTTTACTTATACCGAAGAAACCATTACCATCGGTGCCGAAGCAGGGTTTTCAGAATTACTCGTAAACTTTGTCATGGGATTTGTTTTCGGCTATAAAATTGTTGGCGCGTTTACCATTGCTGATGCGTTGCAGGACCCCCAGTCTTATATCCTTTCCCTGAAAGGCAATATGGTAGCGGGTTTGCTGCTGGGGCTTTTGTTTGCCGGGTTGAAATGGTGGGAGAAAAGAAAACAGAAACTGGATAAACCCGAAACCAGAACTGTACGGATCTGGCCCCATGACAGGGTAGGGGATATTGTGATTTATGCCGCGCTCTTTGGCTTCCTGGGTGCCAAAATTTTTCATAACCTCGAGAACTGGGGAGAGTTTGTGAAGAATCCTGTAGGATCACTTATTTCGTTCAGCGGGCTAACTTTTTACGGAGGCCTGATCTGCGCCACCATTGCGATTGCATTATACGCGAAGAAACACAAGATTAAGGTTATCCACCTGGCCGATTGTATGGCACCCACTATGATGCTTGCTTATGCGCTCGGCCGGATCGGCTGCCAGGTGAGTGGCGACGGAGACTGGGGAATTGTGAACCTGCACCCGAAACCCTTTTCCTTCCTGCCCGATTGGCTCTGGGGGTATCGCTATCCGCATAATGTAGTGGGAGAAGGTATACCGATACCTGGCTGTACCGGACCTTATTGCAACCAACTGTCAATGCCGGTGTATCCCACTGCTCTATATGAAATCATCGCCTGCCTCATACTGTTCGCCGTGATCTGGGCATTTCGCAAACGTTTGCGGATACCGGGGCAACTGGCCGGACTCTACCTGGTACTCAATGGAGCGGAGCGTTTCCTGATTGAAAAAATTCGCGTCAACACCAAATACGATATCCTTTTTCACCCCACGCAGGCGGAAATTATCTCCGTTCTGCTGATCATTTCAGGAATCATACTATTTACGCAGGCTAAAAAATGGTTCGGTAACGCGGAGCAGGGTTCAGCCACGCATAATACTACCTTGTAAAAAATACCTTCACCCCGTTTTTTTCCTGTCACGGCATCCGTTCCAGACTTTTTTTCGTTTTTAACCGTTTATATATTACAAATCCATCGTACCCATCCCATCTCCCTGGGGTAGGATGGGCCGCGGTATAGAAATTGAAGTATAACAGGGAATGAACTTTGTAGACCTAATACTAGTCCTTATCATATTGTTTTCCCTGTGGATAGGATGGGAGAAGGGTTTTATCAATTCCTGCCTTGATCTTTTGATATGGGCGGGTAGTTTATTGGCAGGGTTTCTCTTGTATGCCCGTGTAGCTTTCCTGCTGGCTAAATGGATTACCCCCTTTACCTGGATATTGCCCGTTTCCTTTATCCTGGTAGTAACCATCGTTGGAATCGGTCTATCCCTGCTTACGAGGCTGGCTTCACAACAGATCCGGCCATCGGCTTTTTACAACAAGGCCAACCGATGGATGGGCCTTATCCCCGGATGTATGAATGGATGCATCACCGCTGCCGTAGTCACATTGCTGCTTCTCTCCGTTCCTATGGGCGATACCCTGTTCAACGCCGCCCGGAAAAGTAAAATAGCTGCCCGGTTTGCCCCCGCAGGAGAGTGGCTGCAGGAACATATTTCACCTGTATTTTATGAAGTAGGAAAACAGAATATGGCCCGGCTTTCTGTTGAAACCGGAGCGGAGAAAATGGTAAAGCTTCCCTTTACTAAAAATAACGCCACTATACGAACTGACCTGGAGGTAAGAATGCTGGAACTGGTAAATGAAGAAAGGGCCCAGAAAGGTATAAAACCCCTGGCGGCAGACACCGCAATGACCCGCCTGGCCAGGCAGTATGCAATGGATATGCTGGCTCGTGGCTTTTTTTCGCACTATACGCCTGAAAAACAAGACCCATTCGACCGGATGCGTCAAGCCAACATCAGCTTCCTTACAGCCGGCGAAAACCTGGCCCTTGCCCGCACCCTCGTAATGGCCCACCGCGGCCTGATGAATTCCCCCGGTCACCGTGCCAATATCCTCAATCCAGCCTACCGCCGCCTCGGCATCGGCATCCTCGACGCCGGCATCTATGGCCTGATGATAGTGCAGGAGTTCAGGAATTAGAAAAGCAGTTTCCAATATCAAATGGCCAATGAATGCGGCAGTTCTCTGATTCATGCCCAATATCACGCGTCAATTTTCACGTCTCACGTCTCACGATTCACGCCTCCCGCCATTTATCCTGAAAATTTACCGTTACCCCATAAAACTATGTACTATGCAAAACACAGTACATAGTTTTGACTTGTAATCAGCAACAACAAGAACTGAAAAATCACCTATAAATCCCATTTTATGACACGTATTGCAACATTACTGACTGTATTCGGGTTGATCTCAGCCAGTTTTACCCAGGCACAGGCAGTTAATGGAAAAGTTTCCGGTTCCATTTCATCCGCTCAAAAACCTGTAGAAGCGGCGTCTGTTGCGCTGTTAAGGGCCAAAGATTCGGGCATTGTTAAACTGGCTGTATCTAACAAAACCGGTGCCTTTGAGCTGGATAACCTCAGAACAGGTAAGTACCTGGTGTCTGTGCAGGCTTCCGGCCATGCCAAATATTACAGTACCCCGTTTGAGCTTTCAGGGTCTGCACCGGTGATGGTGCTGCCTGCTATCAGCCTGAAAGCGGTGACTAAAGAGCTGGCCAGCGTTACCGTTACCGCCAGCAAACCCATGATTGAGCAGAAAATAGACCGTACGGTAGTAAATGTGGAAGCCTCTGTAAGTAACCAGGGAACAAACGCGTTGGAAGTACTGGAAAAATCGCCGGGTATTTCGGTTGACAAAGACGGTAATATCAGCCTGAAGGGAAAACAGGGCGTTCAGGTGTTTATTGATGGAAGGCCTACGTATTTGTCTGGGCAAGACCTGGCGAATATGCTCAGGAACCTGCAGAGCAGCCAGCTGGACCAGCTGGAGATCATGACAAATCCCCCCGCAAAATATGACGCGGCCGGAAACTCCGGTATCATTAATATCAAGACAAAAAAGAATAAAACAGTAGGGTATAATGGAAGCGTTTCGGCCAACTATGGGCAAGGTGTTTTTCCTAAAACCAATGAAAGTGTAAATATGAACTACCGCAACGGTTCGGTAAACCTGTTTGGTAACCTGAGTTATGCATACCGTGAGCGTTTTCAAAAACTGGAAATCGAACGCAGCTTTTCGGATGATATTACCAAAACAATTCTCTCCCGGTTCAACCAGGTTAACGATCTGCGCAATAAAGACAATAGCGTTAACGGTAAAATAGGGATGGATTATTTTGCTTCGAAGAAAACGACACTGGGTGTTGTATTTACAGGTAATACCAGCGACCAGGATTTTTCCAGCCGGGGTATCATCGACATAGCCAACCCATCCAATGTTCCCATTAGTCAAACCCGTGCCTTTGCCGACAACAAGGCCTTCTGGAATAATTTCAGCACGAATATTAATCTGCGTCACCAGATAGATACAACCGGATCGGAGATTACAACAGACCTGGATTATATTAAATACGGTTCAGGAACCACCTCGCAGGTAACCAATGGATATTATTCTCCTTCCGGTACGGTTCTGACAGGGTCAAAACCAGATACTTTGCTGGGCAGGTTGCCACAAAATGTTGAGATCTACAGTATAAAAATAGACTACCTGAAACCACTGAAAAAAGGGGCCCGTTTTGAGGCAGGTGTAAAATCCAGCTTTGTGAAAACCGATAACAATGCCATTTACGATAGTGTTATCAATGGCGCGAGAATAGCGGATTATGGCAGGAGCAACCACTTTGTTTATGAAGAGAATATCAATGCCGCTTATGTAAACCTGAGCGGAACCATCAGCAAAAAAACTGAGTGGCCAGTTAGGGCTTCGTTTTGAGAATACCAATGCCAAAGGTAACCAGCTTACCACAGGAACTGTTTTTACCAGGAACTATTCACAACTGTTCCCCACGGCCTTCCTGCAGTACCAGGTAAATACCAAGAATACACTTGTTCTAAACTACGGTAAAAGGATCAGCCGCCCGGATTACTCCGCGCTGAACCCTTTTGTTACTTTCCTTGACAGGTATACTTATCAGCAGGGGAACCCTAACCTGAGGCCGCAGTTCAGTCACAATGTAGAACTCACCCATACCTACAATAACTTCCTCACCACAACGCTGAACTATTCGAGAACAACCGATATTATACAGGATATTTTTGAACAGAACAGTTCAAAAAACGAAACCTTTGTAAAGAAATCCAATATAGCCACCAGCGAGCAGTTTGGAATTGCTGTAAACGCTTTTGTGAATGTAACCAAATGGTGGAGCAATAACTTTTATGTGAACCTCTATAATAACCGTTTTGCGGGATTGGTAAACAATGAGCTGGTGAACGTGAATGCAACCACCGCCATGTTTAATGTGAATGAGCAGTTCAAATTCAAAAATGGATGGGGTGCCGAGCTAAGTGGCTTCTACAGAACGCCGGGCCTGGAAGGTATATTGAAAATAAACGGGTTGGGCGCGATGAACCTCGGCGTAAGTAAACAACTCATGAAAAACAAGGCATCCTTAAGACTCAGCGTAAGGGATGTGTTATGGAGCCAGCGCGTAAAAGCTGCCAGTCAGCTAAAAAATGTAGATGCCAGGTTCCAGCAATTCAGCGATTCCAGGGTGATCAATCTTTCCTTCACCTATCGCTTCTCTAAAGGTAAAGTAAGCAATACCCAAAGAAAAAGGGGAGGAGCCAATGAAGAAGCAGGAAGGATCAAGAGTGGAGATAATTAGGGACTAGGAGCTGGGAATTAGGAGATAGGAATTAGGAGTTAGGACTTCCTAATTCCTATCTTTGCATAAATTCTTTCCCATGCCATCATTTGATATTGCCAGTGAAGTAGACCTGCAAACGCTGGATAATGCCATTAATACCGTTAACAAGGAGATCAGTACCCGGTTCGATTTTCGCGGATCGCCGGTGAAAGTGGAGCTGGACAAGAAGAGCTATACCGTAAAGCTGGAAGTGGAAAGTGATATGAAAATGAAGCAGGTAATCGACGTACTCATCAGCCGGGCGATGAAACAGGGGATTGATGCCAGTGCCTTTGATTTCTCAAAAGACGCGTATCCGAGCGGGAAAACGGTAAAAAAAGAGGTTGCCGTAAGAAATGGCCTCAAGCAGGAAGACGCCAAAAAGATCGTGAAATTGATCAAGGACAATGGTTTCAAGGTACAGGCCGCCATTATGGACGATATTGTTCGGGTAACGGGCAAGAAACTGGATGAATTACAGGAAGTTATCGCAAAATGCCGTACCGAAAACCTGGGTATCCCGCTCCAGTTTGTTAACATGAAAAGCTAATCCGGCATTCCGGCACTCATTTTTTTGGAATTCCAGCCATAAAAGCCTAATTTTGCACTCCTTAAATAATCGTACGGCCAAATCCGTACCACCTAAATTAAAAAGTTATGAAACAAGGTATCCACCCCGACAATTACCGTTTTGTTGTTTTCAAGGATATGAGTAATGGCCACACATTCCTGAGCCGTTCCACTACCAACAGCAAAGAAACCATTACCTGGGAAGATGGTAATGAATACCCGCTGGTTAAACTTGAGATCTCCAATACTTCACACCCTTTCTATACCGGTAAGAATATGCTGGTAGATACTGCGGGTCGTATTGATAAGTTCAAAAAACGTTACGCCAAGAAAGACTAGTTCTTTTGTATATCTTTTACAAGCCCGCTGTTTCAGCGGGCTTTTTTTTTTTACCGCTGGCAAACCCTCTCAACCATCTATCCAAAACCACGCCTCACCGGTGGTATTCACACAACGTTTCGCCTCATCTTTGTGTCAGCCAAAAGAATCAACACAAACAAAATGAGCGTACAATTTGCAAAAACAAGCTTACTCCTTTTCCTCGCAGTAACGGTAGTAAGCATGGGATGCCGTAAGAACTCGGATACACCGGAGGACCCTTCCCCGGTACCTGTAGTGAATAAACTGGCCAAGCTGGAATTCAGCAATGGTGATTATGACTCGCTGTTCTATAATGAAGATGGCACGGTTAATAAGATCAAGGCGCATACCGTAACACCCGCACCGTATGACGAAATATTCCTCTACACCTATACCGGCGATAAAAAAGTAGCCAGGATCTCCGATAACAATGGTGACTATTACGAGTATAAATACCAAAATAACCAGCTTACTTCGGTATCGCATTACAGGCGAGGGCAAAAAGAAGACTTTAAGCTGTATGATTATGAGGACAACAAGCTGACAACGATAGAAGAGTACTACCGGGAAACACCCGGTTCGATTGGCTATTTATATACCTCTGAACGAAAATTCTTCTATTTCCCCAACGGCAACCTCAAACAGGAAGTGCAGTATTCGTTTGATGCGCAACGGAACCTTAACAAGGACCTTACCATTAATTACCTTGAATACGATACACAGGTGAATCCCATTGAGCCTTTAGGACGTTTTTTGTACCTGTCGCAGGTGCCGATGGCCAAAAATAATGTGCGGAAGTACAACGTCAAAAGCCAGGCAACCGGCAACCTGAGTGAGTTCAGTTTTGAGTATACTTATAATGATTTTTCAAACCCATTAACGCATACCATGGTCTACACGGATAATGGAGTTTTGCACACCGAAACGGTAAAGTATCACTACTATTAAGCTACCCTCATAATCCGCGATCTTTGTTACCTTTGCGATCCAGAAAGGTAAATTATGAAACTAGATATACTGGCGTTTGGCGTTCATCCGGATGATGTGGAACTGGGTTGCTCGGGAACATTGCTGGCGGCTATTGCGGAAGGCAAGAAAGTGGGGATTGTAGACCTTACCCGCGGTGAACTGGGCACCCGTGGAACCGTGGAAACCCGCAGGAATGAAGCCGCAGCCGCTGCAGCTATTATCGGTGTGTCTATCAGGGAAAACCTGGGCATGGCGGACGGTTTTTTCCAGAACGATGAAACGCACCAGCGCAAAGTGATAGAGGCGATCCGCAAATACCAGCCTGATATTATTCTCGCCAATGCACCCGAAGACCGCCATCCCGATCATGGACGCAGTGCCAAACTGGTATCTGATGCGGCATTCCTGTCGGGGCTGCGAAAAATAGAAACCCGGGTAAACGGCAGCCAACAGGCTATCTGGAAACCCAGCTATGTTTTCCACTATATACAGGACAGGTTTATACAGCCTTCCTTTGTAATGGATATCAGCGCACATATGGAAAAGAAAATCAAATCGATCCTGGCGTACACCACCCAATTCAATAGCCCGGGAACAGACGAACCGCAAACCTATATTTCCACACCCCAGTTCCTGGAAACCGTTAAAGCCCGCGCTCTTATGCTCGGCAAGAGGATAGGGGTGGAATATGCCGAAGGCTATATCACGGAAAAAATAATCGGCCTGAAAAGTTTCGACGCCATCATCCAGCAAATAACCTGATCCAAATACTAATTCCTAATTACACCATATGTCAATAGTAAAAGTTGGTCTCGTTCAAATGAGTTGCACGGCAGACAAAGGGGAGAACCTGGCAAAAGCCATTACGAAAGTGAGAGAGGCGGCAGCCCAGGGTGCCCAGATCGTGTGTTTGCAGGAATTGTTCACTTCATTGTATTTCTGTGATACGGAAGACTATGATAATTTTTCGCTGGCAGAATCGATTCCCGGCGCATCAACAGACGCACTGGGCCGCGTGGCCGCTGAACTGAATGTAGTGATCATCGCATCCCTATTCGAGAAACGAACCCAGGGTATCTATCACAATACTACCGCTGTGCTGGATGCAGATGGCAGCTACCTGGGCAAGTACCGCAAAATGCACATCCCGGATGATCCGGCGTTCTATGAGAAATTTTACTTTACACCCGGCGACCTGGGTTATAAGGTATTCAAAACGAAGTTTGCCACGTTCGGCATCCTCATTTGCTGGGACCAATGGTACCCCGAAGCGGCGCGTATCACTTCATTAATGGGTGCCGAAATCCTGTTTTATCCAACGGCTATTGGCTGGGCTACCTCACAGGATGAACCCACGAATGAAGAACAATACAATGCCTGGCAAACCATACAGCGCAGCCATGCCGTGGCCAATGGTGTTCACGTTGTAAGCGTTAACAGGGTAGGGTTTGAGCAGGATGGAAAAATGAAATTCTGGGGTGGCTCATTTGTCAGTAACCCGTTTGGGACTTTGTTGTATAAAGCCTCCCATGACAAAGAAGAAGTGGCGGTTATTGAAATAGATACATCAAAAACCGATCGCTACAGAACACACTGGCCCTTCCTTCGCGACAGACGGATTGACTCCTATCAACCGATCACCAAACGCTTCATAGACGAAGACTAAACAGGGAACCCAGACCCTGCCTTTGTGCGAATATTATACACAAAGTTACGAAGGCTCAAAAATTATTACAATGCGTACACCTAAAGAAGAAGGCTATTACTTCCCCGCCGAATTTGCCCCGCATGAGGCCACCTGGTTAAGCTGGCCGCATAAAGAAGCAAGCTGGCCGGGAAAGATCAACAGCATTTATCCCAACTATTGCCTGTTCATTAAATACCTTACCCTCAGCGAGACCGTTAGGATCAATGTTACGGATGAAGCGATGAAATCCTTTGCTGTCGGGCATCTTGAGAAGGCGGGCGTTGACCTGGCTAAGGTTACATTTTATATTCATCCTACCAATGATGCCTGGTGCCGCGACCATGGCCCCGCTTTTTTGATCAATCCGAACGCGGAGGTAAAGAAAGTAATTGTTGACTGGAACTATAACGCCTGGGGAAATAAATATCCTCCGTACGACCTGGATGATGTAATACCCACACTGATCGGGAAACACTTTACTATCCCCGTTTACCATCCCGGCATAGTAATGGAAGGAGGATCGGTTGAGTTTAATGGCAACGGCACTTTACTCACTTCTAAAGCCTGCTTGCTGAACCCGAACCGCAACCCTCATCTTAACCAGTTGCAAATAGAAGAGTACCTGTATAACTACTACGGTGTTAAACAGGTATTATGGGTAGACGATGGTATCGTAGGGGATGATACAGACGGTCATATCGACGATACCGTACGTTTTGTAAATGAAGATACCGTGATAACGGTAGTGGAAGAAGACAAGAACGATGATAACTATCACTTGCTGCAAACCAACCTGAAACAATTAAAAGAAATGCAGTTACCCGATGGAAAGTCGCTCAATATAATCGAGCTGCCCATGCCGGATGCCGTAATTTATGAAGACCAGCGCCTGCCGGCATCTTACGCTAATTTTTATATTTCCAATAAACACGTAATAGTTCCCACATTCCGCAGCCCCAAAGACGACCGGGCACTACAGGTAATCAGGGCCTGCTTTCCTGAAAGGGAAGTGGTAGGCATCGATTCAACCGATATCATCTGGGGGCTGGGCAGCTTTCATTGCCTTAGCCAGCAGGAACCTTTGGTTTAGGAATTAGGAATTAGGGGTTAGGAATTAGGGACTAGGGAGGAAGTAGTTGCTTAATCATGCAATTCTTCCCTAATCCCTAATCCCTAATCCCTAATCCCTAATTCCTAATTCCTAGCCCCTAGTCCCTAAAAACTATCCCGTAACAGTCATGGTAGTCCCGCTAATCGAAATCGCATATTGTTTTAATGAGGTGGTAGCTGGACCGAGGGTAACATTTCCGGTGGTGGTGAAGGTGGATCCGTGGTTGGGACATACAAAGATTCCTGCATTGTTATTGTAGTTGATGGATGTGCCTTCGTGCGTGCAGGCAACCTGTACTGCAGTGAAAGACGCGGGCAGATTACCTGTTGCCAACCTTACAACAATTACACCGCTTTGAACGAGAGATGAGCCGACCGTAGTGAGATTAGTGGCCAGGTCGACCGTGAAAGTTGCGTTAACAGCACCGGTGCCACCGCTGGTGCCACCACCCGATTTGCTGCAGGCTCCCATACAAACCGCGCAGGCCGCCAGGACAGGTCCGGTGAGGCTTCCCAAAAATTGTCTTCTTTCCATAAATAAAGATTGTTTTTACTGGCTGATACGCAGGCAATATTGTAATAGTTGCCTGTCTCTCCCTGAAGAGCCATGATAAAGCGATGGCGTTGCCTGTTACTTACACTACCAGGGCCTGCCGGGGAATAATAAAAGCAATCAGGTCGTTCAGCTGAATACCCGCGCGTTCACAGGCATCATGAATATCGTCCCGCGAAACATTGGCGGCAAAGGACTTTTCTTTGAGCCGCTTATTGACGCCCTTTACATCCATTCCCTCATAACCACCCGGTCGCATCAGCGAATAGGCATGAATAAGTCCCGAGAGTTCATCAAAAGCATATAACATCTTGTCCATCTCAGTAACCGGCTCCACTCCAAAATGCAGGTGACCATGTGAAGCGATAGCCCGGATAATCTCAGGATCGATGTTCCGGCTTTCCAGTTCCTCAATGATCTTTTTACAATGCAGTTCAGGCCATTGGTCCCAGTCGGCATCATGAAGCAAGCCTGCCATCTCCCATTTCCAGGCACCCGCCTCATCAAGCCCCTTCTTCTCCAATGCCCATAAACGCATCAGCTGACCTACCTGCTTCATATGCAATTTCAGCTTGGGATTCAGCACCCAACTGTGAAAAAGTTGTTCCGCCTCCTCCCGCGAAAGCACCCGCCCCTCATTGGCCGGATTACCAAATTCATTTCTACCCAGGTTCAGTGACATACAAGCTTTTTTTTTCAAAGATAGGATGGCTGTTTTGTATTTAATAAGCCAGGCTGCATAACTTTGAATTACGGATTACGGATTACGGATTACGGATTACGGATTTTGACTTTTGACTTTTGACTTACAACTTACGACTTACGACTAAACCCATGAAACAACCCTACCCCCTCTTAACACTATTACTATTGCTCTATGCCTGTAGTCCCAAGCCTTATGGTTCTACGAATAAAGTATATCGTAAGCATTCCAGGGAGTTATCAAAGCAGTTATTGCTTCAGCCCGATGAAACGGTGAATGATACCATTAAGGCGCCTGCATATTGGGTGGGTACTACCAATTTTAATCTTCGCAAACCCAGTTTTGTTATTATCCATCATACTGCGCAGAATTCGTGTGACCAGACGCTGGGAACATTTACCACGCCGAAATCTGCCGTTAGCGCGCACTATGTTATCTGTAAAAACGGAACGGTTCATCATATGCTGAACGACTACCTTCGGGCAGCGCATGCGGGGGTAAGCCGCTGGGGTAATCTGATTGATATCAATTCATCTTCTATCGGCATTGAGCTCGACAATACGGGCTTCGAACCTTTTGACAGTTTACAGATCAACAGCCTGATCAGCCTTCTCGCGAGGCTAAAAAAAGACTATAACATTCCCGCCGCCAATTTTATCGGTCACGGAGATATTGCTCCCACCCGCAAGAACGATCCCAACTTCCGTTTCCCCTGGAAAAAATTATCGGAGAAAGGATTCGGGCTTTGGTATGATGACGTGAGGGATAGCGTACCAGCCAATTTTAATCACCTGCAGGCACTTCGCATAGTTGGGTACGACATTAAAGACACGACCGCCGCCATCCGGTCTTTCAAGCGCCATTTTCTGCAAGACACAACGCGACGTATCAACGAGACCGATCGAAGTGTTTTGTATAACTTGCAGCGCAAATACATGTGAGGCGTGAGGCGTGAGGCGTGAGGCGTGAGGCGTGAGGCGTGAGGCGTGAGGCGTGAGGCGTGAGGCGTGAGGCGTGAGGCGTGAGGCGTGAGGCGTGAGGCGTGAGGCGTGAGGCGTGAGGCGTGAGAGTTTAGTTGAATAGCGTGTTAATACTTAATTTGTTGCAATCAGATGTGATTTAAATTGCGGGAAACAGTTTATATGTTTCTTGAACTTACGCATGAACGACTGGACATCTTTACTCTTTCAAGAGAACTGGTTATGCATTGTTATATAATAACGAGCCAATTTCCAGGTGAAGAGCGATTTGGATTAACAAATCAAATCAGGCGTGCTGCTGTATCAGTCCATTTAAATATAGCTGAGGGCTGTTCGAGAAGATCGCTTTCTGAAAGAAAGCGTTTTTTTTGAGATATCAAGAGGCTCACTGATAGAAATTGATGCTGCGTTAGACATTGCACAAGATTTGAAGTACCTTGACAAAGCAAATCTGCGTGCATTAGGAGACAGATTAAGCCGAAGCTTTCAAATATTATCAAAACTAATTAAACCTTACCCTCACTCCTGAGTCCAAACGTCTCACGTCTCACGCCTCACGCCTAAAGCGTTTCCGCTAATCGAAACCCGATATCGCTGTGCCGGAGGTCAGGAACATTGCCGATACGGTAGGGAATCCGGCTGTTGAGGATATTGAAGTACCAGCTGCCACCACGCATAATGCGCAGCTTGCCGGAAGCGGGGCCGGTAGGATTCATTTCTGTACTGTGGAGATAATAGTTCACGTCGTACCAATCGCTGCACCATTCCCAAACATTGCCGGTCATGTCGTACAAGCCCAGTTCATTCGGGGCAAAGCTGCCAACGGGCGAGGAAAAGAAATAGCCATCTTTAAAACCTATCGAACGCTGGGTAAGAAGACCATACTTGGGATGTGCGGTTTCATCCGCTACATTTCCAATCCTGTCGCCATTGCGGGGAAGCGCATTACCCCAGCTGTATTTATAATGTTTAGGGCCGCAGCCGCCGGCATATTCCCATTCGGCGTCTGTAGGAAGCCGAAACTGCCTGCCTGTTTGAAAGCTCAGCCATTTACAATACTCGGTAGCATCGTTCCAGCTTACATGACCCACCGGGCGATTGTACTCACTGTCAGCTCTTCTCTTACCTTCTTCATCATCGCGCCAGCTAACACCATCCTTCTTTTCAAAACGACCGGTAAAGACTACGCTGTTACCCTGCTTTTCCGCATCCGTTTTATACCCGGTAGCATTTACAAACGCGGCAAACTCTTTAACGGTTACTTCATACTTACCCATTTTAAAAGTAAGTAAGGTAACGCGATGCTGGGGACGTTCATCCTGGTCGCCATCCCGGCTGCCCATGGTAAAAGTTCCACCTCCGATACGTACCATTTCCGGTTCCGTAACGGGTACTTTGGTATAGGTGACTGTTGCCTGTGATTTAGATTTATTGTTTTGATTTTTCACGGTATCTGCAGCCATGGGTGCATTACGGGCCGACACTGTAATAGAAAAAAGGATAAGGATCAATAACCCGGTTAGTTTCATATTCGGAATTTACTTAAAAAATAATCGTATGTGCTGCTTGTCGGTAGACAAACATCTACAAGAGATTATTGTTTGAAAATTTCATCTATAACTACGGGTAACCATCATTTATTGTATTGGAAACTTGAAATCTATGCGATAAAATAAATTTTTATTTAAGTGATATTTAATATCATAGTAACACAGCTATACAACTATCGCTGAATCTTGTGTGGGCCTGAGGGCGTGAATCGTGAATCGTGAATCGTGAATCGAAGACTTACGATTCACGATTCACGATTCACGATTGACGATTCACGATTCACGGATCAGTAGCCGCTCCGTTCCATCCCTTTGATTTCGGTACACTTGTCGGCACTGTACAAGGCCAGTGTTTGTTTGAGTTGACCGTTTTCTTTTACCACCCCTTCCTTGCGGGTATTATTGGTAAGGTCGATGAGATAGATATCCGTTTGCCAGTTGCGGGTAGGCGTTATTTTTTTCTGATACCAGATAACGCCTTCTGTTTTGTTGAGTACTTGACCATAAAAAACCCTGGCCTGGTAAACCAGGTTACCGGTGGCGGAGTCTTTTTCTTCGCCCGGGTAAGCATACCCGTTTTTTCCCATGGCCACTACGAGGTCACCATCAGAAGGGGAGTGAACGTAGATCGACACGGGCTCATCGCAATTGTTGCAGTAGCGACCTGAAAAGATCAGGTTGGGTGCCATTTCTTTCCTGTGTACCTGGCCGATATAACGTAGATCATACAAATGGGTATTGAACGCCTTGCCATTGGTGAAATACAAGGAGCGGTCTTCCGCTTTTTCAAAAACCCATTCGCTTCTGTTAATAATACTGTCGATGGATACCGTATCCCGGGAAGAAATACGGGCAGTTGAATCGGGGAGGTTGCACGCCAACCCCGATAACAGCAGTAAGAATATTACCCCGGTAAATACCTGCATTAAAAAAATGATTTTGGGCGGGAACTAAATTAGGGTTCTTATCTTAGACAAACGAAACCGGAAACAGCTATTTTTTGGGGAATTTATTACCCAAACGGAACAGCTGCCGGTTGTAAAGCCAGCCTATGAGAAAACTGAGAAACGCTTCTATTATCATGCTCCTGATTTCGGCATTGATCGGAACTGTCAGGGGATGGCGGATGGCAGGTTATCCGCATAATAAAGTCATATTTCCTTATTCTGAAGAAGCGATAAGGCTATCGGTGTTTTCCAACTATAATTTATTCGGGTGGGTGGTTTTCTTTCTACTGGGCGTTTTCAGTATCATTGCTTTGCTGGCCGCAGTTTTCCGAAGCCGGTATTACAGTTACCTGATGATCGTAGAGGGTATTTTCGGTAGCTTTTTTACTATCACCCATATTGTTTTCAACGGGTTCTTTCTCATTCATTTTCCGTCACTGCTGTTTTGCATCGGCATGATAGCACTGGGTATCATACAAACACCCCGGGAGTTTTAACGGGGCTCATTCTTCCACTGGGGTTCAGGTACCAGCTGACCAATGCCAATCATATACGGTTCTTCCACTTCCTTGCCGCCTATCCGGGTAAACTCCCAGGAAGTAGCCGACACCACATACCCCGGCCGGTAGATCCTGAACTGTATACTTACCGGGTGCGACCGGTCCGACAAAAAACACTGCTCAAGGGCACGCAAAAAGGCAGCCTGGTCATCGGGAATAACCATATCCAACGCTTTTTTGCCGGCAGCCATAGCGTTAAAAGAAGGCACCGTCTGTTGCAAAAAGTCATTTGCCTGGATAATCCGCCCCCTTATGTCGATAGAAACAAAAAAAGTAATACTGGATTTTGCTAAAAAAGATGGTGTATTCATTACGTCGGTCCCCACGGTTCTTTTGACCCTGCGTTTTTTTACAGGAATGCCATTTAACAGGCTAAAACAGGCACGAAAATACAACTCAACGCGCACACTTTACCCTAATTCAGCATAAACATGCAGACATTATGCAGGTTTATACGCGAATTAAATCGCTATTTTCCTGATTGTTACCCGGTTACAGGAAAAATCTGAAATGTTAAAATAACAGGTGTATAGTAAAAGATAACCCTGAACATTCTCAAAAAAACTCCGGTAACCATTCAATCCTAACACCCGTTAGCTTACATTCGCAAAAAATACATCCCGATGCATTTCGAACTTTCCGAAGAACACCTGATGATCCAAAAAGCTGCCCGTGATTTTGCCCGTACAGAATGCCTTCCCGGTGTAATTGAAAGGGATGAAAAACAGCAGTTTCCCCGTGAGCAGGTATTGAAATTGGCCGAGCTGGGTTTTATGGGTATGATGGTAGACCCGGCATATGGTGGCTCCGGAATGGATACCATAAGTTATGTATTGGCCATGGAGGAGATCAGCAAGATTGATGCAAGCGTTAGCGTTTGTATGAGTGTAAATAACAGCCTGGTTTGCTGGGGGCTGGAAACATTTGGTTCGGAAGAGCAAAAACAAAAATACCTCACGCCATTAGCCCAAGGCCGGAAAGATGGGGAGCTGTATATCGGTGCCTTTTTACTTAGTGAGCCGGAAGCGGGCAGTGATGCTACCAGTCAGCAAACACGTGCCGAAGACAAGGGCGATTACTATCTTATCAGTGGCACCAAGAACTGGATCACCAACGGATCCTCCGCCTCCGTGTACCTGGTGATCGCGCAAACGGATCCATCGAAGGGAAGCAAGGGTATCAATGCCTTTATTGTTGAAAAAAACTGGCCCGGCGTTACTGTTGCCGCAAAGGAAAACAAACTGGGTATCCGCGGCAGCGACACACATTCGATATTGCTGACAGACGTTAAAGTACCCAAAGAGAACAGGATAGGAGAGGATGGCTTCGGCTTCAAATTTGCCATGAAAACACTCGCGGGTGGCCGTATAGGCATTGCTTCCCAGGCCCTGGGCATCGCCAGCGGTGCCTATGAACTCGCCCTGGCTTACAGTAAACAACGCAAGGCATTCGGTAAAGAAATTATGCACCACCAGGCTATTCAGTTCAAGCTGGCGGATATGGCCACAAAGATCGAGTGTGCCCGCTTGCTATGCCTCAAAGCAGCCTGGGAAAAAGACAATAAGATCGACTACACACTCAGCTCTTCCATGGCGAAAGTATTTGCCAGCGAAACCGCGATGTGGACGGCCACTGAAGCCGTACAGATCCATGGAGGATACGGTTTTGTTAAAGAATACCATGTGGAACGTTTAATGCGCGATGCGAAAATAACCCAGATCTACGAGGGCACCAGCGAGGTACAAAGGATCGTTATCAGCCGGAGCATCCTCAAATAAGCCGCTGCTTTTCGCATCGCTCTGTGCTTCCTTCGCGCCCCTTGTATTTTACAGCTTTACCGCCCTTCGTGGCTGCATATCCACATGTAACCACGCAACAACCGAAAAGATCGGAGTATCCCCGTATTTTGCAAACGAAATGAGCGGAAAAAAATCGATATTATTCTGTCTAACGACAATAATATCTTACCACAAACCTGTATAGCATCCGATACACTCCTCACCCGGCACTTGCTCAACCGCATTGCAACCCTCCAGGTACAGGAGAACGGCGTCTTCCCGAAAGGCAGTTTCGCCTCTTACCGGATGTATGCGCTGAACAAAGACCGTGAAAAAGCGGATATCAATCCTTTCTTTACCGGCCTGATAGCCTTTACACTAACAGATATTCAGAAAGATCTTACGCCCTCTCAGCAAGCCTTGTCGAAACAGATCATTACCCATACCATGCCGGTATATCCGAAATTTCAAAACCGAAAAGGCAGGCCTACCTATAATTTCTGGCCAACGGATACCCCCAGGATCTTCCCTAATTCGGGGTGGTTAAACACTTTCGACAAAACCCAGGCATTACCCGATGACCTGGATGATACGGTTATTATGTTACTGGCCATGAATGCCTCCCCGTCAACAGCCCGGGAAGTTCATCAACTGATGCAGGAGTTTACCAATAATGGACAGAAACAGGTTAGAAATACTTTTAAAGACTACCGTCATCTTGGTGCCTATTCTACCTGGTTCGGCAGGAAAATGCCGGTTGACTTTGATATTTGTGTGCTGGCCAATATCCTTTATTTCGTACAGCACTACAACCTGCCATGGACAGCAGCCGACAGTGCCAGCCTTCAGTTAATGGAGAAGATACTGGATAGCAGGAAACATATTTCATCACCCGCTTATGTATCGCCGCATTATAGCAAACTTCCGAATATCCTTTACCACCTGTCTAGACTGATGGCGGTGAAACCCATACCCTCACTGGAAAAATATCGTCCCCTCCTCATAGAAGATACCCGCCTGGCTCTGTCGGAGTCGGATAATTTTATGGATGAAGTGATCCTAAGTACTTCCCTGTTGCGCTGGGGAGTTGAACCACCCGCGGGAAAAGCACACGAGGCCAACAGCATTACCGAGCTCGTAGAAGAAAGTAAATTTTCTTTCTTTATCGCCAACATGGCTTCCATGTTACCCGACCCTTTAAAGGGATGGATGGGAGGCGCCGGGATTGGCAAATTCTATTATTATTGCGCCGCTTATAACGAGTTACTGCTGCTGGAGAACCTCGTATGGAGGAAAAGAATGAACTTGCACTAACGAAGAACCGATAGACATGGTGAATACCGAGAAATACAAGGAGATAAAAAGTTACCTGGACCAGCGGAATGTAACACTGGTTGCCGTAAGCAAGATCAAACCCGTGGAAGATATCCTTCATCTTTACCATCTCGGACAGCGGGATTTTGGCGAGAATTATGTGCAGGAACTGCTAGACAAACAGGCCGCGCTGCCAAAAGATATCCGCTGGCATTTTATCGGTCATTTACAATCCAACAAGGTAAAATATATCGCGCCTTTTGTTCACCTGGTACATGGAGTGGACAGTACAAAGCTTCTCCAGGAAATCAATAAACAGGGAATCAAATGCAACCGGGTAATCAACTGCCTGCTGCAGGTACATATCGCCCGGGAAGAAACAAAATTCGGTATGGACGTTACCGAAGCCCGCGAGGCACTGGATTCAGTAACCAACCTCAACATCTCCCATGCCCGCATTACCGGGTTGATGGGTATGGCGTCTTTTAGTGATGATGAAAACATTGTTCGCGCTGAGTTTCAACAGCTGAAACATTTATTTGATACCACCGGATTGCCCGTACTAAGCATGGGTATGAGCGGCGATTACACCATGGCCATTGAAGAAGGCAGTACGATGGTACGCATCGGCAGCCTGCTTTTCGGAGCCAGGTAATAGTAGTGGTTACTTTTTCATCCTGGCGTAGTCAAACACCAATTGACAAAACGCTTTTACTCCCACATCAAGCCTGCTGTCATCGATATAAAAATCAGGCGTATGGTGAGCGGAGGCTTTTTCTTCTGTTAGCTTCGGATCCCGTGCTCCCAGGTAAAAAAAGAAAGAGGGGGCTTTTGTTCCGTAGTAGGAAAAATCTTCAGCACCTGTTACCCAGTGGTAAGGGATCACTCCCCCTTCCCCGGCGGCTTTCAGCAAGGAGGGCAGGGACTGCGCTACCAGCTTCGGATCATTATAGGTTACCAGGGTTTTGGTGTCTATACTTACTTCCGCGGTAGCTCCATATATTTCCGCAACCTGTTTTACCGTGTTGCGGATGCGTTCATGTACATCTTTCTGCATTTTGGAATCCAATGTCCGGATAGTGCCTTCCAAAACAGCTTCTTCAGGAATGATATTGGGCCGAACACCGGCATTTATCTTTCCTACTGTTATGATAACAGGTGCTTTGGTAATATCCATCTGACGGCTAACAATGGTTTGCAGGTTTTGAATAATATTGGAGCTGACCACAATCGGGTCTATTCCTTCCCAGGGAGAAGCACCATGCGTTTGTTTGCCTTTCACTTTTATTGTGAACCAGTCTGACGATGCCATAAACGCTTCGGATTTATAATAAATCTTACCCAGGTCGAGTGCCGACTCGATATGCATGCCAAAAACGGCTTCCACTTTCGGGTTATCCAGCACGCCCTGCTTTACCATGAGTGATGCACCCCCTTCCTCGTTACCAGGCGCACCTTCTTCGGCGGGCTGGAACAGGAACAGTACAGTTCCCGGTACCTCGTTCTTCATTTTAACCAATACTTCCGCCGTTCCCAATAGCATCGAGATATGCGAATCGTGGCCACAGGCGTGCATTACGCCCACTTTCTGCCCGTTATATTCAGCGGTGGCAGTGGATTTAAAAGGCAGCGCATTCCGTTCCGTTACGGGCAACCCATCTATATCTGCCCGTAAAGCCACTACCGGGCCTGGTTTGCCGCCCTTCAGCATACCCACTACACCCGTACCGGCAATTGTCCTGGTTTCAATGCCCAGTTCCTTCAGTATCGTCTCTATTTTCTTCGCTGTATTGTATTCCCGGTTGGAAAGCTCAGGATTCTGATGAAAATAACGCCGCCATTCCACCAGCTTTGGCGTTTCTTCTTTTACAAGCTGTGTATAGCCTGCAGGCAATTCCTGTGCAGACACGGTAAACGAAACAAAAAGACAGGCGATAAATAATTTCATTTTCGAGGATTAGGTTTGAAAATAAGACTTTTTGGGCATTTATTTTTATTGCCCCCCATCAATCAAGCCCCGGCCTAAAGGCCGGGACTTGATTGATGGGGGGCATCGTTAAGAGCGTTAGACCTTGAGGTATGCATGACACAATCAAGCGCCGGCATAATCAAGGCCGCACAATCAAGGCCGGCACTTCAGTGCCGGCAAATAAATAAATAAATATAAAGATACCCGCGGGCTTCAGCCCAAAGATTGCGGCAATTACACATTCAAAAACACGAATAAACACTCTACCTCATCTCAAACCCAAAATCGTTCTTTGCTAAATGTCTTACACACGCGTCTGTATACATTATGTATGGTCCACAAAAAAAAGAGAACCGGTACTTATTCAGCCGTACCGGTCAATGCTCTTTGAACATATTATGTCCAATGCCAGGAAGAAATCGATTTATATCGATAAACTAAATGGATACATTGATCATGTTCACTGCCTGGTATGGCTTAAACATGGGCAAACAATTGATAATATCGCCTTCCTGATAAAAGGAGAATCTGCCCATTGGTTCAATCATAATCCGGCTATGGCCGGGAAAAAACTGGTATGGCAGGCCACTTATTTTGCTGTATCGGTGAGCATGAACATGGTGGAAAAAGTTAGAAATTATATAGATAACCAGGAAGCGCATCACAAAAAGAAAAGTTTTAATGATGAGTACGAAGATTTTATGCAGCACCAGTTTTTTGTTTCGGAACTGGATGATGAGAGGCGGGGGGAGGAATAGCGCTAAAGCGCGGAATCAAATTTATATTCATTTTTGCCCAGCCTGAAGGCTGGGCCTTGATGGGGGCTGGGCCTTGATGGGGGTGCAGAACCTTGAAAGGGGGCAGAACATTGAAAGGGGGCAGAACTTTGATGACGGGCAGAACCTTGAAAGGTGCAGAACTTTGATGAGGGGCAGAACATTGAAAGGGTGCAGAACATTGAAAGGTGCAGAACTTTGATGAGGGGCTGGGCGTTGATAATAGCGGACGAGATTATCGGTATTCGCCGAATACTTTCCTTAACGCATCGGCAATTTCTCCGAGGGTGCAATATTGTTCTACGGCTTCAATCACCAGTGGCATCAGGTTGCGGCCATCGGTAGCGGCAGCAGTAATTTGTGCCAGGGCGGCGGTGGCTGTATCGTTATCGCGGTTAGCGCGGAGAGCTTTTAATTTTTCGCTTTGAACAATGCGGATACTGTCGTCTATCTTAAAACCGGGAATGGGAGTTTCTTTGTCGACAGTGAACTTATTTACGCCGACAATGATTTTTTCGCCGGATTCAATATTTCGTTGGTATTCGTAGGCACTACGGGCAATTTCTTCCTGCATAAATCCCGCTTCAATGGCACTCACGCTTCCTCCCATGGCATCTATCTGTTCTACCAGTTCCCAGGCTTTCTTTTCAACCTCATCCGTAAGGCTTTCTATAAAATAACTGCCCGCCAGCGGGTCAACCGTATCGGGAGCACCGCTTTCAAAAGCAACGATCTGCTGGGTGCGTAATGCGATTCGGGCGGCTTCTTCCGTAGGCAGGCTTAACGCTTCATCGTATCCGTTGGTATGCAGGCTCTGCGTTCCGCCCAATACGGCGGCAAGTGTTTGTATGGTTACCCGGCTGATATTATTCAGGGGCTGCTGTGCTGTTAGCGTGGCCCCACCCGTTTGTGTATGAAAACGAAGCATCATGGCTTTCTCATCGGTAGCACCCAGGTCCTTCATCATCTTCGCCCACATCCGGCGTGCCGAACGGAACTTGGCTACTTCTTCAAACAGGTTATTGTGAGCATTGAAGAAAAAAGAAAGACGCTTGCCAAAAACATTAATATCAAGCCCCTTCGCCAATGCCGCAGAAACATATGCCTTTCCGTTGCTAAGCGTAAACGCTATTTCCTGCACCGCCGTACTGCCCGCTTCACGGATATGATAGCCCGAAATAGAAATCGTATTCCACTTAGGTAATTCCCTGCTGCACCACTCGAAGATATCTGTTATGATACGCATAGATGGTTTGGGTGGATAGATGTAGGTTCCCCTGGCAGCATATTCTTTCAGGATATCATTCTGAATGGTACCCGTTATCTTTTTCAGATCAGCACCCTGCTTTTTCGCCAAAGCAACATACAATGCCAGCAATATAAAACCCGTAGCATTAATGGTCATGGATGTACTTACTTCTTCCAGTTGTATTCCCGCAAACAGCAGTTCCATGTCTTCCAGGCTGTCGATGGCAACACCTACTTTTCCAACTTCACCTTCCGATAAGGGGTGGTCACTATCATAGCCTATCTGCGTGGGCAGATCAAACGCCACACTCAAACCCATTACCCCCTGCGATAATAAATAATGATAACGCTTATTGCTTTCCTCTGCCGTTGAAAAACCGGCATACTGCCGCATGGTCCACAACTTTCCCCTGTACATATCTGGTTGCACGCCTCGGGTATAGGGGAATTGCCCTGGCAATTCGCCGGCATCCCCGCCCGTGTCCCGGGCTGTATAGAGGGTTTTGATTTCTATGCCACTATCGGTATGCAGCTTTTTATCGGACATGAAAGAATTACAATTTGTGGTTTGTGGTTTGTTGTTTTTAGAGCAGCTTTTTGGCTTCATAGCTTAGAGCTTCGCTCACATATTCATGCAGGTTCCCGTTTTTATCATTCAGCCCGAACTGCAGCAGGGCACGGTTCAGATCCAGGGCCGTAGCATCGGGTGGGAGTGAGCTGGCAAGTTGGTTAATTACCAGCAGGTTGGTCTCCCGCAGATTTTTCACAGCTTTCCAGGTTTCAGCCGTTACATAAATCTGCTGGGTGATATTAAAATCAAACTCTTCTCGGATGGTTTTGGTAAGGATAAACTGCATCTCACCTGCCGTCATCCCGGCATGGTTGATCCGGCTGATGAGGTTGGGGATGGCAATACGATCGGTTAACAGCGTGAGCCTCTCATATGCCTGCAATTGCAGGGCGGTATTGCTGCCAGGTGAAGAATTGTTGGTAATAGCCCCTTTTTTATCACGGCTGGAGTAGAAATAGTAGGCCAGCACGGCGGCTACCGCTATGGCAATCAGGATACTGTACAGGGTATTATTATCCATTTCACAAAAATAGGCAATTCAACCTACCGTTTGCAGAAGAGAATCCATACCCCGGATCGTTAAATACCGAATCTCGAAAAGCCAACATGTTGCGCATCTGGCCTTTCTTTGTAAATTTGTGAATTAATACACAGTTTATGGAAACGATGATAGCTACAACACCGGTTACACTCACGGAAAGCGCGGTGGCAGAATTGCGCAGGCTAATGGGTGAGGAGGGGTTTGATACTACGCAGCTGCTACGTGTAGGCGTTAAAGGGGGGGGATGCAGCGGCATGACCTATGTACTGGGGTTTGATCATCCGGGTTCCGATGACAAAACATTTGAAATAGAAGGCATTCCCTGCATCATGAATAAAAGCCATGAACTATATGTTTTTGGCATGGAGATCGACTGGCAGGGTGGCTTGAATAGCAGGGGTTTTACGTTCAGTAACCCCAATGCCAGCAAAACCTGCGGATGTGGAACTTCTTTCGCCGTTTAAGATTTCTCCGAAGCTTATGTTGTTTTCCCCTTTTCAAAAAGCCAGCCTGGCCATGCCGGTTGCTGTATTCAAAACCAGGAGATCCATCAACGGAAAAAAGTATTCCTCGATCAATACAAAGGATGAATCAATAAAAAAAGGGCCTTGCGATTAACAAGGCCCTTTTTTATCGTGGTTGTTTATTTATTTTTTCAGTTTCAGGTCTTCCTTCTTTCCTAAAGCCCTGTTCTTGGCGAAATCTACCAGGATTGGCGCGGCTACGAAGATCGAAGAGTAGGTACCCGTAATAACCCCGATCAGCATCGCGAAAGCAAAACCACGGGTTACTTCTCCACCAAATATGAAAAGGATCAGGATGGTGAGGAACACCGTAAGGGAGGTCATGATAGTACGGCTAAGGGTCTCATTAATGGCCCGGTTGATCACCACAGCGTTATCGGCACCACTCATCAGCCTGCTGTCTTCACGGATACGATCATATACAATTACCGTATCGTTCATCGAGAACCCGATTACCGTTAACACAGCCGCAATAAAGTGCTGGTCGATCTCCAGCGGGAAAGGTACCAGCTTACGGGCAAAGCTGAAGACGATCAGGGTTACAAATACGTCGTGCAGCAAGGCAAAGATGGTTCCAAGCGAATATCTCCAGTCGCGGAAACGGATAAAAATATACAAACAGATGACGATGATACCGAAGATTACGGCCTTTGTGGCACCGGTTTTCAGCTCATCAGAAATGGTTGGTAATACCTTCTGCGATCCCATTTTATAGTTCTTGTCGAACTCCTTAAACGTGATATTCTTTGGCAGGTGATTAATCACCCCGTTGAACATTTTTCTTTCCACCAGCGAATCCGTATTGGCCGCGGTTTCTTTGATATGATAGGAAGTGGTGATGTTCAGTTGGTTCTTGGTATCAACTGTTTTGATGATAACGGGTTCGCCAAACTCTGCTTTCAGTTCATCGCGCAGCACATCTTCGTTTACCGGCTTGTCGAAACGGATGGTATAACTTCTACCACCGGAGAACTCAACACCCTCATCAAACGCATCGGCACGGAAAAGTGTGCTGATTCCCAAACCGAAGATGATAACCGACAGAACATACGCATACTTCCTGTACTCAATAAATTTGAAAGTGGCGTGTTTGAATATCCTTTTCGAGATCCCGGTAAAATATTCAAAGTGACGATTCTTATTCATGTACCAGTCTGTGATGAGCCTTGAAACAAGGATACCGCAGAACAGGGAAAGAAGGATACCGATAATCTGCGTGGTAGCAAAACCCAGTACCGGCCCTAATCCAAAGTAAGCCAGGATGATGGCAGTAAGCAGGGTGGTAACGTGCGCATCCAGTACCGGCGAAAGTGATCGTTTATAACCATCGTTTACAGCGGTCTGGTAGCTCTTACCCTTGGTAAGTTCTTCCTTGATACGTTCGAAGATAATTACATTGGTATCCACCGCAAGCCCGATAGTTAATACGAGACCCGCGATACCCGGTGCCGTAAGCGTGAAGCCGAGCGCACTGAGAATACCGATGGTGAAAAGCAAGTTGAGTATAAGGGCAATATTCGCTACCCAGCCGCCTGTATTAAAGTACAGGAGCATCAATGCAAAGATCACAATGAAAGAGATAAGGAAGGATTTACCACCCCCTACAATGGATTCCTTACCCAGTGTTGGTCCTACCTGTTGTTCCTGTACTATTTTAGCGGGCGCGGGCAATTTACCGCTTTCAAGGATCTCAGAAAGATCCTGGGCTTCTTTTACCGTGTAGCTGCCGGCTATCTGTGAATTACCAGTTGTAATCGGGTCATTTACGTTCGGTGCGGAATACACAAAATTATCCAGTACGATCGCGATTGGCTTTCCTACATTCCGGGTGGTCATCTTGGCCCAGATAGCGGTACCGGTTTTGTCCATATCCATTTTAATGGCGATACGGCCCCTTTCGTCAAAATCCTGTGAAGCACGGGAGATATGATCTCCTTCCAGCTCTGCCTGGCCATTGTCGAGGGTCCGGATGGCGTACAGGGTAAGAATATCTTTTGCTTTCGCATCCTCAGACAGGTCGGCCTTGCCATACATAAATACCAGGTTGGAAGGGAACTTGTTCCGGGCAATATCCAGTTTAAGGTAATCATTAAGGGTTCCGGTATCTTTTGCCGCTATATACCCGAGGGCAGCCGGATATACCGCTTTGCCATCGGTACCCTGGTAAGGCTGGGCAATCTGCATTAAGCGTAAAATAGGGTTCTCATTGGCTTTCGCCTTGCTGGAATCGGCTTTTACCCCTGCTGTCTTGCTTTCCGCTACTATTCCTGATATCGTGGCGGCTTTGGTGGTATCGGTACTGGCTTTAGGCGCGGCAGCCGTTGTTTGAGCTGCTGAATCCACCGAAGTCTTGGCCTTACCAGAATCTGCTTTACTTACCCCGTTCAGGTAGTCCTGTACCGCTTTATCGGCGGCCTGTATACCATCCACCAGGTCCTTGCTTTCCAGCGTATACACTTCAAAGAACTGAAGGTTGGCAGTAGACTGCAGGTAAGATCTAACCCTTTCCCTGTCGTTAACTCCCGCCAGTTCAATATTGATAATGCCTTTGGAAGGATCGGGGTTGATATTAGGAGAAGCCACGCCAAAACGGTCTATACGGGTGCGCAGGATCCTGTAAGTATTATTGAAAGCGGCGGTAGCCTGGTCTTTCAGGTAGTCACCTACTTTGTTATCACTATCGTCAAATTTGATCTTCCCATTACTTCTGGCGGCAAAGAATGGCGCGAGTTTGCCGGTAGGGTTCAGTTTGGTAAACTCCTCACGGAATAAGGTGATAAGGTCTGCGCCGCTATTGGCTTTACGGGCCACCGCACTCTCAAGGGCCTTATTGAACTGTGCATCCCTGGTAAAATTAGCCAGCGATTTCAGTAAGCCATCCAAACCCACTTCCATTGTTACACTCATACCACCCTGGAGATCCAGTCCCAGCATCAGTTCTTTCTCTTTCGCGCTGCGATAAGTAGTTAGTCCGAAAGCCAGTTTCGTGTCTTTGGTACTGTCGAGCAAACGCTGAAGCCTTTCCTTTTTCAGTGTGGCGAGGCTGTCGGTATACAGGGCCTGTAACTCCTTATTGCCCGGATATACCGTTTCTGCGGAGGGGAATCTTTTTACCCAGGCCTCAGCCTTTTTCTCCATCGCGCTTTCATGGTTGTTAACAAACCATGTAAATGATAACTGATACAGACAAATAAGTATCAAAGCAATCGCAAAAAATCGCACTAAACCTTTCAGTTGCATATTAGTAACGGTTTACAAATTTTTTTAGAGCGGCAAAGATAGGGGAATGGGAATGAAATCCAGTATTGCGGTTTGTGGTTGGGTGGATGGTTGGGTTTAGGGTTGGGGGTCTAGGGTTGGGTTTGGGGTTGGGTTTGGGGTTGGGTTTGGGGATTGGGGGACTATTGAACGTCGAGAAGGGTTAGATCAAAGAAGATGGGTTCGTTGGGCTGGATTACGTAGGTGTCGCCGCGCTTGCTGCCTACGCAGCTGTAAGCCAGGGCTGAAGGAATGATAAGTTTGAGACGGCCCCCCTTCTTTAGAAGGGGAAGACCCAGCTTCCAGCCATCAATCAGGTTACTCAGGTTATTCGAGTAAGGGGTGGCGGAAGAATCGAATACGGTATTATTAAAATGCTTGCCTACATAATTAACCGTAATCACCGAAGTAGAAACGGGTGCAGGACCTGACCCGGGATTTATAATTTCATATAAAAATCCAGAGCTATGCGTAACATAGTTGATATTGTTGGAAGTAGCATAGCTTACGAGTTGGGATTTTTCCGCGTCAACGGGGTTAGGAACACAACCGGTATCTGTTTTACCGCATGAAATAACTAAAAGACAGAGTATTGCCAGTATGGCCGGTTTTCTCATGAACATTTTTTTTAATAGACCCTTTTTCCAGTCTTAAGGCTGCTTTTCCTTTCTTAATTCAGCAAATTTCCTTGCTTTCAGCTCCAAATATCGCTGTTCCTGCATTTCCCAGCGGAACTTACGGTATAAAAAAGCCATTACTACCGAAATAATTACAATAGCCACCACCAGTACCACCGAGCTAAGCTTCGAATTGGCCACCATGGTGGCCCGCTTATCCCAGCCAGACGCCAACATGATTACAATACTGATTCCCAATACAAAACCGGCGGAAAGTCCCGTAAAAAGAGGACGCCGGCTGGTTTTCTGCGCCTCACTGTTCTCGGGCCACCAGGCCAGGAACTTTTCTTCTTCGGGGGTTAACATGGGGCGAAGGTAGAGAATCCGTTTTCAATGTCCAATGATCAATATCCAATGATTAGTAGCAGCTTATATTATTCTTATATTGTTGGCGGGTAAACTGCAGCACATGTTACAGATAAGGAACCTGGGTATATTGTTTTTTTTCGCTGTGCTTGGGGTGCATTGCTGGTGTATCTATGCAGGGTGGGAGACGGGCAGGGTTGTTTCGAAATTATTATTGGTTCCAGTACTTGTTTTATATCTGTATGCCAGGCTTCCCCAGACAAGATCAGTTATTTCACCCTTTCCGGTTTTCCTGGCCTTGTTCTTTTCATTCCTCGGCGATCTTTTCCTTACCCTGCCGGGAGAGCTTTTCTTTCTCCTGGGGATGGGTGGTTTTATAGGAACGCATATCAGCAACAGTATCTACTTTTTACAGCTGCA
>CBDDIT010000033.1:0-22005 GCA_965229175.1 Sediminibacterium sp. | reverse complement strand
TTGCTCGCCACAAAGCTCTTCTTTACTTTTTCCAGTGCCGCTTTCCAGTCATCACCCAAGCCCATTTCGCGGGAAGCTTTCAACATTTCTTTTTCGCACCAGGCAAATTCTTTATTAGCCATTTCAATCAGCTCTTCCGGTTTATAGGGTATCATTTCATACTGTAGCAGGCGTACCATTTCATCATAACCGGCAGGTTTCCGGGCAATAATGCCATTCTTATCCGGCCTGCCTCTTTTATCGCTGAATACTGCACTATAGCGGCTGAGATTAGTGTCCAGCTCCGCATATATCTTCGGCACCCACCAGGTGAATAAAGGGTCATACCCATTGTAAAACTCAAATACCT
This sequence comes from Sediminibacterium sp., assembly GCA_965229175.1. GTDB lineage: Bacteria > Bacteroidota > Bacteroidia > Chitinophagales > Chitinophagaceae > Sediminibacterium. Next base: position 21,656 of record CBDDIT010000033.1, on the reverse strand, counting down.
GTTTCAACGCGGTCTTTAATCCGCGGATCGTTTCCATCCCGGAACGTATAGATGCCTGGGTTACAGTTGCACCAGCCAGTTGCTCTTTCAAAGAAATCACTTTCTTGTTCATTTCATTCAGATCAAGTGCTACCTGCTGCGCGTTCATCGTTTCGCCCCTTCGCCTTGCTTTTTCCAGGGTATAAATAGGTTGCGCAAACGAAAACCATTGCTTAACGGTTTCAGCATCCGCAGCGGCATCCTTCGCCAGGCGTATGCCTTCATTCAGGTCGCGCTGTATCAGGATATAATCCACCTTGCATTCCTGGGCCAGCTTATCAAATGGGATATTTTCCAGGCGGGTAAGATATGACTGGTATAGCTTTACCAGCCGTTCCCTTTTTTCAGGTGAATTCTCCACAACATAGAACCTGTTAATGGATCGCAGGTCGGCCGTATAGTTTTCAATCAGGTCGGGAACTTCCTGGCAGGGAGCGTACGCCAGCCCTGACTGAGGTGACTGCCCCAGCACCAGTCCGCTTTGCAGTAAAAGATAAAACAGTAAAGTACCGGGGAGTAAAACTTGTCTTTTTTTCATCATGCTTTTTTTGGGTGAGAAAATTATTTGAGGCAACGGTAGGTCAGTAAGCAAGAAAGTCTCTTCTGATATAGAGAAGAGACTTTCTGATGCCTTATACAACCTGCCGGTAATTACTTTTTGTTGATATCATAAAACCTCCAGTTGGTTTTAAAATCCTTTTTTATAGGCTGGTTCGTGATAATGGCTCTTAAAAGTTCAATAGGCATGCTGCCTTCAGCGTAGATGGCATCGTTGTATTGTTTCAGGGTCATTTTCTTTGTATCTACCAGTTCTTTCTTCAGCGCATATAACTGCATCCCGCCTGTCATGTAAGCCAGCTGGTACAGTGGCGGGTAACCTCCTACAAATGAACGGCGAACCTCACCTTCAGCATTGGCCCTTTCAAAGCCTACCCGGTCTACCAGGAAGTCCACACACTGCTGTGGCGTCCACTTGCCCAGGTGATAGTTAAGCGAGAACATGATCCTTGCGCAGCGGTGCATTCTCCAGAACAGCATACCGATCCTGTCTTCCGGCGATTTCGGGAATTTTAAATCCCATAACAGCAGTTCCCAGTATAGCGCACTTCCTTCTACCCAGAATGGTGTATTCGTACCCAGCAGATCCCTGCGGTATATTTTATTGCGTGCCGTCATATACCCCTGTAAATGGTGTCCCGCAATGAGCTCATGGTGAACAGTAGCGCGTGAAAAAGCCGGGTTATTACCCCGCATACTCATCAGCTTTTCTTCATACCCCATTGTGTTGGTGGGGTACGAAATGCTAAGGGTTTCGCCGCCCGTAAAAAATGGGTTTACCAATTGACGGTCGGGTGTCATCATCATCATACGCCAGGTTTCCTCTGAAAGTTCGGGCACAGTTATCAGGTCATTCTTTTTTAAGAAATCAACCGATTGTTTATACAAACTGAACATCTCTTCGGGTTGTTTACCCGGTGCTACGTAAGTGTTCTTTACTTTTTCCTGGGCGGCTTTCCAGTTATCACCAAATCCCATTTCCCTGGATGCCTTTAGCAGTTCCGCATCACAGTAAGCAAATTCTTTCAAGGCTATCTCGATCAGTTCTTCCGGCGTGTAAGGGATATATTCACGCGTAAGCTGCCGTATCAGTTCATCACGACCAACGGAAACACCCAGGATACCGCTGCCATCGTCTTTCGGCTTCGCATCCATGTTCTTTCCCTTTGCCCGTAGTGCCACTGCATAGTTCGAAAGGGTGCTATCCAGATCAGTATACGTTTTGGGAACCCACCAGGTAAACATCGGATCATAACCGTTGTAAAAATCAAATTCACTTTTTAATGCGCCTTGCAAACCCTTAACCGCCTCGGTAGCCAGGGTAGCCAGCTTACTGTCGATAGGTTCTTCACTTTTCAACGCTTCTTTCGCTTTCTTTACTTCTTTAATAATGCTGTTCATGGTTTTCGCCACTTCTTCACCATTCACATTCAAGCCCCTCCGGCGGCTTCTTTCCAACGCATAAATGTTATCAGAGAACGGTAGAAATTTGACTATTTTTTTATAGTCAGCATCTTCCTCAGTTAGTCTGGCTTTGGCATCATCCACAATTCGCTTGAATAATATATAATCCACTTTGCCATAAACACTAAACTTATCAAAGTTCAGTGCGTTCATTTTTTTCTCATATTCGTCAATCAGGCTGAGCATCCGGGCCCTTCTTTCGGGCGAGTTGTAGGAATTGCCGCCGCCAAATCCACCACCGCCTCTTCCTCCGCCACCACCGCCAAATCCGCCGGTGGCTGAAGTTGCGTAAAACCTGGTAACGCTGCCCATGTCGGCCGTATACTGTACCATCAGGTCATGCATCTCACTGCTTTGCAGGTACATGCTGGCAGGAGGTGTTTGTGCGGCTGCGCGCATGCAGCATGCTGTAATCAGCAGCATGGCAAAGCCGATAATTTTTCGTTTCATAAAAGCTGTATTAGTTTGGATTGATCTTTTAAAACTAAGATTAGATCAGATCGGCTACGCAAAATAAATTACCATATAGTAGCAGTATTTTGACATAGCCCGATAATGTTTATAAAGCCTTGATATTTTAATACTGCAGTGGCTTTAAATATGCGGGGTTCTTCCATTTCTTTTTTTAGTTTTAACTGTCGCATTTATCCATTTCCAAAAACTATCGCCCATGAGATATTTCCTGGTATGTTGCATACTGATTGTATGCCTGATCAAAGAAAGCAACCTTTATGCCCAACCAAAAAAGCTGGTGCCTTTCGCACCGGGCCGCGATGAGATGATCAGGCGTTATACACGGGCAGGGGAAAGGGATAGCCTGGCCAAGCGTTCTATATTTAAAACTACAGTAGTACCGGTATGGTCGGGTGCTTCCGCATTCTGGTATAAAAATCTGTTGCCAGACAGCCAGTCGGAATACCTGTTTATTAACCCGGTTACGCGGCTGAAAGCCCCGCTTTTCGACAAACATAAAATGGCGAAAATGTTATCAGGTATAACCGGGAAGCCGGTAGACGCTAACCGTCTTCCTATTAAAGACATTTATAAATATCCGGAAATGGAAAAGCTCGCGATAGCAATAGGAAATGCTTTTTATAAGGTTGACCTAAGTAGCTACGAATGGGAAAAAATGGATTCGCTGCCGGTTGATAAAAAGATTTACCCCGGTTTAACAAGGCCTGTCAGCAGATGGCAGCGAGGTCGCAGCCAGAAGCTATCGCCGGACAAAAAATGGTCCGTGGTGTTGAAGGATAATAACGTTTATCTTGCCACAGCCGAAGCGGAGTCACAAGCAGTTGCCTGCACCACAGATGGAACGGCCGCTTTGCCTTATGGGGATTTTACATGGTCGCCCGACAGCCGTTATATTATCGTGTATAGAATAAAGAGGGTAGTTGACAAGCCCGTTTATTATATCCTCACCTCGCAGGCGGGAACAACCCGGGGCGAGGTTAAACAGCAGAATTATAAGCAACCCGGTGATGATTTCTCAACCTATGAAATGTATATTATCAGGGTGGCAGACAGGAAACTGACAAAAGTAGATACAGATGTAATAGATTTTTTTGATGCGCCGCGGCTTCACTGGAATGAAGGGGATAGCAGCCATTTTATGTATGAAAGGGTAGACCGCGGTCACCAGCGTTTCCGCGTAATTGAAGTAAACGCGACAGACGGCAGCAGCAGGAATATAGTAGATGAGAGAACCAGGACTTTTATTTACGAGCAACGCATTTTTACGCATTACCTGCCCGCTACAGGGGAGATGATATGGATAACGGAAAAGGATGGATGGCGGCATATCTACCTGGTAGATACGCGGAAAGGCGAGATTAAGAATGCGGTAACAAAAGGGGATTGGGTAGTACGTTCAATAGACAGTGTGGATACGGAGAAAAGAGAAATATGGTTCCAGGCAAGTGGCATGAATGAGGGAGAGGATCCTTATAACATACATTATTACCGGATCGGTTTCAATGGGAACAACCTGGTTAAGCTAACGCTTCCCGGATACAATCATAGGATCACGTACTCACCGGATAAAAAGTATTTCCTGGATGTATATTCCACCGTTAATAAACCTACAGTGTCCATTCTTGCCAGTACGGAAGATGGTAAAAAGATAATGGACGTTGAGAAAGCTGATATCTCGGGTTTACTTGCGGCGAAATTGGCCTTGCCGGAAGTGTTTCACGCCAAGGGAAGAGATGGGATAACAGATATATGGGGTGTTGTTTTTCGCCCGTCCGATTTTGACCCTTCCCGGAAGTATCCCATTATCGAGAATATTTATGCAGGGCCACAGGATTCATTTGTGCCTAAAACTTTTTCAGGAACAGGTGAAATGCAAAGTATGGCGGAACTGGGTTTCATAGTAGTTCAGATAGATGGAATGGGCACGGCTAACCGCTCGAAAGCGTTTCATGATGTGTGCTGGAAAAACCTGGGAGATGCCGGGTTTCCCGACAGGATAGCCTGGATGCGCGCACTGGCAGCCCGTTATCCACAGGCCGACACCTCAAGGGTAGGTCTTTACGGAACTTCTGCGGGCGGACAAAATTCATTAGGCGGTTTGCTGTTTCATCCTGAATGGTATAAAGCAGCTGTATCAGCCTGTGGATGTCATGATAACCGGATTGATAAACAATGGTGGAATGAACAATGGATGGGATACCCGGTGGGTAAACATTATGACGAGCAGTCTAATATTACCAACGCCCATAAGCTGAAAGGGAAATTATTATTGATAGTGGGAGAGGCGGATCAGAATGTTCCGCCGGAGTCTACTTACCGCGTGGCAGATGCACTTATCAAGGCAAAGAAAACATTCGACTTCCTGGCCGTGCCCGGGATGGGGCATAGTGATGGCGGACCGTATGGAAGGGTGAAGAAACGCGACTTTTTTGTAAAAAGCCTGCTGGGAATAGATCCACCCGACAGGAATAGCACAGAACCGGGAAATCAATAGCTGCGGATTTGCTTTTACTGAAGAACCGGCTCTTCGTACGTGCTTTTAAAGTAATTCTCAAGATACTCACTGGGAGACTTTCCAATAACCGATTTGAATACACGGTTAAAATTGGTAATGGTATTAAATCCACAGTTATAGGCGATCTGGGAAATACTGGTACTACCCAGGTCACCCGTAGTTAGTTTTTTGCAGGCTTCGTTAATCCGTACTTCGTTCAGAAAAGATACAAAAGTATGGAGGGTTCTTTTTTTAAAATATCTGCAAAAAGCCTGGGGTGTCATATGTGCCTGTTTGGCTACATCTTCCAGTGTAATGGGTTTGGCGTGGTTTGCCAATATGAAATTGTAAATCTGGCTGAGCCGCAAGCCATCATGTTCGCTTACCGCATTGAGGCTCGAGGTGGACGAGAGTTCTTTGAGCTTGGCAGTAGTTGAGAACTTTTTAAGCAGGTCCATAAACGCAATCATCTGATCCATGCCTTTGCATTTGCTTACCAACTGCATCTTATGCGCAACATCTGAAACATGAGAGTCGGGAATTAAAAAACCGTTGTTTCTTTTTTTAAGCAGGGAAACGGCGGCATTCATTTCTTCCAGTTCAAAAAGTCCGCTTAGCTTTCCTTTCGGGTTAAAATGTATGCTGAGAGCCTGCACCTGCCGCATGCTCTTAGGTGCAAAATAAACAGGATCACTTTTGAATACATGGGGTTGATTGGCACCAATATAATATATCTGGTTATTGCTAAAAGTGTGCATGTTATTATCTACTACCAACGTGCCTTCGCCTTTTTGAATCCAGGTGATCTGAATTTCATCATGCCGGTGAAGATGGGGATAGAAATAGGGCAGTATTTCGCGGCGGATAATAATGTTATTGTCACCTGGAACGGGTATGGTAAACTGCAAAACTTTCATAAGCTTGTTTTTTATGATGACTGACTAAAGCCCGGTAGCATTAATTTACCGGGAATGATAACCAAGCGAACGAATTATGGTTAAAATAGGTAATTTTCTGCATTATCTGAAATAAATGGGATAGTTTACTACCGGGGTTAAAATATTTACAACAACGGGTAATTTTTGCGTTCACCCTGTTTTGCTTTGTTTATATATTTATTTTATGAATAAATATATCTTCGGTAGCCTGCTGATGGCATACGTTGCCACATCCCATGTGAGTGCACAGGCCTATGTACCCGGTAAGAACAGTAAGATGCTGGTGTCTGATAAAGTGACGCCCAAGGTGTATTCCGTACCCATTCAGTCGGTTAAATTACTGGAGGGGCCTTTCAGGAAAGCGATGGAGGCCGATGCGGCTTATTTGCTGAAGATAGAACCCGACAGGCTGCTGGCCGATTTTCGTAACCATGCAGGCCTGAAACAAAAAGCCGAAAGATATGGCGGCTGGGAATCTTCAGGGCTGGCAGGGCATACGCTCGGACATTATATATCTGCCTGCGCGCTACAATATGTATCAACAGGTGATACCCGATTTCTTGATAAGGTAAATTATATTATCGATGAGCTGGCCGTATGCCAGCCACTACGCAATGGCTATTTGGGAGCAATACCTAAAGAAGATAGTGTATGGGCCGAAGTAAAAAAGGGAAGTATCCGCTCAAAAGGATTTGATTTGAATGGAGCCTGGTCTCCCTGGTACACCGTACATAAAGTTATGGCAGGGCTGCTGGATGCTTATCTCTACTGTAACAATGATAAAGCTTTGGAAATACAGAAGAAGTTGGCAGACTGGACAGGCACAATTGTAAATGGACTTACCGATGAACAGAACCAGCAGATGCTGTTTTGTGAATACGGGGGGATGAATGAAGTGTTGGTAAACACGTTTGCTCTTACGAAAGACAGAACTTACCTTGATCTTTCTTATAAGTTTCATGACCGCCGTGTACTGGACTCCCTGGCGGCGGGTAATGACGTATTACCGGGTAAACATTCCAATACCCAGATTCCCAAACTTATCGGTGCTGTGAGACGATATGAGCTAACCGGTAACCTGGAGGACAAAAAGCGAGCTGAGTTTTTTTGGAACACAGTAGTAAAGCATCATACCTATGCAGCGGGTGGCAATAGTAACTATGAGTATTTTGGTCCCGCGGATAAGTTGAGTGAAACACTGACCGATAATACCATGGAAACCTGCAATACGTATAATATGCTTAAGTTAACCCGGCATCTTTTTGCTTTGGATCCCGGGGCGGCTTATTTTGATTATTATGAAAACGGGTTATATAATCATATACTTTCATCCCAGAATCACGAGGATGGAATGATGTGCTATTTCGTACCTCTCCGAATGGGCGGACGCAAGCGTTTCAGCAGTCCATTCAATACTTTTACCTGTTGTGTAGGCTCCGGTATGGAAAACCATGTGAAATACGGAGAGGCTATCTATGCGGCCGGCGCAGATGGAAGTTTATACGTAAACCTGTTTATTGCATCATCCCTGTCATGGCCTGCAAACAGAAGGGAACTGAAAATGGAAACCTCGTTGCCGGATAATAATAATGTGTTGATCACTTTCACCAATGAGCGGCCGGTTACGTACACCCTTAAAATACGCAAACCCGCCTGGGCTACAGCCGGTATCCAGGTGTTGGTAAATGGAAAAGAAGAAACAGTGGAACCCGATAATAAAGGCTACTTGGATATTAAACGGAAGTGGCGCAAAGACGATAAGGTAGAATTGAAATTCTCACTGTCTGTTTACGCCGTATCAATGCCCGACAACCCCAGCAGGCAGGCGTTCTTTTATGGTCCAACCTTGCTGGCCGGATATTTTGGAGCCACCGAACCTGATCCCGTAAAAGGAATTCCTGTCCTGGTGTCCAACGAAAACAGCCCGGCTAAATGGTTGCAACAGGATGATGCTCATACAACAACGTTTACCAGCCTGAATATTGGTCAACCCAGAGAAGTGAGTTTTCGACCCTTTAACCAGATTACCAATGATTATTATAGTGTTTACTTTGATGTTTTCACAACCGAAGGATGGAAAACAGAGCAGGTAAAATATGAAGCGGAAAAGCTAAGGCTGCAACAACTGGAGGAACAAACAGTTGATGTGTTACGATTGGGCGAGATGCAACCCGAACGTGATCATGAATTAACGGGTGAATCTTTTACAGGGGAAGGCCATGGAAAAAAATGGCGATCCACCAGACAGGGTGGAAGTATTTCTTTTAACCTGAAAGTAGACGGTGGGAAAGAGAATGAACTGTTGATGACTTACTGGGGAATGGATAACCGCGGTAAGATATTTGATATCATTATTGATGGGCAGAAGCTGGCAACTGAGGATATTAATAAATATAAAGCCAGCCGTTTTTATGATATATCGTATCCTATCCCGGCCGCTCTCACACGGGGCAAGGAAAAAATAAACGTTGTGCTGAAAGCTGTCCCGGGTAATAGTGTTGGGCCGGTATATGGAAATGTAAGAATAATTAGAAAATAATGGGTGTACGTCCTCTACGGTCCATTCAAGAAACAGTTAAAATCGGCAAACAATTTATTAATTGGGGGAAACGTATTGAGTTAACCCGATTCTATTTTTGTAAAATAAAAACTATATATGGCTAAAGTAACATGGAACGGTGTATATCCGGCATTATTAACTCCATTTAAGGAAGATGATTCGATTGATTTTGATGTTTTCGAGAAGAACCTGAAAGAGCAACTGGCAGCAGGGGTAGAAGGGATAGTGCTGGGAGGTTCATTGGGAGAAGCAAGCTCCCTTTCCAATGAAGAGAAAACCGATTTGCTTTTTCTTTCCAAGAAAGTTTTACCGGATTCTGTACCCGTAATTATCAATATTGCCGAGCAAACAACCAAAGCTGCTATTGCTCTTGCCAGGGAATCGGAAAAGAACGGTGCGGATGGGTTGATGCTGCTGCCGCCCATGCGCTATATGGCAGATGATTATGAAACCCTGGAATACTTTAAAGCCGTATCCCGCGCTACTTCATTACCCATCATGATCTATAATAACCCGGTTGATTATAAGATCCTTGTTACCATTGATATGTTTGCTGACATGGTGCCTTTCGAAAACATACAGGCGGTAAAAGAGTCTTCACGTGATATCACTAATGTAACAAGAATGTTTAACCGGTTTGGTGAAAGATTTAAGATCATGACTGGTGTTGATCCCCTTGCCATGGAAAGCCTGTGCATGGGTGCGCATGGTTGGGTGGCAGGCCTGGTAGACGGATTCCCGAGGGAAACGGTAGCTATTTATAAGCTGGTAAAAGCAGGACGGATTACTGAAGCTTTGGCTATCTACCGGTGGTTTCTTCCTTTACTGGAATTGGATATTCATCCCAAGCTGGTTCAAAACATCAAACTTGCGGCAGAGTATACAGGGATTGGTACCAGCCAGGTTAGAGCACCCCGTCAACAACTGAGAGGCGATGAACTTAATAAGGTAAAAGCCATCATTGAAAACGCATTGAAAACCCGCCCGGTACTGCCTGATTACCTGAACCTGTAATAAAACCGGGCAAATTTTATCAGCCGGCTGAAATTAATGGGATATTTACACTATAGGGTGTAAAACCAGTAATCATTTATTTATAACCGAATGGCACACAAAAAATTTTTCTGCATAGACGCGCATACCTGTGGCAACCCTGTTAGGGTGGTGGCCGGCGGTGGCCCCTTGCTGCTTGGCGGGAACATGATGGAAAAACGGCTGCATTTTCTTAAAGAGTTCGACTGGATCAGGAAAGGCCTCATGTTTGAACCCCGTGGTCATGATATGATGAGCGGAAGTATTCTTTATCCGCCAACTGATCTGCAGAATGATATCGGCGTATTATTTATTGAAACCAGTGGATGCCTGCCCATGTGCGGGCATGGTACCATAGGAACCATTACGATTGCCATTGAAGAAGGATTGGTAATACCCAAAATACCAGGCAAGCTGCGCATTGAAACACCGGCAGGGCTGGTTTTAATTGAATACGCCCAGCAAGGGAAGAAAGTTACTTCGGTAAAACTAACCAATGTAAAATCTTTCCTGGCTGCCGAGCAGGTTGCTGTAGACTGCCCCGATTTAGGCACCATTCTGGTAGATGTAGCTTATGGTGGAAATTTTTATGCGATAGTGGACCCGCAGGCTAATTTCCCCGGGTTGGAAAATTTTACTGCAGATCAGTTGATCAGTTGGAGCAGGGTATGCAGAAAGCGAATTAATGAACAGCATGAGTTTGTGCATCCTGAGAACGATAATATCCGCGGGCTTAGTCATATGTTGTGGACGGGGAAACCAATAGACAGCACATCCACTGCCCGCAATGCTGTTTTTTATGGCGACAAGGCAATAGACAGATCCCCCTGCGGTACCGGTACCTCTGCCCGGATGGCGCAATGGTATGCAAAAGGAAAGCTAAGGAAAGGGGATGCTTTTATACATGAAAGTATTATCGGATCGAAATTCACGGGCAGGATAGAGGAAGAAACAACAATAGCCGGTAGGCCTGCCATTGTGCCCAGCATAGAAGGATGGGCCATGGTAACCGGCTACAATACTATTATCATAGATGATGATGATCCTTATGCACATGGCTTCCAGGTGATCTGATTCGATACAAAACAATATAATGAAAGCTGTTATCATAGGTGGGGGGATAATCGGGTTGAGTTCTGCCTATTATCTTTCAAAAAGGGGCTGGAGTGTTACGGTGATCGATAAGTCGGAACTTTCCGAGAGTTGCTCCAATGGCAATTTGGGAATGATTGTTCCCAGCCACTTCATACCGTTGGCCGCACCTGGCATTGTTGCGCAGGGTATCCGTTGGATGTTCAATTCAAAAAGTCCTTTCTACGTGAAGCCATCCCTTAGTGCTGAACTGATCAGTTGGGGATTGAAGTTTGTAAGGAGTGCCCGGGAAAAGAATGTAAAGGAAGCTGGCCCACACTTGAAGGAACTTAACCTTTTCAGCAAAAAATTATACGAAGATATTGCTGCGGAACCCGGGTTTGGTTTTTCGTATGAGAAGAAAGGGATCATGATGTACTATAAAACAGATCATGTTGCCAGCGAGGAGATACATACAGCGGAGATCGCCCAGAAAATGGGGTTGGATGTGGAGGTGTTATCAGCCAGCGAGGCCCGGCAAATAGAGCCGGGTATTGAGCTGGATGTTTTGGGTGCTGTTCATTACCGATGCGATGCGCATTTGTACCCCAATCGATTAATTCAGCAGCTGGTAACTTATTTGAAAACAGCCGGTGTTACATTTTATACCGGGAAGCCGGTTACCGGCATCCGTAAAAATCATTACGGAATCGAAGCAGTATATTTAGGTGAACAAGAAATAAAGGGCGATATTTTTGTAGCTGCCGCAGGCTCATGGCTACCGGAAGTTTTACGGATGGCAGGAACCAATATACCCTTAATGCCTGGCAAAGGATATTCTTTTACACACCAACAACCGAAACAACAGCTCCAGGTTCCGGCTATATTATGCGAGGCAAGGGTTGCCATCACACCCATGGCTGGACAATTGCGTTTTGGCGGAACCATGGAAATAGGACCCATCAATAGTAAAGTGAATATGAAACGGGTGCAGGGAATTGTGGAAGCCATCCCTTCGTATTTCCCCGGTATGAATATTTCCATGCCCGCTAAAGAAGAAGTCTGGTATGGATTCAGACCCTGTTCGCCAGACGGGTTACCCTATATCGGATTCGCCTCGCAGTATACGAACCTGCTGATCGCCGGCGGCCATGCCATGATGGGATTAAGCCTGGGCCCCGCAACAGGAAAGCTGATCGCCGAACTGGCGGAAAATGCCAGCCCATCCCTGGATATCACCGCCTTTAATCCATCACGATTCGGGTAAGAATTCCTGCTTTTTGTTTTTTGCAGACAGAAAGCGGTAGATAGGTATTCCCAGTAACGTAATGATAAGCCCCGGCCAGGTAAATGCGGGTTTGAACATGATCAGTAAAACGCAAAAACTTAAGCCCATCAATATATAGATCAAAGGCAGGAAAGGATAACCGAAAGCTTTATAAGGTCTTGGCAGATCCGGACGTTTCTTTCTTAGTATAAAAATGCCAATGATAGTTAGTATATAAAAGCCTACTACAACAAAGGAGATCATATCCAATAATTGTCCGTATTTACCACTCAGGCTCCAGGCGCAGGCGAAAATGCACTGCAACCATAAAGCATTTGCCGGAACCTGGTTGTTGTTAAGTTTTCCAACTTTTGAAAAGAACAATTTGTCGTTAGCCATCGTATAATATACGCGCGCGCCAGCCAGTATGATCCCGTTATTACAACCAAATGTGGAGATCATAATCATAATGGCGATGATAATAGTACCCGCCTGTCCGAAGATAATCTTGGATGCAGAAACAGCCACACGGTCTTTCTCGGCCGTGGCAATATCATGCAAGGGTAATAATGCCGTGTAAGTGATATTCGTAAGCAGGTAAATGAAAGTAACCAGTAAAGTACCCAGCAGCAGACTAAGCCCGATATTACGCTGTGGATTCCTGATCTCTCCGGCAATAAACGTTACATTATTCCACGAATCGCTGCTGAAGATAGAACCCACCATAGAAGCCGCAACGGCACCCAAAGCAGCAAAAGTAGTATACGTGCCAAAGCTTCCATCAGCCAGCATGGGCTTTAGCTGCCAGGCGTTTTGCCAGTTGGCCTGCCATATACCAGGCCTGAAAGCCAGTAATCCGAAAAGAATCAATCCAAAAAGGCTAACCAGCTTTACAGTGGTAAAAGTGGTTTGTATGGCTTTACCACTTTGTATTCCCCTGGTATTGATAAAAGTGAGTAATACTATAACAACAATAGATAATAGCTGGGCATGGGAAACTTGTATAAAGCCCGTACTGAAAGCAATATGATCTTCGCTAAAGTAGGGAAATAAATAAGCAGTGAACTTGGCGAATGCAACCGCTACGGCGGCAATCGTAGCCGTTTGTATAACGGAAAAAAAACTCCAGCCGAATAAAAAAGCCATCAGCGGATTATAGGCCTCTTTCAGGTAAACGTACTGGCCGCCTGCTTTGGGAAACATAGCACTGAGTTCGCCATAACTTAATGCCGCGGATACCGTCATAAACCCGGTTATCAGCCAAACAATCATTAACCACCCCGCACTACCCACATTGCGGGTAATATCGGCACTTACAATAAAGATACCCGAGCCAATCATGGAGCCGGCTACGATCATAGTGGCATCAAATAGCTTTAAAGAGGGCTTGAATTCTTTTGCTTCCGTCATAAGTATGATTTGTTTAAAGATATCCTGCGTATGATACAACCTTATTTGCGGAAATAAACCAATTATTGCTCTTATTTAGCTGCTTTTCATCTGTCACCCGCCTGGCTGCCCCGGTTACAAGTGGTTAAAATTCGCGAATGATCTGTTTAATTCCGGTGGAAAAATACGGGTTACAGTAGTTACATTTAGTTATCCATTTTATTAACAATATTTACCGGTGATCTTATGCAAACGAAAAGCCTGCCCCAAGTCTTATTAATAGTAATGTGCTCAGTTTTTTTTCTTTCCCCCGTATCCGGTCAGGAGCTTTCAGCCATTAAGGGAAGGGCCAATCTTGCGATTGTAGCAACGGCAAGCACATCTGCCCGCGGCGGGTTCGGAATAGTGGCACTGAATGATGGGCAGGTACCGCAGGGTAACGGGAACTTCCGTTCCGGCCCTGCCAACAGGCCGCAACCACGGCAAAATATCTGGGTGCAGTATGAATGGTCGCAACCGGTAAGTACCCGCGAGATGGTAATTTACTGGGGCGATTTTAATAAGAATGTAAGGCTGCCGGAAGCGTATACCCTTGAGTACTGGAACGGAACAGCTTTTGTACCGGCACAGCATATTAATGGACTGGGTAAGCAGGTGAATCTTCCCAATACAACCACCTTTGATGAGATAACAACTACCAGGCTGAGAATTCAGCTTGACTCGGCAGACAGGGGAATTGCAACCCTGCTGGAATGGGCGGTTCTGAAAACGGATAACTCTAAGGCACCGGCTCCATTGGTGAATGCCGGGGTTGATAGGGATGTAATGATAGGAGGTAAAACCTACCTGGCGGGAACGGTACGCTCAGTGCTGCCCGTAACAACCGTTGAATGGAAAAAAGTGTCCGGGCCGGGGAATGTAACATTTACCAACAGTAATTCGCTTAGCGGTACCGCTGGTTTTTCCGCGGAAGGTAACTATATCCTGTCTCTCACAGCCTCTGACGGAACAACGGGAGAGCCCTCTCTTATCAAAGTTAAAGTTCATGCTCCACCAAAGGAAAAGCGCCTGGATGTAGTATATACTAAAAAGTATAAAATAGATAACCCGTTATGGAATGAAAGGGCAAAGGCGATGATTACCAACTGGATACCCTATTGTATCGCTCAGAATGAGCGGACCGATATTACTGTGGGTGAAGGCGGAATTGACAACTTTATAGAAGCTGCCAAAGCACTGCGCGGCGAAGCGTATACAAAGCACAAAGGATATGTATTTTCAAACGCGTGGGTTCATCAAACCGTAGAAGCCATGTGTATTGCACTGATGGTAGATCCACAGGGAGATAAGCAAATGATCGCCGCACAGGAAAAAATGAAAGCCACCCTTGAAAAATGGATACCGATCATATTGTCGGCACAGGAAAAAGACGGCTATCTTCAAACCGCATATACTCTTCGCGATACAACCCGATGGAAAGAGCGCTGGGCGGCAGCTACCCGGGGAAACCATGAAGGGTATGTAGCGGGTTATTTTATAGAGTCTGCCATCAATCACTATACCTTAACAGAAGGCAGGGATAAAAGGCTATATAATGCAGCCAAAAAACTGGCAGACTGTTGGGTAAACAATATTGGTATTGGGAAAAAAGAATGGTATGATGGTCACCAGGAAATGGAGCAGGCCTTGGTTCGGTTTGGAAGATTTGTTAATGATATGGAAGGAGCAGGAAAAGGCGATAGCTATATCAGGCTTGCGAAATTCCTGCTCGACAGCCGCAAGAACGGGAGTGAGTATGATCAGAGCCATGTACCCGTTCAGCAACAATACGAAGCGGTAGGGCATGCTGTACGTGCCACGTATAACTATTCGGCGATGGCAGATGTTGCAGCTGAAACGGGGGATATTGACTACCAGAGCGCCGTAATGTCTTTATGGAATAACCTGGTAAATAAAAAGTACTATTTCACAGGCGGTATCGGCAGCGGGGAAACCTCGGAAGGTTTTGGTGGTAATTATTCACTTCGGAACAACGCTTATTGCGAATCCTGTTCCAGTGCCGGGCTTATTTTCTTTCAATATAAAATGAACCTGGCTTATCACGACGCCCGCTATGCCGATTTGTATGAAGAAACCATGTATAATGCTTTACTGGGTTCGCTGGATCTTGAAGGAAAAAATTTCTACTATACCAATGCGCTGTCCTCATCGCAACCGCGGGACCCCTGGCATGTGTGCCCCTGTTGTGTTGGCAATATACCCAGAACCCTGTTGATGCTGCCCACCTGGACCTATGTAACGGGGGATAAGTCGGTTTATGTAAATCTATATATCGGCAGTACTATTAATGTGGAGCACCTGGCCGGAACAGATGTAGAGATGGTTCAGAAGACCGAATATCCCTGGAAAGGAAACGTTGCGATTACCGTGAACCCGAAAGTTTCCAAAACGTTTACAGTATATGTGCGGGTTCCCAACCGAACTACCAGTGAATTGTATAAGCCTGACAAGGAAGTAAATGGCCTGAAATGGCTGAAAGTGAATGGAAAACCTGTTGCCATGGTGGTAGACAAAGGCTATGTTGCTATTACCCGGACATGGAAAAAAGGAGATAAAATTGAACTGGAAATGCCTATGGAAGTTCAGCGATTTACCGCTGATGAGCGGATTGAAGCGAACAGGGGGCGTGTGGCACTTCGGTATGGACCACTGGTATACAATGTAGAAAAAGCTGATCAGCCTGACATCGACAAACCTATTGGCAAGCTACCCTTGCAGTACGAATGGCATAATGAATTACTGGGAGGTGTAGGTGTGATAAAGGGCTCATGGGCCGATGGAACGCCATTAACCGCAATCCCCAATTATGCGCGAAATAACAGGATAGGAAAAACTGCGGTAAGTACCATTACTACTACCACACCCACGCAGGCGGCAGAACCGCCCCAAAGGATTGGTGAACGGGTAGTACATTCGTTGGTATGGATAAAGGCGGATAAGTAAACAAGTTTTGTCATCATAAAGTCAGTTTCCGTTTTGCGTAAATAGTTTTTCCCGATACGGCATTCATAACAGTTTTGAGCAACGCAATTTCGCGACTCAAACAAAACTGGTTATGAAACATATAGGATCACTATTATTTTTACTTGCCTTTTTATCCGGTTCCGCTCACGAAGCGGATGACAAAACCGGTTCATTAAAAGGAACCGTTATTACGAAAGAGGGAATAAAAGCGGCCGGTATTACCGTACGCATAGCTTCTCTCAAAAAAGCTACACTTACCGATGAGTCCGGCGTATTCATTTTTTCCAAACTATCACCGGGCAGCTATGTTGTGGAGGCCTCGCTGGAAGGTTACCTTCCGGTTAAGCATACATGTACCATTGAATCCGGGAAAACATTTACGCTTGAAATTAGTATTACCGCCAGTGAGCGGCAGCTGGAAGAAGTAATTGTCAAATCGGGGCTTAGGTTTGCCAACCGCCAAAGTGAAACGGTGGCAAGGTTGCCCCTGAAGAACCTCAAGAACCCGCAGGTATATAGTGTAGTGCCGGCTGCCCTTTTAAAAGAGCAGGTAGTTACCAGTTTTGATGATGCGTTGAAGAATGCACCCGGTGTAAGCAAGCTCTGGTCCTCAACAGGAAGAGGTAATGATGGCGGTGGCTATTATTCCATCCGTGGCTTTTCCGTACAGCCCAGGATTGTGAATGGTATTGCCGGTGCCACCAATGGTAGTCCCGACCCTGCCAATATCGAAAGGCTGGAGATCATTAAAGGCCCCTCAGGCACCTTGTTCGGAAGTAGCCTGATCTCATTTGGTGGGCTGATCAATACAGTTACCAAGAAACCTTATGCTGCAAAAGGAACCGAATTCTCATTTACCGGTGGCTCATACGGACTCTCCCGCTTTGCAGCGGATATTAATACCCCGCTGGATTCCGGTTACCAGGTATTATTACGCGTAAATGCGTCTTATCATTATGAGAACAGCTGGCAGGATGCAGGCTTTAAGAAAAGCTTTTTTATAGCACCCTCACTTACTTACCAGGTAAACGACCGCCTGAGCTTCGACTTTTCCGCGGACATCTTTTCAGCCGAACAAACCAATGCAGAAATGCTGTTCCTTACCAGAACTGCCGCGCTGAAAGTGACCCGGCCGGAAGATATGAAGATTGACTTCTCGAGGTCATTCACCAGTAATGATATTACCATCAAAAACCCTGTTGTAAACCTGAATGCAGGTATGCGGTACAGGCTGTCAAAAAACTGGACAGCTCAAACACTTTTATCAAGGAGCAATCGTAAATCAGATGGGTACTATTCTTACCTCAGTATTCTTACCGGTGATACATCATTAAGCAGGTTGATCAGCAACCAGAATTCTTATTCCCTGCTAACGGATATTCAACAGAATTTTACCGGTGATTTCCTGCTGGGTAGGTTACGCAACCGGGTAGTAGTGGGGATTGATTTCCTGTCAACACAAACCAATAATGCGAATAGCGCATATATCACTTATGACACCGTGAACTTTACAAGGGCAGACGCTCGCTATGCCAACCTGAATAAATCTACACTGGAAGCTAAGTTGAATGGAAATGCCCCTACTAAAACCTCTTCGCTCACCAATTCATACAGTGTATATGCCAGCGACGTGCTGGATATTACCGAAGAAATGCACGCCATGGCCAGTGTACGCATCGACAGGTTCGATAACCGCGGTGCGTATAATCAGCGGACCGTCACAACAACCGGTGCTTTTGCACAAACCGCCGTATCTCCCAAGTTTGGTATCACGTATGAATTATTACCCCGGCACCTGGCCATATTTGCCAATTATATGAATGGCTTTACCAACCTTGCCCCGGTTACACAGCCGGATGGCACGGTCAGCATCTTTAAGCCGCAACAAGCCAACCAATGGGAAGCGGGTATTAAAACAGAAGTATTAGGCGGAAAGGTAACGGGAACACTTACCTACTATGATATATATGTTCGTGATGTTACACGCCCCGACCCTCTGCGCACTGGTTACACTGTTCAGGACGGCAATATATCGAGCAAAGGATTTGAGGCGGACATTGTGGCAAGCCTTTTCAATGGATGTAATCTGCTGGGTGGATATAGTTACAATAATAGTCTGAACGACCAGACAGAAAAGAACACCAATGGCCTGCGCCCGGTTTCTGCCGGACCTAAACACCTTGCCAATTTGTGGATCAGCTATAAGGCAGGAAGCGGAAAATTAAAAGGCATCGGGCTTGGATTTGGCGGAAATTATGCCAGCGAGAATATTATTACCAACAGTGCGGTTACCGGTCAGTTTATCTTACCGGCTTATACGGTAGCCAATGCCACCTTGTTTTACGAACAGGCAGCCTTTCGTGTGGGGGTAAAGCTCGACAATATCGCCAATAAACAATACTGGGGTGGATGGACAACGGTTGAACCACAGATGCCACGTCGTTTCGCTTTAAATGTAAGTTTCAAATGGTAAGAAAGAAAATCAGCCTGTTCCGCCGTATTAACGATTGGCTGCATCTGTGGCTGGGTATTGTTTCCGGCATCCTGGTTGTGATTATCAGCCTGACAGGGTGTATCTATGTATTTGAGCGGGATATACGCGATTATACCGAACCCTACCGTTTTGTGGCAGTACAGGAAGCTCCTGTGCTGCCACCTTCGGCATTGGAAGCGATAGCTATCAAGCATAAGCCGGGAATAAAGCCATCAGGTGTTCAATATGGAATACCCGGGGAGGCGGCAGCTGTTACATTCACCCAGAAAGGGCAGGGCTTTACTTATTTGTATATGAACCCGTATACGGGTGCGGTATTGAAAGAAAAGGTACTGAACAGGGATTTTTTCCGGCTGGTACTGGCTGGGCATTTTTATTTGTGGCTGCCTCCAAAAATTGGCCAGCCGGTTGTATCGGTAACCGTAATCATATTTGTAATCATACTGATCAGTGGCATTATCATGTGGTGGCCGAAACGATGGAGCAAAGCCGCCCGTAAGCAGAGCTTTACGATCAGTTGGAAATCAAGGTTCAAACGGATGAATTATGATCTTCACAATGTACTTGGGTTTTATGTAATGCTCATAGCTTTTGCGATTGCGGTAACGGGGCTTAACTTCGGATTTAAATGGTTTGCGAAAGCCTATTACTATACCGTAACAGCAGGCAAAACAATGCCGGTTGTGAAAAAGCCCTTGTCTGATACAACACTGCTGGCAGCCAACCTCGTACACCCGGAGGATAAGGTTTGGCAGGCCGCCATGAAAAAGTACGGCCCGGTAACAGGTCTGTTACAGATACAGATTCCGCAGAAAAATGCCGACCCTATTGCGGTGACCTATAACCCGGAAAGAAAAACTTATTATAAGCGCGAGTTCCGCTATTTCGACAGGTATTCACTACAGGAACTACCGGCACCGCCACAACCGGAAAAGATCTACCGGATGAACTACGATATACATGTGGGGGCCGCATTTGGCATGACGGGCAAGATCATTGCCTTTATAGCCAGTTTGATTTGCGGAAGTTTGCCTATCACCGGTTTTATTATCTGGTGGGGCAGGAAGAAGAAAAAGTACAGGCAGCCAGCTGGTGAAGCTACACTTCAAATGGTTGAAAAATAGATTTACTCGGTTGAGAAAACCATTTGGGCCCCTCTTCCGTCATGTAAACACAGTCTTCTAACCTTACTCCGAACTCGCCTTCGATAGAAATGTTGGGTTCAATGCTAAAGCACATGCCCGGCTTCAGCAAATCTTTATTGCCTTTTACCATATTACCCCACTCGTGTCCGTCCATCCCTATGCCATGGCCTGTACGGTGCGGCAGGCCGGGTAATTTATATCCCGGTCCAAAACCTGCGTCAGTAATTATTTTTCGCGCGGCTGCGTCTACAGATTCGCAGGAGGCACCGAGTCGGGCCGCTGCAAAGCCTGCAGATTGAGCCTGTTTTTCAAGTGCCCATATGTCCTGCTGCCGTTTGCTGGGCTCCGCTCCAAATACGATCGTACGGGTAATATCTGAATTATATCCCTCCACCTGGCACCCGCAATCCAGTAAAACAATATCTCCTTTTTTCAGTTGCTGGGGTTGACGCGAACCATGGGGAAAGGCGGAGGACTTGCCAAACAAGCATAAAGCAAAATCCGCGTTGCCACCCAACTCTGTTTGGGCCGACATAATAATGGAAGAAATTTCGTGTTGGAACATCCCCTCCTGTAATTGGCTGGCTCCGTATCTTATTGCGGCCAGTGTGATATCACTTGCTTTCTGCATTAGTTTTATTTCAGCGGCGGATTTAATCATGCGGCAGGGAATGGTAACCGGATCACCACTTACATAATTCAGGTGCGGTGCTGCTTTTCGTATCCCGTTTGCAATAAAAAAACGAACTCTCTCTTCAAAAGCAATATCGCCTGACAATATGCCCGCATCTGTTAATACCTTGGAAATAAGCTGGTAAGGACTTTCTTCTTCCTGCCAGGCATATACCTCTTTTCCAATCGTGATCATTTCACGCAGGCGTGCTTCCTCAAAACCAGGGCAAACATATCTGACTTCTCCTTTAGCCGGAATGATAGCTACCATTGTTCGCTCACTCTGCCCCCAACTGATACCGGTAAAATAGTTGAGACTGGTGCCTGCGTCGATAATCAGGGCTTCCATCCTGTTTTCCAACAGCAGGTGCTGCGCCTTTGCTACTCTGTCTTTTCGTTCAGATAAAGAAACCGGAACCACATCACCGGTCATCTTTGTTAAGCCGCTGCCTGGTGTACCACCTTTATTTTGGGTAGTACACGAACCCAGGCTAGTTACCATACCGGTTGTAATGACGGCGGAAGTCAAACCAATAAAATCTCTTCTTTTCATAAGCGTATCAATAACAGGCATCTAATATAGACAATGCTACCGCCTGGAATTTCCCGAAAATTATCCATTTCTTATCCATTTTCGTACCCATAAACCATTGAGTTATTGCATGTTCTACGAAATGAGCGGGGTGGCATACGTCATTATTGTGGAAAATATTCCCCAATAATGATGTATTTTTAAGGATGAGTTGTTAAAGTTGAAAGGATACCAAAATTTAAATGTTGATAATCAGCTAGTTGTGAGATAATTCTGTTAAATAAAAATTGGACTTGTTATTGCATTATC
This sequence comes from Sediminibacterium sp., assembly GCA_965229175.1. Taxonomy (GTDB): domain Bacteria; phylum Bacteroidota; class Bacteroidia; order Chitinophagales; family Chitinophagaceae; genus Sediminibacterium. The sequence continues at coordinate 194 of CBDDIT010000033.1, read as the reverse complement.
TGTATATCTGATAATCAAACTAACGATCATGTTACAGCAATCACAACTCCAGAAACAATCGCTGAAAATCTTACCGCAGCAAATTCAGATGCTTGGCATTTATCATTTGAATACGGTACAGTTAGAACAACGGATCAAGGATGAGCTTGACGAGAACCCTTTGCTTGAGGTGAATTCTGAAGATGAAAGTTTTG
>CBDDIT010000032.1:0-9058 GCA_965229175.1 Sediminibacterium sp. | reverse complement strand
AACTTACTATTTCGATTTCGCGTACAAAGCGATCCGCGATAGTAAGGGGAATATTTATGGCGTAATGGATATTGCCACTGATGTTACCGAACAGGTTTTACTACAAAAAGCATTACGCGAGAGCAGGGATAAACTGGAACTGGCTATTGACGCAACCGAACTGGCAACCTGGGACCTTAACCCGAAGACACTTGTTTTTACAGCCAATGACAGGTTAAAAGACTGGTTTGGACTTGATAAAGAAAAACAAACTTCATTGAATGAGGCGATTCTTTCCGTGCCGGAAGAAGACCGGCACCGTGTTAAAGAGGCGATGGAAGCAGCACTGGTGTATCATTCGGGCGGGCACTATTTTGCTGAGCATCGGCTGGTTAATCGGATAACCCAACAGGAAAGGATTGTCAGGGCAAAAGGCGTTGTTAATTTTGATGATCAACAGCAGCCGGTTCGTTTTATTGGTACGATCATAGACATCACGGCCGAAGTAAAAGCGAGACGGGAAATTGAAGAAAGCGAAGCACGTTTTAAATCCCTCCTGGAACAAGCACCGGTAGCCATGCTATTGCTGAAAGGTGATGACCTGGTGCTAGAACTGGCGAATGAAGCCATGCTCGATCTGATGGGTCGTGATAAGAGCGTACTCGGAAAACCTATACTGGAGTTTATGCCTGAACTGGAAGGCCAGGAAGTAATGGACATCATGCGGAATGTGTACAGAACGGGGGTATCGCATTACGTGTACGATTCCCCGGTAACTGTTATTAAGAATGGCAGCCCCCGGGAAGGATACTATACGGTATCGTATGTGCCTATGAAAGAAAACGGGCAAACCACCGGCGTAATGGAAGTGGCACTGGAGGTTACAGAAAGCGTGATCGCCAAACAAAAAATAGAAAACAGCCGAAATGAACTCCTCTCCTCTTTTAATGATGCTCCTGTTGCCATTGCTTTGATTGCGGCGGACACGGAACTTACCTTCCGGATTGTGAACCAGCGATATGCGGAACTGGTAGGCAAAACACAGGGAGATATTGTTGGTAAACCTTTGCTGGTGGCATTGCCGGATATCAAGGGCCAGGGGTTTGACACGATACTGAATGATGTTATCCGTACCGGCCATACTTTTATTTCCAATGAACACCCTGTAAATATTGTGGTGGCAGGTGTTCCCAAAACCCTGATCCTCAATTTTACCTACCAGCCCATGCTCGGCGACAAAGGTGATATCACAGGTGTACTGGCGGTTGTAATTGATGTAACAGAACAGGTTATCTCCCGCAGGATGGTGGAAGCCAAGGAAAGAGAACTGCGCGATCTTATTACCGCCTCTCCCATTGGCATTTGTGTCGTAAGCGGCTCACCCGTGAGAGTGGAAGAAGTGAACGACCGGTTTGAACTGATCTCCGGCAAATCACGGGAGCAGTTCATGAGCGCGCCATACTGGGAAGTGCTACGGGAAGCGGCATCCCGGTTCGAACCCGTTATGGAACAGGTTTTTGCCACAGGGGTAAAGTTTACAACAGAAGAAACCGAGGTAACACTGCTGCGTGATGGTACCGAAGAAAATGTGTTCCTTACATTTCAATATATACCGGTTAAAGACAAAGACAACCGTGTAACCAAAGTAATGGTGATGGCAATTGAGGTAACTCACCAGGTAGAAGTACGCAAAGAAATTGAAGCCGCCGTGGCCAGGCGAACAAAAGAACTGGCCGCCTTAAACCTGAGCCTGAAACGTTCGAATGAGGAACTGGAACAGTTTGCCTATATCGCGTCACATGACCTGCAGGAACCTGTTCGTAAGATCAGCACTTTTACACAGTTGCTGGAACTGAGTCTGCCCGAAGTAAGCCCCAAAGCAAAGGACTATTTCCAGAAAATATATGGCTCAACCGACAGGATGGCCAAACTGATACGTGATGTACTCGCTTTTTCGCAGGTAACCAGTGATCCGGAAAAGTTTGTGCGGGTGGACCTGAACAGCATCATCAAAGGGCTGGAACAGGATTTTGAAGTTGCCATCGCGCAAACGCATGCCACCCTTATCTATAACAGGCTACCGGAAGTCATGGGTGTTCCCTCCCAGCTGAACCAGTTGTTTGGCAACCTGTTATCCAATTCACTGAAATATATACATCCCGGTATCGCTCCCAAGATCAGCATCAGCGCTGAACCGGCAACAAAGGAGATGATAGCACGCCATCCTAATATAGTACAGAACGGGAAGTATTATGTGCTGAGTTTCCGCGACAATGGGATAGGCTTTGATGAGGAACACGCGGACCGCATCTTTAAAATTTTTCAGCGGCTGCATGGAAAGGACCAATTTGCCGGAACGGGTATAGGTCTTTCCATTGTTCGCAAAATTGTACTGTTTCACGGTGGGCATATTTCCGCGAAGCCGGGTAAAAACGGCGGGGCGCAGTTTGATATACTCCTTCCCTATTCTGCGCCCGCGGGGATATAAGGTATCGCCCGCCGAATTTTCATTCCCTCCTTCATAGCCATAGTTACCGGGATGGAAGCAGAAAATCCCTGTTTTGTAGCTTTTATCATTCCTTTCATAGGTTGCCCGGATAGTTTTGGGGCAATGAGAAAAATAATCCTCTTACTGGTGGCGGCAGGCATTTGCGTGGCAGCGAACGCACAGGGCAGGAATGCCGACAGTATCCTGAAAATGATCATTCGCCCGCAGCTTTGTTTCAGAACAGCAGATCTGGAATTGGATAAACTGGCTGAAACTTACCGGCTTACATTCAGTTTCGACCGAACACGGCTGTCCAAATATGAGCTTTCATTTGATATTAATAACGACAATTTAGCCACAATATTAAAGTGGGTTTGTAGAGCTACCGAGTCAAAATACTTTATCGGGAATAACAATACCATCTACCTGTTCAGCATATACGACAAATCCACACCGCAGCTGACTACCGCGGTACAGGAAGCGGTAGAGCAGCAAATGGAGCAGGTTCGAACCACGCCCGCAGAAACGCCTAAGAAATTTCACATAAGGGTCAGTGGCAGGATTACCGACCGAAATACGGGTGAATCTCTGCCGAATGTAAGTATCTCGGTACTGGGAACCTATGCGGGAACCACCTCTAATGTTGACGGCTATTTTACACTATATGATGTTCCCAGTGATACAGCCATACTACAATTTTCAAATGTAGGTTATGTGGTTTCCAATATCTTTCTTTCTCCTCAAAAGCCACTGGATAGCATACAAGTACAGATGATTAACCTGAAGAGTTCCCTGGGTGAGGTAGTGGTTTATGCAAGACGCCCACAGTCATTCAAGCTTAATCAGAAAGTAAGCATGATTAAGATGACACCCGCATTGATAGAAAACCTGCCCAGTATAGGTACAAAAGATGTATTCAGGGCATTCCAGCTCATGCCCGGGATCAGTGCGGCCAATGAAAACAGTTCAGGCCTCTATGTCAGGGGTGGTACGCCTGACCAAACACTTGTACTATATGATGGATTTACTGTTTATAATGTTGAGCATATGTTCGGATTTTTCAGCGCATTCAATAGCAATGCCATCAAAGATATTTCATTATACAAAGGTGGATTTGAATCAAAATTCGGCGGCCGGCTAAGCAGTGTGGTAGACATTAATGGCAAGGAAGGAAATTCAAAAGGATTTAATGGCGGCATGGACCTCAGCGGGATGGGAACTAACCTCTATGGTGAAGGCCCTCTTGGAAAAAACACGGTGGGCATTATTAACTTCCGTCGCAGCTTTAAAACCGGTTTATATACCAAGCTTTTCCAAAAATACAATTCCCAGTCAACTACAGGTGGCAACCAAAACTTCCGGCGCGGCCCATTCGGAAACGGGCAGAACACCCAGTCATACTTCTACGATGTAAATGGGAAATTCACCTGGAAGCCTACTTCAAAAGACGTATTCGCACTTAGCATTTACAATGGAGCCGACAACCTCGACAATTCCATTACACCCAGGCTTCCCTCCTTCCTGGGCGGATCCGGAAGATCACTGGGGCTGGATATTACTGATATTACCGATTGGGGTAACACCGGAACCAGTCTGAAATGGACAAGGCGGGTAAATGCCAAATTGTTTGTTAACTCAATGGTTAGCTTTTCCAATTATTTCAGCAGCCGGGAAAGAAGTGTTAAGAGAACCACCACCGGTTCTTCCGGTGATGTGGAAACAAAAACGGGAACTTTCGAAGACAATAACCTTGTCGACTACTCTGCAAAGTCTGATATTGAATACAAGCTGTCGAAGACACATACACTTGAAGCAGGGGTTATGTTTACCTATAATGGCATTAAATACTCGTACGCGCAAAGCGACACAGCAAAGATCATAGACCGAAATACCACAGGCAGCACGTCCAGCATATACCTGCAGGATAAGATTAACCTCCTGCATAACAAATTGCTGATCATCCCGGGGCTTCGCGGTAGTTATTTCAGTCCTTCCGGCAAGCCCTACCTGGAACCGCGGCTGAATATCTCGTATGATGTTACTGAAAAAGTTAAGCTGAAAGGGTCGGTGGGTAAATATTACCAGTTTGCCAAAAGGGTGTCAAGGGAAGATGTATTACAGGGTAATAAAGACTTCTGGACACTCGCAGACGGGAACAGGATACCGGTTTCCTCTTCTTTACAATTCATTGCAGGTACCAGCTGGGAAAATGATAACTGGCTGATAGACGTTGAGGGATACTACAAGAAGATGGATAACTTAAGTGAATACTCCCTGCGTTTCCAGCCGCGGCCCGGCAGCGTAAGTTATGCTGAGAATTTTTTTGAGGGAACCGGATATGCGGCAGGAATCGATTTCCTGGTGCAGAAAAAATTTGGCGACTACTCGGGTTGGGTGGCCTATACACTCGGGAAGGCTGTTAATAATTATCCTGTGTATGGCTCAGCGGATTTCTATGCATCAAATGATGTCCGCCATGAATTTAAAACAGCGCACATGTATAAATGGAAGAAGTTTGATTTTGGGCTCACATTTATTTTCGCTTCAGGAAGGCCCTATACTGCCCCGGTGGGTGCCTATACCATTACGCTGCTTGATGGCACCGAAAAAGATATTATCAATGTAGGGGTAAAGAACGGCAGCCGCCTGCCGGCCTATCACCGGCTCGACATTTCAGCCACCTATAATTTTGGCAAGATCGCCGATGGGCATGGCAGCGTAGGTATATCGTTCTTTAATGCCTATAACCGGGCGAACGTTTGGTATAAAAACTATGAGATCGTTGACAATGTGGTTGTTGCGACGGATGTAAACTATCTTTCCTTCACCCCCAATCTTACTTTTACTTATAAATTCAGGTAAAATGATTCCGAACTTTGCTTATCTCACCCGGGTACTATTGGCCGTCTTACTAACAGGAGCTATGGTAAGCTCTTGCAGTAAACAAAGCGAGACTACGGAAGGTGCCAGACCCGTAGTTGAATCCTATTTGCAACCCGGGCAGGCTGCTACCGTTAAGCTAAGCAGGCAACTGCCTGTTAATGAAACTGATTCTTCCGGTAATTACGCCATCACCAATGCCACCGTAAAAATTTCCTACCTGGGCAACGACTTCGAACTGGCACACACGACGGATGGCATATATGTAAATACAAGAATGCCGGTAGTAGAAAACGGCACATACACACTACAGGTTTCGTACAATAATCTTATAACCCGTGCTGTTACAACCATACCTTCCCGACCCGTAAATGTAAAACAGTCAGCAACTGATCTTGTTCCTGTCTTCTCCAGTACACCTGTTGAAATGATGAATGTTACATGGGATAACCCGGATAATGGATATTATTTCATTCTCGTGAAAGCACTTGACTTGTCAGCTCCGCTATCCAATAATACGTTTGGCGCGGTATCACGCTTCGACGCTGTGGTAGACCAGGGTCATCAGCGGACCCTTTACAACCAGAGTTTCCGGTACTATGGTAAACATTGCATCCTGGTATACCATGTACAGAGTGATTATGTATCTTTTTATAATACGGTAGGAACAAGCTCACTGAATGTTACCAGCATTTCAACAAGTATTTCAAACGGGTATGGCATTTTTACCGGGGTTAGCCCCGCGGATTCTCTATTTGTAAATGTTAACTAAACTATTCATTTCTATATTTACCAGATGAACAATGATACAATATATGGAAACAGGTGGTCTGTTGTATTAATGCATATTGTCTTCTGGATACTGTTTTTCACATTCCCATACCTGATGCACGCTGCTGCGTCTGATGACATGCCCAACCGGCCGCTGGATGGAAAGAACTTTTACCTGGTGGCCCTGTGTGATAATTTTGTTCGTATGGGATTGTTTTATATCAATGCGTATTACCTCATCCCTTCCTTTGTTTACAGGAAAAAGTATGGCGTTTACCTCGTCTGCCTGCTAGCCGGTTTCGCAGTGCATATTCTTATTAACAAAGGTCTTTTCAATATCCTGCTTCCTGAAAAAAAAGAAAATATCCTCCGCGCAGCACTGTTCAATTTTCTACCCTTTGCATTTATAATCGCAGCAGGATCGGCTCTTCGTATCATGAGCGACAGGATTGCAGAAGATAGAACTGCCAAGGAAAAAGAAACGGAGCACCTGAAAACTGAACTGTCTTTTCTTGCGCTCCCAGGTCAGCCCGCACTTTCTTTTCAACATAATGAACAACCTGGTATCTCTTGCCCGGAAAAAATCAGATGAGCTGGAGCCCTCACTAATGAAGCTGTCTTCTATGCTACGTTATATGCTGTATGAAACAGACGAAAACAAGGTACCTTTACAAAACGAGGAAAACTTACCTGAACAGTTATATAGATCTGCAACGCCAGCGTTTTGGCAGCAAGCTTACCATCAACACATTTATGAACGGTGGCAGAAACGATCTCATGATCGAACCCATGCTGCTTGTTTCTTTTGTTGAGAACGCATTCAAGCATGGAACCGTGTTAACAGAAAATGCGGAAATCACGATACAATTGTCTGTTCAGGGGAGCGATCTCACATTCCTGGTTCGGAACCGCTACCAGGAGGAGGACGACAACCGCGACAATGTACCGGGTATCGGGCTGGTAAATGTTAAACGAAGATTAGAATTGCTGTATGAAAACAGGCATACATTTTCTATCAACCGCTCAGATGGCTTTTTTACTATTTTGCTAACCCTTCAATTACCACTAATGTTAAGATGTATAGCTATAGATGATGAACCACTGGCACTCGACTTGTTGGAGGATAAAATTCGCAAACTGCCTTACCTGGAACTGGTTGCTACCTGCGAACAGCCCCTGCAGGCCCTTACGCTGCTGCGGGAAGAGAATATCGATCTTGTTTTCATCGATATACAAATGCCTGGTATCAGCGGGTTGCAGTTTATTAACAATGCGCCAGCGGGCTGCATGTTTATACTCATCACCGCATTTGAAAAATATGCCCTGGAAGGATACAACCTTAATGTGGTAGATTACCTTGTTAAGCCTGTTGAATTCGACCGTTTTGTTAAGGCCTGTGGAAAGGCACTTGAACTTTTTACGCTGAAGAATAACAGTGCCAACACCAGCAAACCGCCGTCTGAATACTTTTTCGTGAACGTAGAATACAGCCTGGTAAAAAATATTCAGGCGTGATGTTATCTATATCGAATCTGTAAAAGATTATCTTAAAATCCATCTTCAAAACACAGCCCGGCCTATTCTTACACGCAAAAGCATGGGTGCCATGGAAGAACAATTAACCAGCCCCGACTTTGTACGCATTCATAAGTCCTATATCATTTCCGTTGCCGCCATCGAATTTATCCGCAAGAGCACAGTAGCCATTGGAGATACCGAACTACCTATTGGCGAGAGTTATCGCGAACGGTTTTTCAAACTGATCAGCCCTTGCGACTAACCCGATATTTGTCGCAACAAAATCCCTATTCATCTCTTTGCAGCAACCGTCCTGTTTTACTCAGGGTAGTTTTGGGTATTATATTCCCACTATGAAGAAGATTCTTTTTGTTTTGCTTTGCGAACTGTGTTGTATATATGGATCGTCCCAGGTGCCAGCGGGTATGCCATCACCGCCAAATGCCGGAAGGCTATATGGCAAAGTAGTGGACAGCACCGGTAGGCCCGTTGGCGACGCGTCTGTTTTATTATTGCAGAAAAAAATGGATTCGGCAACCCATAAAATGAAAGACGGACTGATAAAGGGAACCAACACACAAAGCAATGGCGATTTTAACCTGGAAGGATTGCCCGTTTTCGGGCAATTTACGCTAAATATTACAGCCGTTGGCTATCGTCATTCATCGCAGCCTGTTTCCCTGCAGCCCAAGATACCTGCCGGAACACCATTGCCTGCCGCAGGTCAGATACCCGATTTCAGCGGAGCGGTTCCGTCATTTGAAACCGATCTGGGCAAGATCCGTATCAGCCCGGATGCTGCCCAGCCTGGCAGGCGTTACCGTTACCAGTACCACTTCAAGGCTCAGAATGGATATTGATAAAAAAGTCTTTAACGTAACCCAGAATATTGTAAGTGCAGGGGGAACTGCGGTAGACGTAATGAAGAATGTACCTTCGCTGAATGTTGACATTGACGGCAACGTTACGCTTCGCAATGCCAGTCCCCAGATCTATATTGATGGAAGACCCACAACACTTTCCTTAGACCAGATACCTGCAGATGCCATTGAAAGCGTTGAAGTAATTACCAACCCATCTGCCAAGTTTGATGCGTCCGGCGGTAATGCCGGTATCCTCAACATCATACTAAAGAAAAATAAAAAAAGTGGTTACAACGGCAATATTACAGCCGGAATTGACAAACGGGGTGGCCTGAATGGTGGTGCAAGTCTTAATGTTCGGCAGGATAAGATTAACCTCTCTCTCAGCACGTTTGGTAACCAGATGCGCAACCGTACTACAGGCCTTAACAAACATAAAAAGCCTGGTTAGCTCACCCAACCTGCTGGTTAACCAGAACACAACAACCCGGCAAGGCGGTGGTTTCTTATTTGGCCGTATTGGTGCTGATTATTTTGCAACCAACCGTGCTACCTTTTC
>CBDDIT010000031.1:0-12537 GCA_965229175.1 Sediminibacterium sp. | reverse complement strand
GAACGTGTCACAATTCACTATTTCGAAAGCACCGCTAAGCCCGTCATTTTCCAGTTTATAATCGCCACTTACTACCCAAACTTCGCCTTTGTATTCCACCCGCACCTGCGAGGAGCCGATAATATGCCCCGCGGGATGAAGCGATACGGTTACCCCATTGATATGTACCTGCTCTCCCCATTCCACCCCCTGGTAGATATTATTACCCAGCCGCAACTGCAAAATGGGTTTTGTAAGGCGATGACATAGATAGAACCGGGAACCTGCCCTGGCATGATCGCTATGCGCATGGGTAATAACGGCACGGTCTACAGGCTTCCAGGGATCTATATAGAAGTTACCCGCGCTGCAGAAAAGGCCTTTATCCGTGAAGTCGATGAGTGGCATATCCTAATAATACAAAAAGAATACCCGTTGGTTGGGAGGAAGCCATTTATTTTATACATTCAACCCATGAAAAAGATCCCCCTTTCCAACCGCTTCCGCCACATGGCGGCATTCTTATTCATCACCTTATTTACCGCTGAATTACTGAATGCACAATCAACCGTTATTGACAATATTGTAAAAGAAGAAACTGAAAACTCACAGGTACAGCAACTGGCCCATGAACTGTTCGATCAGATAGGGCCGCGACTGGTAGGTACGCCCCTGATGAAAAAAGCCAATGACTGGGCAGTTGCCAAATATACCGGCTGGAATATTTCCGCCAAAAACGAACAATGGGGCGAATGGAAAGGATGGGAAAGGGGCATATCTCATATCGATATGATCTCTCCCCGGATCCATACCCTGGAAGGAACCCAGCTCGCCTGGAGCCCGGCTACCAAAGGGAAGGGCGTTACCGCCGGATTGGTCATCATACCCGACCTGGCAGACTCTATTGCTTTTGAAAAATGGCTGCCTAATGTAAAGGGCAAGTTTGTGATGGTATCCATGCAACAACCTACCGGTCGCCCGGATGATAACTGGGAACAGTTTGGGCTAAAAGAGTCGATCGATAAAATGAAGAAAGATCGCGCCGCTCAAACCACGGCCTGGGCCAACCGCATTAAAAAAACCGGGTACAATGCCCGTACGCTGCAACTTGCCCTTGAAAAAGCAGGAGCGGCAGGGATTGTTGGCTCTAACTGGAGTGCCGGTTTTGGCGTGAATAAGATATTTAACGCCTACACGCAAAAGATCCCTACCGTAGATATCGCCCTGGAAGATTATGGCCTTTTGTACCGATTGGTTGAGTCGGGCAGCGACCCCATCATACGGATACAGGTAGAATCCAAAGACCTGGGCTATGTACCTACTTTCAACACGATCGCGGAAATAAAAGGAACCGAAAAACCGGATGAATATGTAATGCTGAGTGCCCACTTCGACTCATGGGATGGCGGTACCGGGGCCACCGATAATGGAACCGGCACACTTACCATGATGGAAGCCATGCGCCTGCTGAAAAAATTCTATCCCAACCCTAAACGCACCATACTGGTAGGACACTGGGCCAGCGAAGAACAGGGTCTTAACGGTTCCAGGGCTTTTGTAGAAGACCATCCTGAAATTGTAAGCAAGCTCCAGGCATTGTTTAACCAGGATAACGGAACCGGCCGCGTAGTGAACCTTACCGGGCAGGGCTTTAAAAATTCAAAAGAATATTTAACCCGTTGGCTCGCCGCAGTACCCGACACAATCCGCAAACGCATCATTACCAATTTTCCCGGCCAGCCCAGCGGTGGTGGATCGGATAACGCTTCCTTTGTAGCGGTAGGCGCACCGGGCTTTTCACTGGGTTCCCTTAACTGGTCGTATTTCAATTATACATGGCATACCAACCGCGACACCTACGATAAGATCGTTTGGGATGACCTGAAAAATAATGCGATGCTGGCAGCCATCATGGCCTACATGGCCAGCGAAGACCCCGAGAGAGCATCCACCGAAAAAGCGGAACTGGGAACCGATAGAAGAACAGGCGCAGCACAAAAATGGCCGGAGCCAACCAAAGCGATCAGGAAAGGACCGGTAGCGCCTAAGTAGGGGGTTAGGAATTAGGGGCTAGGAATTAGGGATTAGGGATTAGGAATTAGGGTATATAGATAGAATGGTATTGATGCTGTGCTATTTATATACCTTTTTTGCCCCCTTGCGGCTTTGCGGGATAACATCTTACAGTGTTACCACTTCTTCTTTTACATGCTGCATTACCGGATACACGTACTCCACAAATTGATGGGCCGCCGCAGGATAATCTTCAAATATCTCGTAGCTTTTTACCTGCTCGCAAAACATCGAATAGTAGGTAAGGGTAAGATGTTTGTAGGGCCCGAAGCGGGTTACCAGGCTATAGGTATATTCCCCGGGATAGTTGTCAATCATCTCATCTATTATATCCATATCCAGTTCAAAACTCCGGGAAGTTAACAGGTAATCCTTTTCCCGGAAACCCGATTCATCCCGCCGTACAATATGGATCATATCATCGGATATGTACACAATCCTGTCACTTTGGTTGCTGATGCCGGCATATGGGTAAAAGCTGGGACCGGAATTGATGTGGAGGTAGAGTTGGAAGGTCATAACGGTTAGGTTATTTTATTAACGAGGGAAAAAAGCGTGCCATCAGGCATTTTTTGTATTCGAAGCGTGCGGGAGGCCAGTAAAAATGTTGTCATTTTTCCCCGGCACAAAGATTACATCATAGCACTAAAACCAACTTATATGTCAATAGAAAATCTTTCCAGTCAAAAGGCGATCGAGAAGATCAAGGAACTGGCCAAAAAAGAAAGCACTTGTATATTCACTACCGCGCTTACAGAACTTCCACTGGCGGGTACACCCATGAATACCATGGACGTGGATGATGATGGGGTACTCTGGTTCTTCAGCAGCAAAACCAGCACCCGCAACCGGAATATCGAGAAAGATAACCGGGTTCAGCTATTCTTTTCCAATAGCAGCAATTACCAGTTTCTCAGTTTGTTTGGAACGGCGCAGATTGTAGTGAATCCTGAAAAAGCAAAGGACCTTTGGATCCCCATCGTTAAAACCTATTTCCAGGGTGGGGTGGATGATCCGGACCTGACGATACTGAAAGTAACACCGCATGACGCGCATTACTGGGATACCAAAACCAATAAGCTGGTAGCACTGGCCAAAATGGTAACGGGTATTTTTACCGGTAAAACCATGGACGATGGGGTAGAAGGAGAGCTTACGGTATAATCAGCCCCTGCCCGGGTATCCATTTATCGTATTCCATGTATCTGGCCGCTGCGATAGCGGCCTCTTTTCCGCGTATTTTTTCTACCAGGTGAAGTGCGCCATCAATGCCTGCCGAAATGCCGGCTGTAGTCATCACTTTGCCATTATCAACAAAACGTGTATTGGATAAAACCCTGGCTTTGGGTACATCTGCCTGCAGCCTTTCCAGGCTTTCGTGAAAAGTTGTAACCGTTAAACCGTCGAGCAAACCGGCTTTACCCAGTATAAAGGCCCCTGTACAAACAGAAAAGTAGTACTCGGGTGTAGTTATGCTTCGAAGCCAGCTGATCACAGCGGTATCATTTGAAGCACTACCCGCATTTCCACCAAAGAAGGCAATGATGTCGGCTGCCGGGGCATCTGCAATGCTGAAGTCGGGAGTGATCTTCAATACGCCCTGTGAAATAATCGGGTCCTTTGTTTTTGAAACGATGCCGATATCAAACCCCGCATAGGAAAAAACTTCCAGCGGACCGGCAAAGTCCAGCACTTCAACCCCATTCTGCAGATAAAATAATACTTTATATCTTTTGGCTTCCATCGCTTTTTTCCTGGCTTCCTTGTTTTCAAGTATAAGCGTCATATTACAGTGTTTACACTTTCCCGGTTCAGCATATTCCTCTTTGTCGCATGCCGAGCTACAGGGAGGACAGTAGTACGCAGATGCGGACTGGCAAAAACTCAGGTTGCATAGCAGGACGAAAAGAAGGCTGACAAGCGGTTTCATGGATTATTTTTTCCAAAGCTATGGACGGTGAGGGGAATGCCGAAGGACAAAAGCAGTCAGTATCCGGACAAGGCAACGGGCAGGTTATAAGGGTTTTCCCGGGATGAACTAATTTTGACAAATGCGTGCAGTATTCATCATTCCACCGAAAGTTCATCTCCTGGATATAACCGGGCCCGCACATCTTTTTTATGAGGCGGCTGACTATGGGGCTGATGTAACCCTTGTATTTGCTGCGATATTCAGGGATACGTCAGAAATGGTCAGTAGCAGCATGCTTTCTTTTAATCAGCTAAGGCCCTTTGACCAACTGGAATTGGAAGCAGGCGACTTGGTTTTTATACCCGGTCTGGAAGCGTCTTTGCTGTTTGATACGGATTTCATAAAGCAGGCACAGCCCTTTATGCAGTGGCTTCGTTTGCAGCATGCAAAGGGTATTATCCTGTGTTCTGTTTGCACCGGTGCATTCCTGCTGGCCGAAGCGGGCTTGCTGGATAATCGCTGCTGTACTACCCATTGGAAATACGCGGAGCGGTTTAAAGAACGGTATCCGGGCATCCGGTTGCTGGACAATCGTCTTTTTGTGAAAGATGGAACAATTTACAGCAGCGCGGGTGTTTCATCGGGCATCGATCTTTCCCTTTTCCTGATCGAGGAGGTATGGGGCGCCTATTTTGCCTCGCAGATTGCCAAGGAGGTTGTGATCTATTTCCGCAGAACCGCAGATGATCCGCAGCTAAGTATCTTCACGCAGTATCGTAATCACCTGGATAACCGGGTTCACCAGGTACAGGACCTGTTATCGCATGGTCTTTCACATAAGTTTTCCCTTATTGAATTGAGTGAAAAGGTAAATATGAGCGAAAGAAACCTTACCCGTCTCTTTAAGAACACAACGGGAATCACCATCGGTGCTTACCTGTCAAAGCTAAGAGCAGCTCATGCGCAAAAAATGCTGGCAAGCGGCCATACACTCCAGGCGGCGGCCTTGCATTGTGGCCTGAAAAGTATCAACCAGTTAAAAGGCTTGTTGTCATCAACCACCTGATCAGTACACCCTTACAAAAAATGGTTCAATTATTATGCACTCACACATAATAATTAAACCATTCTTTACTAACTGAGCACGTATAGCTTATCTCCAGGTAGCAGCGATCCAGATATTACCCCTGCGGGTCCTTTGCCAGTGCCCTGGTACATATACCGCCCTCGGACGTGGAGGTGCCGCCCAGTAGCCGCCATGCCATACATATCTTTTGCCTTCCGGCCGCCAGTCTTCCCTAACCCATACATGGGCGGGTGAAGGAGCCGGTGGCCTGGCTACTACCACCCGTTGCGGCCTTGGACGGATGTTTACATATATCTGCGCGTCGGCAGCACTGTAAGCCAGTGAGAAGCAAATGGCCAGTAATCCTGCTTTGAATAGATTTTTCATAATCATCGGTTTAGTTTATACCCTAATCATGTAAAAACTGTGCCATTTTTTGTGGAACACGACCGAAAAATGTTAAAAAGCGGATCAGTCGCCCCCTTATATAATTTTGGCTGAATTCCCCCGATACAGTAATATTGCATCCCACTTTGAGGCCCAGATGGCGGAACTGGTAGACGCGCTAGACTCAAAATCTTGTATTCGCAAGGATGTGCAGGTTCGATTCCTGTTCTGGGCACTGAAGACCCGCTGTAGATCATTGATTATCAGCGGGTCTTGTATTTTTAGAAATGTTCTGCTGGCCGCTTATTGCCGCCTTGTTCTGCACCTCCTGACCATCATCCGGCCATCGACTTGAAGCCACTCAAGGCAAATAATTTTGCATTATAAGAAACCGTTCTTGTATAGGTGGAAAGGGCTGAAATGAACGGGTTACTGGAGCGGCACGCAGGTCTGAATTTGCTTCTAAGGAAAGTAGCAGAACGGGAGGCTTTGAAGCTGGAGATTCATTCTGTGCTTTTAATGCTTTCGCAACGGGAACGATACGAACGCGTTGTTGAGATATATCCCTGGATGCGGGAACGGTTAACAGATGGACAGGGGGCGGCGGTTATAGGGGGCAGTGGGAACTGTTTTTCCAATTTTAAGCGGGGAGGTCGGTGGGAGAAGAGGAGGAATCGTTAATCGGTTGATCAGTGAGCATGAGTTCTTGGTCCTGACCGGTTACATAAGTCTTGGCCCACAAGTCACCCAGTCTTTGTTGGTTGGGTGTATTCTTCACAAGTATATAGGCCACAAGACCAAAGCACCAGCTGATCTCCAGTGCATCAGAGATCCTGCGTAAAAAAGTTTGGTAGAAAGTTACCGATTGGTTATTCACTGAAACGACTCTCAGTTTATAAAGCTGGTGGCCCATTGTACCACCGAGGAAATGTTCAGCGAGTACGAAGTAAGCGAACCAGAAAGAGATGGGATAGATGTTCTTCCACCCGGAAAGGGTATAACCGCCTTCATCATTGGGATGGCCCAGTTCGACGATCATGAATATGAATATCCCGAACATCAGGGTGTAATCGATCATGGTGGCTTTGATGCGCTTTCCTATGTATAGTTCGGTGTTCGCGAGCATTGCGGTCAGGTTGGTTGATGATTAAATGTAAGGATAAAAAACATTTTCGTTGTTTGCGATTTTTGGTTGTGGGCCAGATATTTATTAGAGGTTCAAGTGGATACCATAAGACATATCAATAATTAACCGTTTAAAAATGGTTGCTTGGGATAGTTAAATTTATTTTTAACCGACATGAAACAAGAACAAAATTTTACCATTGACAAATTAACCGAATGTATCGAACGAACAGATACAGGAGATAAATATGATACTGTTTTAAAAGCTGTGGTGAAGGAGGATCTGAAAAATGTACTGAGAAGGAACAAGTGGAATTTCACTTGCAAAGCATTCCTGAAAAAACCTGATTTACAGGTCTATAAACTTGTGCTGAAAGATGATCCTAGTGAAGAGATTCAGGGACTGATAAGTTTGCAGCCGATGGGTGGATTTGTTGAACTCCATCATATCGAGAATGCACCACACAATGTGGGGAAAACCAAGGTTTACCAGGGTGTATGTGGTAACCTGGTGGCATTTGGCTGTAAAACCAGTATTGAGCTAGGTTTTGACGGGTATGTGGGGTTTAAAGCCAAAACTAATCTTATTAAGCATTATGAGAATACGTTAAATGCAGTTGTTAACCAAGGTGCAGCGTTGATGGCATTAGGCAAGAAATGGGAAACTTATTGTGAGAGGCACTACCACTGATCAATATACTGCTGTTAAAGTTCCGTCTAACTCTTCTAAGGGTGGCAAGACAGTAACACATATTGTAGTTGTAAAAAGCGAAAGTTCTGCCAAAAAGGGTAAAGTTTCAAATAGCAGATAACTCTTAGAGTGTTTCCAATATTTAAGTGCCTTATGGCACTTTTTTTATGCAATCGATTATTAAGCAATATGACCACTCAGGTGATATTCTTTAGCATTTTTGAAGTATAAGATTTCAAAGGTGCCGGGTAAAACCTACCGGGGCGATTATACAATTAAATAACTTATTTTTATTGCAAAAATGGATAACCCCATCACAAAGGATAACCAGTCATTCTTCATCAGAGAACCGGAAGAAGCAGACGCAGAAAAAGTCCTACTTTTTGCCAAAATGATATTTGCGTCAACCGACCAGGTACTCACAACACCTCAGGATTTTAACCTCACGGTGGAAGACGAAAGCGCATGGATCAAAAGCATCAGGGACAACCCTAGCGCGAAAGGACTGATTGCAGAACTGGATGGCGAGATTGTAGCGTTACTATTCTTTATTCCCAACACAAGAATAAAAAACGCACACACAGGAGAGTTCGGGATCAGTGTGCATCCCTCATTTCAAGGCGTTGGTATTGGCAGACAGCTGATAGAAGCTCTGCTGGACTGGGCGAGAAAAAACATAGTGATAGAGAAAGTTACGCTGCAGGTATTTAAGACCAATCACCATGCGATAAAATTATACAAAAGCCTCGGTTTTAAAGAAGAGGGGAGATTAATTAAAGCCATCAAACAGCTTTCAGGAGAATATGTGGATGTTATCCAAATGTACATTGAGGTATGAGCTTAGCTTGAAATCAGCAGCGGAATGAAGAGTAAATGTAAAATGTAAAAGTAAGATGGGGGTTTTTTAATCGTATCGTTTCTGTGCAAACGTATATTGCTAATGTGTCTTTGTTCTATTTCTTCGTTACCCTATATCTTAAATGAGTTACCCTATCCGATGAAATTACTTCTATGACCTGTAAGTTATATTTGTCTTTATCAATGCCTTCAAAAAGGCGGATACCAGTTCCCAGGAAAACGGGAGCAATGTGAATAAAAAATTCGTCTACAAATCCTGCATTTAAGAATTGTTGTATAGTGTTAGCCCCGCCTTGAATTCGTATGTCCTTGCCTTTTGCCGATTGTCTTGCTTTATCCAGGGCAGTTTCTATTCCATCATTGATGAAGTAGAAAGTGGTGGTTCCTTCCTGAACCCAGGGTTCTCGCTTCTCGTGTGTTAATACATACACGTCAGCTTTGTACAAGTCATTTGGCCAAACCACTTCGCCTTCTTCAAACATTCGTTTCCCCATAATAAATGCGCCTGTCCGTTCAATCGTCTCCCTGATAAATTTGCCATCAGGCCCATCTTCTTTGTCATTTTCAACTCCCAGATAGTCCCAGAATGATTTTTCATTAAACATCCACGCATGAATTTGACCAGAAACACCACCCATAGGATTTTTAGGACTTCTGTTATCTCCTGCAAAAAAACCGTCAAGCGATATTCCACTGTCAAAGATTATTTTACTCATATTTTGATATTGCTTTATTACTACTGTTATACCATTCCCGCTAACATGGGCCGCCTGGCAACATGCGGGAGGAGATGTTCGTTTAGCCCGTAACGGAAAGCCGATTGGTTGCTGTATGGAAGGTAAAGAATAATACCCAACTGAATACCTTAAGCCTGTACCTGCTTCAATGGGGGTGGAAAATGTTTTTTCAAGGGATGACTGGTGTTTCGTCAGGCAGGCAGGTTTAACAGGAATAAGATAAAATCGATGTATATTTAAGTCATGCCAAAACAGCCGGTAAAAAAAGCGATCCCTTATGAATTTCTGCTGGACTATCTGCCAGCGGGGATTGCCTGTCAAACCGGCGATCGGGATGTATTATATCTACTGGGAGAATAAGATTTTGCTGATCTTCCGGCATTTAAAAAAGAACCCTCAGCATAACGGTGTCTGGATCTCTGCAGAAAAAGAGTATCACCTGAGCCTTAAAGCAGAGATGCCTGCGATCACTGATTTTGTATTCGAGGATGAAAAAATGATTTCCCATTCCTGGCTCCAGCTCAAAGATGAGCATGACGATTTTGAAAGCACGGCCATCCGCTTATGTGAACTGATTTATCACAGAGATAAAAGAATAGGAAGAGCTACCCCAAAAGCTGCACAGATCATCAGGGAAGCCAAACAGGATGATTAGGTTTTTAGGTCATCAAAATTTCTTGATAAGAGCTATACCCCCTCCGTCCTATGCATGGCACCCAGCGATGCGATCTGTTTCCCAGGAATGCCCGCTTTCCTTGCAAAATCAGGCCATTGCCTTACCCTGCCAATGGTTTCTTCCACAATCTTTTTCCCTTTTTTTAATGAGATATCTTTGGCTACGGCCAGCAGGTCATCGATTGTAATGTCTGTTCTCTTTCCGTTTACAGAAAGCTG
This sequence comes from Sediminibacterium sp., assembly GCA_965229175.1. GTDB lineage: Bacteria > Bacteroidota > Bacteroidia > Chitinophagales > Chitinophagaceae > Sediminibacterium. The sequence continues at coordinate 2,815 of CBDDIT010000031.1, read as the reverse complement.
GTGCTGCGCCAGCCAGATATTGGATGGATTCAAGGCATAGGTCAGATCATAGGCTGGGGATAATGTCCAGTTGCCCTGCCGGTCCATCAGGAAAGAAATATTCTTGGTATGGTCATCCTGGTTGCGGGCGATCACATTAAACACCATCCGCCTGTACAGTTGTTCTGCCTGGGCATGATCCAGCCGTAAATCGCGCATCACCTGGAAAGCCTGTTCGTAAGAGTAGGTAGTGGGCTGGTTGTAATCAAAATGCGCCATCCCGCATAGCGTCTGCATGTGCAGCTTTTCATTTCCTTCCAACCGGTCAAACCTGCGCGTCATAAAATGCGCCCTGCCGTTTTCTTCAAAAAGAATGGAATGCGACATCTCGATACCACAAGCTATGGCCATATGATAGTAAGCGTATTCAATGCGTCCATATCCCTGGGGGTCTCCCAGCTCATCATTGGTTACCCCATCCAGTTTTATTAGCCAATGCGAAAACCCGGCCGGTACATCCAGCTGCCCGGACCGTACTTCACGGGTCTTCTCGTTAAAAGCGATAACGGCTTTGGCCCTGGCACCGCCGGCGGAAGTACCCACTTTGATAATATTCAAGAGTCCATCCTTGCCTTCTATGTTGGTGGCAAGTCCTTTTTTTACGTCAATGGCTGCCCTTGCCAGGTTCACCAGTTCCTCCACTTCAATGGCGGTGCTGCCGGCACCCGTGGCCAGGGTAGCGGGTTGGTATTCCAGTGCGCCCATCCCTCTTTTACCAATATAACAGAGCCTTTCCACCGAGTGCATACTTTCGGGCGTGCGGCCCTGCCGGGCAAGCCAGGCATTGATCAATTCATTCCCAAACCTGTCTGGCAATGAATCGGCCAGCATACCCGGCAGACCGTGATAGGTGTCGCGCGGAAGCCCGGGAAAACTGAATACCCGGTTACCCCGCTGCAGCTCGCGCAGCGGCATGCGCAAGGGCGACAGGTCAAGGCCTGTATTTACAAACCGTTGGTCAAATTCAAACACACCGGTGCCGGTGGTTTCGTCCCATAATACCGCACCCACAAAATGCTCCCATAAGGTTACATTAGCCGTTACCATCTTACTTCATCTTTAGGTTCATGATCGCTTTTCGAATGATTACCCCGTTCTCCCGTGGCTCTTTTTCTAACCCGGCGGGATAGCTTAGCCATCTGTATGGGACTCACCACCGGGATAGCGGTAAGTGTATTGAGCCAATCGAGCCGGTCCAGCGCACGCAATACCTGGATAAAGGTCAGCAAAGACACAGGGTTACCTTTTCGGTTTCACTGATGGTTACGCGGCTAAGGCCCGCTTTCCCGGCCATTTCCTGCTGGGTTAGGTTCTTCTGCAGGCGAAAAGCTTTGATCTTTTGCCCCAGCTCTTTTAAAATAGCCGGGTCGCTCATGGCATACCAGTTGTTAATATCAGCCATAGTTTACATTATGATGGTTATTGATTGGTAACGTAAGCTTTACTTTACAAAATTAGGATATTTTTTCCATATACATAATAATGTAAGTTAAAGTTATCATTATCAGTAATTAATATGCTTAATGTAAACTTAAAATATCATTATAAAAGATTTATTGGATAGAATTCCGTCAGAACCAGCCGAACTCGAAGACAACTGTTGGTGGCGGCATGAATATTAATTCAATTCATTTGCTAAAATATTTAGTATTTTAGAGATATGCCGGAATCAAAGCATGATATTATCACCCGCTTGCAGCGGCAGATCCTCCTGATGCAGGGAGGGAGTGGAATGGGTGAAAGACCGGCATTGGATATGGGTTTGGGCCTGATTGAGCAGGCATTTCCGGGCAACTGTTTTCCTGTAGCGGGAATTCATGAGTTTATAAGCATGGGATCGGAGACAAGGGCGGCGGCGGGGGGATTTATTGCCGGGCTGCTATCCGTATTACTAAAAACCCGCGGTGTTTGTGTATGGATCAGCACCGGGCGAAGCCTTTTTCCACCTGCTTTAACGGGCTTTGGCGTGGATCCGGGTAAACTGATTTTTATCGATGTTACAAAAGAGCGCGATGCGCTATGGGCCATGGAGGAAGTACTCAAATGTGAAGGATTTGCGGCGGTGGTGGGTGAAATACAGAATATCAGTTTTACACAGTCGCGGAGATTACAATTAGCGGTGGAAGATAGCAAGGTAACCGGGTTCCTGCTAAGGTCACAACAAAAGAATCTTTCTCATATCGCCTGTGTTGCGAGGTGGCAAATTCAATCATTGGCCAGCGCATTGCCTTTGGATATGCCTGGTGTGGGCTTTCCTAATTGGAGGGTGGAACTGGTAAAAGTAAGGAACGGTAAGCCCGGTAATTGGGAAGTGGCGTGGGTGGATGGGAAGTTCAGAAGCCTAACACCAGGAACAGCAGCGCAGGAAACATATGTGTTAACACGCAAAGCGGGATAGTGATGGGTAAACGGTATGTGTCGATATGGTTTCCCCACCTGGTTACAGACTGGCTGGCAACCCGCAAGCCTGCGTTACAGGAACTGCCTTTTGTATTGGCCGAACTGAACCGTGGAAGAAAGGTGATCACGCTGGCGAATGCCAGGGCGGAAACCCTGGGCGTGTATAGGGGGATGGCAGTTGCGGATGCGCGCGCAATAGTTCCTCACCTGGAAGTGATGGATCATATAGAAGGGCAGCATATAAAACTGCTTACCGCCATCGGGCATTGGTGCATCAGGTTTACACCCGCCACGGCTATTGATTTGCCCGATGGTTTGATACTGGACATTTCAGGATGCGCGCATTTATGGGGTGGTGAAGTGAATTACCTGAAAG
>CBDDIT010000030.1:0-2204 GCA_965229175.1 Sediminibacterium sp. | reverse complement strand
ATCACCACCGCATTGGCGCCGGTATCAATACTGTGTTTCGACAGGTCGAAATCAGCAGCAGTCACTTTTCCAAACTTAATGTCTAATTTTTCTTTGGGGTCGCCGGTTTGTGCCAAAACAGTGGCCGAAATAAGCAGCATGGCTACGCAGCAGCTCAGGAACGGAATTCTCATTACTCGCGGTTTAATGGTTCAGGTTATTTTTGCAGGAATAATTTGGCGGTAATTTAGTAATTGGCCGCATTCGCAGCACATGTTTTCCACGAAACCCCATCATGAGTTCATAAAAGAGGCTGCCGCAAGGCATGGATTCAGCCATTGCGGCATTGCAGCAGCCGTGCCGCTGGATGAAGATGCCCGCCGACTTGAGCGCTGGCTGTCGCAGGGCATGCATGGCAATATGCAGTACATGGAAAATCATTTTGAACTGCGGGTCGATCCTGCCAAACTGGTGCCTGGTGCCAGATCGGTCATCACCCTATTAAAAAATTATTACACGGAGGCTGAACAGCAGCCGGATGCACCAAGGATCTCCAAATATGCTTTTGGCAACGATTACCACGAAACCATCCGGGCGCAACTGAATACTTTTTTAGATGAGCTGCGGGTAAACATTGGTGACATACAGGGCCGCGGGTTTGTTGACAGTGCACCGGTGCTTGAACGGGCCTGGGCACAGCGCAGCGGCCTCGGCTGGCTGGGCAAAAACGGCAACCTGATTAACAAACAGCATGGCTCTTTCTTTTTTATTGCCACATTAATTACCGACCTGCCGCTGCAACCCGACGACGCTTTTGCAAAAGATTTCTGCGGCAGCTGCACCCGCTGCATAGATGCATGCCCCACCGATGCCATACTGCCCGATAAAGTAGTGGATGGCAGCCGCTGCATTTCTTATTTCACCATTGAATTAAAAGACCAGCTGATACCCGCCGAAATGAAGGGAAAATTTGACGGCTGGATGTTTGGCTGCGATACCTGCCAGGATGTATGCCCCTGGAACCGTTTTTCCAGCCCCAACAATGAGCCGGCTTTTGAACCGGTGGCTGCGGTTTTAAACCTGGGCACCAAAGATTGGGAGGCCATGACGGAGGAAACGTTTAAAAAGATTTTCAAACATTCGCCGCTGAAACGCAGCAAGTTTGCGGGCATTCAGCGGAATCTCAAACATTTAAAGATTTGAAAATTTGAGATTTGAAGATTCCGTTTCAATTTATAGCCATCAGTAACTTGGCGCACCGTAAACCGGTTATAGGCGGACACCTTTTTCATGGAAACGTGTCATCCGAACAGTGCCATTTTTTGTTAAAATGCCAGTAGGGCCCGAAAAGTGCCGGCAGCAGAAAGGGGCTATAATTTCATCGCCTGTCAACAAATTTCGTTTACTCAGTAATTTTTACCCGCCTGGTACTGATACAGCCATCTTCAAATTTTCAAATCATTCAAATTTTCAAATCTTCAATTTCCTCCCCTATATTTGAAAGAGCACAACTTTAACAAACTGTAAACCAAAAACCAGGCCTATATGAAGAAAATTGGTGTTTTGCATGGCAAAGAGCGGTCGTTTCCGCTGGGTGTTATAGAGCGTATCAACAGTAAAAAGATCGACGGCATTACAGCCGAACAAGTACGCATTGACAAAGTGATGCAGGGTGAAGGTCCGGGCTACGCAGTGATCATCGACCGTATTTCGCAGGATGTACCGTTTTACCGGGCCTTTCTCAAAAATGCAGCGCTTACTGGTACAGCAGTTATCAACAATCCTTTTTGGTGGAGTGCCGATGAAAAGTTCTTCAACAACTGCCTGGCCACCAAGATCAATGTTCCGGTACCTAAAACAGTGATACTGCCCAGCCATGCTTTGCCCGACGATACCAGCGACGAAAGCTTTGCCAACCTGGCTTACCCGCTTGACTGGGAAGGCATTTTTAATTACGTTGGTTTTCCTGCATACATGAAACCATTTGCTGGCGGCGGCTGGAAGAACGTATATAAATTAAATAACATTGATGAATTTTTTGAAAAACACAGCGAGACCAACCAGCTCGTGATGCTGCTGCAGGAAGAGATCGTTTTTGAAGAATATTACCGCTGCTATTGCATAGGCGGCAAGCATGTGCGCATTATGCCTTACGAACCCCGCAACCCGCACCACCTGCGTTATGTAAGCGATTTTAAACCCACTGCGGAAAAGCTGGCAGAGAT
>CBDDIT010000029.1:0-9365 GCA_965229175.1 Sediminibacterium sp. | reverse complement strand
CCAGCCCCAGTTCAGTGGCCATACCTTCAAATTCATTTTTGTGCAGGTCGGTATGCAAAGCATTCAGCAGTGCCTGCTCGTTGCGTTTTATGGCACCACGCAGCACATTCAGCTGCCCCTGCCGGAATTTTAGCGGCCGTGTTACACCGGTTTTAAAAAAAGCCTGCTGGGCATAATACAGATCCGCCAGTTCTTCCTGCGTATGGCTGAGTGCGGGTGCGATCGTTGCTTCCATAATACTTTTTTAGCGATAATTTTTAAGGCAAGATGATGACTTGCGGACAACTGACAACCGTTTTTGCAGTGCATCCCCGAAATGCCCCGCATGAAACAACTCAATCAAAACAGCTCTCATTTGCTGCCGGAAAGCTGCTGCGAAAATATCAGGCGTTTTACCCTGCGCATTGAATTACACAAACCGATCCGGTTGATGTTTGATCAGCGGCATTGCCTGTATAAAATTACAGTTCTTCCAGCGCTGCCCGGTCTTTTTTTGGCAGCGCTTTCACCACCAGTTCGTAACTGTCCCTGGTCCATTGCAGCACCAGTTTATCAGGCACGCTGCCATCCACTGCAACGGTATTCCAGTGTTTTTTGTTCATGTGGAAACCTGGCTTTACAGCATTGTACCGTTCGCGGAGTTCCACGGCAATATCCGGGTCACATTTCAGGTTCACGCTGCTGAATACATCCAGGCCGGTAAGCGCAAACATTTTGCCCATAACTTTAAACACCAGCGTGGTTTCGCCAAAAGGCATTTCTTCCGTCACACCTTTCAGGTTCAGGCAATAGTCGCGAAAAGTATCAAAATTCATCGTTTATTCAGGTTGAAGCATGTAAATAGCCGGCATTTACAAATACCCGCCAAAGCATTGTCAAATAATCGCATTCTCAAATTACCACATTATTCCAATTGCTGTAATTTCATTTAAATTTCATGGCAAGTGCTTAAAATTGGCATGAAATTTCCAACCCTTGAACCCGCCCGTGTTTTTCAGGCATATTTGCTGCCGCAAAGCAAATAAAGGACCGCAACAATACTGCGGCAATATTTTTAAGCATAAAACAAGCGCAAAATGGCAGGAAGTGTTACCGCAAAAGACCAAATAAAGAACCCGTTTTCCGGTATAAAGAATACGTTGTTTTATGTATCACTGATCGGAATTTGCCTGGTGGTGGTGTGGCTCATTGCAAAACAGGGGGCTTCGCTGGAAGATGCCGGAACCATTACCAAAGCGCATACAACAACTGGTTCCGGCTGGCTCGATTTTAAGAGTACATCATCGCATAATTTAATTGGCCCGCTGTCCATACTGCTCATGCAGATCGTTACCATTATTGTAGCTGCTGGTGCAATGGGTTATATTTTCCGCAAGCTGCGCCAACCGGCTGTAATTGGCGAGATCATTGCAGGCATTTTGCTCGGGCCATCGCTGGTGGGCCATTATTTCCCGGAGTTCTCAGCGTTTTTGTTTCCCAAAGCATCTATGCCCAATTTGCAGATACTCAGCCAGATCGGCCTCATCATGTTCATGTTCGTGGTGGGTATGGAACTTGACCTGAAGGTTTTAAAGAACAAAGCCCATGAAGCCATCGTGATCAGCCATGCCAGTATCGTTATTCCATTTACCCTGGGTGTTGGCGCTGCCTACTTTTTTTATCAGTCGTTTGCACCGGCCGGAACTGCGTTTTTGTCTTTTGCCCTGTTTATGGGCATTGCCATGAGCATTACCGCTTTTCCGGTGCTGGCCCGTATTGTGCAGGAACGGCAGCTTACCAAAACCCGGCTTGGCTCCGTGGCCATTACCTGTGCCGCTGCCGACGATATTACGGCCTGGTGCCTGCTGGCCGTGGTAATTGCGGTGGTAAAAGCAGGGTCTTACGTAAGTGCCCTGTACACCATTGGTTTTGCAATTTTATATGTGGTGATGATGGTGTTTGTGGTACGCCCATTTTTAAAACGGGTGGGCGATAAATATGCCGACCGTGAACGCCTCAGCAAACCCATTGTAAGTATATTCTTTATTACGCTGCTGCTGTCGGCATATATGGCAGAACTGATTGGCATCCACGCTTTGTTCGGGGCTTTTATGGCCGGAGTAATTATGCCTGCCAATATTAACTTCCGCAATATTTTTATTGAAAAAGTGGAAGATGTGGCAGTGGTGCTGCTGTTGCCCCTGTTTTTTGTGTTTACCGGTTTGCGTACCCAAATTGGTTTGCTGGATGATATTTCGCTGTGGAAAAGTTGCGCTATTATTATTGTGATCGCAGTTACAGGCAAGTTCATTGGCAGTTCGCTGGCAGCAAAATTTGTAGGGCAACCCTGGCGGGACAGCCTTATTATTGGTGCTTTGATGAATACCCGTGGTTTAATGGAGCTTGTGGCGCTGAACATTGGCTACGATCTCGGCATTTTAACCCCCGAAATATTTGCCATGCTGGTGATCATGGCGCTGGTTACCACTTTCATGACAGGCCCATCGCTGGATCTGATCAATTATTTTTTGCCGGAACGTAAACGGGTGGCCGCTGCTGCAAACGTGGTGCATGTGGTGTCAAAATTCAAGATACTCATTCCTTTTGGCAGCGCTAAAAGCGGGCGGGCCATGCTGCGCCTGGCCGCGGCATTTACAGGCCGTTCCAAAGAAACCACAGCCATTACTGCACTGCATTTAACGCCCAGTTCAGAAGTGAACCAGTATAATATTGACCGGCTTGAAAAAGAGAATTTTATACCTGTGGAAGAAGAAGCAGCTGCACTGGATATGGAAGTGGACAAGCGTTTTAAACCATCGCAGGATATTATTCGCGAAGTGATCAAAATTGCCAACGATGAAGACTTTGACCTGATGCTCATTGGTACCAGCCGCTCTATTTTTGAAGGTACCTTGCTGGGTAACCTGCTGGGGTTCACCTCAAAATTAATAGAACCCGAACGCCTGTACAAAACGCTTACGTTTCAGCAGAATATGTTTCAGCAAAACCTGTTCGATGAACGTACCCAGGATATACTCGACAATACCAAAGTTCCAACGGGCATCTTCATCAACAAAGAATTTACAAAGGCCAACAAAGTGCTGCTGCCTATGCTGGGCATAAACGATCAGCTGTTACTTATATATGCCAAAAAGCTGATCTTAAATAATGACGCAGAAGTTTGGCTGATGGACAACCACGATGCGCTGGACAAACTGCCCGAGTTACAGGACGAATTGCGCCGCATGGCCGAACTGACTCCCGGCAAAGTGAAACGCCTCACGCCAGGACTGGTGGAACCTGAAACCATGCAGCAGTTTGACCTGCTGCTCATGAGCTACAGCAGCTGGAAAACCGTTACTGCACAAAAAGAAGAGTGGCTGAAAGAGATACCATCGGCATTGATCATAAAACCCTGACGAAACGAAACCGGTTGATGTTTGAGTTTTGTTTATGTTGGGTGAATTGGTGCTGGTGGTGGTTCGTAATGGTTTAAAGTTGAATGTTTAAGGTGGCCTCAAGTGCAGCAAGTGTGCAAATAAAAAGCCAGCATCTTATGAAGCGCATTAAACCAATGTCATTAACTTAAGGTACCCTGATGAGTTTAAAGTTTAAGGTTTAATGTTCTTCATTTGTGACATGTTTCCAAAAACAGTTGCAGCTTGCGGTTGAAGCAACCTTAAACTTTAAACCTTAAACTGCAGAAACCTGCTTAAGTTAATGACATTGAACATCAACCTTAAACTTTAAACCCTTCAACCAGCCAAATTTAAAACCTGCATACTATCTTCGGTACATGCTCATAGCACTTATCATACTCAGCATATTACTCACCGGTTTTTTTGCCGGCATTGAGATCGCTTTTGCAAGTGCCAACAAATTCAGCATTGAACTGCGTAAAAAACAGGGCGTGGCAAGCGGCATCATCTGGAGCCGCTTTGTAGAGCGGCCTTCCCGTTTTATTGGTGTTTGCCTTATCGGGTTTAATGTAAGCCTGGTAACCTGCGGGCTGCTGGTTACCCGTGGTTTAGACCGCTGGTGGTGGCAACGCATGAATTTGCCGCAGTTCGTAATGATCATACTGGATATTTTGATCGGCTTTTCCATTGTGCTGCTTACAGAATTTACTTTTAAAGCCATTTTTCGTGCAAGACCCGATGGCGCATTGCAGGTTTTTGGCGGCCTCGTTAATTTTTTTGATGGACTGTTTGGCTGGCTTGCAAAACAATTTGTAAGCCTCAGCCATTGGGTGCTCAAGTATATTTTTAATGTACAGATAGATGATCAGAAACCGCTTTTCAGCCGGGTGGACCTGGAACATTATTACCAGCAAACCCGTGAAATGGATGAAGACAGCCAGGAGTTAAACACCGAACTGTTCGAAAATGCATTGAGCCTGCCTTCCGTACGCATCCGCAGCTGCCTGGTGCCACGCAAAGAAATTGTGGGGGTGGATATAAAGCAGCCGGTGGAAACCGTGGTGCAAAAAATGATCGAAACCAAGCTGAGTAAACTCATTGTGTACGATGGTGGTATTGATAATATTGTGGGATACGTACACCAGCTGGATCTTTTTAAGAACCCGCCTGATATACGCAGTGTGCTGCTGCCCATACCGGCCGTGCCTGAAACCATGAGCGCTACCGACCTGATAAGTAAATTAAGCCAGGAACGGCGCACCATTGCCTGGGTGGTGGATGAGTTTGGGGGTACCGCAGGCATTGTTACCATGGAAGATGTGCTGGAAGAACTGTTTGGCGAGATCCACGATGAATATGATACGGAAGAATTTGTGGACAAACAATTATCGGAGAACGAATACATGTTCAGTGGCCGCATGGAACTGGATACCCTGCGTGAAAAATACGCACTGAGCTTTCCGGATGCGGAAATGGCTGAAACCTTGAGCGGCTACATAATTAACCAGCACGAAACAATGCCCAAACAGGCCGAACGTATTATTATTGGTGATTACCAGTTCGATATTATGAACATGGCCGATACCCGCATAGAACTGGTGAAAGTAAAAGTGCTGGGCTGATGTATTAAGCTGTGCGGCTGATCCTTTCTATTTTTTCCAGCATTTGGTTTCGCAGGATGCCGGTCTGCAGCAACTCCCGCTGAATGGCCATTATCTTTTGCTGCAGCGTGGCCTTGATGCTGTTTATTTCAGCATTGCCTTTTTGAACCGTTTGTGCTGCCTGCAATAGCGCCATGCTGTCCTGTGCAAGGCCGGCTAAAATGTTTACACCCGGTACATACACGGTAAGCCCTTTTGATTTTAATGCGGCAATGGTAGCATTTTTTACCACTTCCACGGCCGTTTTAATTGTGCCATCTGTGCGGGAACCACTTTTGGAGAACTTATCGTACACGGCACGAACCAGCGATTGATAAACCGATTGTGCGGCACCCAGTTCAAAAGCATTAATGATACAGTTAAGCGGCATAAGTGCGGCATTTGATACAATGGCAACCATACCCCAAAAATCGGCACCGGCCTTTACCTGCTGCAGTTCAGTAAGCGATTGCTGCAACATACTGATCGTATCCTGCATGGTGGCCTGTTTGCGCCCAAGAGATTCAAATTGCTGGTAAGGATTCATGCCCTGAATATACTTTAATACCTGGTAATTCATAGCATGCCGGCAGCATTAAACCATCTGCCACATATTGTTATTAATGATTGCAGTCGTCGGAATGGCAGTGGCTGGCTTTGCGGCAAAGCTGGTAATTCTGGTAATGAGCATATACAATGCAGGCAACGGCGGGCACAACAAACCACAAAGCATGGTCGTGAAAAAATTCTTTTACAACAAGCACTACAAAGCCAATGCTGAAAACCACCAATGGCATAAGCCGGTGATGATGTTTGCGGGAAACCATGCGTAAGCGCATAAATACCAATTACGAATGCCAGGGCGATCATGCCAAATTCAAAAGGCCGGCTTTGCACCAGGTCTACACCGAGCAATGGCAGGCTTATACCCAGCAACGGCAAAACAGCACAATGTATGGCACAGGCCAGTGAGGCAGTTACGCCAAGCGCATCCCAGTTGATCTTCATTTTTAGCATTACTAACATGCAACTTAGTTGCAAATTTTTTTATAAGATTAAGCAAAGATAGGATTGTGCACCAAAAGAGCCGTTAATTTTGCAACAATGAAATATAAAAAGTGGCTGATTTACGGCTTGTTCTTTGTTGTTTTAATACTCGGGTTTTATTTTTTTCTCTTTCGCGGCACCGATAACTGGCGTGCCAAATTGCCCGTTATCAGTTATGTGCAGCCGTTTAATTTTATAAACCAAAAAGGCGATACCATTACCCAGCAAACCACCCATGGCAAAGTATATGTGGCCAATTACTTTTTTGTAACCTGCCGCGGCATTTGCCCCATTATGAACAACAACGTAAAAAAGGTGTACGATATTTTTAAGTCGGAACCGGATGTGCTTTTTTTGAGCCATACCTGCCAGCCGGAATACGACAGCCTGCCCGCCTTACAACATTATGCCGACAGCGTTGGTGCCAACACCAAACAATGGATGTTTCTTACAGGCAACAAACTTGAATTATACAAAACAGCCCGCGAAAGCTATCATATAGACGATCCCAAAAACAATGTTGGAAAAATAGAAGATCAATTTTTGCACTCGCAGTTTTTGGCACTGGTAGACCGGAATGGCCAGGTACGTGGTATTTATGATGGCTTAAAATCGGAAGAACTGAAAAAACTGGAAACAGATATTACCGATATACTGAACGAAAATGGAAAGACAGGCTTTGTAAATGGTATTTTTGGCAACAATCCTGGCTAATAGAAAAAACAGGTTGATAAAATGCAACAAACTGGCTAAAAGTTAGCGACAAAATTTGACAATCAGAATCATTGGCATAACTTTGAACGACCCTGCAACACCTCTTTCTCCAATATCCCTCCCGCTCATTACCCCTATTATAGAATTGTTCGCATTTCGTTTAAACCCAAATTTTTCTACAATGGTGAACACCATTACCGACATTTTAAAACGCAACCACCTGAGCGTTACAGATGGCCGTAAAAAGATCCTAGAGCTTTTTTTGCAAACCAAGGGCGCCATCAGCCACGGCGATATTGAAAAACGCCATGGCAGCCTGCTCGACCGGGTTACCATTTACCGCACCCTCCATAGTTTTGAAGAAAAAGGCATCATCCACAGTATTCCCACCAGCGACAACAGCATCCGCTACGCCATGTGCAAAGACCATTGCAGCGAAGGGCACCACCACGATAATCACGTGCATTTCATCTGTATCAAATGCGGAAAAACCATATGTGTTGATGAAGTGTCTGTACCCAATGTACAATTGCCGGTTGGTTTTAAACCCGCTAAAGTTGAAATGGTGATCAGCGGTGAATGCACCAATTGCGACAGCCCGAACTAGAGCATAGATATCTGATTGTAGTTATCAGATGCTGGATATCAGATACTGGTTGCTGATACATAGCGAACTTGTATAAATGCAAGATGCTGGAACCCGGATACTGGATGCTAAAAAATAGCAGGCCAACATCCGGGATCCAGCATCTGGAATCCAGCATCTGACAACTAACATCTTTTACCCAGTCCTCTATGCAAGCGTGTCCATCTCATCCTGCACAAACTGTATCAGCTGCTTAATATGTTCCGGTGAAAAATCGAAACGGAGACCGGCAGCTTCATATAATTGCGGCAGGGTTTTGGTGCCACCAAGGCTCAATGCGTTGCGGTAATGTTCCAGCGCCTGGGGCGGGTTTTGTTTGTACTGCATCCAGAGACCAATGGCGCCCAGTTGCGCAATGCCGTATTCAATGTAATAAAAAGGTACTTCAAACAGGTGCAGCTGCCGTTGCCAGCTGTGTTTACGATAGTGCTCCAGGCCACTGGTATTCAACGTTTGGGTCGAAAATTCATTGAGGATCTCCACCCACCTGGTTTCACGTTCGCCAATGGTGGCGCTGGGGTTTTCGTACACCCAATGCTGAAATTTATCAATGGTGGCTATCCAGGGGAAAATGGTGATGCAGCGTTCCAGCTGGTGTTCCTTTGCCCGGGCCAGTTCTTCTTTGTTGTCAAAGAAAACTTCCCAATGGTCCATGCTGAACAGTTCCATCGCCATGCTTGCCACTTCTGCAATTTCCATGGGGTATTCCTTAAAAGAAGCCAGTTCCAGCGGGTGCGCCAAAAAGCTGTGCACCGCGTGGCCGCCTTCGTGCACCATAGTTGTTACGTCGTGCATTTGGCCGGCAGCGTTCATAAAAATAAAAGGGGCACCACTTTCTGCCAGCGGACAGTTATAACCACCGGGCGCTTTACCCATGCGGCTTTCCAGGTCAAAATGCCCCATGTCTTTCATCTTCTTGAAACAATCGGCAAAAAACGGGTCCAGTTTGGCAAAGCAGGCGATGGATTTTTCCAGCAACTCGCCGCCTGTTTTAAAAGGTTTCAGTGCTTCCACACCGGCAGGTTCAGCTTCCAGGTCCCAGGGCCGCAGTTCATCCACGCCCAGTCTTGCCTTTTTCTTTGCATAAATAGTTTCCACCAGTGGCAATACATGCTGTTTTACCCCATCATGAAACTGGTAGCAATCGTCTTTGGTATAATCAAAACGCCCCAGCGATTTGAAAGAATAATCGCGGAAATTTTCGAAACCTGCATTTTTAGCCACCTGGTCGCGGAGTAAAACCAGTTTGGTAAACAGTTCATTCAGTGCATCTTTATCCAGCATGCGCCGTTCCTGTATCTTGCGGTAAACGGCTTCTCTTTCACTGCGGTCTTTGCTTTCTAAAAACTTAGCGGCCTGTTGCAGGGTAAATTCTTTGCCATTGTGCACAATGGTCATGCGGCCGTTTATCTGGCCAAATTGCTGCTGCAGCACACCCAGTTCCGATTGCAGCGGAATATTCTCTTCGCGAAACAGTTCAATGCTTTTTTTAACGCCGCGGAGGTATGTGTAATATTTTTCTGTGTCCAGTTCCTGTGTGAAAGGGTTGGCCACCAGTTTTTTATTCAGTACATCTGCATACGGTTGAATTTTTGGCTGAATTTCAAGCACAAAAAAATTGAAAGAATCTTCCAGCGCTTTGTTTTCGGTATCGCAGGTCATTTTTATCTGTCGCCAGCAGGCATCTTCACTAATGGCAGCTTCTACTTCACTGTTATCAATTAACCATTGTTCAAGCTCCTTTTTGCTGTTAACCGGTCGTTCGGCCAGTTCTTTCAAAAAAGGTTCCAGCACTTCCCACGATGTAACGGCAAAATCCGCTGGTAAATAATGACGGGGAGTTTTTTTAATATCGGCGGTATACATAATTCAAAAAAAATAAGATGACAACCTGTTTATTACAGGCATTGCAAATGTAGG
>CBDDIT010000028.1:0-26306 GCA_965229175.1 Sediminibacterium sp. | reverse complement strand
TTACAAGTGCCACCCCGTTCTGTACCTGTCCAATATATTGAACGCTTTATTTAATAGGGATCTCGGAGGTTGCAGAGCAGGTGTAATTAACTCTTGACACAGTTTATTTTACACTCTCCTGGCGTTTGGCTTATTCTATTGGTCTGTAAAATTCAGAAAATCATCCTCATTTTTCAATGCTTTAGGCAGATAATCCTTTGCAGTAGATAGTATATACTCCCAATCTTCTACAGCTATTTCGACATCTTTACTTGAAGCGTAGAATTTAAAAGATAATTCTTTATCGTCCGAGATTGCTACCTCTAAAAAGGGACTTGTACCATCTTTTAAAAAGACTTCTAAATAGGGATAATCTGCATTGATATCCCCGACTTCTTCTATTCTTATATTTTTCATTGACTCCATCATCTTATTCCTCTAAAACCTATGAAAGTTCCATCTAATTCCCAACTTGCTGCATTACCATTTGGCAAAGTATAAGTAACCCAACCATTAGGGTATCTGCCTCCTGCTCCTGTTGTTCTTACGCCATTTCTTAAAATATCTTTTAGAGTTGATGAACCTAAATTATTTAATGCACTTGGGCTTCTATAAACTTTCATCAATGCTTCAGTCGATTCAAAGCCAAAATACTCAGGATGTTTTGTGACTGCACGCCCCGCATTTGTCAAGTTACCACCTTTAAATGGTGAAATCGCATTCTTAAAAGCACCTACTGCGTCAAATCCCCCCTTAGCGGCTATTCCTAACAAACCTCCCAGTTTCTTCATTATCCGAAACTTCGGCATTGGCAATCTCCCCATCGCATAAAACCCAAATGCCTGCCCCACCAAATCATCCCCGAGTGCTTCTCTGGGGGCGGTGGATTTGGTTTCACCAGTTATCTCGTTTCGCCATTCCCAGTGCGCAACCTCTACCCAGGATGATTTGATTAGCTTTTCTAATTCCTTCTGTCTTCTAAAATCCTCCCGCACATCTACGTCATACTGTGAAAGACCTCCTTTTTGACCATCTAATGTTCTACGATTAACATCATTTGCCTGCTGCCCGACCTGCTTGGTATCCTTCTTCTGCTGGTCATTACTTATAATCTTGGTGGCTACATTGGCAACTATCGCAGGTATACTAACTTTAAGCCCCTGGCCCAAAATATCACCTGAGCATTGTACCATTTGTAACAAAGGGTCAGCACTAAATAATCCATCTATATCCACATTGGTAATAGGGTCATTCAGTGCATAATGATACCCCGATAGCATCGGGTAATCATCCGTTAACGGATCAATCTGCACGAAGCGTCCGATTTGCGGGTCGTAATTCCTGAACCCATAATCGCTCAAGTTCAAATCCCCATCATCAAAGAGCTCTTTATCATTGTAACCAAACTCATTCTTCACCTGCCCCTCATTACCTGTTCCATCCGCCAGTTTGCGGGAACTGATTCCTGCTATGCGTAAGCCAAAAGCATAATAGTGGTTCTCTTCCACTATCCTGCCCCGGTTATGCGCTACTTTCAGGTTATCAAAGAACACGTTTACATCGCTGCTGTTGCTTACATAAATATAAGCATAGCCGTTCTTAGGGGCTTTCAGGTTCAGCAGGGTAAGGCTGGCATTGCTGTTGTCTGCCTCCGTGGCCTGCTTTTGGTTGCTGGCTTCGCCGATAAAGTTAAACCTTTCATCGAAAAATAAAACCGATAAATACGCTTTGGGGCCTGCAGGCAGGCTGCCCTCTGTAGGCTGTATAATACTGCCCAGTGCGGGATCGCGCGTTAACTGGTTGGTAATATCGCCCAGGTGCCGGTGGATAAGGTCGGGGGCACTGCTGTTGAGTACCGCCACCAGGCTGTTTATTACATTGGGTACTATATTGCTGCTGCCGCTATTACCCGCCGGCTGCTGGTAGTAGTACTGCGCCGTGGCACTTACCTGGTCGCCCGCCATTACCTTTAGTAAGCTGTTGGGGCCTACCTTGCCCGCCGCCAGGTTGCCCAGCCTGGCTACACTGTTGCCGATATTGGGGTTCTGCCATCCCCCGCCCGATTGCTGCCCCGGTATCTGGTTTACAGGCCAACGGGTTTGCGCCAGTTCATTGGCTCCGCCTGTTTGCCCAAATACACCCTCTTCCTGCGTGGCACGGCTTTGCTCCATGCTGGCGGTGCCACTGCTCAGGTGCGTTTCATCCGTTACTATCACCCGAACATTCTGCTGGTAATCGCGGATATAATAATCCATGCTGCCCTGCTTGCCATTGGGCAGGCTTATGCTGCCCGCTATCTGTAAGGCCTCAAAGCCATTGTTCTGCGTTACCGGTTGTACCACCCGTATACGGCCCTCCTCAAAATTCAGGTATTGTACCGTACCACCCGGTTTGGTATAGGCTGCGGTAATATCCTTTTTAGCTACGATTTCCTGGTACAGGTACTGGTCTATATAGGTGGTTACCGTGGCATTGGGCTTATCGGCCGCTTCGGGCAGGTACATGCGCTGCAGCTTATTGCCATCCGCATCGTACACAATCTTTATTACACCCTTGCCCGCAAGAGTTATCTGTTCCGGTTTATCCAGGTAATTATAAATCACTCCCCCTGCCCCAGCAATACCGGGTTGAGAACCCGGCGGGGGAGTGATATTTTTATTAAGGTCAATTACCAGGTTGCCATTATCATCATACACATAATCGTTATCACTGCCATTACTGCCATCTTTAAAATCTCCCAGGCTGCCATTCAGGTTGCCCAGGGGGCTGGCATCGGTTACCTTCAGCAGCTTGTTGCTGTATGCCGCATAGGTATAGCTTAAGTCGTCTACCGTTACCGTTCCGTTGCTGCCCGGCAGTAACCCCTTTGTGTACCATGCTCAGGATATTGCCATTCAGGTCGTAGCCTATCCTGCCGTTCTGGCCGCTTACCCCCAGGTTCATCTTTTCCGTATTCCAGGTATCGCCCGGCTTTTCACGTTCGGTAAAATTGGCCGATAGCAGCCTGCCCGCATTATCGTAGGTGTAATCATAGCGGCGTTGCGCATCATCACCCATGGTAGTCCATAACTGCCCGCTTACCTGCCCGTTCAGTTCGGCTTTGGCAAAGGTTCCGTCTTTGTTATCGTAGCCTATGTACAACCCCAAAATAATGGCCCCATTTGTTGTACAGCCCGGGGGTTTTAAGGGGCATAGTCTTTATTTATGCCCGTTATCTGGCTATGGATATTATAACTGTACGCTAAAGATTCCAGCTCGGTGCCTCCGCTGCCTTTGTAGCCGGGGGCCAGGTGTTTGGTTTTCAGCCGCCCCATATCATCAAAATCATAATTGCCGATGGTTACAAAATCCTGCCCGCCATACTTTTTCTGTACCGAGGTTACACGCCCTATTTTATCAAACAGGTGTTTGGTGAGTACCGTATAGTTATTAAAGTCTGAGCCCGTGTTCTGGTGCCGGGTATGGGTACTAAGCAGGCGGCCATCAAAATGGTATTGCAGGGTGGTAATGTCTTTGCCGGATTTAAGGTTCTCTTCTATGCTTTGTATCGGGCGGCCATCTTCATCGTAGTACTGCGTGTTGCTTAAAAATATACCCGTGCCCAGCACACGGATAAGGCTGCCGGTTGGCATACTTACCGTGCGGGCAGACGGGCTGATGGGTTGCACATTCCCATCACCAGCGGCATAAGCAATCGAATTCTCAAAACCGGTATGAAAAGCACTGGCTTTACTAAACTCATAATTATCGTAAAAAAGGTATTTAAGAATAGTGGATACAGCACCATTATTCAGATCGGCCTGGCTGATGGGAGACTGAACACGAGGGGTGGTAATGGTTACCGGTGGGGTTACCGAATTGCCATCTATCTCCGGCTACAAATTCATCGGTATCTGTGGTAACAAACTGGCCGGCCCCATCTGCTACAAAGCTTACCGAGGCTTGCGCGGCGTAACGGGTTACGGAGGGGTCGCGCTGGTTAATAACCATATCCAGTACCGGTTGCGGCGCATTTACCAGGGTAAGCGGGTTTGTGGCGGCAGCACTTATATCGGCCCTTAACTGCAGGGCGGTTTTAGTGGTTTTGTACAGGGGCGGTAACGGTTAGCCTGTCCAGCTCATCGTATACATTCACCGTCCATTCCGGTACCGGTTTGGCGCGCTGGTTACCATCCTGCATACATACCACCCTATCGCGATTATCGTACACCAGCAACAGCGGTTGGGCACCCGGGGCTTTCTTGTACACATTGCGGCCCTTTTCATCGTAATTATAACGGAAGCACCATTCGTTTACTACCTGGTCTGCATGGGCAGCACTAAACTGCCAGTTGTTGGTCTCCATAAACCGTACTGCTTCGGGCTGCAGTACAAAACGTAAACGACCATAGTCGTCGTATACAGAATAGGTACAGATCCAGCCCGTGGTACCGGAGCCGGGATTATCATCCAACTGGATTTTCTTAAGTATCAGCTGGCCGTTGCTGGTTACAAATTCTATTACCTGTTTGCCATTCTCGTCGGTGTATTTGTTTTTGAATAGGGTTTTTTCGGGGTAAACACCCATTACTACCGGGGTGGCATTTTCTTCATACCCTATGCCCAGTATGCGTACCCCGTCTTCCGCGTTATTCAGTTCGTATTCCTTTGTGTTGCCGGCTCCTGCGGCCCAGGGTTGCCCGGGGGCTTTCTGGTTGCGCACGCGGCCCAGCGGGTTGCTTTCGTATTCTATGGAAGTATAAGGGTTGGTTTCCTGGTAATGGCTGCTGTAATACTGTTCCTGAACGGCATAGGTTGCAGTTTTAAGCCTGCCAGGTTCTGTTGTGGTAGTGTAAGGCAGGTATTGGCGGGTGCTGCGGCCAAAAGCGTCGTAGCTGATAAACTGCACCACATCTCCCCATAAAGCACCCGATGCAGGGTCGGGCGGGGTGGCGGTTTCGCGGCTCAGTTTCTGTATGGGCCGCCCCAGTCCATCGGAATAAGTGGTGGTTTGCAGTTTCTGTCCAATGGGTAACAGGTCGGCTGTTTTCCAGTCGGTAACCCCGGTAACCAGTATATCGTGTTCCCTTACATAATTAATGTTTTCATGGTTAACCGATACCAGTGTAACCTGGATGATATTGGAAGAATCGATATTGCCCAGTGCATCGGTAACCTTTCGCCTGAAATAAGTAGTTTGTAACAGGGGTGAACTGAAGGTAAAACCCGTTTGGGTGGCACCCGTAACAGGAGTAAAACCTGTAACCGGAGAACTGCTTGTTTCCCATTGGTATACCAGTTGCCCGGCGGCACTGGATAATGCGGGCAGTATTTCTACTATGTTATCAGGTATCTGGTTGGGGGCAAACGTATTTTTACCGGCTGCCATGGCAATGGTGCCGGGGGTAAGTATACCACCCGCCTTTTTGCCGGCAAACGCGTGTTGCCCGGTCACCCCCGCACATACGATCAGTAGCAGGCAGTAACGCAGATAATAGAAAAATTTACAGTTCACCATACTATTATACTGTTAGCGGGCCGGGGCTATAATGGATTTAATAATCAGCGAATCCATAGGATCCAGCGGTGAGCCAAATACACCCGTTATCAAACCGTTTTTATCCAGCAGTACTTTTTTAAAGTCTTCTTTGGTGGCCAGGTCGAGGCGTGTATTCTGGCGGCGGTCTGCCAGCCAGCCAAATACCGGGTGCTGTGCGGCACCGGTAACATCAGATTTGGCCGCAACCAGGTAACGGCAGCCTTTTGCCGCCAGGTCGGCCGCTATGGCCGCATTATCCAGTGGCTCATTGCCAAAGCTGTTGCTGGGAAATACAATGATTTCCAGGCTGTCTTTAAATTTTTCGTACAGGGTTTGCAAACTCTGGTACTGTTTACTGTATTTACTGGCAGATGCTCCGTTTACAATCAGCACTTTTTTTCCTTTCATTTGCGAGAGGTTTACCTGGCTGCCCGTGGCGGTTTGCAGGCTTAGGGAATAAAAACTACTGTCGAAAAGAAGAGTTGCTACCAAAAGGGTTAGAATCGCTTTCATAATGTTGGTTTAGATATTGTACAGTTATTATTAATTAGCATCGCATATATTCTGTGCCGTGTTTCCGTTAATCAATTCTTCTATATCCGGCCCAAACGTACCGTCGGACCAGTAATACCTGAACACGCAGTAATAGGCATCGTTGCGCCATACGCTACCCACCCAGTTCTTAACACCCAACTCACATACGTTGTTAACACATTTGTATCCAACGCCGGAGCAGTTATATACGCAGGGCGGCGTACAAACAGATGGCTTCCAGGTACGGGTTTCGGTTTGCTGGTTATAGGATGCGCTGTAAGGGTTTTTGTCCTGTAACACCGAAACAGAATAACCGGTAATATCTCCGTTCGATTGCTCACAATAGCTGCTTACTTCCTGCCATAAAGGATTTGAGTCGTGGCAAGCGGCCGGGTCGTACACCATGTTGGTATTGATTTCACCCAAAGAACTACTATAAGGGTTAACATCACGATATACGTATGCCATATATCCGGTGTAGGTGCTACCTGTTTTTTCACAAAATGTATACAGCAGCTGCCAATCGGGTTCCACAGGACAGGAATTAGGTAAATAGACAGCATTTGAAAAGCTTTGACCACCGGTAGGGCTGTATGGGTTCATATCTCTGTAGGTAGTTAGATAATAGCCTGTATAGTACCCCTGGTCTCCCCGCTGGCATCCCTGGCTTACTACGCGGTAATCGGCCAAAACGGGGCAGGAAGCATCAGGTTCGTATAAACGGCTACTATTGGTACTGTTATACGATGGGCTGTTGGGGTTTACATCACGATATACATACTCGCGGAAGCCGGTATTATATCCGCCATCTGTTTGACAGGCATCATACCAAAACTGCCAAACAGGAGTTTGATCGGGGCAGGTGCCGGGAACATATCTGCGCTCCGTTGTTTGGCTTTTATAGGTATAACTGTTGGGGTTATTGTCTTCATAGGTATACATAATAAATCCATTGGTGTATCCTGCTCCGTTCTTTTCGCAGGAAACATTTACCTGTTGCCATACTGGAGCCATACTACAGGCTCCGGAAACGCCTCCGTCTGCCCACCTTGTGCGGTCTATGTTACGGTATGGGCTTTGGTCGGATTCTTCTATTAGGAGGCGACCGGTTAATTCACCAAATTCATCATTTTTCTTTTCGCATTGAACTTTACCCGTAGGTACCCATTCTATGGCAATGGGGCATGCGTCTACGCGGTCGCCAAACCTGGCCCACCGGGTTTGCTGCCAGGTGGCTGAATAGGGATTCCTGTCTTCCACCAGGTGCTCAAGGTAGCCGGTAATTCTGCGTTGACCATCTTGTTCACACCGCTGGTCACCGATATCCCAAGAAGGTTGCCAGTCTGCTGTAACCGGGCACGAAGTGCTTGGTCCCAGCTCAACATCTTTTGTACCCAGTGCGGTAACGGGATTGTTGTCTTTTTTAGGTTGTACCAGTATACCATTGTTATGCGAACCATCCGGCTGCTGGCATTTTACAGGCCCGTTATCTACCCAATCGGGTTGTACCGGGCAGGCAGTGGTATTGGTACCTACTGATACCATACGGGTTTGGCCGTAGGTATTGCTGGAGGGGTTCATATCTTTTTGTTCCGCATATTGGGCTCCTGTATTGTACCCGCTGTTAAGTTTACATTCCCTTTTACCGGTTGGCTCCCAGGCGGGATTGTTATCAACCGGGCAGGCTTCCAGGTTAACGGCACTGTCTATCCACTGTTTTGTATTGTATACACCGCTGGTATTGGGATTAACATCTATTACTTCTATTTCACGCATACCCGTATTGCCGTACTTGCGGGTTTTACACCTGCCTTCACCCGTATACTCCAGGTTGGGGGTTCTGTCTATTATGCAGCCAACAGCAGAGGTATTGGCAAAAGAGGGGCCGTTAGCCATGGCTTCTTCGGCAGCCAAAGAATCTACATAAGCCTGGCTTTTGGTTGAAGTGTATCTTCCGGCCGGTACGGTGTAGGTATAAGTGTTGCCAGTGTAGCCCGTTTCACAATTGCCTTTTTTAAACTCCTTTGATAAAGCGGAATTGGAATAAACCAGTAAACAGGCACCCAAGGCACTGCTATTGGCAAACGATTGTCCATACAGGCTAAGCTCATTTTCCGCTAACTGATCGGCTTCTTCCTGGCTATTGGTGGATGAATATTTTTGAGCCGGGATAAAATAGGGTACAGCGGTGCCCTCGTAACCGGGGCTGCAGTCTTTTGTAAAATACTCGGTAATGGCGTTATTATAATAAATGCCCGAGCATCCGTTTTGTTTGCGGTCCAGATAATTGTACTCGTACATTTTTACAATATTGCGGTGTTCATCCCTGATATATCGAACCCTTCCCAACTCATCATATTCATAGTATCGTACCCGGTTGTTTTCATCACATTCCGATGTTTTGCCAATCACCGGGTCGTAGGTAACCGTGCGCAGGCGGGAAGCGAAAGGATATATCCGCAACTCATCCAGGTTAGCGTTCCCGGTAATGGTAACCGTTGTAGTGCCTGCGGCTATTTTATATTCGTAATAGGTAAACCCGTTAATGGTGGGGGCGGATTTCAGCAGGGTTGCGTTGCCATTTACCTGCATGGCCGCGCTGGCCCAAAAACTTAAGGTGTAAGCTTTATCAGCCGTAATCGTTGTTGTAAGTATATTATGACTGGCCATGGTGATGGCGCGTGCACCAGTAATAACAGGTTGAGAAATAATGGGGGCACCGCCGGTAAGTGTCCAGCCGCCCCAATTATCCGATTCAAAACTGGTATAAGCAATCTTATCGGTTTGTACATCCGCGTTAATGGCCGAACCGGTTACATACTTATCATCATAATCATACAGGTTGGTAACCGAATGGGCCCCTTCATCTTTCATACCGGTAAGGTTACCCCTGCTGTCGTAGGTAAATACCTGTGTAACGGCAAAATCCGGTGAATTGAAACTTACGCCCGGCCCATAATAGGCGGCCCATCCTGTTGCCTGTGGCCGGGCGGTTCTTGCGCTTAAGGTGCGTATGGGTTTTATATTCCCATCTGCCAGTTGCGAAAATTCAGTAACATTTTTTACCAGGCCGGATACAACGGAAGAGCCGGCCTTGATAACAGATTCTGTAACCGTAACAGGAACATTGAGTATATTATTGGCGGTAAGTTTACTTAATGCGGCACCATCATAAAAATCAACATTATACTGTATATCTTTCTGGGTAATATCTCCATTGCTCTGTGATACCCGTACCTGGCTTACCTGGTAGTTGTTGCTGTTATAGCGGTACTCGGTTTTGGTTTCGGCGTAAGCGGTGGAAGACCCGGGCTTAAATAGCCGCTCATAGGTTTCCATTAATGGGAGCCGGCCTTTGTACATATCGTACATTTCCACCGTCATATTCTCATCAGAATTTTTGGTATAGGTTAACTGGCTGGTATTAGACCAGTCGGTATTTCTTTGGGAGGTACTTTTCTTTACCACGCATTTGCAGGAGGGGCTGGCAGACACGGCATCTTTAATAAGTAATACATCCTGCTTTTCCCCGTCAATGCTTTCCACATTATCGGGATAGTCATTGGAGTTGCCGGGGTTAAAAACGGGTAAGCGCAGCGGGGTGATATCATACCTGAATACCACTTCTTTTACTTTGTTGCCTGCGGCATCATACACAGTAGTAAGCTTAGGTAATCCATACGCCCAGGAAGGCCCGCGCTGAGCCATCGATTGGTTGGGATTGGAGGCAGCCCAAACAGGATAGTCTTTTGCACTGGTAAAGTCAGAAACCGTTTTTCCCTGTGTTCCGTTGCCTTGTATTACTTCTACCCTGCTGTATTGGATAGGCAAAGGGTTGGCGGCGGTGAGATCGGAGTTGATAAAGATATGCGATGGGTTTACCTGGCCGGGATCTCCAAAACAGGTGAATGCCAGACCTATTACCCATTTCAATAGAATCTGTATTGCCGCACCGATTGGGTCGCCGGTTACGAGATGCAGCAAAGTCATAAAATCCGTATAAGCAGTATATATAGCCAATGCTGTATTTACTACTTTCATAATATCACTGGGCGGCTCCATTCGTATGGCCTGGTCTAAAGCCTGTATGCCCGGATACTGGTATTTATATTCACAGGTGATATCGGGTATAAAAGATTTGAACTTAACTACCAGCCGTTTATCTTCCGGTAAATAGTGATTAATGGAGGAGAAGATATTATTCGGCGTTTCGATACCCCAAAGTGAGGATGCGCCGTACTCATCTTTATAACGATAGGTTGTTACCAGGGGGTTATCACAATTGTTAGAATAGCCACCATCTACCACGCTTGTTTTTGATACATGAACACCGCCATAGATTGTTTCCACGCCATTAATAATACCGGTATTCTGTTCGTAGGTATAGGTTAAAAATCCTCCGGTTGGGTAAGTGATCATTTTCAGTAATCCATTTTGCGCCAGTCCGGGTTTGGGATTGATGCGGATATCATTGGTATTCTCCTTTACATAGCATAATCCCCGTACCTGTACATGGTCTAATTCTCCCAACGGTTTTTCTATCGGGATGCCTCTGCCATCTGATGCCCTGCTGTAATCTCCATTATAATATCCCCATATATCTTTTAAATGGGTAAAGGGTGAGGGAACCATATCGTCTGGCGCATTGGAGCCCAGGTAATAATCGAAGGTGTAGGGCGGTTCTGCTGCTTTCAAATCGGGCCCTATTTTCTTTACGGAACGCAGGTATAAGCGGGCAGCTTTTTTTTGCGCCGGAGTAACGGGGTTGCCGTAACGCCGGGATATTACATAAGAGGTGCTAAGCAGGTAACGGGATATGGGGCGGCCTTTATAGGTAAGGTCGATAGATGACATGACGAAATCCCCCGGCATATCCACCCTTTCTTTGGCAAAATTAAAAGCCACGGCATGCCCATCCGGGTAATTAATACCCGTTAGAACAGGAACAATGTTTTGGGTGGTTTTATAGGTTACTATTGAGTAATCATTCTCCTTGTAATACGCTATATCAGTTCCGGAAGAACCGGAAATGAACCGGCTGGCATAGGTAAAACTGGTTTTCCGCCGGGTAAGCGGGTCTGAAATTTCAGTAAGTGCCCAGGTGTTTACGATATAAGGATTAACCAGTTCATTATCATCAAACCCTGCTTGAAAATATACGTTCTGCCCTTTCAGTGAAGGCTGATCGCGTGACATCTTACCATCGGGGTCGCAGTACTTATGCTTCATTACTTTGGTAAGCCCCAGTTGACTGAACTTGTAGATCAGCCCGTTTTCATCCTGTATATAAAAAGCTGAAATAACGGTGCGGATACCCTTTCCGTTATATTTCATATTTTCATTCTTGTCGAACCATATTTTAATTTTCACATCATTCAATGCCACGCCGGTGCCGGTTTCTTTGTTAAGTACAAATACACCGCCGGTGCCCATAAACTGAAAGGCAAAAAGATCCAGCTCCCTGTCGGCCGCTACCGCGTTGTGTTGTTTGTAGAGGGTATTGCTGTATTGAAAAATAGGATACCGGGCAAGTGCCTGCGGGCAGCCGGCAGAAATATCCGCATTATTGTATAAATAGCCGGGCGGGTATTTGGTAATGTCATCCGTAGCACCCTCCCTGGGCTTCTGGTCATCCGGTTCCCCCGCCTGCAACCGGCTGATACTTCCGCCCGCCTGCAATGCCCATCCCTGCCCCATATTAGAAGCCATATCATTTACCTTAAGCCCGGTTCCGGAATTATAATTAAGTGAAACAGCACCGGACAGCCTGCTTTTATCATCCTGCCAATTGAATACAGGCAGAGAAAAGTTGGCACTACCCGACTGAATATTTACCTGGGCCACTCCTTTGCTCAGAGATGCGGTTAAAAGGAATAATAATATGTATTTACAATTTCGAAGCATGGTTGTACTGTTTCACTACGGTAGTTCTATATCCTTTATTTACGCCTTGTTCTTTTTAATGCCAGTTCGAGGCGGGTAATGCGCTTTTGTTGCTCTATCATGTAGAGCGTGAGTTCTTCAATTTTCCGCAGTAACAGGGCCTGGTTATCCCCTACGCTGATACCGGCTTCCTGTACTTCTTTGGCTGAAGGAATATCGGGTAAATGCTGGTGGGCTTTTATATAAGCTTCTACCTGGGCCAGCGGTTTCAGTTGATAATTCTTGTAGAATACATAGTCACTCCATCCTTTTTGGGTTACGATAAGTTTTTGCGTGGTAATATTTCCAGAAAAAGAGGCGGTGGTTCCGGTTATAGCCCCGGATAATATGCCACCGCTAATGGGTAAATAGTTCAGCTGGGGTTTATTCAGCATGTCTTTATAATCACCCGTAGCAGCCAGCACCGATATGGTGTTTTTGCGGATATAGTTGTTCAGCATGGCGGCAGTATCCGTATAATTAACCTTGCCGGTAATAGAAGGTACCTGGCCTGTTCTGGCATACCCCGACAGCATAGCTGATGTATCTGCAAAATTAAGTTTGCGGTTATTGTTATCGATAGTGGCATAGGTGGATTGCGCAATATTCTTTCGTAAGTAGCCGCTTACCATAGAAGCGGTATCGGTAAAATTTACCTTGGTATCTAATAGTACCTTAGCATTCTGCCATCTTGTATAGGCGCTTAACATGGCAGCGGTATCTGTTATGGCAAGCTTTGTTTGATGCTGCAGGATAGTGGCGTAGGTGTATTGGGCGATATCTTTCCTGAGATAAGGATCTACCAGGGCAGCGGTATCGGTAAAATTCATTTTGGAATCCAACAGGTTTTTTGCAGGCTGCCACTTCGCGTAGTTTTGTAACATGGCTGCCGTATCTGATACGTTTACTTTAGCGGAAAGATCAGATTGAGAAACGCCCCTGATGCTGGCGAACAGGAATGGTAAACCGGGCAGGGTATAATTGCCGGCCTGGCTTCCACTTACAGTAAGACCTGAAACGGTAACGGGTTTGTTATCACCAATAGCGGCATCCGCAAAATTGGCTATCGGTGAACCCGATAAGGCAATATCATCTCCTGCCAACACTCCCGAAATAGAAGCGGTACCGGTCAATGTTGCCTTGTTACTTCCGTCGTAGGTTTTATTGGCGGCCGTTAAACCCGTGATACTTAGGGTAACCGGCAGTATACTAGCGGTAAGCCCGGCGGGGTGAATCAATTCGTAATTATACGCATTGCTTCCGCTTAGTGAAAAGCCGCCAACCGTAACCTGTTGGTTGTTTCCTGCAGAACTACTGTTAAAATTAGCCACCGGAGTACCCCTTAATGATACCATCCTGGCATCAGTTCCATACAGTCCGCTAATAATGGGAGTGCCATTAAGGGTAGCCACCGTGGTTCTGTCGTAGGTTTTATTGTTGGCGGAAAGCCCATTAATAAAAATCTTTTTGGGAACAATCACAAAACCGGTGGCATTGACAACAACGGTCGAAGCTCCGCTACTGCTGGCTGTTATAGTACCAGATAGATTTCCCACTTTGGTGCCCGCAGCCACCCTTATATAAATGCTAACAACAGGTATCCGACCTGCGGCTCCGGTGGTAATGGCATTGGCAAAACCGGAAGTTGCGAAATTGGATATTTCAAAACCCGCTGAGGCTGTTAGCAGAATACCCGCTTTCATTCCGTTTCCAGAAAGGTTGATAGAATATACTGCACTGGCTGAACCATATTCCGTTGTGGCCCGGGAAACTATCGAAGTTGTAGACACCGTAATTACGGGGGCAAACAGGTTGGCAGGCGTAACAGACTTACCACTACCGGCCCCATGCGCCGCTGCCTGCCCTGGTGTAATAATAACGGCAAGCAGGTAAATAAATAGTATTGCTTTTCTTGTATGGATGCTTCCCGGGATAGTTTTTGACTGCGTCATGTTGTTTGCTTTATCCAATGAGGTGATACTGATTATTTCTTTTTCTAGAATTGATACCCTATTCTAAACTTTACCGCGGGTGTGGGTACAGCCTGGCTGTAACTTAAAAAGTCCCACAGCAGCTGGAGGTTACCCGTCTTTTTACCGATCCTGTACTTCTTTGTTAACCCTATCAATCCGCTTTTTTGCCAGGCATTCACATTCCGCAACTGTTCAATTTTTGTAAATTCATGCTGGTAATTTTCTTCATATCCGCCGCTGATCCACAGGTTTCCTTTCAGTTTAATATCCAGGTAACCACGCAGGGAAATTCCCTGGCTGCTCAGTTGCAAGTGGCTGATATTCTTACCCCAGCCCAGCTTATAGCCCATCCCCATGCCCACAGTACTTTTATCGCTTAGTTTATACCCCATCGTCAGCGCGATATCGCTGGTTGCCGGTAAAAAACCGTTGGCCCTTACAGACTGAATATTGAAACCATATTCCATCCGTTTGAAAAAAGATTTTACTTTCTGATGGTTGGGTGTGTAAACCGGCATTGTCAAATCTTCGGTACCCCCTCCCATTTGATTTATTTTGTCTTTCAGATTTTTTAATTCCGATTCGGCCTGTTGTACCTGTTGTTGCAGGTTTTGATCAGGGCTGTTTCCAACTACCGGTAGTTTTTCATTCTTCGCTTTTGCAACATCCTGCCTTGTTTGTAAACCAGGCACTACCACATCGGAGGTCGTGCCAGACGAAGAAGGAAACAGGGAGGCCAGCAAAGAGTTTTTGGCCATAAAATCTCTAAATACCTGCGTTTGTCTAGCTAACGATAGTAGCTTCTGCTCTATCTTGGAAGGATCATTGATCATTGCCTGATATTCGCTCATTTGTTGATGGTAATAGTTAGTTTGCCTGTTGATCCGTTTCAACTGATTTCCCATTGCCAGCTTTTGGAATTGATCTGTAAGCCATTTTTCACGTTCTTGTATAACCTGCTTTACTTCTCCTGCAGACTGAAGCCGCTGTTGCAAGCTTTTTAACCGACCGGCTAGCTCCCTTAAATTGCCGGCATCGGGGGATAATATTCCTTGCCCAGATAAAACTCCCTTATCACTCAAAAACTGAAACACATTTTGAAGGCTATCAAGTTTAGGTAGGTAGGTATGAATAGAGGAAGCGTGAACTGTGGTAGCGGGCTTTTTCAGCTTTTCCAGCAGTGCTGAGTACGTTTCGGAAGAGTGATGAAAAAGATGTGCGGCTTTTACAGAATCAACCTTAGCCAGTTTCGCATAAAGGCCCGCTTCCTTTCTTTGCATACTTTGAAGGAATCTTGCCGTTTTACTATTTATCAAGCCATCAATCTTTTGGTACCGGGTCTGTGTGTTTGCCAGATCTTTTGCGTGCTTGAAAATGTCTTTTAAATCACCAGTACTTCCTTTAGAATCGTTCTGTGCTATTCCAGGCAGTGGCAGGATGGAGCAATAACATATTAATAAAATAATAAATATGATCGGAGCTGTGAGACAACTACGCTTGGCCAAACTGCCCATTATTTTACTTTTCCAATAGCCCATATTACCTTACCTAGATGGATGTCCAAAAATATCTAGTCGCTATAATTATAAACTGTAGAATTACTTCTACAGTTTTGTAGTGATTATACTACTTGATGGATTTTAAACCCCCTTTTTCATTAATGATATTATAAATATTTTGTATTTGTCATAAATTACTGTATCGTATAATGGGGCGAAACCAAAGTAACATCGGCAATTGCTAAGATGTAGAATGGGCATCCTATTCATATTGAAAGGCTTTCGAAGAATTCACCAGGCGTTTGTACAGTGAAGAATGAAAAGAAAGACCGCTCAGAACACATTAGGCTAGGAACTAGGGTTCCTGCAACTGTGCTGCCTGCTGATGCTATGTTTGATAAAAGCAATGCAAACCCACCAACTGTTCCTCCTAATTGAATAAACCCTTTTACAGTCTGTCCCATATAGAAGCTATGCGCACCAAAAGAACCTAAAGTCAAACCCCACAAAATCGCCGCCAGTTTTGTTTTTCGTCCATACCCCATTGCCTGCCTATACTTACTCGCTTCCTTTTTATTTTTACGCTGGCTTAGCACTTCCAAACTGCCATTATTATCGTTAGCGCGCACACTGCTAACAGCAAGGGTATTAGATGCCGGCGTAGTTACGATTGTTTTTTCCGGGTAAGCCGCGTAAGTATAGTGACCTCCGGTTACGGCAAGCAATAACAAGCACACAAATAATTTTTTTCTCATAATTAAGTGGTTTGAGTTAGATAATAATTCCTGCCTGTAGAGGCCCATACATGTAGTATCGGCCTCTACCTGTGTCCTTTCTTTGTTTTGCCCGTCGGCCAACTTTCGGTTAATGAAGGAGTAAAACCGGTGATCGCGAAACACGTTTAAACGATATCTGTAATCTTGCGGTAAAGGTAACGGCTACATATTGTATGGTCAATGGTGGTTTACAACCATGCGGAAAGACGCAGGTGCACAAATCGCAGTAATGGTCTACCAAAAAAGGCAGCATTTTTTGGCATTAGAATAGGGGGCTATCTCCGCTAGAACATAGGCGTGCAAAGGGTTCTGCAAACAACAGTCAATAGTGCCTACACCCGATGTTAGAAGGCAGGCGGATTGGGGATTTGTAGAAAAATATTATTTTACTTGTAAGCTAATCTACGCATTTGCTAAAAAAAGAAAATCAAACTACAGGCCGTATGGCAAAATGATTACCAAAATCGCCCCATCAAATCAGGGAAACAGTATTTAAAAATGCTTCATCAGCGTAAACCCAAACGTGAAGAACCCGTCGGATACATCTGCCGCACCCGATCGCTGCTGGCCCTTTCGGACAAACCGGTTGGTGGGATTGGAGAAATAAGCGGCGGCTTCTGCATATTTATCATCAAGCCCTTTGTCTAGTACTGCTTTTCTTACTGCGGCCTGGTCGGGATAGGCGTCGGGGCCTACATCATCCAGGTAATTGGTAAAGGCAAGGTGATAGGTGGCAAAAACGGAAAATATTGTTTTTTGGTTCAGGTAGTACCGCAGCATAAACGTTACGGGCGCACCTAAGCTGCTGAGTGCATAAGGGGTACCTACTGAATCTGTTCCGGGATTTAATACTGATTTATAGGTAAGGTTCTGGCCTCCGGTACCGAGGGGTTGTAACTCGTAGGTTACGCCCAGGTATTCTGCAGTAGGTTTAAACCCGATATTATCAATTCCAAAGCCCAGTACAGGGTGTAACCTGTACTTGCTCGAATAATACGAGTGATCAAGGAAATCGTACTCAAACTGGAAACTCATACAGGTAACGGGGGTGGTAAACGACATACCCCTTGCGGCTTTGGCCGTATCGCCTGACCGCCTGTCGGCACCGGTTAGCTTGGTACTGAGATAAGAAAAGCTGAAAGAGAAATTCTTTTTATGGTTATATCTCAATTGTATGCCGAAAATGGAGTTGAAAT
The DNA here is from genome assembly GCA_965229175.1 of Sediminibacterium sp. Taxonomy (GTDB): domain Bacteria; phylum Bacteroidota; class Bacteroidia; order Chitinophagales; family Chitinophagaceae; genus Sediminibacterium. Next base: position 8,909 of record CBDDIT010000028.1, on the reverse strand, counting down.
CATTTGCGAAAAGATTTGAGTTGGATAGTGTTCCATAATAGATGGCATTACCCGCTACCAGCCCTATTTCATACTTCTTTTTATACGGGAATGTAATTACCGGTGGGCTTTTCAGTTTCTGGATGGCAGAATCATTGGGGCTCAGTACCTTTCCTCTCACACTCTGATCCCGCTTGCTGTAAACATACTTGAGGAACGACTGATACCCAATGAGTACATCCGGTACAAACTCGCCCTGTTGCCCTTCCAGGCCTTTTACCACCAGGTACCCCGGTCTTGTTCTGAACATACTATCCGTAAATACAGAAAGGGTTATCAGTATATTATTCTTAATGGACTCATCTTTTTTATACGAGCCGGCCAATATGGTGGAATCTCCTAACTGTAACGAATCTTTCAGGTAAATAAAATGCAGTTCCATGAGCCGGCTGATAAGCGGGCGGTTGGAAATCATTTTAAAAGATCGGAGGCCTTTACGCAGATTATAATCATAGGTAAGATAGCTGGCCGTATCCCCTACCAGTTGCCATTTATTGTCCAGGAACTTCATTTTCTTAGCCTGGTTAGAACCGCGTGCGCTGGTATTAACAACATCATATACGTGTGCGGGTACACTATCAGAGGGCGCGTATTCAATCGGAAGGATACTGAGTTTAGGAGAATTATAGTTAGTAGAATAATCAAAAAGTGATTTTCTTACATCCGCTTCATTATCCGCACCGAGATAGTTTCCCGGGGCGGCCAGGCTGTCGCCGGTACCAAATACCCCGATATTGCTGGCTTGTATCAATGTATCCGCATCAATTTCGCGGAAATAGTTATGTACAAAACTGTTGCCTTTGATCAGCGCTTTAAACCGGTTCTGCATCTTATCCATTCGTCCCCACAGCACATTGCTGGAGAATGAGTAGAAGCCATAACCGGAGATCCTGTTGCCTACAAAACTATTGTTAACCACTTCAATTTTCAGGTATTCGCTTTGTAAATCCTCAAAACGAACCGCTGCGGTATTTCCGGCGAATAGGTTTTGTGATATCCTGAAATTGGAAACCGGTGTTACATCACTAAAAAAAACGGTTGGGTTTACTACTTGTATTACAGAGCTGGTTCCCACATTACGGATAAATTGGCTGTTCTGTATCGTTACATCCGGGCGGAACCATCCTTCCTGGAAAACAATGGGAGCCACCAGGCTATCAAATGTTGTATTATTAATAAACATGGGATAATTGTTCTGCGCTACAATTACCAGGCCGGCACCGGCCTGTCCTTTGCGGCTGGTAATACGTATTCTGTTGGCATTACCCACGCCCCCGTTAAACATCACAGCACCCATACATACCAATGTAGCGTTATCGCCCAAACGAATGGTGGCACCCGCGTCTACAACCAGCGAATCGGTGATACTGATCACATCATTGATCACATAGTTGCGCTTTACCAGGTGCAGTTTGGTAAAGCTGCCCACAAGGGTGTCTTTGGTTGGTATATCCTGCGACCATGCGGTAACACCGCATAGTGCCAGCAGGATAACTACGATGATCTTTCTCAGCATTATCATTTTACTCTACAATTTTATATGTTAATGGGTTGGCCTGCCTGGTTGTGCCATCTACCAGTGAAATAGTAATATTGTCGAACAGGATCAAATCACCCTTCTGTAGCTTGTTTATCAGGTTCTGAACGCCCGTCTGGAACACATCAGCGTAATTATACGCCGATTCCTGGTCGGCCGTTCGCGATATCCGCGTTACACGGTATCCATTGATCTTGCCCGGGAATACAGGTATCTCCGTTATGCCCAGGTAGGCCACCAAACGGCTGGAGGCAAACAAATCCTTCTTGTTCACGATATCACGCGAAAGATTATCCCCGGCCAGCTTCACCAAAGGATCAGGGATCTTGTACACCCTTACCTTCTTCTCAAACACAAGCTTATTAGCCCCATCACGCTTATCCGTGAACCTGAACGTGTATTCCCCCGTATTGCGGAACGTAAGCGAGTAGTTGAAGCCCTGTTGCTGGATATCAGCCTGAGGCTCTATCGTAAACCCAAAATCACTACCCAGTAAATAGTTAAACTCCTTCAGCACCGGGTTAGGTATTCCCACATAAAAACTCTCCGCATGCAGCGAGGTGATGATACGCTGGATAAACTCATCAAAATTATCCGTATTCGATGCCTTCGTATACGCCTGGTCTGCCTGTACAGGAAACTTAGGAAAAGCAGCCGTTACCGTACTCTTGGCTGAAGAATCTATACGCTTACTCGTGGTAGAGTCAATGATCTTCTGGTTATCTATCACCTTAGATACAGGACTCGAATTATCCAAAACGGCACGCTTCTCGGCCTCAGAATAGTAGGATGGCAAATATCCGATCGTACGCAAAGCAGCATTCTGGTACAGATTCTCATTATCCAGTAACAGCAGTTTGATCCGCTTGATCTGGAAATAACTGATGGCGGTGGGCTTGTGTAAAAAAAGATACCTCGCCCACTCAACTTCCTTACCCGATTGCATAGTCACCATCTCGCTGATCGGTACGTGCATCTTGATCGCCTGGTCTAACTGGAAGGGTTTGGTATTCATATACGTTACCAACGCAAACAGCTCCTTCTGTACATGGTAAATAGCAGAATCTTCCATATAGATCTCTTCCATCTTCTTCTTGCTGCTCAACTCCTTCCAAACGGTCGTATTCTGCTTGGCTAGCTTCTTCACTATCTCTTCATCAAACTTGTTCATAAACTCGTAACTCTTGTGCAAACGAGCCTGGATATCCAGGTACACCCGTGCAGTATCCTTCGTAAGCTTAGCCTGTTGCTCTGCTATCAAACGGTTTGCGAAATCCACTGCATTAAGTCTCGCCTTCTCCTGGTACTCAAGTGTCTTGATCGCATAGTAGTTCGAATCAAGATACGTGGCAGGGATATTCAATACAGAAAGGCACACGAATATCACGTACAATAACGTGATCAGGCGGTACCGGTTCTTATTAATCTTGGCTGCCATCTATTTAATCTCCTATCTGTTTGAATTGCGTGATAATACCAGACGATAATGAATTGAATCGGTAGATCGCATTGTTCAAACCTTCCAACTGCTCCTGGAAAAGGTTAAGCTTATCTCCCGAGATGATCGAGATCGCGGCCATCTTCTGAAGATTGATCTGTAACTGGCGGATATCCTCACTGATCTCATGCAACTCTATAAAAGAAGCTGACACACGCGTTACATTCTCCTTAAAATCGGTAAACGCAGCCGATGACTCTGCCAAATTACGAGACATCGTCTCAAGCGATTCCTGGTACTGGTTACTTCCACGTACTATACCACTGTTCAGGTTCTCAAACTGTACCACAAACTCACTCATACCCTTATAATACTGCTCGCTCAAAGTCTCTATACTGCGCTGCATACCAGGAAGGCTGCTGGGAGCATCGGGGTTATCTACCAACTCAGGAAACAAACGATCCCAATGGTATTCCTTCACCACTTTCTCATCCTTATACTGGATCGCTGACATCGTAAATACCAAAGCCTCAACCCCCAGACCTGTTAACAGCAAAGGATCCTGGAGCTTCCACTCCAAAAACTTCGCAATTACACCTATCAGGATTACAACAGCCCCAATACTGTAAAAAAAGTTAAAGACATCAAACTGCCGCTTCTTTTTCATTTTGCTTTCTTTTGATTGTATCCGGTAATATTAGTTCAAAATCGTTAAAAATCCTTTTACCTCCACATCCTTCGCAATCGTGCTGCCGGCGGAAGGTGTGATTTTTATTATATAATAATAGGTACCCGACGGCAGTTTACCACCACTGGTTCCCACACCGGTCCAGTCGCCCGTATAGTCGGTTGCCTCCCATACTTTGATGCTGTTAATATTATATACCGCCACTTTATTGGTCTTATAAAACTCGATATTCTTTACTTTCCAAACATCATTAAATCCGTCACTATTAGGTGTGAGGATATTATTGGGATAAATCAGGTATCCTTCGGGGTTCACTTTAATCAGGATGGAATCGGTGCTGGAACATCCGTCGATGGTGGTTCCTACCACCTTATAGGTAGTATTTACCAGCGGTTTTACAAAGGGCCCTGCCGACCGGAAATCACTGATGGTTGAATCGGCGGGTGACCATAGGTAGGTTAACGCTCCACTGACCAAAAGTTGTGTACTATTACCGATACTGACTGTATTATTATCCCGGTTCTCTATCAGGAGAGTTGGCTTCTCTTTCACCACCACCCTCGACCATGTTGTACGCGCCGAGCATCCCAGTGACACGGTATTCATGCGGTACCAGGAATCCTGTGTGATAGCCGGTGCAATGAGTTGCCGCGCGGTTGCGCCCGGAATGTTTACAAAGTTGATACTGTCGGTTGACACCTGCCATTGGAACTGGTAGGTAGAGCCATCCCCTCCCAGGGGGATGCTTGCTACAAACGGTCCCACGGGTTGGCCTTTACAAGCGATCGCAGGCTGAACCTCTATGAAGCTGGTTGTAATGGCCCTGTTAACTGTAATCCGGGCTACGGTAACGGTATTGCCGGTACATCCATCGGTAACCGGGTTAACCTGGATAACCGCCACCAGCTGACTACTGGAGGTATTTACAGATTTAAAGGCCGGGATAGTAGCACTGCTGCCGGATGCTGCCAGGCCGATAGAGGGTTCAGAATTGGTCCAGTTAAAGGTAGTATTTGGCAGGCTGCTGGTAAATGTGATGGCCCTGGTAATATCGTCGGCGCAGATGGACTGGTCTGCCGCCACGCCGGCAATCGGGGCAGGTTTAACCCGCACGGTTATTGTTTCTACATTAGCGCAGCCATTGTAATTGGTAAGATTATATACGTATCTCGCATTTACAATTGTAGTAGTGGTATTGATGAGGCTTTCTGAAATACCCACCAGCCCAACGGAAGAAGTATTGGCGATACCTGTTACCGCGGCGCGGCTCCAGTTAAAATTGGTTCCGGGAATATTGCCTACAGGTGTGTAGGCCACCGGAGCATTACTGCAGGCGTCAATGGTTTTATTGCCGGTCAGTTTGGGTATCGGCTTAACCGTAACCCGTATTACCTGGTCGGCTGCGCAACTGGCCCCGAGCCCGAGTGAGAAACGGTATTCTGCGTCTATTGGCGAATTGGTATCATTGATGAGTGTTTCATTCACATCTCCGCTACCCGTTCCGGCCGCGTTGGATATACCGGTAACAGCAGCCCTGCTCCACAGATAGTTTACACCGGTGATATTTCCCGAAGGTGAAAAAGTGAAGGCCGATCCACTGCAGACCTCGTTGGCGATATTGCTATTGCTTAATACAAGCGCTGGTATGACCTGCACTACCACAGATTCATTTTTTACGCAACCGTTACTGCTGATGGTATAATCGTAAGTAACATAAATGGGCGAAGAAGTGGTATTTACCAGGATCTCCTGTATGGAGCCCGAACCGGATGCCGGTGCATTGCTGATGCCGTTTACGCCCGCCCTGTTCCAGATATAGATAGGGTTGGAGGCGGTTGAAGCCGGGGTATAGCCGAATAATGAGTTGCTGCAAACCGGCGGCGGAGTTAATGAACTGCTTAACGACAGAGGCGGATTAACAATAATTCTGAACGTCTCTTCCGGCCCAACACAACCATAGGCCTGCGGTGCTACTTTAATATTGGCGTATACCGAGTCGGGCGAACTGGTATTGGCTACAAAGAATATATCACCCGTGCCGATAGCGGGTACGCCGATAGCCGGGTTATCATTGGTCCAGAAATAAGCGGTACCACTAACGATAGAACCGGAAAAAATTAATCACTTTGGTAGTATTATTACAAGCCAGCTGGTTCCCGGGGTTGAACATGGTTGGAACCGGATTGATGGTAACATTTACCAGCTCGGTATTACTGCAACCATTGGCCGTTAAAGTATAATTATAAGGAACCTGCAAAGGAACGTTTGAGCTGTTAACCAGGGCATCACTTACGCTGCCATTGCCCGATCCCGCCAAATTATTGATACCCACAACCGCAGGCCGCGACCATGCAAAGCTTGTATTGGCCACATTACCCACCGGCGAATAGGCAACCACCGCCCCACTGCATACAGCGGGTATGGTAAGTACCGAGCTCAGTGTAGGTGCGGGGTTAACCGTGGTGGTAAACGTCATGGAAGCTCCGCTGCAGGCGTTCGCAGTTGGAATAACGGTAATGGTGGCTACTATAGGTGAGTAAGTTGCATTGTAGGCGAGATAAGAGATATCCCCGGCACCACTGTTGGTAAGGCCAATATTGGCATTGCTGTTCGTCCAGTCGTAGGTAGTATTCGCTACACTCGAACCCGTTAGTGCTACGGCTGTGCTTACTCCGCTGCATACTACCTGGTTAGGCACAGCATTAACAGATGGAAGAGGGTTTACTGTTACCACTACATTGGTAACATCGCTGCAGGATCCGGATGTATTGCGATACTGGTAAACAACATTAACCGGCGCGGTGCTTGTATTGATCAGGGTTTCGTTGATAGATGTTCCGCCGGTTGCCTGTGGATTGGAAATATCCGCCACCGTTGTCCGGGTCCAGTTTAGTACGGTAGAGCTGGTAGCACTGGTACCCACATAGGCAAACACGGCATTGCTACAGGTGCTTTTGGTAAGGTCGGAACTAAGATTCAGAGTTGGTTTTACGGTTACCGCAATGGTTTGGGTATTGCTGCATCCGTTGGCAGTAAGCGTATACTGGTAGTTCACCAACTGCGAAACAGTTCCGTTATTATTGAGTGTTTCGCTTATCTGCCCTATGCCACTTCCGGTGCTGGTGGTGAGTGGGTTACTGATTCCCGAAACCGCCGCCCTGCTCCATGTGTAGCTGTCGATAGGCGAAGTAAGCGATGTAGGGTTATAGGCGAAGACTACATTGTTACAAAGGTTAAACGTAAGGGTACTGGTGAGTGTGGGCCTTGGGTACACCTGCACCGTTGCGGAAAATGCGGTGCCATTGCAGCCCGCGGATGACCGGGGAGTAACATTGTACCGAACGATACCCGTGGTAGCCAGTGAATTGGTTAATACCGCATTGATGGAAACCTGGGCCGAACCCTGCCCTCCCAATGGAGTAATGGTTCCCGTTACCAATGTTGCTGTACCCCAGGTATAGGTTGTTCCGGCTGGAACTCCTGTTGGACTGATGGTAAAGCCCACTCCACTGCAGGTTGTTGTGGTTTGGTTGCTTACTGCCGGAGTTGGATTTACGGTAACAGTGAGTTGGAAGCTGGCACCCGCACAATTGGCTGGAGCGGGAGAACGCGGCGTTACTGTAAAACTGATATCTACCGGTGACGTGGAATTATTAACGAATGTGGGATTGAAAGAAGGCTGCCCCGTATTTTGGGTATTGCCACCCGACGTGATCTGTGGCGGAACACTATTGGCAAACCAGGTATAAGAGGTACCCGTTGGAACACCTGAAGGAACAAAATTGGCCGTACTTCCGCTACAGATGCTGATAGATGTATTGCTTACTACCGGAACCGCCCCTACCCTGATGGTAAAGGTTCTTGGCGTTCCCTGGCAACTGTTGGTGCTGGTAAATGGAGTTACGGTAATAGTAGCGGTGATCAGCGCATTGGTTCCATTGGTAGGGGTAAAAGAGGCTATATTGCCTGTTCCGCTCGCGGCGAGGCCGATAGCGGTATTGTCGTTGGTCCAGTTAAAAACGGCTCCCTGGCTGGTTGAGGTGAAAACAACCGCCGTTGTTGCTGCTATGGTTTCGCAAACAACCTGGTTGCTTACTGCTCCCACATTGGGTGCTATACCCGATACGGTAACCGTAACGGATTGGTCCGTTATTGGGCTGATTGGGGCAGGCATTGGTTCCACTTACCCGTACATTAGTAGGTTGTGTTATTGTTCAACACCCCGGTGGTAAAACTGGTTCCGGTTCCCGCCTGGCTGATAAAGGAGGCATCATTATACCAGGTGAAAGCGGGATTGAGAATGGTACTGGCTCCGCTTAATGTAGTGGTAATGGAAGCTGTTAAACCGGCACACACCGGTGCTACAGATGAAATGATAATATCAGAAGGTTGTGCATAAGGGTTAACTGTTACGGTTACCGTGAATGGCGTACCGTTGCCGCCGGCTGAATTAGGCGTTACTATATAAGTTGCTACCTGCTGCGAAGAGGTTGGATTGGTTAATGTTCCGGTAATAGATGCTGCTCCGGCTCCCGATGTTCCTCCGGTTAGTCCGCCTGTTACGGTTGGCGCACTCCACGAATACGTGGTTCCAACCGGAACAATATCGCCATTGATACCATCCTGTGGGGTTACGGTAAACCCAACACCCGTACAAGGCGTGGTATTCTTGGCAGATATGGTAGCCACCTGCGAACGCGCCACCGAGGTACAGAGTACCAGGAGTGCCAACACGGTTATCTTTCTCAGCATTATCATCATTCTACAATTTATAAACTACATTTTTATTTTATAATTTTTACCGCTTTTTTTACTCTACAATTTTATATGTTAATGGGTTGGCCTGCCTGGTTGTGCCATCTACCAGTGAAATAGTAATATTGTCGAACAGGATCAAATCACCCTTTTGCAGCTTGTTTATCAGGTTCTGAACGCCCGTCTGGAACACATCAGCGTAATTATACGCCGATTCCTGGTCGGCCGTTCGCGATATCCGCGTTACACGGTAGCCATTGATCTTGCCCGGGAATACAGGTATCTCCGTTATGCCCAGGTAGGCCACCAAACGGCTGGAGGCAAACAAATCCTTCTTGTTCACGATATCACGCGAAAGATTATCCCCGGCCAGCTTCACCAAAGGATCAGGGATCTTGTACACCCTTACCTTCTTCTCAAACACAAGCTTATTAGCCCCATCACGCTTATCC
>CBDDIT010000027.1:0-4542 GCA_965229175.1 Sediminibacterium sp. | reverse complement strand
GCGACACAACGTCTGGAACAACTGGATGTACAACGCAGTGACTGGAAAAACCGGGTGACGGGCTATTTAGATGAACGGGATCAGATTACCCAGTCCGGCATGTCAGATACCGCCAAACAGCAAGCCATTGCCCAGCTTCGCAGCAAACATTTTAATACACCGCAAGAACAGCTGCGGGTAGAAACCTTTGAACAGGTTCATGATCAGGGAGCCAAGCTGCCCTTTGCTAACTAAGCCTAAAAGCCATCACCCGTTGATGGCTTTTTTATCGCCACAATTTAGATAATTTTCTACTTTATCTTAACGTGACATCCCTATTGTTGTTTCAAAATATTTCCATTTACACAAGTTAACTTAAGCAAATCACAAATATTTCAAGGATTTTCTATTTAAATACATTTGTATATAAACCATATACTTACACTTAAAAATCCTTTTACTCGACATGTCCCCAAATGACATGGTTTTAGATAGCTGAAATGAAAAAATACTGCTGCTTACAAAGAAAAATGGCTCAGCCACTCACAGCCAAGACTGTATTTTAAAACGTCTGATTGTATGGCCTATAGCACTCTAGAAAAGCAATGATTGCTTTAATAATGATAAAATTAAAAAGGGACGGTTATGCGTACTTTCAACAAGACAATACAGTTACTGACTGTGACTTTAGCGACCACTCTGGGATTCAGTTTTTCTGCACAGACTCAGGCAACAGCAAGTGCAACACAAGTCATCGAAAAGAGTAGATCCGACTATGCCAAAACCCAATATCCGATCCTGATGGTGCATGGCTGGTTAGGCTGGTCACGTATTGGCACCGATAGTATCGGGCTGGATTACTGGTATCAGATTCTGCCAGATATGGCACGTAATGGTTCAACCGTGTTTGCTGCACAATTATCGCCGGCAAATACAACGGCGCATCGCGGTGAACAACTGATTCAGCAGGTTGAAGAGGTTCTGGCAATTACCGGCAAGCAAAAACTGAATTTGATTGGTCATTCCCATGGTGGACCGACGGTACTCTATGTCGCAGCGACCCAGCCGCAGTATATCGCCTCGATTACTGGCGTTGCAGGAACCTACCATGGTTCCAAAGTGGCAGATGATATTCAGAACAATAGCCTGACGCGTACCGCCTTTAACATTTTAGGTGATTATATTATTGGTCCATTGATTGCACTGGGTCAGTTTAAGCCTGAACTGGAAATTGATTTTGATGCTTCCATGAAATCCCTGAGCCAGACCGGTTCAAATACTTTTAATGCCACAGTGGCACAGCAGGTGGTCAAAGATGGCGTATTGGCTTCTACAGAAAACTGCAATAAAAACTTAAAACAGAAAGACAGTAAAGGCATTCATTATTATTCATGGACTGGTGTGGCCCAAGCCACCAATGCACTGGATATTGATACGATCCTGATGCAGCTCGGCCCTTTATCTTATGGCAGTAAAGACAATGATGGCATGGTGTCACGTTGTAGTGCGTTCATGGGCAAGGTGATTCATGACCAGTACAAACTCAATCATACTGACCTGGCCAACATGATGTTTGGTCTGAAGGGTATGTTTGCACCCGATCCGGTCGCCCTCTATCGCCAACATGCCAACCGGCTCAAATTAGAAGGTTTATAACCCAGAGTGCCTATATTTCAGTTGAGATATAGGCTTTTTTTCTGGTTCTTTTTATTTAACCTATCATTGTTCTGGAAGCTGCAATGAAAAAAATAATCTATCACTTGAACCTTTTACTGTTAGTTTCCATATGGACTGGCCCTGTGCAAGCCGCGGCATTACAGCAATACAAAAGCAATTTTGTCCTCTCGAGTTATGCCAGGACAAAATACCCGATGGTCTTTGTGCATGGTTTTGGTCTGGGTTTTAACCGGATTGGAACGGAGAGCATCGGTCTGGATTACTGGTATCAGATTCCCCAAGACCTGAGCCGGCATGGTGCATGGGTATTTTCTGCCGAATTGTCTGCTGTCGCATCCAATGAACTGCGTGGCGAACAGCTCTTGATGCAAATTGATGAAGTACTGGCACTGACAGGTCATAAGAAAGTCAATCTGATTGGGCATAGCCAAGGTGGCCCAACGATTCAATATATTGAGGGCATTACGCCGCATAAAGCTGCCTCTTTAACCGCCATTGCAGGCGCTATGCAAGGCACACCGGTTTTTGTCAATGCCGGCCAGACACCCCTCCTTGAGCCCTTTATTCAGGCCATCGGTACGATTCTGGGCCACAGCATGAATCTGGTCACGGGTAACCAGTATCCGGTCAGTATGATCGAGGCACTGGAAGCTATGAACCCAGAGGCGATTCAGGCTTTCAATATGAAATATGGCTCCTCTGCCATTCCCAAAGACTGTCAGTCTCAGGGCAGCAAACTCACACCAAATGGAATTTACCACTATTCCTGGATGGGCAACCGGCAGGCAACCAATTCCTTGGATGTGATTGAGTCTACAGTCGTGACTTTAGGTAGCAGTTTCCTGAAAGGAGAAGCCAATGATGGTGCTCTGCCGCTGTGTAGCGGACGTTATGGCCAAATCATCCGTCAGGACTATGCCCATAACCACTTTGATGAAGTAAACCAGTTTTTTGGCATTTTGGGTCCTTTCGCGCAGGATTCGGTCGCACTGTATCGCCAACATGCCAACCGGCTCAAGCTGCAAGGCTTATAAATCACTTATTTTATGAATAGATCATCTTTATTAATTAAAAAAACTTAGGAAACTGAGTCCCTGCTACATAGGGGAACTTTAGGCAACTGGATGAGGATCATCCCGTTAAAACAACAAAAGTGAGGAAAATATAATGAAATTCGGAATATTAATCACCGGCCTGCTGCTGGCGGGTACATGTCTCAGCACCCAGGCATCCACCCAAGCCAGTCAGGTCACAGCAAAAGCCAGTTCACAATATGCCAAGACCCAATATCCGATTGTCTTTGCACATGGTATGGCGGGTTTCATCCGGATCGGTACTGACCAGTTTGGACTGGATTACTGGTATCAGATTTTACCGGATCTGGCGCGTAATGGCGGTAATGTCTGGGCAACACGTGTCTCGCCTTTTAACTCATCGGAAATTCGGGGTGAGCAACTTTTAGAGCAGGTAAATGAAATTCTGGCCATTACCGGTGCAAAGAAAGTCAATCTGATCGGTCATTCCCATGGCGGCCCGACCATTCGTTATGTCGCAGGTGCAGGGAATGGAATAGTCGCTTCCCTGACTTCTGTCGGTGCTCCGCATAAGGGCTCCCCGGTTGGAGACCTGATCCTGCAAGCAGAAGGTACACCGATACAAGGGCCTTTAGTCGGTGGTATCAACCTGGTGTCTAAGGCCATCACCTGGGCACAAAGTCTGGATCCGAGCAGTTTCCCGCATGATTCTCTGGCTGGTGGTCGCAGCCTGACCCTGGCAGGATCTGCTCAATTCAACCAGAAATATCCGCTCGGTATGCCAACCACTGCCTGCGGTGAAGGTAAGGAAAAAGACGGTGATATTCGTCATTATTCATTCACAGGTATAGGTCAAGTCACCAACCCGCTCGATCCTGATTCAGCACTCAAAGTTACAGCTCTACTCATAGATGGCGGCAAGGAAAATGATGGTCTGGTCTCCCGCTGTAGTGCCAAATTCGGTAAAACCATTCGGGATAACTACAACTGGAACCATCTGGATGAAGTGAACCAGTTCCTCGGATTAAAAAATATCTTTGCTCCAGACCCAGTCGATGTTTATCGCCAGCATGCCAACCGGCTCAAATTGCAAGGCCTGTAATTCAATCTCATCCCTGTCATCCCAATGCACAGGGATTTTCTAATTTTTAAACCGCCAAAATGGAACTTTATGAAAATTAGAACGCATTTTATAACCTTATGCTGCGTGTTATTTGCGGGCCAATATGTGCAGGCTTCCAATGTGCAGCAAGCAGAAACCAGATTTGTCGTGTCCAATTATGCAAAAACACAATACCCGATTGTATTTGCACATGGCATGGTCGGCTTTAATCGCATTGGTTTCGATGCCTTGGGCATGGATTATTGGTATCAAATTTTGCCAGATTTAGCCCGTAATGGTTCAACTGCGTTTGCCACCCGCATCTCACCTTTCAATTCCAGCGAAATCAGAGGTGAACAATATGTAGAGCAACTCAAAGAAGTCATGGCAATCACCGGCGCAAAAAAATTGAATTTAATTGGTCATAGTCATGGTGCACATAGCGTGCGTTATGCAGCCGGGGTGATGCCGCAACATGTAGCCTCAGTGATGACTGTGGGCGGCGCCAACCAAGGGACGATTGTCGCTTCTGATGTTATGCGACTTGCCAATCAGACCAGAACATCTGAACTGCTCAATACCCTGATCAGCAGTTTTGGTAACGTCATCATGTGGGCACAAGGCTTAGATGGTCAAGCTTTCCCACATAATGCTCTGGCAGCAGGACACAGCACGTCGATTGAAGGGACAGTCGAATTTAACCAGCGTTTTAAACTCGGGCTTTCGCTGAGTCTATGTGGTGAGGGCAAA
>CBDDIT010000026.1:15000-72692 GCA_965229175.1 Sediminibacterium sp. | reverse complement strand
GAATGGCTGATAGAAACCGGTTTGGCCAATAACGATGAACTGTTGCAGATTGAGGCTGCCGCCAAGGATCATGTTCGCGAAAGCAAGAACAAAGCCTGGGAAAAATACCTGGTCCCTATCAGGAAACAGGCCACCGATGCCGCTGCGCTGATACATGAAGTGATTATCAATGATATCGACATCTATAACAGGCTGCAGCAACTGGCCAAAGACCTGCTGGCCAATAAAGAACCGCTTCGCAGGGATATTTTAAGGTCTGTTTCGCTGGCCATGGAGGCGGCTCCGTATTCCCCTTCCACGGCGGAACTTAGCGAATTTTACCAGGGCCTTATTGAAACCAACAAGCAGTTGTACAATAGTCATCTTTACAATGAAGGCCCCAAAAGTGCCTTGCGGGTTAAAGAGGTTCCGGCCCTGATACCGGATGACGCGGTGGTGATGAATGGTTATGAGGTACTGAATAAATATTTCGACGCGCTTTTCGCACACAATCCCTATGTATACGCTTTCGGAGAAGATGTGGGCCATATTGGTGATGTGAACCAGGGCTTTGCCGGGTTGCAGGATAAATATGGTAACGACCGCATATCCGACACTGGCATTCGCGAACTGACTATTATTGGTCAGGCCATCGGGATGTCGCTGCGCGGGCTTCGCCCCATTGCTGAAATACAGTACCTGGATTACCTGCTGTATGGCCTGCAGCCGCTGAGTGATGATGTGGCTACCACCCATTACCGCAGTGCCGGTCAGCAAAGCTGCCCTATGATCATCAGAACCCGCGGCCACCGCCTGGAAGGCATTTGGCATAGTGGCTCGCCTATGGGAATGATCATTAACTCTCTAAGGGGATTATATGTTTGCGTACCGCGTAATATGGTGCAGGCTGCAGGTATGTACAATACCTTATTGCAATCCAATGATCCCGCTATCGTGATAGAATGCCTGAACGGATACCGGCTGAAAGAAAAAATGCCTGCCAACCTGCTGGAATTTACCGTTCCGCTGGGTGTACCGGAAGTGGTGAGAGAAGGAACAGATGTAACCATCGTTTCTTACGGATCTGTATTGCGCATTATTGATGATGCGGTTAACAGGCTGCAACAACTGGATATCAGCTGTGAAGTGATAGATGTTCAAACACTTTTACCATTCGATACCGGTCACCTGATCGTAGCATCGCTGAAAAAGACCAACCGCATTGTTTTTATTGATGAAGACGTACCCGGCGGCGCATCAGCGTATATGTTTAACAAAGTAATGGAAGAGCAGAAAGCTTTCCGATGGCTGGATATCAGCCCCCGCACCATTACCGGGCAGGCGCACAGGCCTGGTTATGGCAGCGATGGTGATTATTTCAGCAAACCCAACGCTGAGCAGATAATTGCTGTTATCAGGGATATGATGAGTGAATAAATTGAAAATGAGAGAGGCTTTGATGCGGCACCGTGAGTTTAACGGAGGGTTTCTCAGGCGATAAATAATTCCTTTAGTTCGGGGGTGGGTAACCAGCAGGTTTCCTGTTTGCCAAACCATTTATACCGGTTACGGGCAATGAAATTATAGGCAGCGTTACGTATAAAAGGAGGGATAATTATAAACGCGTACAAGACCGGCCATAGTCCATCCAGTTTTTTTACAACCCGCAAAGCGGCAGATGAGCGGGTATACACTTTATGATCATCCAGTAAAATAAAGGAATCAAAATCCGCTCCGGGTAATTGATACTTTTCCAATACCTCCTGGCCAAAGTTACTCTGCAGGGAAGCGAACCGAAAATAATGCCTGCGATCATGCCTGATCACAAACTGTACGCTGCTGCTGCAAAGATGGCAAACACCATCAAACAAAATTACCGGGTGGGCGGGAGCGTTCATGTTGTAAAGGTACCCCTCTACCCCATATTATGAAACACCTTATTTACATCTTCATCCTGTTCCAGTCTTTCAATCAGTTTACTTACTTCTTCGGCCTGCTCATCAGAAACGGGTACGGTGGTGGTGGGTATCCATTCCAGCTCTGAACTGATGGGGCTTAGGCCCTT
The DNA here is from genome assembly GCA_965229175.1 of Sediminibacterium sp. GTDB lineage: Bacteria > Bacteroidota > Bacteroidia > Chitinophagales > Chitinophagaceae > Sediminibacterium. Next base: position 70,648 of record CBDDIT010000026.1, on the reverse strand, counting down.
GTCTTCCAGGGCTTTCTGCAGGTTCCCAAAATCCACAAAAGCACAACGGAGCACGATGATGGGGTTGCCATTCTCGTCGTTGCTTTCGCCCAGCTCATCCAGGCCATGGTCTATTAATTCCAGCTCCAGCTCGTCTATATCCAATCCCTCGGGTTTCAATTTAAATACTCCCATTTTCTTAAACTGGAAGCTCACGCTGCCACTGTTGCCCAATGCACCATGCCCTTTATTAAAATGGCTCTTCACATTGGCTACGGTGCGAACATGGTTATCTGTGGCGGTTTCCACCAGCAGGGCAACGCCATGCGGGGCATATCCTTCATACAAAATCTCTTCGTAGTTGCTGGTATCCTTACCCATCGCCCTTTTAATGGCGGCTTCCACACGGTCCTTGGGCATTCCCACACTCTTGGCATTCTGAAAACAGCGACGCAGGGCAGGGTTGGTGGCTACATCGGGGCCGCTTGCCTTAACGGCAATTACAATCTCTTTTCCAATCCTGGTAAACTGCTTGGCCATCCTGTCCCAACGGGCAAACATCGTGGCTTTACGTACTTCAAAAATCCTTCCCATATTCAGTAATTAATTATTGCCTGGTAATACAAAGCACGCAAAAATAACATAAGCGGGCTTTATAGCCAAGTCGTGAGCCGTGAATCGTGAATCGTGAAACGTGAATCGTCAATCGTGAATCGGAAATGGTGCCAAAAACACCTCATTCACGATTCACGATTGACGATTCACGGCTCATGGCTCACGGCTCACGCCTCACGATCAGGAATCTTTCAGTTTGCTGTTCGCCTTGCTATATCCAAAGTATACCAGCAATCCGGCCACCATCCAAACCACGGCACTTACCAGGGTTTCTTTAGGCAGGGAAATGATCATGGCTGTACAAACCACGATCCCCAGAATGGGAACCAGGGGCACCAGTGGGGTTTTAAAAGGACGGGCTCTTCCGGGATCATTCCTTCTCATTACCCAAACACCTACGCAAACCAGCACAAATGCAAACAGAGTGCCGATACTGGTAAGGTCGCCCGCTACATTACCCGGAATGAAAGCCGCAAAAGCTCCCACAAAAATGAAGAGGATCAGGTTTGATTTATACGGGGTTCTGAATTTTGGATGCAGATCGGAAAACATTTTAGGTAATAACCCGTCTGTTGACATTGTGTAAAATACACGGCTCTGTCCCATCAGCATCACAAGAATCACAGAAGAGAAGCCGGCCAGGATGGCGATGGTTACCGCTTTTGCCAGCCATCCATAATTATGCATGTAGGTTTCAATGGCGTAAGCAACAGAAGCTTCTTTACCTGATTTTACAAAATCGGTATAAGGTGCCACACCGGTTAATACGTATGAAAACAGAATATAAAGAATAGTACAGATCACAAGTGATCCCAAAATACCGATGGGCATATCCCTTTTCGGATTTTTGGCTTCCTGCGCAGCAGTGGAAACTGCGTCAAAACCAATAAAGGCAAAGAAAACGATGGCCGCACCGGTTAGAACACCTCCATATCCATGACGGAAAAACTCCTTATAGCTATATAAGCTGCCATCCGGCTTCAGCGCGTCTGGTGCGTCGGCAGGAATAAAATAAGGAGTGTGATTTTCAGGGTTGATGAACTTCCAGCCTACCACGATAAATACAACCACGATCGCGACCTTGATGAATACGATGATCGCATTTACAAAAGCGGATTCCTGGGTTCCTTTTACCAATAAAAGGGATAATACCAGTAAGATGAACAAAGCCGGAACATTCATGATACCGGTATGCATTACATTGGATGCGTCGAGTGCTTTTTCAAAAGGGGAATGGCACCATTCATAGGGTATCGACCCGAGATGGTATTGCTCCAATAGTTTATTGAGAAATTCACTCCAGGCAATCGAAACCGTAGCAGCACCCAGGGCGTATTCGAGTATTAGCGCCCAGCCAATAATCCATGCGATCAGCTCACCCATAGTAGCATACGCATAGGTATACGCACTTCCTGCGATAGGGATCATGGAAGCAAACTCAGCATAACACAAACCGGCAAAAGCACAGCCGATGGCGGCCACTATAAAAGACAGGGTAACGGCTGGACCGGCATGCTCTCCGGCTGCGGCAGCGGTTCTAACGAACAAACCGGCTCCGATGATGGCACCAATACCCAGCGCAATCAGGCTACCGGCTCCGAGGGTACGCTTCAATCCTTGTTCAGAATCGGCGGCCTGGGCCATTAAACCATCCAGTGATTTCTTTCTGAATAAACTCATAAATACGTTAGTTAGGGGTTCTTAATGAAAAAGTACTGGCAAAATAGTGATTTCTTGCTTAGAAAGGTCTTTTCAACATAAATCTTATATTGCGATACCAATCACAGGAAGCATGCGGAAATCTAACAGGCTCACCATATATATTATTATTGCTATGTTAGCCGGCATCCTGCTCGGCTACTTGATTCATACCGGCTCTTCTCCCGGGTTCATCAAATCGTTTTCAACCAATATAAAACTGCTCACCACTATTTTCCTCCGCCTGGTGCAGATGATCATAGCACCATTGGTATTTACTACGCTGGTAGTAGGGATCGCCAAACTGGGAGATCTTAAAAGTGTAGGAAGGGTAGGTGGAAAAGCGATGTTATGGTTTATATCCGCTTCGCTGGTAAGTCTCTTATTAGGCATGCTCCTGGTAAATGTATTTAAACCCGGCGAGGGAATCGATCTCAGCAATGCCGATGTTACAGGGGCGAAAGACCTGGTAGGCAAAACCCAGGAATTCAGCATACAAAAATTTGTAGAACATGTATTCCCCAAAAGTGTGGTGGAAGCCATGGCCAATAATGAAATATTACAACTGGTAATTTTCAGTATCTTCTTCGGAATAGCTACAGCCGCCCTGGGCGATAAGGCAAAAGTGGTAGTGAAAGGCCTCGACGCCGTAGCCCATGTAATTCTGCGGATGGTAAATTATGTGATGAACTTTGCCCCGCTCGGTGTGTTTGGTGCCATCGCCGCAGTTATCGCCACTAAAGGATTGGAGGTTTTTGTTTTTTATGGAAAATACCTTTTGTATTTTATTATCGGCATCGCATCATTATGGGCCGTACTGCTGCTAGTAGGTTTTATCGTATTAGGAAAAAGAATGCCCGAACTGTTGCGCAAAATTTTTCCTCCTCTTATCATCGCCTTCAGTACCACCAGTAGTGAAGCGGTGTTTCCCAAACTGACGGATGAACTGGAAAAATTCGGGTGTAAAGACAAAATAGTGGCATTCATTCTCCCGTTGGGTTATTCTTTCAATCTCGATGGAAGCATGATGTATATGACCTTCGCCAGCATTGCCATTGCGCAGGCATATGGCATACACCTCGACCTTGGCACACAGTTAACCATGTTGGTAGTGCTTATGCTTACCAGCAAGGGGATTGCCGGTGTACCCAGGGCATCGCTGGTGGTAGTAACCGCCACCTGCGCCATGTTCCATATTCCGCCGGAGGGGATTGCCCTGATATTACCGATCGATCATTTTTGCGATATGTTCAGAACCGCTACCAATGTATTGGGCAACGCTTTAGCCACCAGTGTAGTAAGTAAATGGGAAGGATCCCTCGAACCAGCTGCCATAACCGAATAAAAATTTTATGTTGTACGATACTTTGCTTGCCACCTCCTTTCACTGGAGCCAGTTATTGCAGCCGCAGTTTTATATTGAACACGGTGGCCTATGGCTTCTTCTTTTTGTTGTATTCGCGGAAACCGGTTTGTTTGTCGGTTTCTTTTTACCGGGAGATAGCCTGCTGTTCGTGGCCGGCATCTATAGCGCTAACCTGGCTGAACAGGTAGTACCCACCGGTAATGAATTTGCCGACCTACTCATATTACTCGTGCTGATATCGCTGGCGGGTATTGCCGGTAATTCGGCGGGATACTGGTTTGGCCGGAAGGTGGGTCCCACGATGTACGAGTGGAAAGAGAACCTGCTTTTCAAACGCAGGTACCTGAAAGAGGCCCATGATTTCTATGAGAAGCATGGAGGCGGAGCCATTGTTATCGCCAGGTTTATTCCTATTGTAAGAACCTTCGCTCCCATTGTGGCAGGCATTGTCATGATGGATAAAAAGAAATTCTTTTTTTTCAATATAGTGGGTTGTGTGGCCTGGGTATTCAGTATGTTATTCGCGGGCCACTTCCTGCAAAAATGGATCCTGTCGCAATTCGGTTTCGACCTCAAAGACCATCTTGAAATAATTGTATTGGGAATTGTGCTGGTAACCAGCGGGCCGGTTATGATCAAGCTTTTTACTGGCAAAAAGAAAAAAGCACCTACCCATCAGCCATGACAACCGCTCAGAAACAATACGGTGTTCTTTCCCTGCCGGTTATTGTTGGCGCACTGGGATTTTTTGTGGACGTATATGATCTCTTACTCTTTGCCATCATCCGCAAACCGAGCCTCGAATCTTTACACCTGTCGCCCGAAGAAGTATTAACGAAAGGAGAGCTGATCATTAGTGTGCAGATGATAGGTCTGCTGGTGGGCGGTATCCTTTGGGGAATAATGGGCGACAAGAAAGGCAGGCTGAGTGTATTGTTCGGATCCATCATTTTATATTCCCTGGCCAATATTGCCAATGGAATGGTGCAAACAGTTCCCCAGTACGTGGTTCTTCGTTTTATAGCCGGTATTGGCCTCGCCGGTGAGCTGGGTGCCAGCATAACCCTGGTAAACGAAATGTTATCGAAAGAAAAAAGGGCACTGGGCGCGTCGATTATTGCCAGTGTAGGGGTATTGGGTGCCGTTTGCGCTTTTTTTGTCTACCGGTTATCCGGCGACTGGCGGCTTTGCTATTATATCGGTGGCGTAATGGGTTTTTTGTTATTGTTTTTAAGAGCGAATGTGATGGAGAGCGGACTGTATGCCGATGTGAAAAAAACCGGAATAGCACGAGGTAATTTCCTGATGGTGTTCACCGACAAAGAAAGGTTCTTACGTTATATGAAAGGAGTAGCTATCGGGTTGCCCGTATGGTATGTGATCGGGATCCTGATCACCTTTTCGGACAAGTTTGGCCGGGAATTCGGGATAACGGGTATTGATCCCGGTAAAGCGATCATGTACCAGTATGTGGCCATTGGTATTGGCGATATGAGTGCCGGCATTTTAAGCAATTATCTAAAGAGCAGGAAGAAAGCCCTCTTTATATTCCTGTCAATCCTGTCAGTATTTGTTATCCTGTATTTTCTGCAGGGCGGGGGAAGGGGCAGCACACAGTCCATGTACCTGCTATGCAGTTGCCTGGGTTTCGGGGCGGGCTTTTCCGTTTTATATATTACCATGTCGGCCGAGCAGTTCGGAACCAATCTCCGGGCAACAACGGCCATCTCAATTCCCAATGTAGTGCGCGGTATCCTTCCCTTAATCATACTATTGCACAAAGGACTGCGTGAACTCACCGGCAGTTATGTTACAGGGGGCTGGATGACCGGCATCATCATCATTTCCATCGCCGCGATAGCTGCCTATCATACCAGAGAGACCTACGGATTGGATATGAACTATATTGAGTCAGACAACAACAAACCCCAAACCCCAAACCACAAACCCAAAAGTTATGGTTGAAAAAAAATACGCTATTCTTTCCCTGCCGGTAATTGTTGCCGCGCTGGGTTATTTTGTAGATATCTACGACCTGTTATTGTTTACCATTGTACGTGAGCCCAGCCTGCAGGGTGTGGGTATTGTTTTAACGGATAAGGCGCAGGTATTGGCGGCCAGTACTAAAATCATTAACTGGCAGATGGTGGGTTTGCTGATAGGAGGGATATTGTGGGGAACCATTGGTGATAAGAAGGGCAGGCTGAGTGTTTTATTCGGTTCTATCGCATTATACTCGGTAGCAAATTTTGTAACCGGGTATGTGCAAACGGTTGACCAGTACGCCTGGGCCAGGTTTGTTGCTGGTGTTGGACTGGCGGGCGAACTGGGGGCGGGCATTACATTGGTGAGCGAGTTATTGCCCAAAGAGAAGCGAGGGGTAGGAACTTCACTGGTGGCGGGCATTGGTTTGTTTGGTGCTGTTTTCGCGTATTTTATTTATAAGGCAACCAGTGACTGGCGCTTATGCTATAAGATAGGTGGCGGTTTGGGAGTAGTGCTGTTGTTGCTGAGAATTTCCGTTGCGGAAAGCGGAATGTTCAATGCCGTGAAACAGCAGGCCGGTGTACAGCGCGGTAATTTTTTTATGTTCTTTACCAATGGCAAAAGATTTAAGAAATATTTGCTGGCCATACTTATTGGATTACCCACCTGGTATGTGATTGGAATCCTGGTAAACCTGAGTAACCGTTTTGCGAAAGAGCTGTACGGAGATAATCATATTGAAGGGGGCCGCGCCATCATGTACGCCTATGCCGCCATTGCTATTGGCGATATAGCGATCGGGTTGGTGAGCCAATATTATAAGAGCCGCAAAAAGGCGATGCTGTATTTCCTGTTGCTGAATATTGTGGGACTGGTTTTATTCTTCAGTCCCTACAATAATTCTGATACCACCATGTATGCCATATGCGCCTTGCTGGGGTTCAGTACAGGTTTCTGGGCCATTTTTATTACGATGGGAGCAGAGCAGTTTGGAACCAACCTGCGTGCCACCGCAGCCACAACCATACCCAACATGGTACGCGGGGCACTGCCATTGATCAACCTGATGTTCCTCGACCTGTTTCAAAAATCATGGGGCTGGGGCCTTCTGCAAAGCGGAATTATTACAGGCATTATAGTGATGGGAACCACACTGGTTGCGTTTTACTTTACCGAAGAAACTTTTCATAAGGATCTAAATTATATTGAGGGATGACACGAATTTTGGGCACGAATTACACGAATTGAATTTCGTGTAATCGGCCTGATTCGTGTAATTCGTGCCCAAAATCCGTGTTATGAAAATATTGATCATCCGCTTTTCTTCTATCGGGGATATTGTTCTCACCACCCCGGTGATCCGTTGCCTCAAACAGCAGGTGGCAGGAGTGGAGGTTCATTTTTTAACCAAGGCTTCATTCGCTTCATTGATCTCTCCCAACCCTTATATAGATAAGGTGATGATGTTGGGCAGCAGTTGGGATTTGATGATACACCAGTTACAGGAAGAGGCGTATGATCATATCATTGACCTTCACCATAACCTCCGTACACTGCGGATTAAGAAAGCATTGAAAGGGGTTCCAAGCACTTCCTTCCACAAACTCAATATCCGGAAATGGTTGTTAACCGCATGCAAGATAAACCGCATGCCCCCGGTTCATATTGTAGACCGTTACCTGGACACGGTTGCCCGGCTGGGGGTAGTAAATGATGGTAAAGGACTGGACCATTTTATACCGGAAGCCGCACATATAACGGCCGATGATATTCCTTTATCGCATGGATTTGGATTCGTTGGCGTTGTGATTGGGGCGGCACTAAACACAAAGAAACTGCCGCTGCATAAACTGAAAGAGCTTTGCGCATCCATTCCCTATCCCATCATTTTGCTGGGTGGCCCTGAAGACAGGGAGGCGGGAAATGAAATTGCTGCCACGGATAGCATTAAGATATACAATGCCTGTGGCAAATTCAGCATTCACGAAAGTGCCGCACTGGTAAGGCTGGCTAAGTATATCGTAACCCACGACACCGGGCTGATGCACATAGCCGCCGCATTTAAAAAGCCCATGATAAGTATATGGGGCAATACCGTTCCCGAATTTGGTATGACGCCTTACTATGGCGATGAAGCCGTTCCCCATTATATGTCAGAAGTAAAAGGATTGTCCTGCCGCCCCTGCAGCAAGATCGGCTACAACAAATGCCCGAAAGGACATTTCAAGTGCATGGAGATGCAGGAGATCGGGCCCATGCAACTCTTTATCAGTAAAGATTGAAATTATAAAATACATAATGCCCCACAAGAATAGCAGGTAATCAATCAAAAAAGGCTGCCTCCAAAGGGCAGCCTTTTAGGTCTGTGTAAAAATTTATAAAGTCTTTAAAACGTCGTTCATACTCCTCACTGCTTCGGCACTCTTGTTAAAGAGGGCCTGCTCGTCTGCATCAAGACCGAAGTCCAGTATTTTCTCCCAGCCATTGCGGCCAATGGTTACGGGAACGCCGAGGCAGATATCTTTTTGTCCGTATTCCCCATCGAGGCTTACGCAGCAGGTAAATAATTTCTTTTCATCGCGAACAATGCTTTCCACCAATGCGGCACCGGCGGCACCGGGTGCATACCAGGCGGAAGTGCCGAGTAATTTGGTAAGGGTTGCGCCGCCAACCATGGTATCGGCCACAATTTGTTTCTGTTGTTCGGCACTCAGGAATTTGGTAACGGGTACACTGTTCCAGGTAGCTAGTCGTATCAGGGGAATCATGGTAGTATCTCCGTGGCCGCCTACTACCACTGCGTTAAGGTCGCCCGGGCTGCAACCCAGGGCCTGGCTCAATTGATATTTAAAGCGGGCACTGTCCAGTGTACCACCCATACCAATGATACGGTTTTTAGGCAGGCCGGTGGATTGCAAAGTCAAATATGTCATGGTATCCATCGGGTTGCTGATCACGATAATGATCGCATCCGGTGAATATTTCAGCAAGTTTTCAGTAACGCCTTTTACAATGCCTGCATTGGTACCGATCAGCTCTTCGCGCGTCATACCCGGTTTCCGTGGCAGGCCTGAGGTAATAACTACTACATCTGATTTAGCTGTTTTAGAATAGTCGTTCGTGCTGCCGGTAATACGTGTATCAAAACCAAGCAAAGCAGCCGTTTGCATCATATCCTGTGCCTTTCCTTCGGCAAAACCTTCCTTAATATCCAACAGAACCAGTTCATCCGCCAGCTGGGCGCGTGCGATATTATCGGCACAGGTTGCACCAACGGCACCGGCTCCTACAACAGTTACTTTCATATAAAATATTTAGCGTGAAAAATTTTTAACGGGGCAAAGGTAGGGATCATTTCTTATTTACCAGTTCCACCAGCTGCGATACCTCCATAACCGGGTTATGAGGAGGGTCATACACCTTGATAAGGATTCCCTTTTTGTCGTAAACGGCAACAAAAGGGGTAGATTCTACCCTGTAAAAACTGGGTATGGCATATTCAGGATCGCGGCCCATGCGTATGTTGGGATACACGGCCAGGTTATAATGATTATAAAACTGCCGTATTTCAGCGAGCGACTTATACGCCGCCATAACAAAGAATACATTTTTCAGGCTGTCCATATGCTTCACCAGCTCACCAACGGTGTATTGGCAATGTCCGCAGTCGGGGGCAAAATAGATAACGGCGGTATAGTCGTACTGCCTGGGAACCTGTTCTTTGGTGAACCAGGAACTGTCTGTTTGCAGTATCTTAAACGCTGGTAGCTTCGGATCTTTTTTATACGGGGCATCCGGGTCGCGGGTAGCCTGGGCCGAAAGGGTGGCCGAAATAAGCAAACAGGAAAGAAGAACGGCTGCGTATTTCATAATGGTTACACTGTTTTTTTGTTTTCCATCTCCATCATCCGCATATGTTTGGCATCCTGCAGGAATTCGGAAGCAAAAATAAAATTGTTCAGCAGTTCATCGTTGCTGAAAATGATCTCTTCTTTACTTCCTTCCCACTGTTTATGTCCCTGGTGGAGATAAACTATATGATCCCCTATTTCCATTACACTGTTCATATCGTGTGTTACCACGATGGTGGTAATATTATATTCCAGGGTAATTTCCTTGATCAGTTTATCAATCACCATCGATGTTTGCGGATCGAGGCCCGAATTAGGCTCATCACAAAAAAGATATTTGGGATTAAGTACGATAGACCTCGCGATACCCACCCTTTTTTTCATTCCCCCGCTGATCTCCGAAGGAAAACGGCCATGCGCATCCCTGAGATTTACCCTTTCCAGCACTTCATCCACCCTTTTCTTTTTCTCGGCCAGGGTCCAGTTGGTAAACATGTTTAATGGAAAAAGAACATTCTGCTCAACCGTCATAGAATCAAACAATGCCGTACCCTGGAACAGCATACCGATCTGTTGCCGCAGCAATTTTCTCGCTTCATCATCCATTGTCATCATATCCACACCATCATACAAAATCGCACCAGTATCCGGTTCAAAAAGCCCCACCATACATTTGGTCAGCACCGTTTTTCCACTACCGCTGGTTCCAATAATCAGGTTACATTTACCCGAGGCCATCACAGCACTGATATCATCCAGGATCACACGGTTACCAAACTGTTTGCTTATGTTTTTTATTTCGATCATAGGGATGGGATTGGCTGTTGGCTGTTGGCTGTTGGCTGTTGGCTGTTGGCTGTTGGCTGTTGGCTGTTGGCTGTTGGCTGAAACAAGCGTTTATAAAGATAAAACAAACATCTTAATACAAAGAGTTTCCCAAGTTAATTGAGTTTTAAATAAATTACTACTAAATATAACAGCTAACAGCCAAAAGCTAAACGCCAACAGCTAAAGTACTTCCACCTGGTTCCTCAACAAATCTTCCAGAACATCCCTTTTGCTGATCAGGTGCGCTTTTCCGTTGATCACCAGTACCTGGGCAGGTTTAAAGCGGGCATTGTAATTGCTGGCCATTTCGTAGCCGTAAGCTCCGGCATTATAGAATACAAGCCTGTCGCCCTCGCGAACTTCATTCAGGAGGCGGTCCCAGGCGAATGTGTCTGTTTCGCAGATATTGCCCACCACCGCATAATGATGTTCGGGTGCGCCGGGATTACTGATATTTTCTATCCGGTGATACGATTCGTAGAACATGGGCCTGATCAGGTGGTTGAAGCCACTGTTAACGCCGGCAAACACAAAGCCGTTATTCTGTTTCAGTACGTTTACTTCAGTAATAAAATAGCCGCATTCACTTACCATGAATTTTCCCGGCTCAAACCAAACCTGGAAATCGGTACCATGTGTTTGTTTGAGGCGGGCCAATACTTCCGCCAGTTTCTCACCCAGCAAGTTCATATCAGTGCCTGCTTCCTCTTCCCGGTACGGCACTTTGAAACCACCGCCCAGGTCTAGAAATTTCAGGTCCGGGAATTTTGGAACCAGGTCGAAGAATATATCCGCCACCTGCAGAAATACCGATACATCCTTTATCTCACTTCCCGTATGCACATGTAAAGCAGAAATGAGGATATCATTTTCTTTTACAATAGACAGCAAGGTATCCAGTTGCTCAACCGGTATGCCGAATTTACTCTGACTGTGACCGGTAGAAATTTTCAGGTTGCCGCCTGCCATGATATTCGGACGTAAACGGATGCCTACCGGGTAAGTGTGACCGTACCTTTTTCCAAACTTTTCAAGATTGGAAAGGCTGTCAATATTAATATTTACTCCCAATCCCACCGCTTCTTCAATTTCGCTGAAAGCGATGCCATTGCTGGTATATAATATATTACAAGGCTCAAAGCCCGCCCTGAGTGCCAGGTAAACTTCATTAATGGAACTGCAATCCATATTACAGCCCAGAGAACGGATATGCTTCAGAATATTGATATTGGTAAGAGCCTTGCCCGCATAAAAGAAGCGGGTATTACTGGCTTTAAAAGCCTCTTTGAGTTTCTCGAACTGCTCTGTTATTTTTTCGGCGTGGTATACATATACAGGCGTACCAAATTCATCTGCGATAGCCAGTAATTGCTCGCGGGTTAGTTTTTGTGACATGTTTCGAAGGTAAGGAAAGATGGGAGATTTAGAATTGCGGATTGCGGATTGCGAATTACGGATTTCGAGTTTATGGCTGAATTAATCTATTCCCAGCAATCACAAATTCATATCGCTAATTCGCAATTCGTAATTCGCAATCCTAACTCTCAGGCTCTTTCTGTTCAGGGGATGCTTCTTCATCAGTACCGGGTTCATCCGGGGTGGGTTCATCCTGGTTGATAACCAGTTCACCTTCTTCGTTAACCGCAATAACCGATACTTCTTCTTCGGTTTCTTCTGTGGCTTCGGCAACGGTATCCGCTACATTCTGATCGGTAAAATCTGCGGGGTTGATAATGGTTCCTTCTACTACCTGGTCGGCCAGTACTTCGCGGATCTGCGGAAGGTCGGCGGCTGAATTGATACCGAAATAATCCATGAAGTTTCTTGATGTGGCATATACCAGGGGTTTACCCGGCATATTATCATTACGGCCGCTGATCAATATCAATTCTTTTTCCAGTAATTTCTGAATACTGTAATCGCTGTTTACCCCCCGTATCGCTTCGATCTCCCCCTTGGTAATAGGCTGCTTGTAAGCAATGATAGCCAGTGTTTCCAGCGCAGCGTTGGATAATCTTTTCAGGAACTTGTCGCCATTGAGTTGTGCGATCGTGGAATGAAAACTGGACTTGGTTAGAAACTGCCAGCCACCTCCGCTTTGTTTCACCTCGAATGGATAAAACTCAGAATCATATTTTTCACGGATACCCTCCAAGGCACTTTCCACCTGGTCTAGTGTGGTTCGGTCCTCGATAAACCCAAAAGTATTATTGATCAGCTCAACAATATCCATTGAAGTCAGCGGCTTCTCGCTGGCAAAAATTAGCACTTCAATATGTGGTATGATCTGGCTGAGCTCCATGTAAATAATTAATAATTTATAATCTATAATCTAAAAGTAGAAATTAACAGGTCTATTCTCTGTCTTTTTAATTTTGACTTTTAAATTATACTTACCCCTGTAAAGCGGCGGCACCACTTACGATCTCGGTAAGTTCGGTAGTAATGGCAGCCTGCCTTGCGCGGTTGTAGCTGATCTTTAATGATTTCAGCAGTTCGTTCGCATTTTCACTGGCTTTATCCATGGCCGTCATGCGGGCCCCATGTTCACTGGCATTGCCATCCAGCACAGCTTTATACAGCTGGGTATTCAGTATCTTTGGCATGAGCTCAGCTACCAGCTCTTCTTTGGCCGGCTCGAAAATAAAGTCTGATTTTTTACCACCGGCTTTTTTTGCCACTTTAGGTATCGGCAGAAAAGGTTCAGCTTTAAATACCTGCGTTGCGGCATTCTTAAATTCGCTGTAAACGATCTCCACCGCATCAAATTCCTTGTTCTCAAACCCTTTCATGGCAGCTTGTGCGGCGGCCTGCACATTTTCAAAGGAAAGGTTCAGGTAAATATCTTTAAAGCTGTCGTTGGTGCTATATCCCGCCTTGGTAAGCGCTTCCCATCCTTTTTTACCGATGTTCCAGATGGTTACTTTACCTTTCTTTAGTTGTGAAGCGTATTTTTCTGCAATTGTGGCTTTGGCCAGTTTGATGATATTGGCATTATAACCGCCACACAAACCCCTGTCGCTGGTTACAACAATCAGCAGCACTTTTTCTACAGGCCTTTCTTCCGCCAGTTTCATACTCATCCCGCCTTCAATGCTGCTAACGATATTGCTGAGCATTTCCTGTAATTTCTGGGCGTAAGGCCTCATTTGTGTAATCGCATCCTGGGCACGGCGTAATTTGGCGGCACTCACCATTTTCATGGCTTTGGTGATCTGCTGGGTGCTCTGAACGCTCTTAATCCGGTTACGTACCTCTTTTAACTGTCCTGCCATAATCTTTTCTTTGGGGTGCAAAAGTAACAGAATCGGCCTGAAATTCCAGTGTTTCCTCCAAAAAACCCGGAAGATAGCGGGGGGGGGCATCGTGAGGCGTGAGACGTGAGACGTGAGGCGTGAATCGTGAACCGTGAATCGTCAGTGGGGGGAATAGATGAGTTTTTTCATGATTTGGACGTTCACGCCCATGGCTTATCCCCCGCGATTCACGGTTCACGATTCACGATTCACGTCTCACGCCTCACGATTCACGGTTCACGGTTCACGCCTCAAGTCAGTTTAGGTGATAAGTCACCCCTAACCCGTCTGCCGTAGGCCCCAGTTGCAGGTTGGAGAAGGTTTTTTCCATCCATCTGCCGTTTTTTCGATGGCCGGCGTACTGAATGATATCAAAAATCAATAAGAATCCCCCTTGTATCAACAGGCTGTTGCCATATCCTTCAGGCTGTTCCTTGTTCAGGCGCATGCCCCTCTCCTTCAGGTACAACCCCGTAGTGATATAAGCGGCGTCCAGCCCCAGATTGAATAGCAGTATTTTTTCGATCTTTTGCTGTTCCCGCAGGTTATCGGCCAGGGTATAATGCCGCGAAAGCTGTTTTTTTACGAGTAAAAGGTTCACCCCTGCCAGTGCCAGGTTTACGGTATTAAAATAAACATTCATCTGGTGCAGGTAATGCCCGCTGCCCTTTACACTGGCAGCCGATATACTTCCCTGCATGATATTAGCCGCCGCCCAGGCCCCCAGGATTGTCATATTGGTTTTATTCAGGTTGATCCTTTCCGCGGCAATGGAATCCTGCAGGTTTTGCTGCGAAATGCCCTGAAAACAAGAACCGGTTAGCGCAAACAATAGTAATTTTCTAAATAGCTGCATCAGTTTTCGTTAACTAATTGATAAAGGTTCAATGATTTAGGATCGGTGTGCCCCTTGCGGTCAAATTCTTTACCTTTGGCCGCTCTAACAGGATGCCAAATTGGCTCAAAAATGTTTTGCGCATCCTTTTTGACTGTTAAAATTTCTAATATAATTGACCATTTGATATGTTGAAGTTCATTTCTAAGTTATTCGGGGGCAGCAAAAGTGAGAAGGATGTGCAGCAAATGATGCCCATTGTTCAGAAAGCCAACCAGTTTTTCCAGGAATACCAGGGATTAACCCATGATGCCCTGCGTAATAAAACAGTTGAGTTTCGCGCCCGCATCCAGCAACACCTGGCTGATATCGACGCACAGATCGCGGAAAGAAAGCAGGCGGCCGAGTCGCTGCTGCTGAGCGATATCCATGGCAGGGATGCTATTTACCAGGACGTGGACAAGCTGAAAAAGGAACGCGATAAAAAAATTGAAGAGATCCTCGCCGAAATACAGCCTGAAGCATTTGCCGTTGTAAAGGAAACCGCGCGCCGTTTTACGGAAAATACCGAACTGGTATCCACAGCTACTGAACTCGACAGGAACCTGAGTGTAAAAAAAGAATATGTTACTATTTCGGGTAACAACTCGGTATTTAAAAATACCTGGACCGCAGGAGGTGGAAAAGTTACCTGGAACATGGTGCATTATGATGTGCAGCTGATCGGTGGTAGCGTACTTCACCAGGGAAAAATTGCTGAAATGGCAACAGGTGAAGGTAAAACACTGGTGTCTACCCTGCCCGCCTATCTCAACGCATTGGCCGGTGAAGGTGTTCATATTGTTACGGTGAATGATTACCTCGCAAGAAGGGATAGCGAATGGAACGGAACCCTGTTTGAGTGGCTGGGGTTAACGGTAGATTGTATTGACAAACATGAACCCAACAGCGAAGCCCGCCGCAACGCTTACCTGGCCGATATTACTTATGGTACCAATAACGAGTTTGGTTTTGACTACCTGCGTGATAACATGGTGCATACCCCGGAAGAAATGGTGCAGCGCAAACACCATTTTGCCATGGTGGACGAAGTGGATTCCGTATTGATTGATGATGCCAGAACACCATTGATCATTTCAGGCCCTATCGGGCATGTTACCGGTGAGCAACAATTTTTTGAATTGAAACCGCGCATTGAACGGCTGGTTGAGGCGCAGAAAAAAGCTACCAACCAGTTCCTCAATGAGGCCAAGAAAAAAATAGCGGAAGGGAATGATGATCCTAAAGACGGCGGTCTTGCGCTTTTCCGCGCCCACCGTGGATTACCGAAGAATAATGCCCTCATCAAATACCTGAGTGAACCCGGGCTGAGGGTTAAGCTGCAGAAAGCGGAGAATTATTACCTGGCCGACCAGTCGCGCGAAATGCCGAAAGCAGATGAAGAACTATACTTCTATATAGATGAAAAGAACAATTCGGTTGAATTAACCGATAAGGGTATCCAGCTGATCACCCGGTCAGGTGAAGACCCCCATTTCTTCGTGCTGCCGGATATCAGCTTATCCCTGGCTGCCGCTGATAACGACGCAAGCCTTTCCGCTGAAGAAAAATTGCATAAAAAGGAGGCGATCATCAATGAGTATTCTGTTAAAGCGGATCGTATCCATACCGTACAACAATTACTCAAAGCCTATACTTTGTTCGATAAAGATGTTGAGTATGTGGTGATGGATGGTGGGGTTAAGATCGTGGATGAACAAACCGGCCGTATCCTAGATGGACGCCGTTATTCAGATGGATTGCACCAGGCCATTGAAGCAAAAGAAAATGTGAAGATCGAAGCCGCCACACAAACTTATGCCACCGTTACCCTGCAGAACTATTTCAGGATGTACCATAAGCTGGCCGGTATGACCGGTACCGCCGAAACGGAAGCGGCCGAGTTATGGGATATCTACAAACTGGATGTGGTAACCATCCCCACCAATGTTCAGGCAATCCGTGTAGACGACCAGGACCTGGTGTATAAAACCAAGCGAGAAAAATTCGGGGCCGTTATCGATGAAATTGAAAAGCTGGTAGCCGCCGGACGCCCTGTACTGGTAGGTACCACTTCGGTTGAAGTGAGTGAACTATTGAGCCGTATGCTGCGCCAGAAGCAGATTAACCACAATGTGTTGAACGCCAAACAGCATGCCCGTGAAGCGCAGATAGTAGCTGAAGCGGGTTTTGCCGGCGCGGTTACCATCGCCACTAATATGGCCGGTCGCGGTACGGATATCAAGCTCGGGCCAGGCGTGAAAGAAGCCGGTGGACTGGCTATCCTGGGTACGGAGCGGCACGAGTCGCGCCGTGTAGACAGGCAGTTAAGGGGCCGTGCGGGTCGCCAGGGTGATCCGGGATCATCGCAGTTTTTTGTGTCGCTGGAAGATGACCTGATGCGGATGTTTGGCAGTGAGCGTATTGCAAAAGTGATGGACTTCGCGGGATACAAAGAGGGTGAAGTAATACAGCATAGCATGATCACAAAGTCGATCGAGCGTGCGCAGAAAAAAGTGGAAGAGAACAACTTCGGAATACGTAAGCGTTTGCTGGAGTATGATGATGTGATGAATAAGCAACGTACAGTAATCTATAGCAAGCGTAACCATGCCTTGTTTGGAGAACGGCTTGCCCTTGACCTGGATAATGCTTTTTACTCGGTAGCGGAAGAACTGGTACTCTCGTTTAAGGAACTGAATGATCATGAAGGTTTCAGGCTGGCTGTGATTGTTAACTTCGGTGTAGATCCGGAGATTACACCGGAGGAACTGGGTAAATTACCCGCGCACGAACTGGCGGAAAAATTATACACCCAGGCCGCAGCCGCATACGAGAACAGGAAGCAGGACCTGATGAAGCAGTCCATCCCCGTTTTTAAAAACATCAAACAACAGCAGGGCTCACAGGTAGAGAACGTGATCGTGCCATTTACCGATGGACGCCGTGCCATACAGGCGTTGGCCAATATGAATAAAACGCTGGAGACCAACGGAGCGGAACTGGTTAATTCGCTTGAGCGTACCGTAACATTGGGCTTTATTGATGATGCCTGGAAAGAACACCTGCGTTCAATGGATGACCTGAAACAAAGTGTGCAAACAGCCACTTACGAACAGAAAGATCCGCTGGTAATATATAAAATGGAGGCTTTTGAACTGTTCAAGAAAATGGATGGTGAAGTGAACCGTGATATCGTTCAGTTCCTTTCACACGCCGGTATCCCCTTGAATGAGGGCGATGAGCTGAAAGAAGGGCGCCAGAAAAAAACAGATATGAGCCGCATGAGTGCCAACAAGGAGGATGTTGACGCGCCGCCGGCAGAGAACGATTATTATGATCCCACACCGGTAAAACAACAACCGATTGTGGTAGGCCCAAAGATCGGAAGGAATGACCCCTGCCCTTGCGGAAGCGGAAAGAAGTATAAGGCTTGTCATGGACGTGACGCAGGGTGATTACTAATTACTGATTACCCGATGAACATCGCATCATACATAGATCACACTATTCTTAAGCCTACCACGCTGGTAAGCGACATAGAAAAGCTATGCGCCGAAGCCAGGGAGTATGGATTTGCTGCGGTTTGTGTTCCTCCTAATTTTGTGAAGAAGGCGAAGGAACTTACCGGGGGTTCAACCGTTAAGGTAGCAACTGTGATAGGCTTTCCGTTTGGATATTCGGCGGTAGAAGCAAAAATTGCGGAGATACTGCTGGCGATTGTTGACGGAGCGGATGAACTGGATGTGGTGATTAATATATCCGCTATCAAGAATAAAGACTGGCAATACCTGGCCAACGAGATCAATCATATCATGCCGATTGTCCGGGCCAGGAATAAAGTTGTAAAGATCATTATTGAAAGCGGTATCCTTACCGATGATGAAATCATTACATGCTGCGATATCTATGGGCTGGCCGGGGTAGATTTCCTGAAAACCTCCACTGGCTATGCCGAAAAAGGCGCCACTGTTGAAGCGGTTAAGCTTTTTCGCAAACACCTGGCCAATGCCATACAGATCAAGGCTTCCGGCGGCATACGCGACTATGCTTTCGCAAAAGAACTGATAGAGGCAGGTGCCACCCGCCTTGGCTGCAGCGCCAGCGTAGCCATCGCCCAAGGACAATCCGGAACAACCCCCTACTAACCCAATCCGCCATCCGCAATTCGTAATCCCCAATCAACCAATTCAACTACCTTTACCCGCTAATATCGTACCTTACTGAAAATAATTTCATGACCGGGAGGATAAGAACAGGAATGATTGTTTTTTTTACCGCTTTTGCTATACAGGCACTGGCATCTGATTCCATTATCGTTAAAAAAGATGCCCGGTTGGATATACTTACCGTGAAGCAGACGCTTGCCAACAGGAAAGCATCTATGCTTACGGCCAACGGACTGTATAAAGGGTTTCGCCTACAGGTGATCAGCACCAGTAAAAGGGATGACGCATTCAGGATAAAATCAGAGTTGCTGTCTAAGTTCCCCGAGCATAAAAGTTATGCATTATATCAATCACCCAATTTTAAAGTCCGCATCGGCAATTTTATTAAGCGGGAAGATGCGGAGAAGTTTAAAATTGTTTTGAACAGGCTTTATCCCCAAGGGGTATATATTGTTGAAGATGGTATTGAATACACGCCGCCGCCGGATGAAGAGTTAATACCATAATGAATACCACATGCTA
Source organism: Sediminibacterium sp. (assembly GCA_965229175.1). GTDB lineage: Bacteria > Bacteroidota > Bacteroidia > Chitinophagales > Chitinophagaceae > Sediminibacterium. The sequence goes on along the minus strand of CBDDIT010000026.1, from coordinate 51,464 downwards.
GAACAAAAAATAAAGGAACTGGCGCATCAGCTTTCAGACGAATTCATCGCCGTCCGCCGTCACCTGCACGCACATCCCGAATTAAGTTACCAGGAATTTCAAACCAGCCAGTTCGTTCAGTCCCAACTGGCGTCCTTTGGTATACCTTTTGACATCAGGGCCACGACAGGTGTGGTGGGCATCATTGAAGGAAAGGACCCCGGCAGCCGTGTGATTGCCTTGCGCGCGGATATGGATGCCTTACCGATACAGGAAGCGAACGAAACTGCCTACCAGTCAAAAAATCCCGGTGTGATGCACGCCTGCGGACACGATGTACACACTACCATTCTATTAGGAGCCGCTAAAATACTGAATGAGCTGAAGCAGGAATGGACTGGAACGGTTAAGCTTATTTTTCAGCCGGGTGAGGAAAGAAATCCCGGTGGTGCCAGTTACCTGATAAAGGAAGGAGTGCTGGAAAACCCGAAGCCACAGGGTATTTTCGGATTACATGTACATCCCGGCCTCAACCTGGGCAAACTAAGTTTCCGCAAGGGAAGGGTAATGGCCAGTGCGGATGAAATATATATTACCATTAAAAGCAAGGGCGGGCATGCCGCCGCGCCACACTTAACGGCCGATACAGTTCTCATCGCTTCGCACCTGGTGGTAGCACTTCAGCAGATCATATCGCGGAATAATAACCCGACATCACCTTCTGTTTTATCCATCTGTTCCATACAGGGGGGGCATACTACCAATGTTATTCCGAGTGAGGTAAAAATGATGGGTACGTTCCGTGCCATGGACGAAACCTGGCGGTATAAGGCCCATGAACTGATCCGCAGGGTAGCTACGGGAATAGTGGAAGGAATGGGGGCGGAACTGGACCTTCATATTGATGTAGGTTACCCCACAGTGGATAATGATCCGGTACTAACTGAAACCGCCTGGCAGCTTGCCAACCAGTACATGGGAAATGAAAATGTACAGGAAACGGAAATGAGAATGGGAGCCGAAGATTTCGGATACTATACGCAGGTGATCCCCGGCTGTTTTTACCGGCTGGGCGTTCGTAACGAAGCAAAAGGCATCATCCACAACGTGCATACCCCGCAATTTGATATCGATGAGCGGGCGATAGAAACAGGAATGGGAATGATGGCTTTCCTCGGGGCCTGTGCTACAACAAACCAATAAACAAATAAATCCAACAATGTCAAAAAACACCGATTTACGCAAAGAACAGGCACTCGAATACCATTCAAGCGGAAGACCCGGTAAAATAGAAGTGGTTCCCACCAAAGAAGCGAAAACACAGCGCGATCTTTCGCTGGCGTATAGTCCGGGTGTGGCCGAACCCTGTAAAGAAATCGCAAAAAATCCTGAAGACGTTTATAAATATACCGCCAAGGGAAACCTCGTAGGCGTAATCTCCAATGGTACGGCGGTACTGGGCCTGGGGGATATTGGCCCTGAAGCCAGTAAACCGGTGATGGAAGGAAAGGGCGTTCTTTTTAAAATATTTGCTGATATAGATGTGTTTGACATAGAGATTGATGAGAAGGATCCCGAGAAGTTTGTACAGATCGTAAAATCACTGGGACCCACATTTGGAGGTATCAACCTGGAAGATATCAAAGCACCGGAATGTTTTTATATCGAGCAGCAACTGCGCGAGCAGATGAATATTCCTGTGATGCACGATGACCAGCATGGTACTGCCATCATCAGCAGTGCCGCTTTACTGAACGCGCTGGAATTACAAAAGAAAAAAATAGAGAAAGTATGTTTTGTTGTGAATGGGGCGGGAGCGGCTGCGATGGCCTGTATTCAGTTGTATGTAGCACTCGGTGCCAGGTATGAAAACTTTATCCTATTTGATAAAGATGGAGTATTGCACAAAGGCAGAACCGACCTGGGTGAAATAAGAGAACGGTTTGCGGTGAAGAAAAACGATATCACGCTGGAAAAAGCCATGAAGGACGCGGATGTCTTCCTGGGGCTGAGTGTAGGTAATGTAATTACACAGGCGATGATTAAAAGCATGGCGAAGAATCCTATTGTTTTTGCCATGGCCAACCCCGACCCGGAGATCAGTTATGAAGATGCTATTGCCGCCCGTAAAGATATTATCATGGCAACAGGCAGGTCTGATTATCCCAACCAGGTAAATAATGTTTTAGGCTTTCCCTATATTTTCCGCGGCGCGCTTGATGTAAGAGCCAGGCAGATTAATGAGGCAATGAAGCTGGCCGCTGTTAAGGCATTGGCCGGATTGGCGAAATCTGCCGTTCCCGATATCGTGAATATGGCCTATAACCAGAATAATATGTCGTTCGGCCCCGAGTACATTATTCCCAAGCCGCTCGATCCCCGCCTCCTGGCAACGGTTGCGCCTGCCGTGGCAAGAGCCGCCGTTGAAAGCGGGGTGGCACAGAAAAACATTGCCAACTGGGAAGCCTATGAGCTGGAACTGAATAAAAGGCTGGGTCTCGATAACCAGCTGATCCGGGCCATTGGAAACAAAGCCCGCCGCGATCCCAAACGATTGATCTTTGCGGAAGCGGATAACCTTAAAATTTTAAAAGCTGCCAGTATTATATATGATGATGGCATTGCTTATCCTATCCTCTTAGGCAATCCTGTTAAGATCAACCGGATTGCGGAACAAAATAATATTGATATTGCCGACCTTCCTATTATTGATCCAACCAGCGATGAGATGGAATCGAAACGGGAATTTTATGGTGAACTTTTCTTCAGAAAAAGGCAGCGCAGGGGCGTTAACCTTTATGAGAGCCGCAAAATGATGAACGACCGCAACCATTTCGGATGTATGATGGTTGAAACCGGCGATGCGGACGCGATGCTGTCCGGGCTTACCAAGAATTATGCGGAAGCCATCCGCCCTGCGTTGCAGATCATTGGCACGGAAGAAGGAGTGAAGAAAATTGCGGGCATGTACCTGCTGCTCACCAAGAAAGGCCCGCTGTTCCTGGCGGATACAACGGTAAATTTCCATCCTACTTCGGAAGAGCTGGCGGATATTACTTTGATGGTTGCCAAGGAAGTAAGGAATTTCAACCTCACACCCCGCATCGCTATGCTGAGTTACAGCAATTTCGGCAGCAGTGATTCGCCGGAAGCCAGGCTGGTGGCCGATGCCACGCGTATACTCAAGCAAAAGAACCCTTCACTCATCGTAGATGGCGAGATGCAGGCGAGCATGGCTTTTAACAAAGAGATATTGCGTGATAACTACCCTTTCAGCGAGCTGGTAGATAAAGATGTAAACGTATTAATCTTTCCTAACTTAAGCGCGGGTAACGTAACTTACAACCTGTTAAAGGAAGTAGGCGGTGCCGATGCCATCGGTCCGATCCTGTTGGGCCTTAAACGGCCGGTACATGTTCTGCAGTTAGGCAGCACTTCCAGGAGCATCATCAATATGGCACTCATTGCGGTGGTGGATGCCCAGATGAAATGCCGGATCAATACGGATGAAGCGGTGCAGAAAAGTTCGTGGTGGAAAAGAAAGAAAAAAAGATAGACCCCTTTTAGGGTTTTAAAATAATAGCTATGTCATTTTTTACACACCTGGGCAGTTATCTCCTGATGTTAAAAGGAATGTTCACCAAGCCTGAGAACTGGCGGATGTACTGGAAAGAATTTATGCACCAGTGCGCCGAGATCGGTATCGGGGCCCTTCCGATTGTGGTGATCATTTCTTTGTTCCTGGGTGCGGTAACAACCGTACAAACAGCCTATCAACTGGTAAGCCCGCTGGTACCCGCATCTACCATAGCGCAGATCGTGCGCGATAGTATGATCCTGGAATTATCGCCTACCGTATTAAGCGTAGTGCTGGCCGGCGTGGTAGGAAGCAAGATCGCCAGTGAGCTGGGCAATATGCGCATCAGCGAACAGGTAGACGCGCTGGAGATCATGGGCATCAATACCAAAAGCTACCTGGTCCTACCCAAGATTCTGGCTTCACTGGTAGTCATTCCTTTCCTGATCATTATTTCTGCGGTACTGGGTATCTGGGGCGGACGTACCGCCGGCGCATTGGCGGGCATACTGGCCACAGATATTTTTGATGTGGGCCTCAGGCAGAACCTGAATATCTATAATATTAATATCGCACTATACAAATCATACACATTTGCATTTATCATCAGCAGCATATCGGCTTATTACGGCTATAATGTGAAAGGGGGCGCGCTGGAAATTGGCCGCGCCAGCACCAGTGCCGTGGTGGTAAGCTGTATCCTTATTCTTGTGGCGGATTACGCGCTGGCCGCACTACTATTATAACTAACGCCATGAATCCGAGTTTCGAAAAATTCCGCCGGCAAATCAGTAATCCTTTTCGATTCCGGGTATTCATGCTTCAAAAACTACCCTCCGCTTTTTTTGCCGGGTTAAGGATAGATGAGATAGATCATCAACACGCCACCATCTCCGTTCAATACAAATGGTTCAACCAAAACCCGTTCCGTTCCATGTACTTCGCCATTCAGGCAATGGCCGCTGAAATGAGTACGGGTTTGCTGGGGTTTGGACAAATCTATCAGCGCAATCCGGCGGTGAGTATGCTGGTGGTAGGCCTGGAAGCAAAATTCAGCAGGAAAGTAACCGGCCGCGTGTACTTTACCTGCACGGATGGGAACGCCATTCATACGGCAATCGAACAATCTATCGCAACCGGTGAAGGGCAAACGGTAGTTTGCAGGTCGGCCGGTGTAAACGAAGCAGGAGAACTGGTATCAGAATTTTTTGTGACCTGGAGTTTTAAAGCCCGGTCGGTAAAAGCATGACCCAATGAAAATAGCCTTTCACGGAGCGGCCAGAACGGTAACCGGTTCCAAGCACCTTATTACCCTGGACAACGGGAAAAAAATATTGCTCGATTGCGGCCTTTTCCAGGGGATGGGAAAGGACACGGATATCCTGAATGAGAGCTTTGGATTTGATGCCGCATCGGTGGACCACCTGGTTCTTTCACATGCGCATATCGACCATTGTGGGTTAATACCCAAACTGGTGAGGGAAGGATTTACAGGAGATATATTTGCCACCCCCGCTACCGAGGCACTTGCCGCTATTCTCATGGAAGATTCCGCTGAGATCCAGCGCGACGATACGAAATTCATCAATAAGAAAAGAGCCCGGAGTGGCCTGCCGCCTTACCAGCCCCTGTATGTGCCGGAAGATGTGGTAGCGGCACTACCCCTCTTTAAGACTGTTGAATACAATCAATGGGCTGCTATTGAAAAAGGAGTTGAACTGATGTTTACGGATGCCGGTCATATTATCGGCAGTGCGGCTGTTCACCTGCGGATAACCGAAGACGGGAAAACAACGCAGGTAAGCTTTAGCGGAGATGTGGGCAGGTATAATGACGCGATCCTTCGATCACCCGCAACCTTTCCACAGGCGGACTATATTTTACTGGAAAGCACCTATGGCAACAAACTGCATAAAGATGTACTGGGTTCGGTAGACACACTCTGGGAATGGGTTCATAAAACATGTATAGAGAAAAAGGGAAAACTGATCATTCCATCATTTAGTGTTGGCCGAACGCAGGAACTGCTGTATATGCTGAACCAGATGGAACTGGAGAACAGGTTGCCGGCTGTACCGGTGTATGTAGACAGCCCGCTAAGCCGTGAAGCAACCGACCTGCTGAAAATGTATCCTCAATATTTTAATGCGCATATCCGTAAGATCATGGAATCGGACAAAGATCCTTTCGATTTCAAAGGACTGAAGTTCATCAAAACCGTTGATGAAAGCAAGGCCCTGAACGATCGGCCGCAGCCCTGTGTAATCATATCCGCAAGCGGTATGGCCGATGCCGGAAGGGTAAAGCACCATATCATGAACAATATCGGTGATCCGCAGAATACCATACTCATGGTGGGATATTGTGAACCACGGTCGCTGGGAGGGCGGTTAATGAATGGGGCAAAAGAAGTGAAGATCTTTGGTGATATGTTTAAAGTGGTGGCCGAGATAGGGCAGATGCGCAGCATGAGTGCGCACGGTGACTACGACGATCTTTGCGAGTTCATCGCCTCACAGGATAAAACAAAATTGAAAAATATTTTCCTGGTACACGGAGAATACGATGTACAGGAGGAGTTTGCAGAACGGTTAAGGAGCAAAGGCTACCCGCATGTATCCATACCAGACATGCACACAGAAGTAAGTTTATAGAAAGCCAAAATGATCATACCAATGGTTACACAGATCAAACATATATTCCGGCAACATTTTGGTGAGCCGGATTGTATCGTACGCTCCCCCGGAAGAATTAATCTGATCGGTGAGCATACCGATTATAATCTTGGGTTTGTATTACCTGCAGCAATAGACAAAGCTATCTACCTGGCCATACAGGCCCGGGAGGATGATATCGTACACCTGGTAGCCGCCAACCTGGAGGAATCATTTGAAACCCGGCTGGATACCATTGCGGTGAGTGATCTGCATTGGCCCAACTATATACTGGGTGTGGTGGACCAGTTACAAAAAGAAGGGCATGCCCTCAGGGGATTTAATGCTGTTGTATCAGGTGATGTTCCATTAGGCGCGGGTTTGTCTTCTTCTGCCGCGGTAGAATGCGCCACCGCTTTTGCTTTGAATACCTTATTCAAAACGGAACTGTCCCCCTTGGAGATGGTGCAGTTATCGCAGCGGGCAGAAAACCAGTTTGTAGGATTGCAGTGTGGCATCATGGATATGTTTGCCAGTATGTTCGGGAAAAAAGATCAGGTAGTACGCCTGGATTGCCGCTCACTGGAATACGCCTATATGCCTTTCCATACTACCGATATACAGGTTGTATTAATGGACACAGGTGTAAAACATTCGCTGGCATCCAGTGAATATAATTTACGGCGGCAGGAATGCGAAGAGGGCGTGCGAACAATACAACAACAATATCCCCAGGTGAAAAGCCTGCGCGATGCTTCGCCGCAAATGGTGCGTGAATGCCTGAGCACCGGAAGCCCTGTGTTTAACAGGTGCCGGTTCATAGTAGAGGAAATTCAACGCCTGCAGGATGGATGCGATGACCTGGTACGGAATGATATCAGTGCATTCGGAAAGAAGATGTTTGAAACACATAAGGGATTGAGTGAACTATACGAGGTAAGCTGCCCGGAAGCCGATGCACTGGTGGAATTCGTTGCCGGTGATGACGCGGTATGGGGTGCCCGTATGATGGGAGGCGGCTTTGGCGGCTGCACCATCAACCTGGTTAAGAAAGAGGATGTAGACCGGGTAATAACCAGCACCGCCGCTTTTTATATAGATAAGTTCGGCATCCCGCTTACAACCTACCAGGTGAGTATACAGGATGGTACATCACTGGTAAATTGAACTGAAAAAAATGGCTATGGAGAATGAAAGGACAGGCATCTATAAGGAACGGATAGAGAAATTTACCAGGGAACAGGCTGTTATCCGGAAAGAACTGTGGCGCATCAGTGTAGCGCGACTGATACTATTTCTTATGGCGGCCTGGTTTGTGTATTCAGCTTTCAGGGATAGATTTGAGGGATACGAATTGCTATATGCCATTTGCACCATTCCCGTTTTTGTGGTATTGGTTTTATTTTCAGGGAGAAAGAAGGAAGAATTCAAGTTCCTTCAGCAACTGATCTTCATCAACCAGAACGAACTGGATATCCGTGAAGGCCGCGAATCTTTTTTGAATAACGGTGAGAGCTATGTTTCCGCCAAAGGATTTACTGTTGATCTCGGTCTTTTTGGAAAGCACTCCTTGTTTCAGCAACTCAACAGAACGGGCAGCCTACCCGGAAAAGAGCAACTCGCCAAGCACTTATCCCATCCATTCCTTGATCCCGTGGATATTACCTCCTACCAGGGGGCGGTAAAGGAACTGGCAACCCAACTCGCCTTCCGACAGGAACTATTAGCCCGGGCATTACTGTTAGAAGAAGAAGAGGCACTGCCGCAGTTAAAAGCGGGTATCCCTCTCGAAACATTTTCTGTGATTGAAAAAGGGGTATGGTCTTTCCTGGCGAAAGTATGGCCCGTAGCAGGGATAGCGGTTACCCTGTATTCGGTATGGGAAGATAACTATCGTTTTATGCTATTGTTTGGAGTGCTGGGGCTGTTGATACTTTCTTTTGTTTTCAGGAGAGTGAATAAGCTCTACAACCATATTTCCAAGCGCAGCTACCTGTACAACCAGTATGCGCAATGCTTTGCAATGATTGGCAATGCCACTTTCCAGGATCCGCTACTGGTAAAAAAGCAGCAGCAGATCAACGAAGCGGCCGGAGCTTTTAAACATTTGTCGAAGCTAACCGGCCTGTTCGACCTCCGCATGAGCCTGTTCTCTTTTGTTCTTAACGGACTTTTTTTACTAGACCTGCTTTGTTCCAGGGCTTATCTCAAGTGGAACAGGCAATATCAATCGCAGATACCCGGCTGGCTGGATACCCTGGGGGAAATGGAATTGCTGAATTCAATTGCCGGTTTTCATTATAATCACCCCGCCTTTATATTCCCCCAACCCGTACAGGGCCGTTTATCCATAGAGGCAGTTGGCATGGGCCATCCGCTCATGAAAGAAGAAGCCGCGGTAGTAAATGACCTGTCGATAGGAACCAGCTCGCAGCTCCACATCATTACCGGCTCCAATATGTCGGGAAAAAGTACCTACCTGCGGGCAGTGGGACTGAACATGGTATTGGCCCAGATGGGCGCGCCGGTTTTTGCCAGGCAATTTGAGTTCACTCCCGTGCAATTCCTGACATCTTTTCATCATATAGATTCCCTCTCGGAAAGCACTTCTTATTTCTACGCCGAGCTACGCGCCCTGCAGGCGATTATCCAGTCATTGGAAAGCCCCGTTCCTTCCCTGGTATTGCTGGATGAGGTGATGAGAGGCACCAACTCGAGAGACAAGCACGATGGCACGGCCCTGCTCATCAAAAAAATACTGTGCTATCAAAGCCTCACCCTGATAGCTACCCACGATACCGAATTAGGTATCCTGGCAGCAGAGAACCCCGGCTCAGTTGAAAATTTCTGTTTCGAAAGTGAACTTACCACAGATGGACTTCATTTCGATTTCAAAAAGAAAAATGGCGTGGCCCAGTCCACCAATGCAACTTACCTGATGAAGAAAATGGGAATTATCTAACCTCAAACCACAAACCGACTTCCATGTGTTTCTCCGCTACTGCAAGCTTCGGGTCAGGTATCGTGCTAACGGCTATTGGCACTGTTACGCTCGCGGGAACAAAATCCCGCGCAGAACGGCCTTTTGCGGCAATCCCTTTGTTGTTTGGTATACAGCAGGTAGCGGAAGGGTTTACCTGGCTTACCCTGATGCACCCGGAGTACATGGCGTACCAGCAGGCGGCCATACATTCTTTTCTTTTTTTTGCGCATGTGCTCTGGCCTGTGTGGATACCGTTTTCGGTTGTATGCCTGGAGAAAGATCCGATCAGGAGAATGATGTTTTCCATTATGCTCGCAATGGCCGTGCTGCTATCAGCCAGTGAGGTGTATTGTATGATTGTATATCCGGCTATGGCCCTCGTGAATGAACACCATATCGACTATACCGTGGCCTTTCCCAGATGGTACGCCATCGTTACAGAGATCCTGTATTTTATTGTGACGCTGTTACCGTGTTATATCTCAACAGTTAAGCGGATGTGGATATTTGGCTATTGCCTCACCATCACACTGGTATTATCGGCAATATTTTACAAGTTGTATGTGGTATCCGTATGGTGCTTTTTTGCGGCTATTACCAGCGTGGTGATCTATTTTATCCTGAAAGGGATACAAAGGGAAACAGCAAATTTGAAGGAAAGGCAACTATTTGCTCAACGATAGCGTTATCACAAAAACGCCCGGTGTATGATCTTACAGAAATCCACGCTGCAATTACTCCGGTTTCCCTTCTCTTTTTTCCTGATGCCGGTATTCTGGTTCGCCCTCAGTTGTGTACCGGAAATAGATGTTCCGAGGGCTGTACTTATGTTCTGTATTATTCATTTACTGGTATATCCATCCAGTAATGGCTATAACAGTTACATGGACCGGGATACAGGTAGTATCGGGGGTATTAAACACCCCATGGCCCCTGAGAAAGAGTTGTTTTATGTTACTATCATCATGGATATACTGGCGCTGGCCCTTTCATGGCTGGTATCGGGGCTTTTCTTTTGGCTATTGCTGGTGTATATTACCTGCTCGCGGCTGTATAGCTACCGGGGTATCCGGATAAAGAAATATCCGATTGCCGGCTATCTTACGGTTATTCTTAACCAGGGGGGATTGATGTTCCTGGTGGTATACCAGGGAGCATCGGGATTGCCTTTAAGCGAATGGCCCTGGCTGGGAATGGTAGCCGCCTGCTTCCTGATAGGCGGATTTTATCCCATTACACAGATCTACCAGCATGAAGCGGATAAAAGAGATGGTGTACAAACTATTTCCATCCTGCTGGGCAAGCGCGGTACCTTCCTGTTCTGCGCGGTTATGTACCTGGTGGCATTCACGGTTCTTTTTTTTTACTACCAGCAAAGCGACCATATCCTGTATTTTGGCCTGCTGCAGATCTTTTTCCTGCCCGTTCTGGTATATTTTATACAGTGGTTCCTGAAAGTATGGGCAAATGAGGCCATGGCCGACTTTTTGCATACAATGAAAATGAACTGGTTGGCATCAACCTGTACTAACCTGGGGTTTATCACCCTTTTAATATGCAGATATTTTGGCTGACATCATTTCAATAGCAACAGCGGTACCCGGTTTCCGCCACCGGCAATCAGACATTTTCCGGTTTATGCAGGAAGTATATGCACTAAACGGGGAGGATACGCGCAAGCTTAAATTCCTCTACGACCATAGCGGCATCAACACGCGATATTCTGTGATAGGTGATTATGGTGTTCCCGGGCCCGCCAGGACCTTCATCCCCGACGCAGTGGACGCGCCCTTTCCTACCCTCGAACAAAGAATGAAAATATATGAGGAAGAGGCAGTCGGTTTATCGGTAGAAGCAATAGCCGGTTGTATTGATGGGAAGATGGCGGCAAAGGAAATAACCCACCTGGTAACGGTAAGCTGCACGGGTATGAGCGCGCCGGGCCTTGATCTCCAGATCATGCAGGCGATGGATCTTTCGCCGGATATTTTCAGGACCTCAGTAAACTTTATGGGCTGCTATGCCGCTATTCATGCGCTGAAGCTGGCGAAGATGATATGCGACAGTACGCCCGGTTCAAATGTGATCATAGTAGCTACCGAATTCTGCACCCTTCATTTTCAGAAAGAATTTACGCCCGATAATGCGGCCAGCAGCCTGTTATTTGCGGATGGCGCGGCTGCTGTACTGGTGTCCAATCAAATCCAATCGCATAACGCCCTTTCCTTACGCGGGTTTTATTCCTATGTTGCGCAGGAAGGTAAAGCGGATATGGCCTGGCAGTTAAGCAGCCAGGGCTTTTTAATGACATTGAGCGGTTATATACCACAGCTGATCAGTGGTGATGTTGTTAAGCTGGTTACTGCAGCCGTTCGGCACCATGGGCTTACGGTAAACGATATCACGCACTGGTGCATACATCCCGGTGGGAAAAGAATATTGGATATGATACAAAAACAGCTGGAACTGTCGGCGGCCGATATGGCACCGGCAAGGGATATCCTATCCAGATATGGAAATATGTCATCACCATCCGTACTCTTTGTGTTGAAAGAACTGATGGAAGGGGTGGAGGCAGGCAGTATGAGAACCCTGGGAATGGCTTTTGGTCCCGGACTTACCATGGAAACTTTTATAGCAGAAAGATAATGTCGCTACAATTCCGTTCATACCAGAAGGAGCTGCTGGATGGGGAGGGTATCCCATTTGCGGATATCAAAAAGAATATGGAGGAGTTGAATACGATCAACACCCTGCTGGGTGGTCATGCGATCACTGTAAAAGGATTTGCCGAACTGGTGGGCCTGCATAAAAGAATTACCGTTTGTGAAATAGGATGCGGCGGCGGTGATAACCTGGCCGCCATTGCCCAATGGTGCCATCGCCGGAAGATACAGGTTCGGTGTATCGGGATTGATTTGAAAAAGGAATGTATTGAGGTGGCCGGTTCCCGCAAGCTCCTGAACGGGATTTCCGAATGGAGGGTGAGTGATTATGCGAACGTTGTTTTTGCCGAAAAGCCTGATATCATTTTTTCAAGCTTGTTCTGTCACCATTTTACCCATGAAGAACTGGTAAGCCAGCTGCAATGGATGCGAAAAAACAGTCATCTTGGATTTTTTATCAACGACCTTCATCGCCATCCTATCGCCTATCAATCAATAAGAATGCTTACAAGACTTTTCTCCTCTTCTTACCTGGTAAAGAACGATGCGCCGTTGAGCGTGGCAAGGGGGTTTATAAAAAACGAATGGATACAAATAGGCAGGGAAGCGGGGCTGGCAAACATGTCTATACAATGGAAATGGGCATTCCGATACCTTATAACCTGGAAGCATGAATAGGTTACCAGTGTGCGACTATGATATTGCCATTGTGGGTGGCGGCCTGGCCGGGCTTACCCTGGCTATACAATCAGCCGATGCCGGTTACCGGGTTGTGCTTTTTGAAAAGGAACAGTACCCGTATCATAAAGTTTGCGGAGAATATATCAGCATGGAAAGCAAAGATTTTCTGATACGATGTGGATTCCGTTTTGACAGCCTGGGATTGCCTGGTATCAGCCGGCTGCATGTTTCAGACGCAACAGGCAAAGGGTATGATTTTTCATTGCCCCTGGGCGGGTTTGGGGTGAGCCGTTATTTGCTGGATGATACCCTGTACCAACTGGCAAAACAGAAAGGGGTAAGGGTATACACCGGAACCAAAGTGCAGGATATTGTTTATGAAGAAGATCGATTTACCATCCTGGCAGGAGATAGCCGGTACACGGCCAGCATTGCCGCAGCGTGTTTTGGTAAACGCAGCAACCTGGATCTGAAATGGAACCGCGATTTTGTTCGCAACAAACCCGGCAAGATCAATAACCTGATCGGCGTTAAATACCATATCCGTTATCCGCATGATGCGGCAACAATCGCCCTGCATAATTTTCATAACGGCTACTGTGGCATCTCGCGCATTGAAGGGGGAATCAGTTGCCTCTGTTACCTTACAACGGCCGAGAATTTACAGCAAGCGGGTAATTCCATCGCAACAATGGAAAAAAGCATCCTTTCAGAAAATAGCCAGCTCAGGCGGATCTTCAGGGAGGCGGAACATCTATATGAACAGCCCCTTACGATATCGCAGGTAAGTTTTGAAAAAAAGACCCTGCTGCACGATCATATCCTGATGCTGGGAGACGCCGCGGGTATGATCACACCTTTATGTGGTAATGGGATGAGTATGGCCATGCACGCTTCCAAAATAGCTTTTGAGCAAATCAGGCTGATGCTGACCGGAGCCATCAGCCGGCAGCAGATGGAAGAAAACTACCAACACCAGTGGAAAAAAGAGTTTGCTTTGCGAATAAAAATAGGACGGATAGTACAATATTTTTTTGGCGGAACCACCACTACTTCCTTGTTCCTGAGAACCCTGACAACGGTTCCGGGGATCAGCAGCCTTTTGATCAGGCAAACGCATGGCAAGCCATTTTAGCTAACCGGTTGTACCGCATCCCCATCCACGCTGATCAGTTTATATGAAATGGAATTTTTGGCGAAAGAGATCAGGAATTCAGTGCCGATATAAATACCCCTGTACTCATACAGGCAAACCATATTTCCAACTTCTTCCATTGCACCCATAATGGTAGATTCAACATTGTTGAAACTATAGGTTATACGCTGGCGGGCATCACTGGCAGACCTGCTTTTATGTTTGGGAATATATTCGAAATTATTTGCTTTCAAAACGCGCTATTGTATATGAGAAAATCAATTTAACGTAAGGTACACCCTTTAAATGAACCCATCTCTTTATCTTTGTATGGCAACAGCCTCCTGCCAGGTTTTAACAAGATGAGTATGAAGCATTTTGATGTTGAGAAAGTGAAAGGTTATTTTGCAGGTGATCCGATGATCTTCCGTAATTTCCTGGCTCTTCTGCAGAAAGAATTACCCAAATCCCTTCTCGAATTACAACAGTGTTTTGAGCAGCAGGATTTGGAGGGCATAAAAGAAGCCGCCCATAAGCTAAAAGGAACCGGCCTTTCGGCCGGCCTGGAAATCCTTACCGCTATCGCGTCTAAACTAAACAAATTGGATTCATTCGACCCGGTAATGCTGAACGGTTTGATAGCGGAAGTACAAACCGAGACGGCGTATCTTCTCCCTTTAATAGAAAAAGAACAATCCTTATAGTTTATTCAGCACCACGGAAAGGCTAAGATGTACTTCATCCGGTGTTTTTTTCTCAATAATCCCGGATAAAAAATCCGTTGAACCGGATTGAGCGGGAACATCTATATTCCAGAGGAAGCGGTGAATATCAACCTCAGCGGCGATTTTGGTGATGTTGTCGGCGGTAACGATGCTGGCGATGAATTCAATAGGCTGACTGATACCTTTAATGGTCAGATTGCCATTCACTTTATAGTTAGTGGAACGCTCTATCCGGGTTATCTTTGTAACGTTCATGCGGGCCACCGGGAAACGGTCGATATCCAGGAACTTTTCGGTTCGCAGGGTCTGATCGGTTCTTTTATTAAACTCTTCTGTATTGTCGGTACTGTGGATGCTTTTCAGATCCATGTTAAACGTTCCGTCAGCAGGTTCACCTTTATCGGAAAACCGGAGGCTCCCCGAGTTAAAATAAAAATAACCAAAATGGCCCCCCACCAGTTTACCGGTATTCCAAAGGATTTTGCTTTTTTTTACATCCAGTTCGTAGGTCGACTGGCCGGCTACAGAAGCCTGCAGGCTGATAAAAAACCATACAAGGGGCATACATTTGCGTATCATAGCGTTTATATTTTAAGACCGCAACCTAAACCCCTCAGAGGATCCCAAACGATTAATATTGTAAATTAAATTGTAAACACTGTAAAATCTCATTCATGGCTATGAATACAAGCGCAAGAAGCCCACTAAAGAGGAAAAAGCTACTGTCTGCCCTCGTGATATTGCTTACCGGCATCATGGTATATGCGGCATTGGGATTTACAGGGGAGGACGATTTTAAGCGGGCTCAGCAGCAGATTCTTCTCCGGAAGATCGGTCACGAAATACTATTACAATCGGGCGACAGTCATTCGCTTGTGCTGCCGGTAAAAAAAGTAGGGGATAACAGGTACCAGCTACGATTTGAAAAGGAATTCAGTTTTCAGCCCGATTCGCTTATCGCCCTCACCCGTAAAGTGCTGGCCAAAGACGAGCTGGCTACGGGTTATGTGGTAAATGTGCTCAATTGTAACACAGACGATATATTGTATGGCTACGCGATAGCCAAAAAGGAGCCGGATAGTATAGTACCCTGCTCAGGCCGCAGCCAACCCAAGGGATGTTACCTGGTGGAAATAACATTTAATAACAGCGGCATTGTTGCATTGCCCAGGGGATACCTGGTAGGAGGCATTTCCTTGTTTGCGTTACTGGGTTTATTATTGGCCAGCCCTTTCAGGCTGCGCAGGACCCGGGTGGAGAATAACGGGCCATCGTATGATACTTTAACCATTTCCAACACCCTGTATTATCCCGCAACCCGGGAGATACGGGTAGATGGCATAACAACCGAGCTTACCCCCAAGGAAGCCAGGCTCTTTACTATCCTGGCAGGTTCACCCAATACCATAGTGGAAAGAAGCCGGATCCAAAAAGAAATATGGGAAGATGAGGGCGTCATTGTGGGAAGAAGCCTGGATGTATTTGTGTCAAAACTTCGCAAGAAGCTGGAAAACGACCGGACGATACGCATTGTAAATGTGCACGGCAAGGGCTATCGGCTGGAGACGGGGGAGATTGCGTAATCATCTCTATCGTGATAGTATCTATCATATGATACTATCACGATATTGTTTTTGTGTTTACCAGATACCCTGAGCCCGGCTACCATATCTTTATCCGCTGGCTCTCCGGCTTGTAATTTTTTTCCCCAGGCTGCACATTAAACGCAGTGTAAAATGGCGCAAAGTTCATCAGCGGGCCGTTTACACGCCAGGTGGCGGGTGAATGCGGGTTGGTGTTGACATAGGTAAGCATAAACGCATCCCTGGTTTTTACCCTCCAGATCCTGGCAATGGATAAAAAGAAACGCTGATCCGGGGTAAAGCCGTCGATTTGGGTACTGCTCTTGCCCTGCGGCGTCATTTTAAACGCATCATAGGCAATGGCAATACCGCCATTGTCGGCCGTATTCTCGCCCAGGGTTAGGGCACCCTTCACATGCACATTGTCTAATACGGTGAAGGAACTGTACAGGTCAACCACCATTTTTGTTTTGGCCTTGAACTTGTCGTAATCCTCTTTTGTCCACCAGTTCTTTACGTTGCCGTCTTTATCATATTGCGCGCCCTGGTCGTCAAAAGCGTGGGTCATCTCATGGCCTATCACCATCCCGATGCCACCATAGTTAATGGCATCATCCGCCGCAAAATCGAAATAGGGAAACTGCAAAATGCCCGCCGGGAAAACGATCTCGTTAAAAGCGGGATTATAATATGCCGTTACGGTGGAAGGCGTAGTACTCCATTCGCTTCTGTCAACAGGCTTGTTCAGTTTGGCCAGCTGATACTGGTACTGGTTCCTGCCCAGCGCGAGGATGTTCTCAAAATATTGGTTCCTTGCTATCTGTACCTTGTCATAACTGCGCCATCTATCAGGATAGCCTATTTTTTTGGTAATAGCATATAGTTTTTCCTTCGCTTTTAGCTTGGTGCTGTCGCTCATCCAGTCCAGGTGATTGATCCTGTTCTCGAAGGCTTTTTGCAGGTTATTCACCAGGGCCAGCACACGCTTTTTGGCGTCTTCATTAAAATATCTTTTTACGTATAACTGTCCCAATGCCTGGCCCAGCAGCATATCAACATTTTGTGTCATTTCCTGCCTGCGCGATTTTTTGGCGGCCTGCCCCGACAATACTTTCACCAGTTCAAAAGCGGCATCTGCAAAAGGTTGACTAAGTGCTTCCGCGTAGTTTTTAAGGGTGCTGGCTTTCAGGTAGGCCTTCCAGTCACTCAGCGGTACATGCACCAGCAGTTCATTCAGTTTCGCGTAGTAAGCGGGCTGCCCCATGTCTACCGAATCGGTTTTGGCACCCAGGTTTTCCAGCAATGCCGGCCAGCCCAGGTTGGGTTGCGATTGAGCAAGAGAAGAGATGGCTAGTTTATTATAGTTCGCCTTAACATCCCTCATCTCGATATTGGTTTTATGGGATGCGGCAATTTGCTTTTCAATGCCATATACTATCTCCGCATTTTTTGCCGCCGAAGCAACATCGCTACCGGTTAATACAAACAGCCTGCTGATAAATTTTTTATAGGTTTCCTGGATACCCAGGGTAGCCGAATCTGTTTTGAAATAATAGTCCCTGTTAGGAAGCCCCAGCCCTGTTTGAGAAACATGGGCGATATTGATAGCACTGTTCTTATGATCGGGGGAAATGCCGAAGCTGATGATGGAGCGGTTTCCTCTTGTAAGCTCAGCCGCCACAAACTGCAGTAAGGAGGGTACGCTGTTAATGCTTTCAATCCTTTGCAAAACCGGTTGTACCGGCTGATAGCCCCGCTGGTTAATGGTTATCGTATCCATGCCCGAAGCGTAAAAATCACCTACTTTCTGGTCTATGCTGCCGGCAGCATGGGTTTTCCCGGAAACACTATCCAGGATATGCTGCAGCAGCTCTTTCTGCGGGATATTCATAAACGAATAAGAGCCCACCCCTGTTTGATCATCGGCTATTTTCGCTGTATCGTACCAGCGACCGTTCACAAACCTGAAAAAATCATCCCCCGGTTTAACGGAATGGTCAATACCCTTAACATCCACAAAACCCTTTTTAATCGGGTCTGAACTATCCCATGCGCAGCAGAGTGTTATAGCAAAAACCAGGTAGAGCATTTTTTTCATGATGTAGGTGTTTTGATAAAGATAATGATATCCGGGTTCCAACTTTTGATTGTTTCCTGCATCATAGAATATGAAACTATTATTGACCCCATGATAGGGTGTTTAAATAAATCATTATGAAACAAGTAGTATTATCCCTAACCGTGCTGATTATTTCGGTTCTGCAGGCTGCCGCCAATGAGTATACCATCCATATTGATGTGAAAGGACTTCCCGAAAAATCGGAAGTGTACCTGAAAGATTTCGAAACAACTACCGAGATCAACAAAGGAAGCCTGGTTGATGGCAGGGGAAAACTGGAGGGGAAAATGGAGAACGGTCCGCGCTTACTGTTCCTTACCATCTTTACCGGGAGCCAGACCTACTGGTGTAATTTTATGATCGGTGGCGAGGAAGTGTGGGTAAATGCCGACAAGAAAGATTTTCCTTTCCATGTGACTGTAAAAGGCTCGGCAGTACAGGATGTTTACTATCGATTGAATGCGCAACTGGCGGATAACCGGATACTGCGCGACAGTTTATTTACACAGGCAAAGCTCCTCCTGTCTAACCCGGCAGCGAGAACAGAATTGAAGAAGCTGGTAAGAGAGATGGCGGTGATGGATTCTATGGAGATAGTTACCAAGCAAGAATTTATAGAAACCAACCTGCAAACCTATCCCGCTCTAATGGAGTTATTCCTGGTCAGGTCGTCTTATGAGAAGTCGCAGGTTGCCGCCTTGTTCCTGCAGCTCTCTGAACAACTGAAGACAAGCTCTTATGGCAATAAGATTAAAAACTATTTAGGCATCGAAAAAATTGTAGCGAAGGGAGACAAAGCATTTGCGTTTACGGCGCAGGACAAGGAAGGCAATACCCATTCCTTCCCCCAGCTCAGCAACCAATACCTGCTGCTGGATTTCACAAAAGATTTCTGTCCCCCCTGTGTGAATTCTATAAAAGAATTGAAACAGATCAGCTCCCGGTATTCGGCCGGCTTGCAGGTGGTCAGCTTTTCACCCGATGAAAGGCAAGCCTGGCTGAAAGCCCTGCAACGGGATCAGCCGGGATGGCTTAACCTCTGGGATGGCAAGGGCTCGGCCGGTCCGGTGATACTGAATTACGGCGTGCAGGCTTACCCTACTTTTTTGCTGGTTGATCCTAAAGGAACGGTGATTGCCAAACTGGTTGGGTACTCGGGAGGGAGTTTGGAGGCATTGGTGAAGGGGTATTTGTAGAGCTATAAAGAGTATTGGGGAAGCAGGGTTGTTGAGTGAAAGTGATAGGATATGATACGAATGACTGGTGCTACAATAGCTTTTCAGTCATCCTTAATTGTATTTTTTTAACCAGTTTGAAACGAAATAAAAAACCCTTTCAAAGTCAAGCTGAGAAAGGGTTCCTGTTTTGTCTGTAGACGCAACGCGACCATTGTCCCAGGAATTCGTTGCTCATTTGAAATTATTGGCTAATATACATACCCCGATTTTGCCACCTTATGAATTGAAAAACAACTTGTTATAAGAAGTTTGTTTTTGAAAATCATGTTTTTATTTTTCCGAAAATGCTTGCTTAAATTTTAAGCAAGCATTTCTGTAATTTGTCGTTATTAAAGTCTGTACCGTGCAAAATCCCATCGCACTGATCTAAGTAATTTATCTTCCGTTAATAGAAGTGCATTGTTGTTGGCGTATTAATAGCTAATACCTCTCTGCGGATGGCCTGGATGTTTAGCCATCAAGAACGTGATTTCTGTCATTAGACTTTCCGCAAAAGAGATTGCGGTAGAATTCTCAATTGTTATTCAGTGGGTAATTTTTCTTTTTGCAGCCAGCAGAATTCCATATTAATATCGGGGATTTTAAATTTATTTTCATAAAATATATAGTTTTATTTGTTTTTTTTGGATTTGCTTCTTATTTTTGTTCTGTAATCAAGAAACGATGTACCAACCCTATTACTTCAAAAACAAGGCCGAGAACATAGAAGTAAACATACTTCAGCAGGCTGCACGGATGGTTCGCGCCGGTGAGGAATGGGAACCGATGGTGAGGACGGAACTCGCCATACAGCTGAATCTTGAATACGAAAAATATACGTACCGGCAGAAGCTGGTGAAGTTTAAGGAAACGCTCCAAGGTTACAATAAGGAAATTGAAAACTATGCAGAAAATGTAGGCAGGAATCATGTTTTTAATTTCAATGATTCACGGGGTAAAATAGTTACCATCACCATTCCCATGGTGTGGGAGAGTTATGATACTCTCGTTGAAAAGCAAACCACTTTGCGAGCGCTGGTTAAGGCGACCGAACTCTTCCTAGAAACAGGGAATATTTATCTTAAACGGCATGTCGAGTTACTTGAATCGTATCTCTGGCCGTTTGAATCAGCAGCCGGATGGTTATATGACATCGAGCCGTTCACTAAGGGAAACGTTTCATTTTCAGATTTTAAAAATCAATACATCTCAAAGCTGATCAGGCGCAGGCTCGGAAAGATCTTCTTCCGGATCGTGCATGATCTTCGCTTTCATTTCAGAACCATAATAAAATTCCTGTTTAAAAACATGGATGATGAATCAGGTGATACAGTGCTGTTCCGAACAGCAGCAATCAATACAGTATCATTTAAAAATTTATCATCTCATGAACAATACAGAAATTATTTTTCATTTTCAAGGGCTGCTTGAAAGATACAGCAGCATCCTTTCAGAAACAGATAAACAGGTAATCGAAAAGGTTTGCCATATTTTAGACTCAGAACCGCCGGACAAGATCGATTGGGTTTTAATACTGAAATGTATAGCCCAGATACTAGCCATCGGTTCGCAAATGCATCATTGATATGAACATAGGAAAAGCGATTCGTGAACTTCGTAAGCAAAAAGGGTTCAGCCAGGAAGAACTTGGCGAAAAGGCTGGGATAACGCAAGCCGCACTCTCGGCTATCGAGAGCAAGGGCGTCCGCCCCAACCCAGATACTTTGAAAAACCTTTGCCTTACCTTAAAAGTTCCCGAATCGCTGGTCTATGTCATGGGTATGGAGCGAATTGATGTGCCACAGGAAAAGCAGATTCTTTACGATGAACTTTTCCCTGTGATTCAGGATCTGCTTAAAAAAGTAGCGGGTTAAGATTTTTTTGATTTGTACTTCCTGTTTTAGTTATTGTAATATTTACAATAATCTTCGATCCAGTTCAATACATCGTTTTTTTCTCTCAGTTCAAGTAAGAACGGCTCTTTCTGCTGTCGTTCCCAACAACTTTTCGTAAACCGGGAGGTGGTCACCATAATTCCTTTGTTGGCCTGTTCCATTGTTACGACATCGCGAAAGCTCCTGAGGTAGCTTAAGCCAACAGGCTGCTCAACATACCTTTTGCACTAAAAATTTGACTGGAAAACCTGCAATATTTTGAATGGCTAAAATATCATGGCTTTTACCTCGCATTCTGGCAATCATTGTCACATAGAATTTTTGTACTCTCAATAATTCAGCTACTACTTCTTCAAATTGTGTTTCTGAAATTAGTAGCAGGGTAGAATTGTCATTGCATATATCAAAAATAATCCGGCTGATTAAATTGTGCTCGGATATGGAGAGAACATTTCCACGTTGGTCATAATTGTAATACAGGAAATCCAACGAGCATGATTTCGCATATTTTGATGCAATACGTCTGAGCGTAACAATGTAGTCTTGCGAATTTCGAAATTGCAGAATCTGCTGTCGAAGACTCTCAAAACTGGTCGAGCTCTTTATATGTATACTTCTTTCATTTTCCAGTGCAGAAATGTATTCAAGGAAATCATATCGTTCCTTCTCATGTATCTCGTTGATCACAAAATACCATGCACATTTATCGTCAAAAAAGTATTCGGGATCAATAGTTTCACCTAAAATGTCGTAAGTATCCATGCATCTGTATTTTTATTCATATCTAAATTAGGAAAGTCCAGGAAATTAAGTTGGAGACACTTAACCTAATTGAAGCCAACTCTTGATTCTTTGATCGCATTCGACTTTAGGAAGGCGCTTGTTTTTCTGGCAAAGATCCTTTAATAATTCAGCAGCTTTTTGAGGCAATATAAGTTGGTGTTGCAATAATTGATCAAAAATAAAAAGGATTCCAGCAGTTTCTATTTTGGCATTTACAGCAAGTGTTCTTAGTAGCTTATCTCCGGTTAATAAAAGTGCCTTGTTGGTGAAGGCATATTGATAGGCTGACAGATCTTCTGCGGATAGCCTGGGATATTTAACCACCAGTGATGTGATTGCTGCCATGTCATTTTCGGTGATAGAAATGACTGTAAAATTTCCTATTGTTATACATTGTGACAATTTTTCTTTTTGCCAATCGTATAATTCTTCAATGATAATCTCAGTTGTACAAAAATGATAAGGCAACTGAAGGCAATTATCCAGCAGTCCAATGTTGATAAGGTCGATAAGGATGCAAGCATCCTGTATTGCAATCTTAGCGTGCATCCAGTTTGTCTTTGAATTCAGCTAATTTCAGACCCGCGAGACTTGCGGCCTTACTCATGCTAACAATATCTTCGGCAGCGAGGCGGAACACAAGTTGTTCAAAACGGTAACTTTTTTCATTGCCCCGGAAACTCCCCAATCCGGTTTCTTTTTTATTGCCAGTCATGGATCGGAAGAAGCGGCTTGCAGTACTTTGGTTGATGATTCCCAAAATGAGCGCGCGCATCATGATCGCCTGTGTGGAAATTCCGTATTGTTCTTTAATATTCACCAGTTCTCCCGGTGCGATATTATTTCGTTTGTCACCTATCATACGCTGAAGGGTTTGCCCGGGTAAAAGCATGGCACCTGCAAAAGCATGACAAACTTTTTCTTTATCGGCCTCTTCATCGATAGTGAGTACCAAGTGACCCAGCTCATGAAGAGCAGTAAACCTTTTGCGTTCTATCGAAAAATTTCGATTCAAAACAATAACCGCTACTTTACCGACCATGGTACTTAATCCGTCAAATGATTCGGGACCGGGGATTTCTATGACACGAATTCCTTTTTCTTCCAGCATTTCAATTACGTTCGGAATTGGATCGATGCCGACCTTCCAATGTTTTAGCAGTTTGTATGCGAGGACGTCAACTTCCTCGGGTTCGTATATAATATGCGCTGGAAGTGGGTTATTGAATTGATCATCGATCTGAAGTAGATTTTCAACTTCGAGATACCTTTCAATAACATCCCGAACGGTTTCTTTAATGCTTTCTATTTGTTTAACAGGAAGAGAAGCAGCTTTGCGGAATTCTACAGGCGGAAGATCCAGAACCAAGGGCCTTGCAAAATAGTCTGCTTTTACCTGTAAAGCTTTTCCGAGTGCAACCAAGACTTCTCCGCTTGGCTGCATAAGCCCAGCCTCATACTTATTAAGTGCCTGTTTTGAAATAGATACTGGCATATTATCGGCCAGATCCTGTAGGGACCAGCCCCTTTTTTTACGTGCTGCGCGAAGCCTTTCAGGGAACGGGTTCATGATAGCGGGTTTTTTGATGATGGTTGACAAAATTACAATAATTTTTTATTTTGTCAACTATTATTTTTATCTTTGAAGTACTAAAGAACAAACACAGGTAATGATCTTCTTGGAACCACAACCTTCCAAGTCAAAAACGGCGCTTAAAGCAAGGATACATAGCCGATGAATACACGGACAAAAAGAATTGTCAAAAATAGAAAGGTCAACATTCACAACTTAAAAAAGACTAAAGTGCTTTTGCTAATACATTGAAGAAATCACAATCCATCCATGATTTTTTACTACCGATCACATAAATACGCCTTTTAGCTCGTGTCAATGCTACGTTCAGGATATTAGGTTTGTATGAGGCCCATTGCCTTGACCCCGGCTTATTGGGATCACTGCCAAGCACCAGGAAAACGATATCCGCTTCTTTGCCCTGAAACGTGTGAATCGTACCGCATTGAATGTGGGAGCTGATATAGGACAGCTCATGTTTACAACGGCTCGCAACTGATTTAAAAGGAGAAATCACAAAAACATCCTGCTGTATTTCTCCGAGTAGACCGATTTTTTCTTTCAATAAAGAGATTTCCTCTTCAACGATTTGTTTGTTTTGAATATTGGATCCATCGACATCAAACCATGCAGATGGGCCCAATACAGATTGGAAAGGGACATCATCCAACGCTTTTACCATTTGATTACTATATGCGATCTCGTTGGAAATGTTAAACATAGGGTTATTACAGCGGCGATGTGTTCGCAGGGGGAATCCAGTCCATATCTTTTCATCATTGTTATATTGTTTCATCCAGGTACCTCCAACTGTAACTCTGTCTGCCAGAATTTGTGCAGAGCTTTTTAAAGGCGACCATATCGGGTCAGTTTTATATTGCTCGTTTAATACATTGATCAATTTGGCAGGCACTGTAATAACCGGCTCAATTTGTAAAGGGTCTCCAATGATAATACTTCTTTTGGACCTATAAATAATCCCGGCAGCAGATTGCGGTGTACCTTGCCCAGCCTCATCGAGTAACAGCCATCCAATACTTTCTCTTCCTAAACTTCCGAAGAGGCGGCTGACAGAAGCTAAGGAAGTTGAAACAACCGGAATACAAAAGAAAAAGGATTGCCATAAACTTAGTGCGATACTATTGCTGACATTGGCTTTCCCATCTATTAATTCTAACAGTAACCCTATGTTGTTTTTAAACTGTTTTGCATTTCTTAAAATCGCATATTCGTGCAATAGAAGGCTCTTAATAAATATCTCGCTTCGCAATTTGTTGACGCTGACAGATGACCAGGGATTAGCTTTATGAAAAGCATATTTGTCATTTTCAAACGATAGCAATAGATGTTCATCCGGAATATCCTGATAAGCTATTGCATATTTGCTGTGCAGATTTTCCCTTTTCTTGTTGTAGGTAATTATTCGTTGATTGACCTTTTTTACCAATTCCCGTAACTCTACGATCTCTGTTTCTTTAGCGTCAATAGCCAGGAACAAATTATCTGCTTCCTTCTGCGCTGCTTGGCGTTTCGTAGCTAGATCATTGTAGGCGCTTAATAAAAGAAGGTAAGGTTCATTCCATTTTTTGAACACTCTTGTATGCAGTATTTTTTGGAAAAAGAAAAAAGGGGGCCGGATAGAATGATGTAATTGGATGCTGTATTGAATTTCATTAATCCGCTTATCAATATTGCTTAACTCATTTGTTATTGGTTGCTCTTTGTTGCGCAGTTTCTTAATCATACCAAGTAACCGGTTGATGCTTTTTGTTAGATTTACTTTATGTTGCTGATCGCGTAAGTGCCCCGGCAGTAAATGAAAAAAATCGCTGGCAGCCTTCTTGAACTCATTAAATTCTTTAAGCAGTGTTTCAAGTTCAACTTTCGTTTTTTTGTATTGGTCGAGATAGCTTGCCGTATTATCTTTTTGTTCAGCATTATTATACAGCGATTGTAAGAAAGATGCAAAGCCGGGTTTGTCGCCATTGTTAATCCAGAAGTTATATTTAAAAATAGCTCTGTTCTCGGCATTGCCCAACGCCGCAGCCAACAGCCCCCAACTTTTTCCCTTGATTAAATTTTGTGTATGGTCAGAGAAATATCTGGCACTTGGAAATGCATCCTTATCGATTTTTCGTTCATCTGGTAACTCTTTGGATATGTTTTCTACGGCGGCGTTGTTATTGCTGGCTACTACAATACCGACATCGTCAAATACCTCACTTTTAACTGGAAAATGATAGGCGAACTTGTTATCCATTTCTATTCTGTTGCCTTTGGCAAATAGATCAGAAATGTCTTTCTGCATCAGCTTTTGTGCACGACATACTACTATTTCTGCTACAATGTCTGATAGAAGAGTGGTTTTCCCGGTACCCGGCGGCCCATTGATCCCGATCAGGCCGTACTCATTGAGCATTGCCAAACTTGTACTTACAGCTCCAGTCTGCGCTATATATAAACCATGGGCAGGGTTGGACGGCCAACGTCCCGCAGGAATTTTTGACGGGTCGATGGTTTTGAAAAATTCCCCTGCCTCTACCAGCAAGTCTATTCGGGCCGCCTGATCTATATCAACACGCAAATAGCTGCTTAACCCCTTCCCAAACGTACCTGAACTGTTGATTAGATGGTTAAGATCATTCAGGTAAAAACTGTTTAAAAATGCTGTATCGGTTTTGGATTGCTTTGAAACCTGGATAGTCTGCACATATATATGATCATCACAAAAAATTTCTTTAATGTTCAAATCATTAAGGACTGCTATTTCTTTTTTTAAGTGGGTTGATGTGATCGTTGGAGCTGAAATATTTTCGAGGGCCTCTGCCTCTTGGTTGTATGGATATCGTTCCTTAAATTTTTCCTGTGCCTCATCCAAAAATTTACCGACTTCGCATAATTTCCTGCCCTTCTGTAGGCATTTTATTCCATACAAATAAGACGCCTGTAAATAAGGCGTATGCCCAGACAATTGACCTTGTTCATTTAAGATCATCACAGCCATACATGTACTACCTGCAGGTTTTTCTAGCCAATCCGCTTTTTCAGCATTATCTTCTAAGGCTTTGTCGATGAGATCGATTATTTTTTCCTTTTCCTGTTTTCCCAAAAAAACAATATGCCGCCATGTCTTATTTTTTTGTGGTGTAAAAGGCAGTTGCCAGGGTAAGGTTTTTTTCAGATCTAATATTTTAGCATCTGAAGACAAATCAGGTAACGAAAAAACCTCTATGTCTTTCCAAAACGACAGTATGTTCTTTTGTTTGTTCAATATACTTTTAACTTATTAAAAAAAGCTAATATTCTATTGCAATATGCTCGCATAAGTCGAACTTTCAATCAACAATTTGATGTTATAATATAGTTTGATTCCCGCTATATCAACCTTACGCAGCTATCGAACACTTTGTTAAAAAATAACGATCAAATCTCTGAAATTATTTACTCGCAAGGTTATCAGAGGGTTACTGTTTAAATTAAAACGGATTCAGTTATTTCGCAACAAAGTTAACTGCGAAAATGTCGGTTTTTCAGAAACTAAATTTCAGTTTTCAACTTGATCCATTTCAGAAAGGCCTGCAGGTCAAGACAAAAAAAAGGAAAGGTCTCATTAACCTTTCCTTAACAGTAGCCGGTACGGGAATCGAACCCGTCTTTGCCCCGTGAAAGGGGGCTGTCCTAACCGATAGACGAACCGGCCGATTTTCTTTAATCGGAGCGCAAAAATAGGCTTGCGCCCCTTTTCCGCCAAATCATTTTTGAAATAACCCGGGATTTCGTGAGGCGTGAGCCGTCAGACATGAGATATTTTAACCCTAAATATGAGTAAAAGCTAATAAGATCAACAGTCCTCACGTCTCACGTCTCACGCCTCACGATCCGAAGGATAACATAAAAAAAACGCTACTATTCTTCCCAATCATCGTAAATTCGCGACTCAAATTGATTCTTTTATCATTTAAATACGGAATTCATGAGTACAGTTAAAGTTGCCATCAACGGGTTCGGACGTATCGGCCGTTTGGTGTTTCGCCAGATCTACAACATGGAAGGCATTGATGTTGTTGCTATTAATGATCTGACCAGTCCTAAAGTATTGGCACATTTATTAAAATATGACAGCGCCCAGGGTCGTTTTGAGGGTGCTACCGTTACCTCTACCGACGATGCTATTATTGTAAACGGGGAAACCGTTAAGATTTACGCGCAAAAAGACCCATCACAAATTCCCTGGGGTACCCACGAAGTAGATGTAGTGATTGAATCTACCGGCTTCTTTACCGATAAGGATAAAGCGGCGGCTCACCTGGCGGCAGGTGCCAAAAGAGTTGTGATCTCCGCTCCGGCTACCGGCGACCTGAAAACCGTTGTTTTCAACGTTAACCACGCTATCCTGGATGGCAGCGAAACCATTATTTCCTGCGCTTCCTGCACCACCAACTGCCTGGCTCCCATGGCGAAAGTGCTGAACGATCAGTATGGTATCGTTACCGGTATCATGACCACCATTCACGCCTACACCAACGACCAGAACACCCTGGATGCCCCGCATCCCAAGGGCGACCTCCGCAGGGCAAGGGCGGCAGCGGCCAATATTGTTCCTAACAGCACCGGTGCTGCCAAAGCTATCGGCCTGGTATTACCCGAATTAAAAGGTAAACTGGACGGCGGCGCACAGCGCGTTCCCACGATCACCGGCTCTTTAACCGAGCTTACCAGTATCCTGTCTAAAAAAGTAACCGCAGAAGAAATCAATGCGGCTATGAAAGCGGCCAGCAATGAAAGCTTTGGCTATAATGAAGACGAGATCGTAAGTACCGATATCATCGGCACCCGTTTTGGCTCTTTATTCGATGCCACACAAACCAAAGTGATCACCGTAGGCGAAGCACAACTGGTTAAAACCGTTAGCTGGTACGATAATGAAATGAGCTATGTTAGCCAGCTGGTTCGTACGGTTAAGTATTTTGCGGGGCTGATTAGTAAATAATTAGAAAGTCAAAAGGCAAAAGGCAAAATTAAAAAGTCAAAAGGCAAAAATCAAAAGTCAAAATTAAAAAGTTTAAAAAGGAACCTGAGATTCCAGTTTTGCCTTTTCAATTTTGACTTTTTAATTTTGACTTTTCAATTTTGCCTTTTGCCTTTCCCTTTCAATCGACCCCTCTTTCACACCTTAAATCAACGCAATGAGCAGATTCGCCAGTCACGATTTTAAAGGGCAGAAAGCCCTGGTACGGGTAGATTTTAACGTACCGCTCGACGCTTCCTTCCATATTACCGATGATACCCGGATGACGGCAACGCTTCCTACCATCAGCAAGATACTGGCGGATGGCGGCAGTGCTATTTTAATGAGTCACCTGGGTCGCCCGAAAGAGGGTCCCACCAACAAGTACTCGCTCCGGCACCTGGTGAACCACCTGGAAGAGTTGCTGCAATTGAAAGGAAAAGTACATTTTGCCGATGATTGTATTGGTACCAGCGCAACCGGTGCTGCCGCCGCTTTACAGCCGGGTGAGGTACTGCTGCTGGAGAACCTGCGTTTCTATAAAGAAGAAGAAAAAGGCGATGAAGCTTTCGCTGAGAAGCTGAGCAAGCTGGGTGATGTGTACGTGAATGATGCTTTTGGAACCGCCCACCGTGCCCATGCCTCAACAGCGGTTATCGCGAAGTTTTTCCCGGGCGATAAAAAAATGTTCGGCCTGCTGATGGAAGGAGAGGTAGCCAGTGCCGAAAAAGTAATGCACAAAGGTGATAAACCCTTCACCGCCATCATAGGCGGAGCCAAAGTTAGCGATAAAATACTCATCATAGAAAACCTGCTCGAAAGGGCCACAGATATTATTATTGGCGGCGGAATGGCCTATACCTTCATGAAAGCGGCCGGTGGCAGTATCGGTAGCTCTTTGTGCGAGGAAGACAGGCTCCAGACAGCTATCGAACTGATGAAAAAGGCCGAAGCCAAAGGCGTTTGTATCCACCTGCCGTCCGATTCCGTTATTGCCGACAGGTTTGCCGCGGATGCCAATGTGTCTTCCGCCCCCAGCAATGAAATTCCCGATGGCTGGATGGGACTCGACATTGGCATGAATGCCTGCGAACAATTTACCAACGTTATTAAACGCTCTAAAACCATACTCTGGAACGGCCCCATGGGTGTTTTTGAGATGGAAAAATTCCAGCACGGCACAAAAGGAATGGCCAAAGCCATTGCCGAAGCAACCGGGGCCGGCGCATTCTCCCTGGTAGGTGGGGGCGATAGCGTTTCAGCTGTAAACCAGTTTGGATATGCAGATAAAGTAAGCTATGTTTCCACCGGTGGTGGCGCATTGCTTGAATATTTCGAAGGGAAAGTGATGCCGGGGATTGCGGCGATAGATGAACCCTAAGCACTAGCTCTGAGCTGCTAGCTGCTAGCCATGAGCTTTTTTGAGGGCTGTTCTGAGGGGAACAGCCTTTTTCTTGGGTTGCCAGCCTGTGTTGGTAAAGGGGTAATATCGAAAAGCAGCCAAAATGCCATTCCTTTTCCCCCGGCACCCGTTTTGTAATATTTATACCGGTTTTACGACAAACAAGTAAATTACACTTAAATCTAAAATTTGTATGAGTACTAAAAACATTGTCCTGATTGTTATCCTAGCATTGGTCCTGATAGTAGGCTTTAGGGGCTGTAGTGGCTATAATGGATTGGTTACAGCGGACGAAAGCGTAAATAATGCATGGAACAAGGTTCAGAGTGATTATCAGCGCCGTTCAGACCTGATACCTAACCTGGTAAATACAGTAAAGGGCGAAGCTAATTTTGAGCAGACAACATTAACCAAAGTAATTGAAGCCAGGGCCAGTGCCACCCAAATGAAAGTGGACGCGAAAGACCTGACTCCTGAAAAATTACAGCAGTTCCAGGCCAGCCAGGGACAATTGTCACAGGCACTCGGCCGTTTATTGGTGGTGTCTGAAAACTATCCTAACCTGCGTGCCAATGAGGCGTTCCGTGGTTTACAGGCCCAGTTAGAGGGTACTGAAAACAGGATCAAGGTAGCGCGTAATGATTTTAATGATGCTGTTCAGGCGTATAATGTAAAAGTTCGCTCATTCCCGATGAATATTTTTGCGGGTATGTTTGGATTCAAAGCCAAAACAGGATTCCAGGCAGAAGCGGGAGCTGAAAAAGCCCCGGAAGTAAAATTCTAAAATAGCTGCATGCCGGGACTATTCCAGAAAAAGCCTGTCACCTTTTTTTCAGAAGAAGAAAAGCTGGTCGTTAGCTCCGCCATACAAAAGGCGGAGCAGCGCACCAGTGGTGAGATCCGTGTGTACATTGAATCACACTGCCGGGAAGCCGACCCGCTTACCCGCGCGAAAGATGTTTTCAGCCGGTTAAAAATGGAAGAAACCGCTGCCCGCAACGGTGTGCTGGTGTATGTGGCCATGAAAGATAAAAAGCTGGCTGTGTATGGCGACGCCGGTATCCACGAAAAAGTGGGCAACGAATTCTGGCAGTCGGCCATCGACCAGATACTCCAGCATTTTAACAAGCAGAATTATTCCGAAGGCATTGCCGGTATTGTACAGGGAATCGGAGAAGCACTGGCTACACATTTTCCCTATGTAGCTTCAGACGATAGCAATGAATTGCCGGACGATATCGTATTCGGAAAATAGAATGAATAATTTGAAAAGGCGGAATTTGAAAGTTTGAAAATGAGGAAATAGCCCTTTCCGGCGGCTGATCGATCAGGAATCAAAATTGTCAAATTCCCAAATTTTCAAATTTTCAAATTAACTCCATGAAGAAACTCGTTTTCATATTTTTTGCCTTTCTTTCCTTTACGTTTGTATCCGGACAGAAAGTGCTGCCAAAGCCCGATCCTCCGCGGCTGGTAAATGATGCCGCAAATATTCTCACACCCGAACAGGTAGCCACGCTGGAACAAAAGCTGGTAGCACTCGATGATAGTACCTCTAACCAGATTGCGGTAGTGTTGATTAAAACACTGGGCGATTATGATATCCAGGATTATGCCACCAAGCTTTTCAGGGAATGGGGTATCGGTAACAAAAAGACCAATAACGGATTACTCATCATTGCCGCCATTGAAGACAGGCGGGTAAGGATTGAAGTAGGGTATGGATTGGAGGGTGCCATTCCTGACATTACAACTTCCAGCATCATCAGCAACGAGATCACTCCCCGGTTTAAGGAAGGAAATTATTACCAGGGTATCAATGATGCGGTGGACGCGCTTACAAAAGCGGCGGTAGGAGAATATAAAGTAAAAACAACGCGAAAAGCCAAGAGCAGGGATGGACGCGGCGGCGGTTCTATTGTAGGGTTTATCATTATCCTTGTTGTCATATTAATTGTTATTGGCGGAAGAGGCAGGGGCGGCGGTGGCCGTGGACGGGGTAGTGGATTGGGTGGCCTGGCTGAAGGCCTGATCATCGGCTCCTTGCTGGGAGGTGGACGAGGCGGAGGAGGTGGTGGCTGGAGCGGCGGCGATAGTGGTGGCGGTGGATTTGGCGGCTTCGGCGGTGGTAGCTCAGGCGGAGGTGGTGCCAGCGGCAGTTGGTAAAAAAATCATACATGAAAAGACATTGTTTAATAGCCTTTCTTACCCTTCTTGTCATAGGGGGCAATGCCCAGGCCATACGTGTACCCGCAGGAAAAAAGTTCCAGGCGGTGGTGAATAATATCGCCACAACTACCGTAACGGTAATGGGTCAGTCGGTAGAAAATGTTACGAATATTACCGTGGTACATGAGTATACCGTTACAGGCGTTACAGCTACCGGGTATTCCCTTTCTCTTTTTGTGAAGAAAGTAAACGGTACGGTATCTATAATGGGCCAGGAACAGAAATTTGATTCCGATAACGAATCCACCAGGAACTCGCCGCAGATGGCCGGAGCGATGGAACTGATCGGTAAGCCGCAGGAAATTAAGGTGGAGAACGGTCATGTAGTGGCCAGCGAAAGCATGGATAAGATACTTTCCACTATCGGGGGTAGCGGAGCCGGGCAGAATGATTTTATCATGCTTTTATTTATGCCTTCCATTTCCGATCTCAAACAGGGAGCAGCCTGGGCGGACTCTACTGTTTCACCCGAATTGAAAATCGTTAATCAGTACCTGGTAACCCATATTACAGATCAGCAGGTGGAAATGCGGGTAACGGCAGACACCAAAATCAACAGCACCATTAAACAGGCTGGCATGGAGATGCAAAGCGACATGAAAGGGTTCTCCAATGCCACCCGTGTTTATGACCGTAAAACCGGCCTCCTTATCAGCGAAAAGGTTGCTTCCGAAATGGCAGGCACCGCCGAAGCCATGGGCCTAAAGGCTCCCATGACAATCAAATTAAACACCCTCATCACAATCCAATAAATCCCCGATGGGGTCACATGCCGCCCCCGTTGGGGGGCTACAGACATATCGCCCCTATTGGGCTGAAGGAATTTGGCAGCCAGTTCCTAACACCTAACAGCTAATTCCTAACCCCTAATCCCTAGTTCCTAATTCCTAATTCCTCCCCCCGGTCAGTTTCGAATTCACATAGTCTGACATTTCTTTGGCACCCATCAATTGTTTTTTGTCGGCCAGGCGTTTGAGGAAATAGGTATTGATGAAGGGATCGGTTTGGGCGCGCTGGTTTTGGGGGATCTCTTCGCGGAGCTTAACGATCTGGTCTACACCTTTTTTGAATTTGGCCAGGTCGGTAACTTTTTCAAGGATATCGGTTAATGCACCGGTAAGGCCAAACTTGGCCTGCGATAGCGACATCTCCGAATAGGTAGTATAAATAAAATCAAAAGCCGATTCATCCCCAAACGCGGTAATGATATTGGCGATGGCGGTGGTGAGCCTGCCTTTATTGGGTTCACGTAAAAACGACTGGGCCAGGGCATAGGCTTTGGTGCCGTCCAGGTCGGCCAGTGCCTCCAGCGCGGCACCGGCAACGGAATAAGACGAATCTTTGGCGGATAAGGTAAAGAGCTCGGTGTACTGGATATTTTTTTGTTTGGCCAGCACATCAATCGCATCGGCCCTTACCAGGCGGTTCGGATCCGATTTAGCCATGCTCTCAATCCTTTTAATGGTGGCCGCGTCCATCGTGGCCGAACCGAAATTTTCCAGGGCTTTGGATCGCAGTATATAAAAAGGATCGTTCAG
Source organism: Sediminibacterium sp. (assembly GCA_965229175.1). GTDB lineage: Bacteria > Bacteroidota > Bacteroidia > Chitinophagales > Chitinophagaceae > Sediminibacterium. The sequence goes on along the minus strand of CBDDIT010000026.1, from coordinate 17,717 downwards.
TGCCTTAAACATGATTGCGTATGCCGCAGGATTGCCGAGATTGCCGGAAGCCGCTTCCAGTGCTTCCATCCTGTCGAGATACTTGCCGGCATAGCTGTACTGATGCGCAAACTCGGCCAGGCTCTTGTTATCTTTTTTGGTGCACAAAAGAATATTATCACCATCTACATTAATGAGGTCGGGTTTTGTGGCGGCATCAAATAAAAAGTATCCACCCGGTTCTGTGCCCAAACAGGATATCTCTTTTTATTTGCTCCCTGGTAAACATCTATTGCAAACGGGAGCCTGAATAATTTCTCTCCGGCCTGTACCTGCTTAATATATACGGACGCTTTTTTAGCAACGGCATCATAACTGTAACTGATATCCAGTTCCGGATGGCCGCTGCCAAAATACCATTGATCAAAGAACCAGTTCAGATCCTTGCCCGTAACTTCTTCAAAAGCTATGCGCAGCTTGTGCGCGCTGCCGTTATCAAACTTATAGGTGGTAAGGTATTTATTGAGGGATTTGAAAAAAGCGTCATCTCCCACAAAATTCCGCAGCATGTGCAGAATGCGGCCGCCTTTTTCGTAGGTAACCTGGTCAAACATATCCTCCTTATCCGCATAAAAAAATCTTACCAGGTTCTTGGCTGAGCCGCCCGGGCTTTTAAGATAGGTCTCCCTGTCTTTGGCATTTTCAAAGGCACCGGCATCGGCACCATGCTTATATTCGGCCCATAAGGTCTGGCTGTAATTGGCAAAGCTTTCATTAACCGTAAGATTGCTCCAGCTTTCGGCTGTTACCAGGTCGCCAAACCATTGGTGAAACAATTCATGCGCAATAGTGCCTTCCCATTCGTTGCCATCCACCAATTCGCGCGCATCCTGCTGGGCACTCGACTGGTGAAGGGTAGCGGTGGTATTCTCCATGGCACCACTAACATAATCACGGGCAACCATCTGGCTGTACTTGTTCCAGGGATATTCTATGCCGGTAACTTTGGTGGCATAGAAAGCCATCATCTCTGGCGTATACCCGAATATTTTCCGCGCTACTTTTTCATATTCCTTCTCCACATAATAATTCACTTCTTTTCCTTTGTAGCTGTCTTTCACAATAGAAAAATCGCCAATACCGATAAAGAACAGGTAAGGAGAATGCGGAAGATCCATTACCCAGGTGTCGGTACGGGTGCCATCGCCATTGGCCTTCCGGGCGGTAAGCTTACCATTGGATAAGGATACATATTTGGCGGGAACGGTCAGGTTAAATTCCTGGGTTCCTTTCTGGTTAGGCTTGTCGATGGTAGGAATCCATACGGAACTCGATTCGGTTTCGCCCTGGGTCCATACCTGCGTAGGCTTATTTTTTTCTTCACCTTTCGGATTGATAAAATACAATCCTTTCGCGCTGGTGATGGCGGCACTTCCTTTTGCTTTCAGCTCATCCGGCCGTGCGGTGTAGTCGATATATACCGTATAAGATTCATGGCCCGCATAGGTTTTGTCGAGCCGGATGTAAAGCGCGCTGCTGTCATATACATATTTCAGCGGGATATTTTTCCCGGCTTTCACCACAGCTATGCTTCGGATATTCATTCCCTTGGCATCCAGTTGCAGGGAATCCGTGGGATAAAAATGAGGTTTCAGGGTGAGCCATACCTTACCGTTGAGATAGGAATGGTTGTAGTCGAAAGAAGCATTGAGCTTTGTATGTACCAGGTCGTTTATTTTCTCCGCCTTCGCTCGGTAAACGGATGTAACATTTTCCTGATCCGCGGTTTGTGCCAACACCAGGGAAGCCATTGCCGACAGGAGAATAACTAAGTATTTTTTCATAGGGCTTTTTTTGCGGGTATAAAGGTAGGAGATTGGGATGACTGGTGATAGATGACCGGGATAAGGGAAGGCTATGGGAATTACAGTAAGTTTGCAGAAATACTGCGCTTGAGAAAAAAGAGATTATATCCATTGATTTTTGTGCTGTGCATGCTTATCTGTGTGTGGGGATCTGCGCAGCAAACGGGGGTGGTGCATATACAGGCGGAGAATGGGCAGCCCTTTTATGTGGAGTGGAACGGGTACCGGTTTAGTTCTTCGGGAACGGGTTACCTGGTAATACCCCGGATGCAGGAGGGTGAGCAGGTGATGGTGATCGGGTTTTCGAAGGGGCAGTTTCCCGAGCAGATCTTCCGGTACCGCCTGGGAGATACAGCGCGCGGGTTTTCTTTAAAACTGAATATTGATAATTCCCTGAGCATGTTCGATATGGTAGACTTTTCTGTGATCAGGGGGAAGACAATAACGGCGGCTGAGAAGCGCGAGATTGCGCTGGAAATGGAACGTGTGGCAAGGGCCGGGGGAGCGTTGGAAAAACAGGACAACCAGTTTAAGGCGGTGGACATGAGTGACAGCAGCGGCATCCATAAAATTTTCGGCAGGATAACCGCAGAGGGTACCGACCTGGTATATGTAGTGATGAACCAGGGAGTGATGGACACCGTGGTAATTTTTATACCGGCAGAGGCCGTTTCGGGGGCAAGGAGGGAGGATAAGTCCGTTTTTCCCGGCAATACAGTGCAGGGGCCCCTGCAGGCTATGCTCTGCGGCAGGCTGGCCCTTTTAAACCGGCGCAGGCCGCTTACAAACTGATACCATGCAGCGCTATTTTATAGAACTGGCCTATAAGGGCACATTATACAGTGGATTCCAGGTACAGGATAATGCCCATAC
>CBDDIT010000026.1:0-10000 GCA_965229175.1 Sediminibacterium sp. | reverse complement strand
GGATGAGTATTCTAACGCGCTCGGGTGAGCCGTGGAGAAGGAACTAGGCAAATTAACGCTGTAACTTCGGGATAAAGCGTACCGCAGCGATGCGGTCACAGTAAAATGGTTCAACCAACTGTTTAACAAAAACACAGGGCCCTGCAAAAACGAAAGTTGACGTATAGAGCCTGAAACCTGCCCGGTGCTGGAAGGTTAAGGAAGGGTGTTCGGCGCAAGCCAAAGCTCCTGACTGAAGCCCCAGTAAACGGCGGCCGTAACTATAACGGTCCTAAGGTAGCGAAATTCCTTGTCGGGTAAGTTCCGACCTGCACGAATGGTCTAATGAGTTGAACACTGTCTCCTCCACGAGCCCGGTGAAATTGTAGTATCGGTGAAGATGCCGGTTACCCGCCACGGGACGGAAAGACCCCGTGAACCTTCACTACAACTTTGCATTGATTTTGAACCACAAATGTGTAGGATAGTTGGGAGACTTTGAAGCAGCATCGCCAGGTGTTGTGGAGTCATCGTTGAAATACCAACCTTTTGTTGTTTAGAACCTAACCCCTAACCGGGGACAGTGCATGGTGGGTAGTTTGACTGGGGTGGTCGCCTCCTAAAAAGTAACGGAGGCTCGCAAAGGTACCCTCAGTACGGTTGGTAATCGTACGAAGAGCGCATTAGTAAAAGGGTGCTTGACTGTGAGACAAACACGTCGAGCAGGAGCGAAAGCTGGCTAAAGTGATCCGGTGTTTCTGTATGGAAGGGACATCGCTCAAAGGATAAAAGGTACTCCGGGGATAACAGGCTGATCTTACCCAAGAGCTCATATCGACGGTAAGGTTTGGCACCTCGATGTCGGTTCGTCACATCCTGGGGCTGGAGAAGGTCCCAAGGGTTCGGCTGTTCGCCGATTAAAGTGGCACGTGAACTGGGTTCAGAACGTCGCAAGACAGTTCGGTCCCTATCTGTGGTGGGCGCTAGTAAATTGAGTGGACATGACCTTAGTACGAGAGGACCGGGTCGTACGTGCCGCTGGTGTATCTGTTATGCCGCCAGGTGTAATGCAGAGTAGCTACGCACGGCAAGGATAAACGCTGAAAGCATCTAAGCGTGAAACCTTCCACAAGATGAGTTTACTTTTAAGGGTCGTCAAAGACTATGACGTTGATAGGCTATAGGTGTAAAACTGGTAACAGTAAAGCCAAGTAGTACTAATTGCCCGTAAGCTTTATTTTTTTTCTTGTAATTCTTTTAGCTTTCCAATATGTAAATTATTAGCCTTTAGCCGTTGGCTGTTGGTCTTTAGCTCTTGCTATCGCCTGACAGCTAATAGCAAACAGCTTAAAAATCTTATGGTGGTTTTGCCGGGGGTGTTCACCTCTTCCCATTCCGAACAGAGAAGTTAAGTCCCCCATGGCCGATGGTACTTGCATCACGCTGGGAGAGTAGGTAGCTGCCATATTTATTAACCTCAACAGTTTATTCTGTTGAGGTTTTTTTATGCCCGGTGAGGGGGGAATCGTCAATCGTGAATCGTCAATCTTGAATCGTGAATAAGCCAGTTTTTTAAAACTCCTGTCCACCTCCCGATTGACGATTCACGATTGACGATTCACGATTCACGAAAAAGCCGCCTCAATTATTGTATTGAGGCGGCTTTTTAATAACTAATCACACTCGCGGATTAATATCCGGGATTCTGTTTCATGTTGGCATTGGCATTGATCACGGCATCAGGGATGGGAAGTGCCCACTCGCGTGCTGTGGTTGCCAGCGTACAACTGCCTGCAGCAGAAGCACTGGTTCCGCAAATGGCACCTCTTTGAATCAGTCGTGTTGTACGTTTCAGGTCAAAGAAGCGGTGGCCCTCTGCTACCAGTTCAGCCCTCCTTTCATCGGCTATCGCGTTGATAAGAGCTGTTCCGGTTAATACTACAGGAGTATAGCCGGTGATACGAGCAGCGCGTAACGCATTCAGATCGGCCAGCGCGGTCACTTCATTGGCACCACCCAGGCGGGCATTGGCTTCTGCACGGATCAGGTACATTTCACCACTACGGAACACAGGGAAATTGGCAGAACCGTCTAACAGCGTGTTTTTACCTTTATACTTGGTAACAGATAAACCGGTGGCACTGCTGAACGTTGTGGTACTGAAATACGCGCCGAAGCGGATATCATTACTTCTGATCAACCCACTGGTTCCCGCCTGAACGGCAATCTCCGGAGAGGGCCTGAAATAGCTACGGTTACTTGTTACAAAATACATCAGGAAAGTAGGACCGCTCTGGCCCGATTCAAACTGTACATTCCAGATAATCTCTCCTAGGTTTGTTTGGTTGTACATGCCTGAGAAAGCGGCTTGTGTGTTAGCCAGAGGCCGTCCGTTCAGGGCACTGGTAGCCGCGGTTGCCGCATCTGCCCAGTTACCGGCATACAGATTAATTCTCGCTGCGATGGCATAAGCAGCATTCTTGTCGATATACGGCCGGGTTAATCCTGTAGGATTTACGGGCTGGTCCACATTACCCAAAAGAGTGATCGCCTGCGTAATATCAGCCAGCAGGTTATCATAATAATCTTTGTTACTTAGTCTTGCAGGTTTCACCGAAGTTGATACGGTGAATTCTTTGGTATAAGACAAAGCAAGATCTGCCGTGCTGGTTCTGTCATATTTGGTAGCGAAATAGCGGAAAAGATCAAAGTGAGCCAATGCGCGGATGGCATATGCCTGGCCTTTAATCCTGTTCGCCATGGTCTGGTTAGTGGAATTGGTGAACTTGTCAATATCTCTCAGGATAATATTGGCATGTGCTATGGTTGTATAAGGAGCGCGGTACAATGAATTTACCTGGCCCGTGTTGGTAGTGAATGTCCAGTCAGCCATCGCTCTTGAATTGGCGAGTGTTTCAACTGAAGACTCGTATAGATTGTCACTCATTACATCCGGCAAAATAGCCCAGCCTGCTCCGGTACCACTTCCTGAACCGAAATAGTCTGCAGACCTGAAACTACCATAAGCTCCAATTAATACTTCTTCCACCTGTTTCATACTGGAAGGATTACCCAGGGCATCCAGGGAGAACTCGGGTGTGAGTTCAATGACTTCCTTTTTTGAACAGCCCTGCACCAATGTAAATGCTGCAAAGGCAACAATTGATTTTTTTATGATTTTACTGTACATAAGTTGCATTTTGTTGGGTGATTAAAATCCGATGTTTAAACCAACGGTTGTTTGTACCAATGCAGGATACTGGGCACCTACCAGTGATGTACCGGTCGTTTTCAGGATCGAAGCTTTGGAACTTCGTACCCGTCCACCAGTTTTGTCCCTGAACAAATAACCTTGCCGTTCTGATTCCTGCTTTGGCAAGAAGACTTGACTGGAAAGTATACCCTATCGTTACATTTCTCAATCTCCAGAAACTGGCATCTTCCAGGAAGCGTGTTGTTTGTGATTGGTAAGGGTTAACGGGTGCCGCAACACCGGTTCCATTGTTGGTACCGGCAGAAGACCGGGGCACATTGGTAATGTCACCTGGTTTCCTCCATTCCTTCAATATTTCCACGTGCATATTATCATAGAAATAGGTAGGATTGGTAAGGTTATTCTTGTCATTATTATATTGAACCCTGTCCAGGAAGAAGTTCAGCTGCGCAGTCAGGTCAAAGCCTTTATAAAACCAGCTGCTCGTAATACCACCAAACCAGGGAGCGTCGGTAGTTCCCAGGTATACTTTGTCGTTAACGGTAAACACCGGAGAGGTTGCTTTGGTATTTTTGTTTACATAGAGCGCGTTTCCTGTAGCAGGGTCTACACCACCATATTCAACCAGGTAAAGGGTGTTTAACGCTTTGCCTGTTTTCAGTATCGTAGTGCCACCTACAACAGAATCTGTGGGAAGTTCGAGAATCCTGTTCTGGTTATAGGTAATATTACCGGTTAGTGTCCAGCTGAAATCTTTCGTTTTAATGATATCGCCACGCAATGTTAATTCGATACCACGGTTGCGCATGCTTCCAAAGTTGCTGGGGATACTCGCGAAACCACTGATGGAAGGATCAATAGGATAATCGTAGAACAGGTTTGAAGTTTTCCTGTCATACAATTCTATTGTACCACTGAGTCTTCTTTTCAGGATAGCAAAGTCGATACCAAAATTAATGGTACGGTTGGTTTCCCAGCGGTAATCCAGGTTACCCGCGAATGAGGGAGACCATCCGCTGATGCCGGCATAGGTACCGCGGGCAAACTGCGGGATAGGGAAATCTCCTACGCTCGTTGGAGTAATATTGTTACCATTGGTACCAATACTTGCCCTGAAGCGAAGGTCATCAAAGAAACTGCCGGAAAGGAATGATTCCTGGCTGGCTGCCCAGGTAAACCCAACAGATCCGAAATTGGCAAAACGGTTATTCACACCGAAACGGGAAGAACCATCCCGGCGACCTACAAGGGTTACATAGTATTTGCTGTTATAGCCGTAGTTGAAAATACCGAAATACGATAAGATACCCGAGCGGGATCCACCACCCGTTACACTTGGAATATAGTTGGCATTGGCGGCACTACCTGCGGTAATGCCCGCTTCATTGGTAAGGCCGTTTGTAAAGCCATATCCGGTGAATCCGAAGTTGCGTGATTCATTCTTTACTACTTCTGTAAACAGGCCACCTTCTACTTCATGTTTGCCAAAAGTTTTCTTATAGTTCAGGGAAGTAGTTCCAGTATAGCGAAAGCCCCAGGAAGTAGCTCTTGCCAAAGATCCCATACGCGCCTGCGCACCTGCGGTACGGGGATCATTAAACGAGGTAGACTCGTTATTGGTGTAATCAATCCCCCAGTTGGTACGGGCAAATAAGCCTGGCAGGAAAGGAAAGTGGAACTCAAGATAAGCACTGCTGATCGCCTTTAACTGGATGGTTTTGTTATAGTCGAGAAACAGTTCCATTGCACCATTGGGCTGCCCTGATGTGAGATAGCCGGCACCGCCAAATTGCTGGTAATCGCCGGTATTGGGATTGATATCTCTTTCATAAGGATTAGACCAGCGAACCGCATTCAAAGGAGTAGATAATGCAGTATTCGCTTCACTGGTTTCTCTCTTGGTTGAGAAACCAGCCTGCAGGTTCAATCCAAATCTCCAGTTCTTAACGGAATTGTCTACATTAATACGTGCGGTATATCTCTTAAGACCGGTGGTTCTTACAATACCTTCCTGGTCCATATACGACAAAGAGGCAAAGAACCTTGAATTTTGATTACCTCCGGAGGCACTCAGCATATGCTGGTGGGTAATACCTGTTTGAAAAAGCGCGTCTTTCCAGCTGAAATTTACCTTGCGAAGGCTATCCTGTTCTGCAACGGTCCATCCATACACGTTACCACGCATCAGTTCATACGTAATTTTCTCATCACTATTCATTACAATAAGTCTGTCCTGCGGCAGTTTACTAAAACCTACCTGTGCATCATAAGACAATTGAAGTTGTCCTGCACGGCCGCGGCGTGTTGAGATTACAATAACCCCATTGGCACCGCGGGAACCATATTGGGCGGTAGCTACCGCATCTTTCAGCACCTCTACTCTTTCAAAATCGCCCTGGTTAACACTTGCGAAATCTGCGGCGGAGATTTCAATCCCGTCCATAATATATAAAGGCACATTACCACCATTGATAGAGCCATTACCGCGGATACGAACTACGGCATTGGCACCGGGCTGTCCGCTATTGGCACTTACCGATATTCCGGCTGCCTGCCCCTGCAAAGCCTGGTCGAATGAGCCGAAAGTTTGTTTGCGAACTTCCTGGGGGGAAATACTGGCGGTTGCGCCCGCGAATTTTTTTCGTTGGATGGTTGAATAGCCGGTTACCACCACTTCATTCAGGTTGGAAGCTTCCGCAGTTGTGAGGGAAACGGAAAGTTCTGAACCTGTTAAACGTACCTCCTTGTCTTCAAAACCAACCGATGATATACGGATAGAACTGGTTTTGATGGGTACGGTTACGGAAAATCGACCATCTGCACCTGTTGTTCCCACTGCCTTGCTGCCGGTACTGATAGTGGCACCGGCGATGGCTACATTCGAACCATCGGTAACCTTACCGGTTACGGGCTTTGTCTGGGCAAATACTGCAGATACCGAGAACAGCAGTATCGTGAGGAAAGTAATAAATTTTCTCATTTGCGTTAATTTTTTATTAAAGAATAGTTAAAATGACAAAGACTACAGCCAAAATGCTGCATATTTATTAACTATATACATTAAAAACTAGCCAAACAAGGTGTATTTATCATCTAAATTACAAAATTTATAAAACATATATTATTTAATAATTTGTATTTAAAGCGTTTTTTGTAGGGTTGTAACACAAAAAAGTCCGGCTGAAAAGCCGGACTTAAGAATTTTATCGGTTGTTGGAGCATTAATACCTGTTATATCCGCCGCCCCCGCCGTTGCCACCGCGATCGCGGTGGTATCCCGCCACCGCTACCACCACGACTTCCGCCGCCTCCGCCATAGCCACCGCGACTTCCGCCACCGCTACCACCACCGAAGCTTTTCTTTTTGAAGCCCCCCTCTTTCGCCTTCCGGGCGAGGAGTAGATTCGTTCACAACGATCTTGCGGCCCAACACTTCTGTATCATGTAAAGCGGCGATCGCTGCACGGGCAGCTTCATCATCGGCCATTTCAACAAAACCGAAACCTTTGCTGCGGTCATTATTGAATTTGTCGGTAACAATTTTGGCGCTGGTTACTTCGCCGAACGGTGCAAAAAGATTTTGCATGTCTTCACTGGACATATTCCAGTTAAGATTTCCAACGTAAATGTTCATGTTCTAAAATAATTAAATGATCAAAAAACCAATGGGTAACAGTAAGCAAAACCTGAAGCATTTACGTTTAAACCTCCTGGAAATTGAACAACTGCCATTGGACTACTCGAAGATATGGATTTTATCAATTTTCCTTATTTTTTTTAAAACGGGAAAAACACCCAATTCTTCAGCTGTTTTCACTAAAAAAACCAGGCCAAACAGGCCCCATTCTAAGGTTTTCTCATTTTGGGGAAAAACGCCCACTTTCTGGCGTGAGGCGTGAGACGTCAGGCGTGAGACGTCAGGCGTGAGACGTGAGACGTGAGGCGTGAGACGTGAATCGTGAATCGTGAATCGTCAATCCGCAATCCGCAATCCTTAGATGGGACTGGGTTTTAGGATAAAAGTTTATTCACGATTCACGGTTCACGGTTCACGTCTCACGTCTCACGTCTCACGTCTCACGCCTCACGCCTCACGAAAAAAAAGCCCGTTCAGCAAGAACGGGCTTTTTTAAAAAGTATGGGTAGGGTAATTACTCAGCAATAACTTCGAAATCAATCTCAACGGTGTTGCCGTTGCCGAAATCGATAGCTGCTTTGTGGGCACCCAGTTCTTTTACTTCTTCAGGAATAGAAATCCGCTTGCGGTCTATTTCGTAACCCTTTTGGTCGCGGATAGCGCGGGTGATCTGTAAGGAAGTAACACTTCCGAATATCTTGCCGCTGGTTCCGGTTTTAGCACCGATCGTAACAGGGGAAGATTTTAATACTTCAATTACCTTGTTAAGCTCAGCCAGCATGATCGCTTCCTTCTTGTTCTTAACTTTCAAACGCTCTTCCTGTTGTTTCAGGTTACCAGGATTAGCTTCTACCGCTAATTTTGAAGGGATCAGGTAGTTACGGGGCATAACCATTCTTTACAGTAACCAGCTCGTTGCGGCCACCCAGGTTGTCCACGTCTTGAATTAAAATGACTTGCATATTTTGTGTTTTAGTCCCAGGCCTTCGCTGAAGCTTAGGCCTGTCTTCGACAATCTTTTAGCAAGGTGCCGAGTTAGGGATATTATTAAATTTGCCTTGCCCATCGCAGCTTTGGCGAAGAGGGGTCTATTTCAACAGATCTGTTACGTATGGTAACAAAGCCATCTGGCGCGCTTTCTTAACGGCGTCCTGTACTTTACGCTGGTACTTCAGAGAGTTCCCGCTTAAACGGCGTGGTAACAGTTTACCCTGCTCATTGATGAATTTTTTCAGGAAGTCGATGTCTTTATAGTCAACGTACTTAATGCCATATTTCTTGAAGCGGCAGAATTTTTTCTTGGGCTTCTTCCTGTTTGATGGCCGTCAGGTATTTTATCTCATTCTTTGCCATGATTATGCTTCCGTTTTATCCTGCATTGCAAATCCGCCATTTCTCTTAACGTGGTTGTACTCGACGGCGTATTTATCGAGACGTGTGATCATGTGGCGCATAACCTGTTCGTCACGCAGCAACTGGATCTTTAATTTTTCGTTCAGGTCAGAAGGCCCCTGGAACTCATACAACCAATAAATACCGGTTGTTTTTTTCTGGATAGGGTAAGCGAGTGATTTTAATCCCCATGGGTTGCTATGCACTTCTGCACCACCCAGTTCTTTGATAAGATCCGCATACTTTTTCTGAGAAGCTTTAAAGTCTTCTTCTGAAAGTACCGGGGTAAAAATCACCATCAATTCGTAACTGTTCATACTGAATTTTTAGGTTTTAAATTGGTTTATCCCAATGGACATCCCCCTGAAGTATACAGGGAGAGAATCTGCCAAAACAGATTTGGGTTTGCAAAGGTAGGGAAAGGCAGGTAGTAATGGATAAATAGTCGTGAATAATTTGGGCGACATAGCTGATTTTACTGGGTTTTAGACATTTTTTACCTGTTATGCGCCGGTTTTTTCTATTATCTGATCTTTTTTCTTAATACGATATAGGTCGGAAAATGGTCGCTGTACCCTCCCCGGTAGGTATTGCCATCCCAGGTACGCATAGGGTAACCCTTGAACCGGCCACTGGTTTCGAGCATAAAACCCGGATTAAAAATATAGCGGCTATAATAATATAAGCCGGATTGAGTGGTATCCAGCCAGGGTGAGGATAAGATGATCTGGTCGAAAAGTCCCCAGGCATCCCGGTTGGCCAGCGTACCGATACCGTTTTGATACAGTTCATCCCAGGGATTATACAGATCGCCCTCCCGGAGTATTGTTTTTTCGCCCCTTGGCCCGGAGGGTAGTGGTGATGCTGGGGACTATCGGGATCATCATTCAGATCGCCCATCACAATGATTTTCGCGGATGGCTCATTCGCCTGTAGGCTGTCGATATGTTGCCGGCACACCCGCGCCGCGGCCTTTCTTGCCGGAGAACTCCTTGTTTCGCCGCCCCGCCGGCTGGGCCAGTGGTTTACGTATACATGTATGGCTTCTCCGGCCAGCTCTCCCTTTACGTAAAGAACATCCCGGGTATGATAAGCTTCCTTGCTGTTGCCGGGAAGCGACACGTATAGCTTGCTGGCTTGTATGGGAACAAAATAGCGGGGATGGTACAGGAGCGCCACATCAATTCCACGCGCATCTTTTGAGTCGTAATGGATCATACGATAGTCGCGGGAGCGAAGAAATGGGTGATGAAGAAGGTCGCTCAATACCGTATCGTTTTCTATTTCCGCCACACCCAGCAGCGCGGGGCCGGTAGTAGGGGATATATCTGTTCCTATCCGGCTGATAACGGTGGCCAGCTTGGTTAGCTTATCCAGGTAGATTTTTCCGGAGTATTGTTTGATGCCTTGCGGTGTGAAGTCATCATCATTCACCGCCGGGTTGTTGATGGTATCGTAGAGGTTTTCAAGGTTGTAGAAAGCGACGAGGCATATTTTGAAGTGCTGGGGTTGGGAGAATGAAGTGCTGGAAAATAGAAAGCTGAAAATTAGAAGTCCCGGTTTCATAGTAATTAATTGACAGGGTAATGGTTAGAGAAACAAACCAACACGATCTGTCAAATGTAAATCTACCCCGCCCACCCCGATTAGGTGTTTCCCGCAATTGCGGCAAATACGCTACCGCGCCCATGATCGGGGTATTAATTTTATCGCACTGTTGTAACCGCTCTATCATCTTTAAAACGTATCGTTATGCAAAAGATATGGTGGTTCATTAC
>CBDDIT010000025.1:0-15864 GCA_965229175.1 Sediminibacterium sp. | reverse complement strand
CTGTATGGAAGTGTCGCTGTCTTCCGAAGGATTGGCCACGCGCAGCGAAACCGGACCGCAATAGGATACATCACGAATTACCATTTTCGGTGAATTGCTCAGATCGGCCTTTACCGGCAGTATGGTAGTACAACCCACCGTATCCGTAGCTTTTATATAATAGGTGCCAGGGCGGGTAACGGCGGAAGGCGACTGTAAGGCAACCCTTGCTGTGGTATCTGTCCAGTAAGTATAGATAAGACCCTGTTCACTCCCGGCCGTAATTGATTTTGCGGTCAGGTCAACCGAACCCGGCAAACAAGCTGTATAAGGTGGATTGATCTTTAACTGGGGCGGAAGTTTCACCAGTAATGTAACAGGTTTGGTTTCCGTACAACCCGCTGCGTTTTTCGCATTAATATAATAGGTTCCCGCTTTTACAATCCTGGCGGGTTCAGCAACCAGGTTAATCTCCCGTGCATCAGTATAATAATTAAACAATAGCCCTGCCGAACTACCTGCGGTAATGGCGGGTGAGGTCATGTCAATCCCGTCCGATCCGCAGGCTCTTACCGTGTCTTTAACCTGTAAAGTGAAATAGTCGGGCGAGGTATTGATTGTATTGCGTAACGTATCCCTGCAACCCTGGCCGGGAAATGGTGTGATATCCAACGCATATTTTGTGCCGGGCGGGGGAGCTGGCTGTATCTTCAAAAAATTGCCCGATCCCAGGAAAGTAGAAAAATCATCGGTATACCAATTATACTCTTTAAAACCATAGGGTGCTTTCAGCGTTACGGAATTAGACCCGTTGCAATAGGTATTCCCTCCAATAGGAGCACTGCAATTTTCATCCACATCCAGGTAAGCGTATCCAAAGTGAACACCGCGTGAACAATCGTTAACCGTAAACTCAAGCCGTATCGTTTTCCCGGCATAGCCCGTAAGCTTAATGGTTACAGGGGCCCAGTCTTTGTAAAAGATATTTTTCTCTACGGGCGACTCTTTAAAGCCGGGCAGGTTAATAGCCGATACAAACTCAAAAGAAGCACAGCTGAGGTATTTGTTGGCCCCCACGTCAAACACCCGTGTAGTGAACTTAGGCTGCTCAAAATCTTTATGATCGGGATTCTGTAATACCACCGCATAGTTATAAATAACGCTGAAATCATTATCACCCGCCGGAATCGTGAATGTATAGCTTACGCCAAGGGCCTTGCCACCGGACAGCGCGTCACCCAGGCGAATAGAATAACCGCTGCCGTTGGGACAGTTTACCGGGAAACCGCCGAATGGATCTTTATCCTGTGGCAGCTTATTCTTAACCATGATGTGCAATGAATCTATCGGTGGCACGGGCGACATAGCGATTACCCCTTCTGTATTGATCTTCCCTGAAAGACATTGCCATCCGGAAAAATTACCTGATTCAAAACCAATATTAACCGGGCAGGTTTGCGCAAAAGGGCGGGCAACCATTAGCAGTAACGGAGCGGCCAGGAACAGGCATTGTAATATGATTTTGTTCCGTAAATGCATGAATCAAATATAACCGACATAAACCACATCGCTTTCCAGCACGGGTGCCTGGATGGTTCTGATGCTGAAACGCCTGTTAAAAAGCAATACCCCGGTTTCATAATAGGTTCCCCAGAAAACTGTGCCAATAAACCGGGCTGGCAGGCCCGTAGCTTCATCAACTATCTGAAGATTACCCGGACGAATAAAAAGTTGCCCATTCCGGGGTTTTTTATTTGAACGGGTAAGTAACTGTTCCGCTTCGGTTGCTGATAAAAGATAATAAGTACCAAAAAGCCCGGCCGTGTATTCAGTAACAGGGTGGTTATAGACCTCATGAGGGGTGCCCTGCTGAAGAATAGCCCCGTCTTTCAACACTATAATTTCATCGGCCCAGGAAAGCGTATCCATCGGATCATGGGAAGTAAGCAGGCAGGTAACGGATAATTTCTCACTGATATCCGTTATAACGGACTTCAGGATCTGTTTATGTATGGGATCGAGGTTGGAATAGGGTTCATCCAGTAACAACAGTTTGGGTGATCCTACCAGCAGGCGTGCAAGGGCAATGCGTTGCTTTTCACCACCGGAAAGCTGGTCGGTTCTCCGGGTAACCAGGTGATGTATCCGGCATACCTCATAGAGTGCCGATGCTTCTTGTACCGGAAGTTTATTGGCATACTCCAGTAACTCTTCCACCCTGTAATTATTTTTCAGCTCATAATGCTGGGATAGATAACCAATGCCGGGGTGACCGGGCACCAATTGAAAATCCGGGCCCTCAACAGGTATCCCCTCAAAGTAAATTATGCCGGCATCGGGCTGTACCAGCCCTGCAATTGTCTTGAGCAGGGTTGTTTTACCCGACCCGGTTTCGCCTGAAATGGCTATTTTCTGCGACCGTGATTGTGTGAAAGTAATATCCTTCAACACAAAAGAATCACCCTGTCTTTTTGAAATGCCGGTTACGCGTAAAAAATCCATACTCCGTCAAAGTTACTCAATTCCTCAGGCACACAAAAACGCCTGTAAAGTGAAATACAGGCGTTACACTGGAATATCAGGATATAAGTCTTAAGAAGCCATTTGCAGTTTCGCTTTCTCTTCGGCTTTTTGAAAAACAGATTTGGCGTTATAGGCGTAGCCCGGTTGTTGAAGGGTAGTGGCTTCTTTCTTCAGCTTTTTGGTTTGACCGATGATGATCAATGATGTCGCGGGCAGGAAGAAAGAAAAAGCCCTCCATGTAGCGGTATTCCGGTTTTGTTCCGCTGCAATGGAAGAGATCCACCGGGTTGCGATCACGCGGATTATTAATCCGCCAACGGCCATTACCTGAAGAAAAGTAGTCAACCCATCGTACACCAGCACTTCACTCAGTATACTGAAAACCGTAAAAAGTATGGGCGTAACCAGTAGGAAAACACCCGCGAAAGAAGCTTCCGCCTGTTTCTCATAAGATTCATCATACTTCTTTAAAGACGCATTACCCTTTACCTGTCCGGCGATCGCATTCCTTAAAGTTGCTAAACCTGGGAAGCTAACATTGCTGTTGTTGATTGAATAAGTTGCCATGGTCTTTGGTTTTAATAGGATTAGGATATTTTTCTAAAAGCATATACCGCCTGCTTTCATGATATAAAGTTGGTTCAAATCATTTCCAATGATTATAGTGCTGTTGTACAATCTTTTGTAATAGCAGCCACAACGCCATTGTAGGCAGTAAGACCCGGTTTGTAGAGATTTTTCTACACGTACCAGGGTAGTGTAAAAGGGTTAAACGGTTCTACGGATTTTGTTTAACTTTCACTGGATTTTTCCAAAAAACCTTGGAACAGCTTTTGCACTTCACAGATTTCCCATACCCGTATACGCAATGTCAACAGCAGGATTTTCAATGATCACCGATTATTTTTCTAGCGACAACTTACTGGAAAATAACATGTTAAACCTGCTGCCGATGGCAGCGTACCTTTTTGATGAGGAAGGCAAGGTTGGGCCATACAATACAGCCTGTGGGGAATTATGGGGAAACGCGCCGGAAACGGCCATGGATAAATGGTGCGGCCCGTGTAAATTATATGATATCATGGGTGTATCCCTGGATCCTCTGCTGAGCCCGATGGCAGTGGCGGCAAGAGATAAAAAGCCGGTAAACGGTATTACACTGTTTATTGAACACGCAGACGGTTCCCGGAAAAAAATAGTGGCTTCAGCAACCCCTGTTATCAACAGGCTGGGTAAACTGGCCGGGGGGATTGCTTTCCTGTTGCCTGTTACTGAAACAGGGCCAACAGATAGCGATATACAGGATAGTACGGGCCTATTGGAAATAAAAGTGACGGAGAGAACGGCAGACCTGTTGAAGAAGAATGAAGAGTTGAAAAAAAGCGAGGAGCGCTACCATAAAATGGTAGAGGAGGTGCAGGATTATGCTATCCTGCTGCTTGACAGGGATGGTACCATTATGAACTGGAACAAGGGGGCACAGCGTATTAAGGGGTATAAAGATGAAGAGATCATCGGTAAAAATTTCCGTGTGTTTTACCTGGCCGAAGACCAGCAGAATAACCTGCCGGAGACGCTGATTGATATTGCCATCAGGGAGGGAAGAGCACTTCATGAAGGATTGCGGTTACGAAAGGATGGCACCCGCTTTTGGGGTGTTATAACCATTACCGCACTGCATGATGACAGGGGTGAAGTAATAGGGTTTTCGAAAGTTACCCGTGATCTGACGGAAAAAAAACTGGCCGAGGATCAGATAAAACTATACCTCGAAGAACTGGAATACCAGAACCGGGAACTGGAACAATTTGCCTATGCAGCTGCACATGATATGCGCGAACCCCTGCGCAAAATTCTATATTACAATAATTACCTGGCCGATACACTGCCCCCTGATACGGATACCAAATGCGGCGATTACCTGCAACGTTCTATCAGCGCGGCAACCCGCATGCAACGCCTGATTGATGATTTACTGGCCTATTCTAAAACCTCGTTAACCTCCCATGAACCTGAACTGGTGTCGCTAGACAATATACTGCAAGACACGCTTATCAGCCAGCAGGATGCTATCCGGCATACCCATGCTGTGATTAATGTTGTGCCATTGCCGGTGGTGGATGGGGTAGGAGTACAACTGCAACAACTATTTGATAACCTGCTGGGCAACTCATTAAAATACAGGAATCCGAAAGCGGCTCCACTAATACAGATCACCCATACGCTAGTCAGCGGCGCAGATAATCACAACCTTCCCGACCCCAGGCGGATGTACCATGCTATCACGCTATCCGACAATGGTGTTGGCTTTGATGCGTCAGACGCTGAAGAGATATTTAATTTGTTCCATCGCCTTCACACCAGTGCGGAATACCAGGGAACCGGCATAGGACTGGCTATCTGCAAAAAAATAATGCAGCAACACCATGGTATAATTACTGCCACCGGCCAGAAAGGAGAAGGTGCCGCATTTACATTATACTTTCCGGCCAAGCTCTAAAAGTTCCGCCGCCAGTTGCAGCAGTTCGGCATCTGAGTTGGGTTTCACAAAATAGGTAAGTGCCCCGTTATCTATCGAATTTTTTACATGTTCTCCCTGCTTAGAACTGCTCCATACAACGGATGGAATGGCCGCCAGGCGGGCATTACTACTCAGCCATTTCAGCACCTCCACGCCATTCAGTATCGGCATTTTATAGTCCAATACAATTAAGTCGGGGAGTTCCCTGTCGGAGCATCTTTCCAGGAACTGAATAACAGCCTTTCCATTCCCGAGCAGGTGAACATTCACATTCGGATCACAACGCCTTACGGCATCGATAAACAGCTCCTGGTCTTCATTGTCATCATCCGCCAGTAAAATCGTAATAGACGTTGCCATGGATCATCGCTTTAAGAACTTGTTCGCCCATCTGATAAAATGCTTCATATTAGGAGCATCCGTATGCCCGCCGTCATGTTGACGCCAGGCAAGTTCACCATCGAGCAGATCGGTATTGACCGGTGGCATTTTTTCGGTTGTATAATCATTGGATACACCCAGGTCTTTCGCGCCCAGTAACTTGAACACGGGTCCGGCGGCAATGGTTGCCATATAGCTTCCCTGCTGATCCAGCCATTTGGCATCACCTTTTTCCGGAATGCCATAACTGATAAATGTTAAGCGTGGCGCGCACATCGCAATCAGCTCGTGCGAGTCGACCGGTAAGTTGGCTGCCGACATAGAGCCATTGGGGGTTTCAGATGCGCCATATTTCATATAGTTGCCTGCCATCCAGTAGTACTCCCCGCCGGTAAGGCTTTCCACCGCTTCGCCCCAGTTGCGGCGGTGCAGGGTAGCGCCTCCCTTGCCGGAAGAGCCCACCAGGGCCATGGAAAATCTTTCCTCAAAAGCGAGGGTAACCAGGGCCGCTTTACCGTATCGCGACACCCCTTCTATACCCACATGCTTCGCGTCAACCATCGTATCGGTTTCAAGGTAATCAAGACCGCGGGCGGCTCCCCAGGCCCAGGCACGCAAGGCACCCCAGTCATCCGGTTTGCGGGGCTGTCCTTTATTTACCAGTCCAATAATGCCACGGGTAATGCCCGCTCCATTATCAGCCTGTATACTATTAGGATCTATCACCGCATATCCCCAGCCCGCCGCGATCAATTGCTCCGTTGAGGGCGGATCCTGTCCCGGGGCCAGTGGTGGCGCACCAAAGGGCGATGCCGCCGCCGCGGAACGCTGAATGGGATTATAGGCGGGATACTGATCAAAAACTGCTTTGATAGAGGGATCAGCTTTGATCATCATCGCCTTGAAAGCTTCATTGATCTTCGCCAGGTTATCGGGCGATGGTTGCGCCGGTGCCGGAAGGGTAGGATAGCCCAGCATCATTAATACCGGAACCGGCTTCCTGGCGTTCGCGGGTACTACCACGACCATATTAATATTTACATCTATGAGGGGATATTCACTGTTATCCACATGCCCCACCAGCTGGCGGGCGATAACGGGTGTGCGCCCAACAAATTCCCGGTCGGTTATCTTAACTGTCCAGCTAACCGCGGGAATGTTCTTAGGCAAACGGCCATATACCTCCCTTTCCATATCTTCCTTTATCTCGGGCCTTCGTACCTTCCACCAATCGCCGGCTGTGGTTACTTTCTTACCATCTTTCGTAGTAAGTACATCCGGAAGCTGAGGATAGGGATTGGCCAGCGATTCATCGTAATTAGCATGATTGGGCGCAGATTCATTGCCACTGGGACCCGGTCTTAGCTTTTTAATTTTCAGTTGGTCCATCATGTTCTGATGGTCCTGTTCCGCGGTGAAAGTTACCGGGGGAGGAAATTTGTTATTAGGGGTTTGCGCGTTAGCACAAATGGCCAGCACAAAAAAGAATACCGGCAAATGGTATTTTCCGGTACGGGAAAAGTGAATCATAGCAGGCAAGCGCATGATAATAATTTTGCTTAAATATCATTCTTTTTCCTCAGAATGTAACCGGTTGCGTAAGTCTTTATATTCTTTTACATCCAGGTTTCCGGACCCAATTATTTGCCCTTTATCGGTTATCATAATACATTTGAATGCCGGGAACCGGTTGATAAGTTTCAACCCCTTTCGCTTACCCAGTACCATCAGCGAAGTGCTGAAGCCATTGGCCATTTCAGCACTGGGGCCAAATACGGTTACACTGCACAAACCTGTAGCGGGGTAGCCGGTTGAAGGATTAATAATATGCGAATACCTTTTGCCATTAAACATCACAAATTTTTCGTAGCTGCCAGATGTAACTACCGCGGTTTGCTCTAACGGTATCACCGCCAGCAACTCATCATTACGAAACGGATGGCGGATGCCTATGTTCCAGTTTCTTCCATCCGGCC
Organism: Sediminibacterium sp.; assembly: GCA_965229175.1. Taxonomy (GTDB): domain Bacteria; phylum Bacteroidota; class Bacteroidia; order Chitinophagales; family Chitinophagaceae; genus Sediminibacterium. Next base: position 8,484 of record CBDDIT010000025.1, on the reverse strand, counting down.
GTTTTCCCCAGGCACTCATATCGCCAGAACCATTAACAATACCGGCTGTAATACCCCGGGCCAGCATCATATCCCGGCACCGGTCTGCGGCATAGCCCTCACCCAGGGCTCCAAAACCGATCTTCATGCCCGCGCGCTCAAGAAAAATAGTTGAATGAATACTGTCGAGCAGAACATGTTGATATCCTATGTTAACCACAGACCGGGCCACTTCTTCCGGGGAGGGCAGCTCTTTCATGGATCCGTCAAATTTCCAGATCCTGTCCATCGCGGCAAAACTGATATCAAATGCCCCATGGGTAAGTTTAGACAATTCCAATGCCCTCGCAGTCAGATCAAACACCTCTCTATCCACCCTAACCGGCCTGATTCCTGCCTGTTGGTTCACCTGCGAAACCTGGCTCGAGGCAATCCAATCTGAAATCAGGTGTTCGATCCTGCTGATCTCCTGTATCACGGTATCAATATGCTGTTCAGCGGTAAGGGAATCAATGGCAACAATGGTGATTTCGAAAGGACTACCCATTAGCTTAACCGTACGTTTCCGGAGTACCTGCGACATCGGGCTGAGACACACTACTAAAAAAGCGGCAATCAAAAATGATCTTACCGGCAGGATATAATGGTGAAGCAATAGATATTGTTTTAAAATGCAATCAACGCTGACGATTGCTGGTTTGAAAATACGGATTTGGCAGAAGAATAGTTATATTTATTACATTAAACGGTTATGCCATGAAAACCGAATTTTTAGGTATTATCCCCGTGCTTCCATCTGCTGATATTAAAAGAGACGTTGACTGGTATATTGACAAAACCGGCTTTACAGAACTTTTCTCTGACACCACGTACGCTGTTCTCTATCGTGAAAATATTTGCATTCATCTGCAATGGCATGCCGGCACAGAAACGGATCCCCTGCCGGGCGGTTCGGTAATAAGGATAGATGTTAAAAACCTCGACCCGGTTTTTGAAGATATGCAACAAAGGGGTACCGTAACGGCAGATTCGCTGAAAAAAAATACACCCTGGCACACACATGAATTTGGTTTCTTTGACTTGAACTGGAATAGCATTTTTTTTATGGAAAGCAATGGTTAGCCACCCCATTTAGCTAAAGCCCATCCATCATTCTGTCAACCATCAGTAATTGTTATAGCAAGAAAAATGATCTCAGAAACAACCTTCACAAAACTGGCAGTAAGCTTGCCGCAGGTAATCGAAAAGCCGCATTTTGAAAAGAACTCTTTTCGTATCAAAGAAAAGATCTTCGCAACCCTGGACCCGCTGGCAAAAACTGCAACGCTTAAGCTTTCAGCAGCGGAGCAGTCCGTTTACTGCCAAATCCGCCCCGCTATGGCTGCACCGGCCACAGGTGCCTGGGGAAAACAGGGGTGGACTATTTTTGATCTTAAAAAAGCATCTAAAGCTATCATGCAGGAGGCTTTACAAAACGCTTATACCCAACTGGCCCAAAAAGTAAAGCCAGGAAACCCTGCCGCAAAAAAAACGGAGGAAATGATTCAAACCTTACACCCCGACAAAACCAGAACCAATAAAAGAATATCCCTGGAAAAATACAATACGATAAAGGACACCCTTTTGAAAATCCTCAAAAAGAAAGAACTAACCCATACAGACTTGATGGAAGCGATTTACCAGGAGGTAAAAGACTTCTTTGTCGGTGGTGTTCAATGGTACGGCGAAACAGTAAAGCTTGATCTTGAGGCGAGGCGGATAATCGAACGAACAGGAACCAAGCCTGAAAAGTACAGGCTGAAACAAGCAACCTTAAACTAAACATCCAGCGAAACAGCATATGAACAATACAAGCCAACAAGATGAACGAATAGCGAAAATGACATTCGCCTCGGTATATCCGCATTATGTTACCAAAGTGGAGAAAAAAGGCCGTACAGAAGAAGAGCTTCAGCAGGTTATTGAATGGCTGACCGGGTATGACAAAAAAAAGCAACAGCAACTGATTAACGGTAAAGCCAGCTTTGAAACTTTCTTTGGCAACGCCACCCTGCACCCCAATGCACACCTTATTACCGGCCTTATTTGTGGTTACCGGGTAGAAGAAATTAAAAACCCTGTAACGCAACAGGTGAGGTATCTTGACAAGCTGGTAGACGAACTGGCCAAAGGGCGGAAAATGGAGAAGATTTTACGTGCTAATTAGTCTGGGGCGTTGCATACCGGTCACCAGTTATGTCAATTTTCGCTATCTCTTCTCTCAAGTTTTTAACCTCATCACTTTTAAACGCAAAATCTGTTGCCCAAAGGTTTTCCTGCAAATGTGCCAGCTTAGTGGTGCCGGGTATCGGAACCACCCATTTTTTTTGAGCCATCAGCCAGGCCAGTGAAACCTGTGCTGCGGTAATGCCACGCTCGTTACCAAATCTGGTAATGACATCAATTATCTTCCAATTGGCTATAATAGCGGCAGGCTGATAACGGGGCAAACTAGGCCGGTTATCATTACCAATAACGTAAGTGGTGCGCTCGTTAATGTACCCGGTGAGATAAGCTCTGCAAAGAGGACTATAGGGTACAAATCCTATACCCAGTTCTTCGCAAACAGGCATAACATCATATATCGGGTCCATAGACATCAGCGAGAACTCAGTTTGAAGGGCGGTAACGGGTTGCACCGCATGAGCTTTGCGGATAGAGGCCGGGCCCGCTTCACTCAACCCGAAATGCCTTACTTTTCCCGCTGCTATAAGGTCTTTTATAGTGCCTGCAACATCTTCCATGGGTACATTGGGATCAACCCGGTGTTGGTATAAAATGTCAATGTGGTCGGTCTTAAGTCTTCTCAATGACTGGTCCACCACTTGCCGAATATGCTGTGGTTTGCTGTTCAGCCCTCCCGTCATTCTATTGTTTTGGATATCAAAACCAAACTTGCTGCAAAGAATAATGTCCTTTCTGAAGGGCGAAATGGCTTCACCTACCAGTTCTTCATTCAGAAATGGGCCATACGCTTCAGCTGTATCAAAAAAATTTACCCCCATTTCATAAGCTTTCCTTATCAGGTTGATCATTTCTCTGCGGTTGGGAACAAAACTCCTGTTCCAACTCATTCCCATACAACCCAACCCCATTCCATGCGTAATCTTAATACTGTGGCTGCCAGAGCCTAGTATCCTGGTTGTACTTTTTGCATTGTCGTTGCCGGGAGCCTGCTTTTCTGCAGCTAGCTGCGCCTTAGACGGAATCACGCTCATCGCTGAAACCGCCAGTGCAGAAACTCCGAATAAGGTTCCTGTTTTTATAAATTCTCTTCTTTCCTGATTTTGCATGATACAATTATTTAAACGTTAAGAATTACACCTGTGATACTGTTTGAAAGAACAAAATTCATCCTTAATAGCAGCTAAACTTGTATACACATTACTGGTTCACCTACCATTTTTACTGATAATCCATAACGTTGGTATTTTCAAGCCCGGGTAGCTGTATTTTTAGGATTGAAAAAAGGTTATGGAAACCATCCTGAAATTCGACACGATCACCCAATACAACCAGTTCAATAACAATGAAACCCTTCATCCACTGGTGTCTGTGGTAGATCTTTCAAAAGCGGACCACCGCAAACACAACAAAATGCGGTTTGGCTTTTATACCGTATTCATGAAAGAAATCAAGTGTGGCGACCTGCGTTATGGCTGTAATTTGTATGACTATGAGGAAGGAACGTTGGTATTTGTAGCCCCCGGGCAGGTGATTGGTGTTGCTTACAATGACGAATACTTTCAACCTAAAGGGAAAGTGCTGGTATTTCACCCTGATTTTATTCGCGGCACAGTTCTCGGGAAAAATATGGAAGATTACACCTTCTTCTCTTACGAGGTACACGAAGCCCTGCATTTATCAGATGCGGAAAAAAAAGTGATTCTCGATTGTTTTTCAAAAATTGAGTTTGAATTGCAGCATGTTATTGATAAGCATAGCAAAAAACTGATCATTTCCAATATTGAATTGTTTCTTAATTACTGCACCCGTTTTTATGATCGCCAATTCATCACCCGCGAAAATATACACAAAGGTACTCTCGAGCGATTTGAAAAACTGCTAAATGAATACTACCATTCAACGGAACCACAAAACAATGGTTTACCATCTGTGGCTTACTGCGCACAAAAATTAAACCTATCACCCAACTATTTTGGTGACCTGATAAAAAAAGAAACAGGCAGATCGGCACTTGATTATATACAAGCAAAAGTGATTGATGTTGCAAAAGAAAAAATATTTGATTCTACCCGTTCTATCAGCGAAATAGCGTACGAACTGGGATTTAAATATCCACAGCATTTTACCAGGCTATTTAAACAAAGAGTAGGCCATACTCCGCATGATTATCGTCTACAAAAATGACATCCTGTTAAATATTTTTCGCAATTATTACGCACTCAGTTAAACAGGAATTATATCACAACAATCCTCAGCTGCATTGGTTAATCTCAGAAGTGTATCATAAAAGGGCAGGGCATTGTTCGTAAACGGACAGTTTTGGGAACGGCTGTTTCGTAACTTGCTAATTATTAAATAGTTATAAAGTGGCACAGCTTTGGTTACCCAGCTACCAAACAGCCAACACGCCTTATGCTTTTCAACCATGTAAAATTCGCTTTCAGGAATATCCTTCGTAATAAAGTTTTTTCCCTGATCAATATCACCGGCATCTCCATTAGCCTGGCGGCATTTGTATTAATGGCATTGTATATTGAAAATGAGTGGAGCTTTGACCGGTTCCATGCTCAGGCGAAAAATATTTACCGGCTTGTGGATGATAAAAAAACGAACGCGCTGACGCAGCACTCCGCAGCTTCGGCCGGTCCTGTGGCACCAGCACTGCTGGCCGATTTTCCGGAAGTGAAAAAAGCGGCAAGGCTTATACAGGCGGAGAGTCTGGTTAATTATGGCGATAAGTTATTTGAAGAAAGAAATATCTTTTATGCCGACCCTTCGCTGTTCGACGTATTTGATCTGACAGTTACAGAAGGCGAGGGGGCCGGTGCGCTTGTGAACGTGAATAGTGTAGTAATGACCGAAAAAACAGCGGTAAAATATTTCGGCAAATCAGGCGCTGTTGGCAAAACGCTGTTGCTGGACAAAAAGCCAATGAAAATTACGGGAGTGGTTAAGGATCTGCCCGCCAATTCTCATTTTTCTTTCGATATGCTGATATCCATGGCAACAGCCGAACAGAAAGAATCCGGGTATAACTGGTTATTCAGTAACTGGTACTCCAATAATTTCTACACCTATATCCTGTTGCCCCAATCATATGATCCGGCGAGGCTGGTAGGCAAGCTTGACGCATTTGCAGACAGGCAGCATGCCAACACCAAAAACACCCAACATCATTACAATCTTGAAAAACTAACCGATATCTACCTTCGAAGCGACCGGGAAAACCAATTGGGAAAAACGGGGAATATCCGCAATCTGTATGTGTTCAGTGCCGTAGCCATTTTTATCCTGCTGCTTGCCTGCATCAATTTTATTAACCTGTCTACCGCAAGGGCTTCTGAACGGGCGAAAGAGGTGGCCATCAAAAAAGTGAACGGTGTAAGCAGGCAACAACTGGTGCTGCAGTTTTTTGTAGAATCATTCCTGATGACGATTATCGCCATGAGTGCCGCTTTGTTACTCGCCAGGTTTGCGCTGCCTGCTTTTAATATATTTGCCGGCACAGATATACAGCTGCAGGTTCTTTCCATTCCGCATCTTTCGGCCATCGTTGCCATAACAGTGCTGGTGGGTATCCTTTCCGGCGGATACCCGGCTTTGATACTATCCCGATTCAACCCGGTAACGGCGTTAAAAGGAACCATTCCCTCCTCAGCGTCCAATATCCTTATACGAAAGGGGTTGGTTGTTTTCCAGTTCACGGTTTCCATTGTGTTGATCATTGGAAGTATTGTAGTGTACCAGCAGTTAGATTTTATGCAGCGGCACGATCTTGGTTTTACACCTGCGCAAACCGTGGTAGTTAACTTTGAAGGGGATGATATCGTTCAAGGTAAGTATCAGCATATTAAAGAAAGGCTGGGAAATATAAAAGGGGTAACGGGTGTATCAGCTTCTTCCAATGTTCCGGGTATAGCGGAGCCCAGTGGATGGTCGATGGACATCGCCCGCGAAAACGGAGATACGATTCACAGCGAGATGCCGATTTTCCTGGCCGATTTCAGCTTCATGCGGCAATTCGGTTTGCAAAGTGTTGCGGGCCGTTTGCTCTCTGCCGATTTTGGCCCTGACAGCACTGAATCAATGATCATTAATGAAGCAGCCGTAAAAAAGCTGGGGTTCCGTAAACCCGAAGATGCCATCGGGCTTACTGTAGATATGTATCCCAGTCCTTCCAGGATTGTAGGCGTGTATAAAGATTTCCATTACGAATCGCTGCAGAAAGAAATTGGCCCATTGGCCATGCGCATGATGCCCAATAAGTTTCGTGTATTTGCCATAGCCATTCATACACCGGATGTAAAACAGTGCCTGGCCGATATAGAAAAAATATGGAAAGAACTGGTACCCGGCAGACCGTTTGAATATATATTCCTGGATGAAAAATTCAATAACCTGTACAAGGCAGAAAATAAATTCGGGCAGCTATTCGCCATGTTCACCGGCCTGGCCATCAGTATCGCCTGCTTCGGATTGTTTGGCCTGGCACTCTTCAGCGTTAAACAAAGGCGTAAAGAAATAGGCATCCGCAAAGTAATCGGAGCTTCTGTTACCCAAATTACCGTTCTGCTTTCCAAAGATTTCCTGGCACTGGTAGCCCTGGCTGTGCTATTAGCTTCCCCGATCGCACTTTATATTATGCACAATTGGCTGCAGGCCTTTGCCTACAGGGCCCCAATCGGGTTCTGGATGTTTGCCTCGGGAGGACTGCTGGCCATCGTGGTCGCCATCGCTACCATCGGCACACAGGCGATAAAGGCGGCGACCGCTAACCCGGCATTGAGTTTAAGAAATGAATAGAGAGAAGAAATATCAAAGAAGCCCGGTACGCTGGTTGATCATCTGCTGCAGCTCGGCTTTATATCCGGTACTCAGTTCCAGTTGTGAGCTTTCAAAGTCTGTATAAGCTTTTTGTAATACCTGGCTGATGTACTCACTCTGTTTTTGATAGATGCGGCAAACAGAACAACCGGCCAGATGATAGCTAAGTTGAAAACGTTCTAACAGGGTGATCGCACCAAATTGCTTTTTCTCAACCAGGTACGTGGCTCGTTTGCAATTATATCTGATATCTTTTAGTGTAGCCATGATAATAATTTAAAAACCATTCTTTTGAAGACAGGCCCGAAGATTAAGCTTCGAACGATGCATGATTACCCAAAAATTGGCAGGCGAAATCTTTAACGATGTACAGATCTGCTCAGAACTCTCGTCTTCCAAATGTTTCAGGCTGAAAACGGAGAACCACAAAGCGGGCAATTTTTTCATACAATTATTCAATATCCTGGCAAAGTCTTTAGCCGACACCGGATCACTATCCACGCTAAAAGGCATCGGCCGGTACTGAGCTGTCCAATGCCCGTTGGCAGGATCAAAGAAATCAGTATCCGTTACTTCTTCCAGCGGCGTTGTATTCCTGGCCATCTGTGTGGATTGTTTCCTGTACCAGTCTACAATCTTGTTTTTAAGTATGGCCGTAAGCCAGGTAGATTCTGCGCTGCGGCCTTCAAAACCGGCTACATTCTCCAAGGCCGATAGAAAAGTATCCTGCACCAGGTCCCTTGCCTTCTCCGGGTGGCTGATACGTGAATACGCATACCGATACAGGTAATCCGCATAATTCTCAACCCATTTATCCGGGTTCGCCACATGCCTGCCCGTTTTGGAAACCACGTCTTTCTCAGTTTTCATAATACCCGTTCAAATACTCAATCGATTGGCCATTCTGCCGGTTAGTCGGCAGCAACTGCCTTTCCTTACATATTTTTTTTAGCACCTGTAAGGTAATGAAAATTGCCGCGACCAAATAGCAAATTACCGCTCATGAGAAACTCATTTATTCCCGGTATCGTACTGGCTGGGTGGATGGCAGTTGGGGGGTGCACCAAACATTCGGCTTTGCCTGAATCGCCCGCCAACCGGCTGGATACCGCTACCGCAACCGTTGTGGTAAAAGGAAACTTTTCCAATGGCCCCTATGGAACCGTGTCGGGCAGGGTTACAATTTATTCCAATGGAAATAACCTGGCGGTTGGACTGGAAAATTTCTCCTCCTCGGCTGGCCCGGATCTGAAGGTCTACCTGAGCCGGGAGAAAGACCCGGTACGTTTCGTGAACCTGGGCTCCCTGAGATCACTCAGTGGGAACCAGGCCTATGACTGTCCCCCGGGAACAGATACCAGCGAATATAAATACGTGCTGATCTATTGTCAGCAATACAAACACCTTTTTGGTTCCGCAACACTGTAATCACATTGTATGAAATACCTGACGCTA
>CBDDIT010000024.1:0-31432 GCA_965229175.1 Sediminibacterium sp. | reverse complement strand
GGCAGGCAACCACTTTTTGTATCAGAATTTATATATTCAGCCAGCTGGTATCCACTCAAAAACCGGAAGGGTCGTCTATGACAGAGGGTTTAACCCTGGCGGGTTAACAGGAGAACTGGCCGTTCTGGAACTAAAATTAATTTTACGCAATAAACGCCCCCGTACCGTTCTTATCATGGCTGGGGTTTTGGTTTTCTACGGGTTTGTTTTTTACCGTGCAGATTATCTCAGACAAAGCCACCTGGAGTTAGTGATATTTGCTGCCATTCTTGTTACGGGTGGCTTTATCAGCAATTACGGACAGTTTCTTTTTGCCTGGCAATGCGAGGGTATGGATGGATGGATGGTGAGTAACCTGAGCCTGAAAAACTGGCTGAAGGGCAAGCTCAGGGTTTTAACCATTGTAAGTAGTATTTCTTTCCTTTTATCCTTGTTATATGGTTTCCTCGACTGGCGAATCATACCTATTGAAATAGCCGCCTTCCTGTTTAATATAGGGATATTTACAGTCCTTACAGCTTATTTCGCCACCTTCCACTACAAGTTTATTGATATAACAGACGGGGCCCTTTTTAATAATCAGGGCCTGGGCTTTGCTGCATTCGGATCGGCTTTCGCAATAATAGGGCTGGTGGCCATTATTTATTTCCCTTTCGGCATTTTGTTCGGGGCATGGGCAGGAGTATGCGCGGTAGGGACTGCGGGCTTAATATCCTTACTGTTACGGAACTGGTGGTTGAGTGTAATTGAAAGGAACTTTATAAGGAACAAGTACAAGATATTATCCGGATTCAGACAAAAATAAAACTATGCTGGCAATCAGTCAACTTGAAAAAGTATATCGAAATCAAACTGCTGTTCAGGTACCTCATCTCAGTATCAGAGCGGGGGAGGTTGTGGGGGTGGTAGGCAACAACGGTGCAGGAAAAACCACCCTGTTCAGGCTAATACTTGATTTGGTAAAAGCCGATGGCGGAAATATTACTATCCTGGATAAAGACGTAACCAGGTCCTACGAATGGAAAAGCATCACAGCCGCATATCTCGATGAGGGCTTTCTCATCAACTATCTCACCCCTTTAGAGTATTTTGTATTCGTTGGTAAACTGCATGATCTTTCTAAAACAGATGTGCTGGAGCGACTGGAGATTTTCAATAATTTTTTCGATCTGGGTGCCTCCGATAAGTATATTCGCGATCTGTCGAAAGGAAACCAGTTCAAAGTAGGTATCGTGGCATGCCTTTTAAAAAGGCCGCAGCTGCTGATCCTGGATGAGCCTTTTGCCAACCTCGATCCCAGTTCACAGATCAGGCTTATATCCATACTGAAAAGCCTGTCAACGGAATATCAAACAACTATCATTGTCAGTAGTCATGACCTCAATCATATCACCGAAGTATGCACCCGTATTTTGCTTATGCATGAGGGCAGGATTGCACGCGATCTTGTGGCCGGCGAAAGTGCATTGGCGGAACTGGAAAATTACTTTCGAATCTAAAGCCGGGTATACTACCAGCCGAAGCTACCCGCTCTGTCAAAATTTGTCAATTGACTTGTAAATAATTGATGTTTTTATTTAGTTAAGTGAAAATAAGCTACAATTTAAACTGCAGGTTAAGGTGTGTTCTTCCACTGGTTGTAAATCACCATTGGAACAGCAGAATAGATTCTTATTTTCATTGTGGAATTTGAGTGGGTATAGCACTATGCCTGGCAAAAAGGGTATTGCGCTAAAGAGGATTAGTTGATAATCCTTTTCAGTTTTACGGAAGGCCTGTGTTTCTACACAGGCCGATTTGTAGCATCTATATCGGTTCATGCACAAGCAGCTTTGTAATGACAAGGCAATAAAAATCGGGGGTATAGATATTTTTTTAAGCATGTAATAAAGTGGAAAACTTTACTACTGATGATGTATCATTAAAACAGAATGTATGCAGTTTTTTATTAGCTATTGGTGGGTGTTTTTTATCCTTGTTTCACTGGGTGTATACAAGTATATTTTACGTTTTCTTTTCGGGATGGTGATTGTGCCGGAAGATAGGATTGGCCTGGTAACCAAGAAGTTTGTGTTATTCGGGTCTGACAGGGAGTTGCCTGATGGGTGTATCATTGCCACTAAAGGGGAGGCGGGTTTGCAGGCGCAAACGCTGGCACCAGGTCTTTATTTTGGAAAGTGGTTCTGGCAATATTCCATTGAAATGGAACAGTTTACTATCATTCCAGAGGGAAAGATCGGACTTGTGATGGCAAAAGACGGTAAAGAAATTCCAACAGGGAATATATTGGGCCAGCATATTGATTGTGATAACTTCCAGAATTCGGTTAGTTTTCTTACCAAAGGCGGCCAAAGGGGACGGCAGGCAACCTATATAACTACGGGGTCTTACAGGATCAACACGCTTTTGTTCCAGGTGTCGGTAACAGACATGATCCGGATTCAGGAGAGCATGGTGGGTATTGTAACCACCTTGGATGGTTTGCCTATCGAAGCCGGGCAGATAGCGGGCAAGCTGGTGGATGGGCACAATAATTTTCAGGATTTCGATACGTTTATTAAGAACGGAGGTAACAGGGGCTTGCAACCCCAGGTGGTTCTCGCAGGTTCGTATAACCTTAATCCCTGGGGCATACAGGTAGAAGAAATTCCCATGACGGAGATACCAATCGGTTATGTTGGGGTTGTTATATCTTACATAGGGCAGGAGGGGAATGATCTTACGGGCGCAGATTTTAAACATGGTAATATTGTTGAGAAAGGGTGTAAAGGGGTTTGGCTGGAGCCATTAGGTCCGGGTAAGTACCCGATTAATAAATATATTATGAAAGTGGAGTTGGTTCCTACTACCAACCTGGTATTAAACTGGGCTGCAGCAAGAAGTGAGGCCCATAACCTTGATAAGAATTTATCTACGATTACCGTTCGTTCAAAAGACGGGTTTCCTTTTAACCTGGATGTGGCACAGATTATTCATGTGCCTACCAATGAGGCCCCTAAAGTGATTGCCCGTTTTGGGAATATGGTTAACCTGGTTTCCCAGGTACTGGAGCCTACTATTGGAAACTATTTCAGGAACTCCGCACAGGATAGTGATGTAATTGCTTTTCTATCTACCCGTAAAGAAAGACAGGAGTCGGCAAAAGCACACATAAAAAAAGTGCTGGACGAGTATAATGTGAACGCCGTAGATACGCTGATAGGTGATATCGTACCGCCCGAATCATTGATGAAGACTTTGACAGACAGGAAGATTGCTGAGGAGCAGAAAATAACATACGAAACACAGAAAAAGGCGCAGGAAACACGCCAGGGCATGGAAAAGGAAACTGCCATTGCTGATATGCAGAAGGATATTGTAAAGGCACAACAGAGCGTTGAAATAGCTGAGAGGACAGCAAATGCTACCGTAAAAAAATCTGAGGGTGATGCAACCGGGGTTAAACTTGCGGTTGGGGCAGAAGCTGAAGCCACTAAACTTCGTGCGCATGCCGAGGCAGAAGCCACCAAGGCAAGAGCCGAGGCGGATTCGGCGGCTATCAAGTTAAAAGCCTCAGCCCAGGCCGCTCAGATATCCCTGACCGGAAATGCCGAAGCGGAAAAAATTCTTGCTGTGGGTAAGTCAACGGCTGAAGCTTATGAATTAGCGGTAAAAGCATTGGGAGGAGATAATTTTACCCGCTACAAGATTACAGAAGAGCTTGCCAAAGGAAATATTAAACTAATACCCGAGGTATTAATAGGCAACGGTAGTAACGGAGGCACCGCTATGGACGGAATTTTAGGCCTTAAGCTGATGGAAATGATAGACCCGGGTAAGAAATAGAAACACCAGCCTGTCAGATACTTACCAGGCCGGTTTGGATGCCGTAAATAGCCAACGCTGTTCTGCTTTTCAGGTCCAGTTTTTTGAATAATTCCTCGCGATACCTGTGTGCGGTATGCATGCTTATTCCCAGTTTATCTGCTATTTCCTTATAGCTCAATTTGCCATCGGCACATAGCTTAAGGAAGGCTATTTCTCTCTCACTCAGGTAAATGCTGGAAGCATGATTCGAGTTGGTACGGGAGAGGGGTTTTATAGCGTAATTTTTGTCGAGAATGATTACCTGGTTATTAATCACTTTTTTAATAGCTTCTACCAGCACTTTGGCAGAGCAACCTTTTTTCAGATAAGCACGTGCGCCTGCATGTAACGCATCCAGGATTGTTTGTTCATGGTCAATAGAGGAAAGCATGATAACCCTGATAGCCGGAAATCGGTGCGTTAGAAATCTAAGTGTTTCTATCCCACTCATGTCTGGCATTACCATGTCAAGGAGAATTACATCCGGTAGACGTTTGGCGCGAGTAAGTTTATTTATCAGATCCTGGCCACTATCTGCATTGATCGTAATGGCAAACTCTGTTTCGCTACCCAGAAAATAAGTAAGTGCTTCCCTGAAAATCAAGTGATCATCAACAATTCCTAGCTCAACCATTACAACAGTTTGTGCTTATGCGCACAAATTCGCAAAGCATTAAGAAAGAGGATATGGATATAGGACGGGTAAAGATAAAAAACTAGCTACGGCAATATTGATATATATGACAAATGACTATAAATATGTTACGAACAGTCAGATAATTGATCTAGACAGTTTGTAGACGAAAGGTTATACCTATTTGCCTATTCAGTAACGAGTAGTTAACCTGCGTCTTTACGCATGGTTGTAAACCACCATTGGAGGATAAGCATCCTACGCTAATTTTGTATGCCAATCTAAAAAGTAAATCGCTATCTGACCCTAATCTTTGTTCAACCTGAATAAACAAAGCGAAAGATTCAGGATGCTATAAACGACAAATTAATAACCAAACCTTATATCTATGACAAAAAGGACACTTCTTGCTTTCCTACTGATAACTGTAGCGGTTGGACTGAACGCACAAACTGCACTAACTGATAAAATTCCCGTAGATCCTAGTATAAAACTGGGGAAGTTGCCCAATGGCCTTACCTATTATATTAAGAAGAACGCAAAGCCTGAAAAGAAAGTGGAGCTTCGCCTCGTAGTGAATGCGGGATCTGTACTGGAGGATAACGACCAGCAGGGCCTGGCTCATTTTACAGAACATATGGCTTTTAACGGAACAAAACATTTCAAGAAGAATGAGCTGGTCAGTTTCCTGCAAAGCATTGGAGTGGAGTTTGGTTCAGATCTGAATGCTTCAACAAGTTTTGATCAGACCATTTATATTCTTCCCATACCGCTGAGCGACCAGGCTAATTATCGCAAAGGTATGCAGGTGCTGCAGGATTGGGCATCAGGTCTCAGTTTCGATAAACAGGAAATCGATGCGGAAAGGAAAGTAGTATTGGAAGAGAGTCGTTTAGGAAAAGGGGCCGACGACAGGATGTTCAGGAAATCCTATCCAATTCAGTATGCGGATTCAAGGTATGCTGATAGATTACCGATTGGTAAGGACAGCATTCTGAAAAGCTTTGCTTACGATGCGGTTAAACGTTTTTACAGGGATTGGTACCGTCCAGACCTTATGGCTGTTATTGCAGTAGGGGATATTGACGTGGCGGAAACCGAAAAGCTGATCATGGAATATTTCGGGTCATTGAAAAACCCCGTTTCACCCAGAAGAAGAACCGTTTATACGCTGCCTGCAAGAGGTAAGAATGAAGCAGTTGTGTTAACAGACGAAGAAGCAACGATGGTATTGGCCCAGTTTAGTTATAGCCCGGTAGAAAGAAAGCCGGAAACAACGTTGCAGGAATATAAAGATGGACTGGCTAAACGTCTGTTCAGCACCCTGCTTAATCAACGACTTGGGGAGTTGGCCCAAACCGCAAATCCACCTTATGTTTTTGCAGGAACCGGCTTTGGTTCTTATGCGAGGGGATATGACGCATTCAGTGGTTATGTGATGGCAGGGAAGAAAGGAGCAGATTCTGCTTTGCATACCGTACTCACGGAAATTAAGCGTGTAAGCAGTTTCGGGTTCACGGCTGGAGAACTGGAACGGGCAAAAAAACAATTGCTGGCAGGAATGGAAAGGGCTTATAATAACAGGGATAAAACAGAATCTGCACAGTTAGCTGATGAGTATATACGAAATTTTGTAGACCAGGAGGCTATACCAGGCATTCAAAATGAATATAACTATGTTACAAGATTGTTGCCCGTCATATCTCTTGATGAAGTGAACCGGGTTGCCGGAACCCTGAAAGAGAATGAGCGTTTATTTGTTAGCATACAAGCCCCGGAAAAAAGCCAGGCCCAGTTGCCAAGCCGCGAAGCGTTACTTACACTCACCGAAAAAAGTTTGAATAGTAAGGTGGCCGCGTATGAAGAAAAATCCGTCGCCTCCGCTTTACTGAAAAAGCAGCCGACCGCGGGTAAGATAACCCGTGAATCGACCAATACCGAACTCGGGGTAACAGAGTTACAGTTTTCAAATGGAGCAAAAGTTATAATAAAACCTACCAACTTCAAAGCAGATGAAATTATTCTTACCGCTTTCAGAAAGGGTGGATACAGCACTTATGGGGTTGCGGATAAATTTAGTGCCAGTTTCGCTTCCCGGGTAGTTCAGCAAATGGGTATTGGCGATTTTTCTCCGGTTGATCTTAGAAAGTTCCTGGCAGGCAAGCAGGTTACTGTTAACACAAATATTGCTCCTTTCAGTACAAATATGAGTGGTAACAGTACCGTTAAAGACCTTGAAACCCTGCTTCAACTTGTGTACTTAAACCTTACTTCACCCAGGAAAGATGAAGGGCTTTTTACCGGTTGGAAAGAAAAGCAGAAAACGACAGTTCAGTTTATGATGGCTGACCCAACCACGGCATTTATAGATACTGTATTCAATACCCTTTATAAAGGACAGCCGCTGGCACCTGTTAACTTTCCTAAAGCGGCAGATTATGATAAAGTTGACTTGGAAAAGGTAATGTCTATTTACAGCGATCTAACCGGTGACGCAAACGATTTTACTTTCATATTTACCGGTAATATTAACGCCGATGCGGCAAGATCGCTGTTGAGTACGTATATCGGCGGATTACCGGCAAAAGCCAGCCAGGCTGCTTACCACGATAATGGTGTCAGGCCGGTCAAAGGGGTATATGATATCAGTTACTATAAAGGTACAGAGCCCAAAAGCTTCATTTTTAATTGCTATTCTGGAGATGTTGTGTATAGCGAAGAGTTGAAATTGAAAACGGAAGTATTGACAGAGATATTGAACATAAAGATTATTGAAGAGTTAAGGGAGAAAATAGGGGGCATTTACGGCGGGGGGATGTATGGCAGTATAGTACAGGTTCCTTACAGCCATTACAACCTGGTATTACAATTGCCATGCGGCCCGGAGAATGTAGATAAACTGAGGATAGCAGCCAATGAAGCGATAGCAAAGCTGAAAAAAAATGGCCCTGAGCAAAAGGATCTTGATAAAGTGAAAAAGACAATGATAGAGAAGTTCAGGGTAAGCAAACAGGACAATCACTACTGGGCCCAGGCCTTACAGGGCATTTACCTGGATGGCGACAATGCGGCTTCGGTTCTCAGGTATGAAGAGATCGTAAACGCAGTTGATATTTCGGGTATTCAGCGGGCAGCAGCACTATTGTTTGATGGTAAGAACGAGATAAAAGCCGTACTCTATCCGGAAAAGAAGCAATAGGCCTGACAATATCCTGTTCAGGTAAAATGCAATTCTCATATAGGCTCTGCTTGCCAGATATGGCAAACAGAGCCTATATGTAGTTATTGGTTATTACGAATGGATATAACATGGCAGCGTAACCATTTGTAGCCCAATCGCTACAAACTTTCAAAAAAAGCTATTATATATAAGTCTAAACCCCGTTTGTTCTACAAAGTCCGCCCGGGATGTCTGTTAGCTTTGTGCAAGGTATAGTCATAGTTCATTATATCTACACAGCATCTGAATCAATGTGAAGAAACATACAATAGCTAACAGCAGCTTTCTGTTGATAAAATTGGTATTTTTTACAACTATCAGTTACAGTGCATCGGCACAAGACGGAACACCCTGTAATTGCAACAATTTGATCGTGTTATCTGCTTCAGGTACATTTAATGGTACCGGGTGGATGACTACCCAGGCTAAGTTGGGCGTTTGGCGCAATGTGCACAGCGGCGGACTAACCGTAGGATTTGGTTATGAAAGTAGTAACCACTATCTGAAGGTGAATAAATCTGAAAGAGTTGAAAATTTCAGGTCGTTTGTGGCTGAGATAGGCTACAAGCAATCCCTGTCCGGTTATCTGGCAGCTCATGTTTACGTCAGCACTAACAGGGACTATCAATATTCCGGGGCGGAACTCTTGTACAATACGGGGAATACGGTCTTGATAGGTGCTAAATATGAAAACAACCGGGCCGGCGTTTCTGTTAAGCTTCGTTTAAATTAGCTGCTGTTTGCCGAATGAATTGAAAAGGCTCTCGGACTATAAGCCGAAGCCTTGTTCGGGAAGCGAATCGGGTGGCTGCATAAGAATAGCGGAATGCTAGCGTGGATCTAAAGCTTTTGCCATTCACCATTTGCGAACTTTTTAATAACCCGCGCCGGATTTCCGGCGGCTACACAAAAAGGAGGGATGTCTTTCGTAACTACAGAGCCAGCACCAATTACAGTATGCTTGCCAATAGTTACCCCCGCTGTTATTACCACATTTGCTGCTATCCAGCAATCATCCTCAATTACTACAGGAGAGGTAATTATTGCCTGACGAAGGATGGGGATAGAAGCATCGGTGTATTGGTGATTGAGTCCGCTGATAACAACATGCTGGGCCAATATCACATTATTGCCCATCGTTACAGGCCCGATAATAACATTGCTCATCCCAACCAGCGTATGGTTGCCGATCACAACATCACCCACTCCGTTATTGACCGTACTGAAATCTTCAATTGTAGAATACTCACCCAGGTTAAATTTTCGGAAGGGCAGTACATCCATCCGGGTGCGCCAACGTATGGAAGAACCTTTGCCTCGCTTGTGTACAAACGGATTCACCAGCCATTTTACCCACAAACGTGGCCTGGCCTCCCCAGCAGGTACCAGCATCCAATGGACCAGGCGTTTTAAACTGGCGTTTTGCTTGATATAGGTCTTTAGTGACATGGACAGAAAAGATGGAAAGTTACCGCTTTTTAGTGATCTATAGTCAATTTTCAGAATATGTTGCCCGCAAGCCCATTGTTTGCTACTTTTAAGGAGCCAAAGGCGGGTTTGTACGTACATGATACGATATTCCTGTGGCACATAGTCACACAATCCCTAAACATGAAGCGATTTGTTCAGAAAATACGCAGGGCCTATATCTTTTTTGCTTTCCTGTTAACGGGGTACCTGGGTTCCGCACAGGAATCGATGATGCCCGATGTATCACCCGTCTTTTTAAGTAAGCTGATTGATACTGCTTACAAGTATTATCCCAGGGTGCGAACTTTCGACCACAGGTGGGCCATTGCCAACGAAAACCTTAAGAAAGCCAAACTTTCCTGGTTCGATCCCTTTACATTTTCGTACGTATATAGTCCTAACAATTCCAGCACAATCGTTAATCCCAGCGTGCTCAACGGATACCAGTTTGGCATCTTTTTTAACATATCCTCATTGTTGAATAAGCCGGCTACCATCAGGGCAGCCAAAGAAGAAATGGTTATTACCAAGCTTGAGAAGGATGCTTACCTTACCAACCTGGTGGCAGAGATCAAAGCCCGTTATTACCGGTACGTGGCCACGGTGGCGTTATTGAAAATGAGATCGCAGGCGGCCGTTGAAGCTGAAACACTGATGAAGCAATCGAGATATAAGTTTGAAAAATCAGAAGAAACCTTTGAAAGCTATAACCGTATCAGCACGGCATTTAATGATCGTAAGCAGACGGTAATTCAGTCGGAAGCAGAAATGCTCATAGCAAAAAGTTATCTGGAAGAAATGGTGGGTAAAAAACTTGAAGAAATAAACTAATGGAATTAAATGGATTTCTAAGAATACTCAGCCGGCAGAAGTTTGTTCTGATTGCCGTGCCGCTGGTTACAGTGATTATCACGTATTTCCTTGTGCGGCAACTGCCCAATACATATGAGTCAAAAGCGCGTATTGCCACCGGGCTGGTGGATGATACCAAAAAAGCTCCCGCTAATCTCGAGTTCCTGATTCCGGGCGAATCAACTATTACGCAGCAGTTCAACAACCTGATCCAGACCATACAGCTGAAACGGATGTACGATCAGTTGTCATACCTGCTGATCCTGCATGACCTTACCAAACCCGATTCGGCTTTCCGTTTACCCAGTAAGTTGGTATTGCAGCTGAATAAAGATGCCCGGGCCCATGCGATTGAAGTTTATACAGATAAGTATGCTAAGGGCGAATCGCTATTGCTGTACGATAATGATCAGCGTGGCCTTTCAAAAGTAATTGCCTCTATGGGGTATGATGAGGGTACCTTGCGTAAGACTATGCTGGTGTACCGTGTTAACAACAGCGACTTTATAGATGTACAGTTTGAATCTGAAAATCCTAATCTCTCAGCCTTTGTGGCTAACTCAATAACCAGGGAATTTATCAGCTACTATACGTCTATCTTCAGGGCTAATCAGCTGCGATCTGTAAATTACCTGGACAGCCTTCAACGGAAAAAGCAGGCGGATGTTGACCAGAAAATTGCGGAGCTGAAAGACTATAAGATACAGAATAAAATACTTAATCTGAATGAACAGGCGCGTATTATGTATGCCCAGATCGCAGATTTTGAAACGCGAATTGAAGTGGCTCAGAAAGATGTGGAAGCCTATACGGGGGCTTTAAAAAATATTGACAGTAAATTTGACCCTAAGGAACGTAAATACCTGGAAAGTACCACTACGCGGATAAATGCTGATATAGTGAATACCTCTGAGCAGCTAAGGCTTCTTACAGATGAGTATATAAAAAGTAACTATGATGCGGGTATCAAAGCCAGGATAGATGCTTTAAAAACACAGGTTGCAGAGCAGATCAACCAATCAATCGATAAGCGGTTGCTCAATCCCCTTAGCTCGAAAGAGAACCTGGTAAATCAGAAAATGCAGCTGGAAGTAAGCCTTGACCTGGTTAAGTACAGCCAGGCTTCCCTAAAAACAGAACTCGACAGGCTGAATAAAAAATACGCCAGCCTGGTACCCCATGAAGCAACGGTTCAGTCTTATGAGAAAGCGATAGACAATGCGGGCAAGGAATACCTTGACGTATTAGGCAAGTATAACCAAAGCAGCATGGAGTCTAATTTTACCGTGCAGTTGAAACAGATTGAGTTTGCCATGCCCGGTTCGGCTGCGCCTTCCAAGAAAATGCTGCTCGTAATACTAAGTGGTGTAATCAGTGTGATATTCTGCCTGGCGGTTCTCTTTATTTTGTTCTTTATTGATGATGATGTGCATTTTGCGCGGCAATTATCTGATAGTACCGGTGTACCGGTATTGGGGTATTTGCCGGTTCTTGACCGGCGCCTGCTGAATTTAAAAAAGATCTGGAATGAGGCGCAGGAAAAGCCGGCCGACGAATCGTACCGTAACCTGCTTCGCTCTATCCGTTTTGAAGTGGATACCGAGTTGGCGGGTGCCAAAACCCTGGCGGTTACCAGCCTGCGGCCGGATGAGGGCAAGACGTTTTTTGCCATGAACCTGGCTTATGCCTATTCCATGGCCGGAAAGAAAGTACTCCTGGTAGATGGCAATTTCGATTCTCCTTCCATTACAAATGCCGTAACACCTGCCGGATACCTGGAAGATTGGCTCAAAGGGCAGTTCCGTTTTGATGAAGTTGCCGCCGTTTCAGCCATTACGGTGCTGGGCAACCGGGGAGAAGATGTTTCTCTCTTTGAACTGAGTTCTGAAACCCAGGTTCGCCAGCAGCTAGAGAGCCTGAAAACCAGGTTCGATATCATATTGGTAGAGTCTCCCTCATTGGCTGAAACGGGTAAATCCAAGGAATGGATTATTGTGGCAGATAAGACGGTAGCGGTATTCGCGGCCGAACAAAAGATTACCCGGTCAAAGCAGGCTTTTATCGGCTACCTCAAAAGCCTGGATCAGCAGTTTATAGGATGGGTAATGAACAAGGTCAGACCCAGATAAACGGGTGCCGAAAATGGATGAAATATGGTGTTGCTATCAATTGATATGGTGTGGACGGTCTGGCAGGTATTGATCGGCTATAATCTGGTATTGCCACTGGCATTTTTAATCCTGTATATTCTTGTTGGAGTAAAATCGAAACCCTCAGTTAACAGGCCTGTTCCCGAAGCTGACTATGCCATTATTGTTACAGCGTATGAACAAACACATAACTTGCCGCAAGTGGTAGCATCATTGCTTAGGCTGGATTACAGCCATTTCCTGGTGTATGTTGTTGCCGATAATTGTGATATTTCAGGGTTGGATTTTCAGGATGAAAGGGTTATTTTGCTGCGTCCGGAAACCGTACTGGCCAGTAATACCCGATCGCATTTTTATGCCATCCGTAACTTTAAAAGAGAGCATACCCGGCTTACCATTATAGACAGCGATAACCTTACCGATCCTTCCTACCTGAAACAGCTCGATCTTTTTTTTGCAGCCGGCTACCAGGCGGTACAGGGAGAACGGAAAGCGAAGAACCTGGATACTACCTACGCCTGCCTCGATGCCGCCCGGGATCTTTATTATCATTTTTACGATGGGAAGCTATTGTTTGGTATTGGCTCCTCGGCAACCCTGGCCGGTTCGGGAATGGCTTTTACCGTAAGCCTCTACCGGGAATGCCTGGAAAAACTGGATATTTCAGGGGCAGGCTTTGATAAGGTGCTGCAATATGAAATTGCAAAACGCGGTCACCGGATCGCTTTCGCTCCCGGTGCAATAGTATATGACGAGAAAACAGCCGCTTCAGGGCAGCTGGTTAATCAGCGCGCACGCTGGATCAATACCTGGTTCAGGTATGTGAAGTTTGGCCTGCAACTGCTCGTAAAAGGAATTATTTCATTCAGCTGGAACCGCATGATATTCGGTATTGTATTGCTCCGCCCTCCTTTGTTTATTTTCCTGATTTTATCTGCCGGTTGTTTTTTGGTAAACTTGTTACTGGGATTACCCGGCACAGGTTGGTGGCTGGTTGGTTTTGTTTTATTTATCGCGGGTTTTGTTATCGCTATCGGGGCGTCCCGTCCTGACAGGCGTATTACAAAATCTCTTTGGGCTATGCCGGCATTTATTTTTTTCCAGGTATTGTCTTTAACAAAAGTAGTAAGGGCCAACCAACATTCGGTGGCCACCCGGCATTCGGGAAGTGTTTCAGGAATAAACCATAAAAAATAGGCGCTGCATGCGAATAGATCCAGTATTACCGGGTGATAGCTTCAGGAAAAGAAAGTTGAAAGAAGTTAATAAACTTACTGCAGTCCTTACGCAGGTGGCGGCTATCGTAATAGCATTCATCAGCGTATACTTTTTTTTTATTAAAATACTGTTCCTGTAATGGAAGGTCCGGAAATATACCTGCCGATACAGCCCACCGGGAAAAGAGGGTTTAAATCCTGGCTTTACCGGACCGTGATAACGGAAAAGCTATATAATCTCACCGGTATATTGCTTTTCCTGCTATCGGCTATAGTGGTGGCAGTTGGTATTTCACGTTTCGGTGTTCTTTTTGCTGCTGCCGTAGCGGCCGTTTTTATCGGGATACCGGTAATGGTGGCATTTGTTATGTACCCTGTGTTCGGAATCGTTGTAACTACCACGGTAGCTTATTTCTTGTTCTTTATCGGCCGCCTTGGCATCGACTTCCCGCTGGGTACGGTAATGGATGTATTGCAGGTGATGCTCATGCTGGGCTTTTTTATCAAAATCAAACCAAAAAAAGATTGGTCACGATTACAAGGTGCCGTAAGTTTTGTTCTGCTTGTATGGGTTGGCTACAATATACTGCAGGTGCTGAATCCTGTAGCCGAATCACAGTTAGCCTGGTTGTATACGATCCGTTCGGTGGCCATCATATCGCTTACCTATTTTGTATTTGTTTACCAGGTTAACTCCATTAGGGTGGTAAGAGTTATTATAAAAACATGGCTTGTACTGTCGATGCTGGCGGCATTATATGCCTTCAAGCAGGAGTTTATAGGCTTTTCCGATAACGAACAGATATTTGTGAGCGATCCTGGCATGATGGATCTATTGTTTATAGACGGTCATTGGCGTAAGTTTTCACTGTTCTCAGATCCTGTGGTTTTTTCCTATAATATGGCAGTCAGTTCTATTCTATGTGTAGCATTGCTGATCGGCCCGGTAGCAAGATGGAAGAAAATGATTCTATTGCTCTCCATCCCTGTTTATCTTTTCGCCATGCTGTTCTCAGGTACCCGGGGAGCATTTGTTTTGCTGCCGGCCGCACTGGCGTTGCTGGCCGTGATAAAGTTTAATATCCGGGTGTTCATAGCAACCATAGTGATAGGAGCGGCATTTGCCGTACTGGTTTTTATGCCAACATCCAACCCGGCATTGTACCGTTTCCAATCGGCCTTCAGGCCTAACGAGGATCTTTCTTACCTGGTCAGGAAAGCTAACCAGAAACGTATACAGCCGTATATATTGTCGCATCCATTTGGAGGGGGATTGGGTTCGGTAGGTGCCTGGGGACAAAGGTTTGCACCTAATTCCTATCTCGCCCATTTTCCGCCTGATAGTGGCTATGTGAGGGTGGCGGTAGAATTGGGATGGGCGGGATTGCTGCTCTTCTGTACCCTGATGTTTACGATATTGTACACAGGCATCCGGAACTACTACCGGATCAGGGATCCCGAGCTGAAAATGTATGCCCTGGCGATGGTACTGATTGTATTTGCGTTTAACCTGGGCAACTTCCCGCAGGAAGCCCTGGTGCAGTACCCCGACAATCTATATTTTTACATGACTGTTGCGTTGATAACGGTACTCTACCGGCTCGACAAACGGAAAAGCAGTTCTACAGGCCATGAGTGAACAACCAAGCATACACAACCGGGATATCGTGGTAGTGGGGTTGCAGCCCTGGGACACGACAATTGGTAGCAATTGTAAAGACCTGTCGCTTGAGTTCAGCCGGAATAACCGCGTGCTGTATGTGAACTACCCGCTCGACCGCATCACAGTTTTCCGAAACCGGCATTCACCCGGCGTTAAAAAAAGGATGAATGTGATCAGGGGAAAGGAAAAAGGGTTGGTAAAAATTAAGGACAATTTGTGGAACCTCTATCCGGATGAAATGGTGGAATCCATTAACTGGATTCCTGTTGCGGAAGTGTTCGACTGGTTCAACAAAATAAACAATGAACGTTTTGCGAGTTCTATAAATAAAGCAATAGCGGAACTGGGCTTTACGGATATTATTCTATTTGATGATAATGATATCATGCGAACCTTTTACCTGAAGGAGTTGCTGAAACCCAAAACGAGTATCTACTATTACCGTGATTTCATCTTGGGCGTAAATTACTGGAAGCGGCATGGCGCAAGGCTGGAACCACTGCTGATAGCCAAGAGCGACCTGTGTTTAACCAACTCATTTCATTTTGAGAAGGAATGCAAAAAGTATAACCCCAACAGTTATTACGTTGGGCAGGGTTGTAACCTTGCTATGTTTACCAACAGAACGGACCTCTTTATCCCCGATGAAATGGCTATTATCCCTAAACCTGTTATCGGTTATGTAGGTGCTTTGCAGAGTTTGCGCCTGAGCATCCCTGTTCTGGCCTACCTCGCGGAAAAAAAGCCCCATTGGAGCATTGTACTGGTGGGCCCGGAAGATGAGGAGTTCTCCGTTAGCAAACTCCATGATATTCCCAATGTGTTTTTTATCGGCTCCCGTCCACCGGAATCCTTACCGGCTTATATCCAGTCCTTCGATGTATGCATCAATCCTCAACTGATCAACGAGATCACCATCGGCAACTATCCGCGTAAAATTGATGAGTACTTAGCCATGGGCAAGCCGGTTGTGGCTACCAAAACAGAGTTGATGGAACAGGTATTCAGTTCCTGTACCTACCTGGGAACTACCCCGGAAGAATACCTTGCGCTCACAGAACAGGCATTGGCGGAAGATTCACCTGGGAAACAGGAAGAACGTAAGCAATGTTCCTCGGGCCATTCCTGGGAAAACAATGTGGAGGAGATATATAAAGCAATTGTGAGGGTGGAGGGGATAGGAATTAGGAATTAGGAATTAGTAATTAGGAATCAGTAATTAGGAATTAGTAATTAGGAGGGGACCTTATTCAAATCGCCGTTTCAACCTTAGTATTTTCTGCTCAAAAAAGGTGTAAGAAAGATAAGCTACTGCAAAAGTGATGGCAAACTTCGGCAGCAGGGAAAAATAGCCATTGTAAACAAGTTTTGATGGGATCACCTTATATAAGCTGTCCTGCAGGAATTTAAAAACCGGTTCAAGTGGAATATGGTAGAGATACAAACCATAGCTGATGCGGCCGATGAAGTTAAGCTGCTTGTTTTCCAGCACATTCTTCTTCAGCCATACCGATTTATTATGAATAACAAAATGAATAATGTATAGAGACAAGAGGCTGTCTACCGTGATTTTGAAATAGATACCGTGGGGAAATACATCAAAAGCGGGTGCCAGTTTCCAATAATAGGAGGGGATAAGCAGCAGCAGGCAGGTATAAGGCAGGTATTTTTTAAAAGCAGCTTTCCATCCTTCCGTCCGCATAAGATAAGCGTATAATCCACCGATGCCGAATGTACCCAGCCAGTTAGTGGTGCCTACGTTGCGGGGTACGTTGAAGTACGCGTTGTAAACCTGCACGGTAAGGAATGAACTGATAATGCCCATCGCAATGATAAATACAAACACATATTTTATATACCGCCTGTTTACAAAAACAATAAGCCAGGGCCAGACCAGGTAGAACTGTTCTTCAATAGACAGGCTCCAGGTATGACCATAACCGGTTCCCCATTTGCCGGTAAAGAAGGAATATAAATTGTAGGTATAGGTGGCCGCGTAAGGGAGTTCAGTAGTAAGGATTCCGTTCGTAATGACCAGCACGAATAAAGTAGCGTAATAAATGGGAAAAATGCGCAGCGACCGTCTTACCACAAAGTTCTTAATGATCCTGATCCGGGGACCTTCTTCTTCAGTGGCGTGCAAAAGAATATTGGTGATCAGGTAACCGCTCAAAACAAAGAAAAGGGTAACCGCAAATACACCGGAGGGCAGGAATAGCTGCTCCAGTATTCCTGCTACTGTATCTAATGCGTGTTTGGTAGTAAAGTGCCAGATGAATACCAACATCACCGCCATCGCCCTAATCGTATCTAATCCCTTTACGTATTTCAAATTAAACCTGGTTATTTTGTCTTACAAAGGTACATAACAAAACTGCCTTGCCGGCAATCTGTTAGAACCGCCTGAAAAGATAGTCCAGGTTAAATTTCAGGTGACGGTATATTTCACGCATGAGCCAAACAATCCCATTGTCAGCTTCGCGCCAATAGTTTCGTGAGGATGTCATCGTACTGGGTTCATCATTCGAATTTTTCTGCTCAAAAAGCGACCTGAACTCCTCATAAAAAATGCCTTTCCCCTGGTGTTGCAAAAAAGACATCATCATCCGGTATTCCGTAATATCACCTTTTACTCCTTCTGTGTATCGTCCGAAACGGTCGAAGAAGTTGGACCGGCGCAAATGCGGATGGTCGCTATATGCGTAAAATTTAAGATACCCGGGCTTCCAGATCGAAAACCTCATTTCTGAAAATCCTTCGCTCAAAGGTTTGAGATATGGGTATTTGAAATAGGCATAAAACCTCGCGATATCGATCTCTTTTCGCTCTTCCAGGATAGACAGCGCGTCTGAAAAGTGCGCAGGGAAATCCATTGCCGGCTCAAAATCTTCCTGGACATATAGTGTATAGGCTGTAACAACGGCGTCCTGGCCTTTATTGATATTATTGCCAAGCCCCCTGTTTTTCGGGGTGGTAATCAAACGGAAGCCCATTTTCTGCGACAAGGACCTTACTGCGGCAATATGTTCGGGTTGGCTGCCATCATCCGATACTACCACGTCTCCGAATGAACAGCCCATCCTCTCAAAGCTGTGCAATAACCTTTCCAATGAGTTGCTGCGGTTATAATGGGTAACCAGCAGCGTTACGTTGGGAAAATAGGTGGTAGGGGTTTGCATGGGTCTTGGTTTCTTAAGGCGGAAAGCGTTATTTGTCGGAACCGGGCGCGGTGCCAAACCACAGATCCCAGCTCCACCTGATAAATTTCAACTTAAGATAAAAGAAGCGCAAGATAAGTACAAACGGATTTCTGCTTTGCCGCCAGTTGGATCGCTGCATGGTGCTGGGCTCATCCGGGGAGTTTTTCTGGTAAAACAGGGTGGTGAAATCATCATAAAATAAGCCTTTTGCCTTGTGTCGTATAAATGACAAGCTCATCCTGTATTCGGTAACATCGCCCGAAACGCCTTCCTGGTACCGGCCCATTTTCTTTAAAAAATCACTGTGCCGCAGGTGCGGGTGATCGCTGTAGAAATAGAACTTAAGATGGTTCGTATACCAGGGAGCGGAATAAAACTTCATTTCAGAAAACCCCTTTCCGAAAGGCCTGGTATAAGGATACCGGAAATAGGCGTAAAATTTAATGATATCCATGTCTGGCCTTTCCGCCATAATAGTACGGGCATCTGAAAAATGCGCCGGGAAAAGCCCGGTCGGTTCAAAATCCTCCTGCACATACAATGTGTACCGGGTTCGCACCGCATCCTGGCCTTTATTGATATTATTACCCAGTCCACGGTTTTTTTCAGCTGTTACCAACCTGAACGGATACTCCCGCTGAAGGGAAACGATGCGATCCAGGTGTTCCTGCCGGCTTCCGTCATCAGATACCACAATATCTTCAAAAGAACAATCCAAAGCGACAAATGCTTTCAACAGCCTTTCGAGGGATTGACTACGGTTATAATGAGTAATCAGCAGGCTCACATCTTTAAAATAATACCGGGTGCCAGTGGCCATAGGGAAATGAACTTTACCCAAATTAGCACAATAGCAGGGATTTGCAAAGAATCTGGAGGGCAGCTGTTGGCTGTTAGCTGTTGGCTTTTGGCTTTTAGCTAGGGAGAGGTATAAACTTATTAGAGATTTACGAATCACGATTGACGCTTCAGGCTTCACGTCGAAATCCCAACAGCCAAAAGCTAACAGCCAAAAGCCAACACCTCACGATTATGTCGTTCCTTTGTGGTATGGATATTCTTTCCAAACTCAGGAACAAACATTTTCTTTCACTGGCAGGCAATGCGGTGATGTCTTTGTTTGGGTTGGTTACGGTGGCCGTGCTGTACCGGTCGCTGGAAGTGGCGGAAATCGGTATCTGGGTATTTTTTCAATCCACCCTGTTATTGGTAGACACGTTCCGGTCAGGATTTCTCACCACTGCCTTTATCAAGTTCTGCGCCGGGGCAGCCCCTGAGCGGGCTAAGGAAGTAACCGGCTCCACCTGGTACATCGCAATGGTTATTACCGGTGGATTCATCCTTGTTAATATACCACTTTTATTTCTGGCAGGATATATTCATAATGAAGGAATGATGTTTTTTCTCAAATGGTTTGGGATCACCTACCTGTTCACACTTCCTTCTTTTATCTCCACCTGCGTTGTGCAGGCAGAGCAGCGTTTCGATCGGTTACTGTATATCCGATTTATCAGCCAGACTTTGTTTATCCTGGCCGTATGTGTGCTTGTGCTTACACACATGGGTAACCTTCAGAATATTATTTATGCCAACCTTGCCGCCGCCTTGTTTACCAGTATATTTTGCATCCTGTCGGGTTATTCCGGTATCCATACGATTAAGTACCGGACAAAAAAGACCATCGGTGAAATATTTCATTTTGGAAAATATAGTGTAGGAACTACCCTGAGCTCCAATCTTTTCCGAAGTTCCGATACATTTATCATTAATTTCTTGTTGGGTCCGGCTGCACTGGCAATTTATAACCTTGGACAGCGCTTACTGGAAGTGGTTGAGATACCACTCAGAAGTTTTGCGGCCACCGCTATGCCATCGCTTTCTGCGGCCTATAACCAGGATAAGCGTAAGGAAGTGATCTATATCCTGCAAAAATATACGGGTATGTTAACCGTGGCTCTCATACCAGTAGCCATAGTGGCCGTGTTGTTTGCTGATCTTGCCATCGGGCTCATAGGAGGGGGAAAATATGTTGGAACCGAAGCCGCCAATGTGTTCAGGTTGTTCATGACATTCGCACTGTTATATCCGGCCGACAGATTCATGGCACTTACACTCGACGTGATACACCAACCCAGGATCAACTTTATAAAGGTGCTGATTATGCTGGCGGCTAATATTGCCGGTGATTTTGGGGGGATTTACCTGCTGGGAAATATCTATGGTGTAGCTATTACCACGGTTATCCCGATACTTATCGGCGTGTTCATATCTTATTTCGCACTGCGGAGATATATCCCGTTTCCATTTTGGGATATGTATAAGCTGGGATATCGAGAGTTGAAATGGGAGATACGCCAGGTATTACCCTCGCGCCGTTCTTAAGCCCGCCGACCGGTAAACTTAAACCGCAATTCAATATGGCGGTAGGTCCACCCGGATACTTTGTAGATCAGGTAAAAATTAAGAACGAAAAGATAGCTATACGACGATGGGGGAAAATGCAGTACCCGGATAAACAGGATATTGAAAAGGCTCAACAGTAGCGCATGAGTCATATACACAGAATAAGAATAGGTACCCAGCCGCTGCAGGAAAAAGGATTTAGTAAGCCATTTCGAAACCATCCCTTTTTCGAAAGAGAAAGTAAGAATGGCAAGAAAGAAGATGATCTCATAGATAAACCCGATCTTCTTTCCGTATCCCCCCAGGCTTACCGATACTATCATCAAAACCAAAACGGATACCTCCAAAACAGAGAATAGCGGATCGCGCATGCGCGCTACATATTGCTTTACGGCTGCAAATGAATATAAGCAGCTTGCCCCCACAAAAAAACCAGCTATGGCACGGAGAAACCCATAGTCGTAGCTGTAGGTTAATGCTAAGCTTCCGGTGACCAGGTAAAGAGTGGCAAGTGCCAAAAGCCCAATAAACGCATATATACCTGCCTTGGCGCTTGAGAACTTTTTGCGGCTTATCCAAAATGTCAGGGCTCCAAAAATAATATAAGCTATCATTTCAGCACTGATAGACCAGCTCGGGATATTCCAGCTTACATCGGTAACCCCCGGTAGTTTAATGGAATGCAGGAAGAAAAGGTTTGAGAAGAAAGTGAGGATGGTATTATTGGGATTATCCGGCTGGTTAATGGCAATCTGTCCTTCCACCAGTTTCTTACCTACTTCAACCCCAACAAACACAAGAAGCAGAATAATATGCAATGGGTATAATCTGAAAAATCTTTTCTTGTAAAAAGCGATCATTTCCCTGGCGGTTTGTAGCGACTTGTACGTGTAGGCAATCACAAATCCACTCAAAACAAAAAAGAAGTCCACAAAAAGGTCCGCGTTGGCAACAAAGGAGTTATTAAGCAGGGGCGTGTCGGCAAAAGGAGCCATGTGAAAGAACACAACCATCCCGGCGAAGACTCCCCTGAAAATATCTAAAACGCCAAATCGATGCTTGTCAATCCTGTTCTCCATAAAAAATCCGAAATCCGAAATCCGCAATCATAAAAAAATCAGTGCAATCCGCGATCCCGCTTAGTTGTAATCAGGGTATAAATGCCGCAAAAAACGATAATCAGAGAAATCAGGTCCATTACAGTGAATCCATCATTCGCGTTGAAATAATAGATGGTATAGATTTCAAACGAAGCGGGGGTAGGTAGGATGATCATTGCCAAACCCAGCGTAACCAGCAATACCGAAATAATAATACGAAATGCGCTGGACAAATGCCCTATTCCCCTTGTTCTTCTATAGGTAAGATGCTTTGTTTTCCGCCGGGTAAGTATGATATCCATTTCATTCTCCAGCCACGCCCCGCTATTTTCAGCCGCCCATCTTTCCCGTTTACCGGTTTTTCCTGATCCGGATGTATGAATAGCTTCATTCAGGCGCTGCTGTAACTCCGTTTTCTTCGGGTCATCAATCTCTTTTTCGGCCAGCAGTTCTATCAGTTCCTCTACTTTTTCGTCCAGTGTACCCGGGTAGCGGGTACTACCTGGCAATCTGAAAATAGCACTGGATATATGTATCTTTTTGAACAATTTCAGATAGTTTCGGTACGTGAAAGTAAAGGTAACTGTTTCCATCATTTCGGTCAATTTTAATCAGCCGTCGGTTACGGAAGCGATGCTTGCGTCTTTTTTTCTACACAATAACTATCCATATACAGAAATGATTGTGGTAGATAATGGAAGCAGCCCGGACCCTGTTCCCGAATGGCAAACGAAGTACCCGAACGTACGATTCATTAGAAGCGAAATAAATACCGGTTTTGCCGGAGGAAATAATATCGGTATCCGTGAAGCGAAAGGAGAATTTATTTTCCTGGTTAATAATGATACGGAGTTTACCCCCGCTCTTATCACATCCCTTGCCACTACCCTGGCATCGGACCCTCATACGGCAATCGTATCACCCAAGATAAGGTACTACGATCAGCCCGATAAGCTGCAATATGCCGGATTTACAGCCATGAATTTTTATACCGCCAGAAACCGCTGTGTGGGGCAGTTTGAAACCGATAAGGGACAGTATGACCATACAAGCGGTATTACCGCCTACGCTCATGGCGCTGCAATGATGGTTAAAAGAGAAGCCATAGACAGGGCGGGGCTGATGAAAGAAAATTATTTCCTGTATTATGAGGAGATGGACTGGTGCGAGAGAATTAAACGGGCAGGATATACTATCAGAACCGATATGCAGGCATTGATTTACCACAAGGAATCTGTTTCCGTTGGTAAGACATCACCCCTGAAAGAATATTTCATGAACCGTAACAGGATACTTTTCATGCGGCGTAACGCCAGATGGTTCCAGCGCTGGGTGTTTTATTTGTATTTTATCCTCGTGGTAACACCTAGGAATATTTTCTCCTACCTGCGTGCCGGAACCCCCAACTTCATTCCCATTCTTTTCCGCGCTATTGGCTGGAACCTCACCCATCCCACCAACAGCCCTGACCCCGGCTATCCCATCCCAATCCAAAAGCCACCTAAAAACCACCAACAACCCTAAACCCCAAACAATAAACCCAACCATCAACAACCCTAAACCCCAAACAATAAACCCAACCACCAACAACCCTAAACCCCAAACAATAAACCCAACCACCAACAACCCTAAACCCCAAACAATAAACCCAACCATCAACAACCCTAAACCCCCCAACCGAAATGCTTCTTCTTCTGATTTGCTTATCAACCGGTATCGGTGTCATCGTACTCTTAACGGCCAAATACCGTGTACATGCTTTTTTTGCCTTGCTCTTGTCTTGTTTCGTAGTCGGCCTGGGGGTTCAAATGCCGGTATCTGAAGTGATCAGCACGGTGAAAGAAGGGTTTGGTTCGATCATGCGTTCACTGGGACTGGTGATTGTGCTGGGAACCACCCTGGGTGTTTTGCTGGAATACACGGGCAGCACGCGGGTAATGGCATCCTGGATATTAAAAAAGCTGGGAGAAAGCCGCGCGCCGCTAGCGATGAGTATTACCGGATTTATGGTTGGGCTTCCTATCTTTTGTGATTCGGGGTTTATTGTGCTGAGTGGACTTAATCGCTCCCTCGCAAAACGCACCGCCATTCCTGTAGCCGTCATGTCGGTATCATTAGCTACTGGTCTTTATTCGGTTCATTGCCTGATACCACCCCATCCTGGCGCATCGGCTGCTGCAGGGATATTGCAGGTGGACATTGGAAAACTCATCCTGTACGGCATATTGATTGCCATCCCGGCAAGCATGGCAGGATTCTACTGGGCCCGGTATGCCGGGAAAACCATGGAAGACGGGAAGGCGCATCATGATGCCGAACCCGAATATTCAGCCACCGTACTGCCTTCAACGGTCCATGCTTTTTTACCTGTTATTATTCCCATTTTGCTGATCGCTTTACGTTCCCTGCTGATTATTGCCGGTTTACCCGATACGGGCCTGGTACACCTGTTTGTTATAGCGGGTGATCCGGTTTTGGCGTTGTCGGCCGGGATTCTACTGGCCTTCACCGGCCGGCGGGGCTGGGACCGCCATACGGTGGGAAATCTATTACAGGACGCGGCCGAAAAGGCGGGTGGAATACTGGTTATCATCGGGGCCGGCGGGGCCTTTGGCGCGATATTGTCAGCCACTAAAATAGGAGAACAGCTTGGTGCCTCACTCTCACTGGGCAGCCTCGGCATCTTTTTTCCATTTCTTCTTACGTTCCTGTTAAAAACTGCACAGGGATCTTCTACGGTTGCCATTATCACGGCCGCATCTATCATACAACCCTTGCTTCCCGCGCTTGGACTGGCAACCGGTGCAGGGCCTTTGCTATGTGTACTGTCCATGGGTGCCGGATCCATGATGATATCGCATGCGAATGATGCCTATTTTTGGGTGATTGCAAAATTCTCCGGACTCGAAATGAAAACAATGCTCCGGGTGTATACCATCGCTTCTATTTGTATGGGACTCACCGCTTTTCTCATGGTATGGTTGCTTTCTCTTGTCTACCGATGAACTGAGCCGAAGGAACCTGCCCCAATCTTCTAACTCCTAATCCCTAACTCCTAATTCCTAAACCCTATCCCTACTCCCCCCTATGCACCTCCTTATCGCTCCGAACGCTTTTAAAAATAGTCTCTCAGCACAGCTTGCCGCTGAGGCGATAGAAAGAGGATTTGAACACAGTGAACTGGCCTGTACAACCGAATGTTTCCCGATTGGTGATGGGGGAGATGGAACCGGAGATCTGCTGGTTGAGCATAATAAGGGTAGAATGATAGATGTGCTGGTTAGTGATCCTTTGGGAAGGGAGATCAAAACATGGTATGGATTGATCGATAACGGGAAGACTGCGGTAGTTGAAATGGCAAAGGCATCGGGCATCCGGTTATTGAAAAAAGAAGAGTTGACACCTTTGCGTGCTTCAAGCTTTGGAACAGGAGAAATAATACTGGATGCTGTTAGCAGGGGTGTTTCAAAAATACTGATAGCTATGGGTGGTTCGGCAACAGTGGACGGCGGTACCGGGATATTGGCAGCCGCGGGTGCCAGGTTCCTGGATAAAAGCGGTGCTGTGCTGGCTGGTATCGGCGAGTTTGGTTCACTGCATTCCATTGATACTACCGGTATGGATCCGCGCGTACGGGCATGCAAAATCATTGTTCTTTGTGACGTTGACAATTATTTGCTGGGAGAAAAAGGAGCTGCGGCTATGTTCGGCCCGCAAAAGGGCGCAAATGAGGATGAGGTTGTGCAACTGGAAAAATCACTCACACGTTTTGCTGAAGTGGTGCTTGATACAACGGGTAAGAACATCGCCGGTTTGCCCTATGCGGGTGCTGCCGGTGGTGCGGCCGCCGGTTTGTTTGGACTATTGAATGCGGAACTGGTAAACGGCGCGGAAAGCTTTCTTGCGTATACCGGGTTTGAAAGAAGCCTGGCCGCAGCGAGCCTGGTTATAACAGGTGAGGGTAGCCTTGATGAACAAACACTCCAGGGCAAAGGCCCCTACGCGGTAGCAGTCAAGGCTAAAAAGTATGGGATACCCACGGTAGGGCTGGCCGGAAAAATTCCTTTCGAAGCAGTTGCTCTATTGGCTCCGTGGTTCAAAGAGCTAATGCTGATCAACGATAACCACACAGATCTTGCTACCGCCTTATCATCAACCGCTCAGAATCTCGAAAAAACAGCGTTTAAACTGGGTAACCTGCTCGCCGCTAACAGAACCGCGTAGACGAAAAGATGTATCTGCCCGGGGGCTGGCTGAGTTTATTGGATGGCAAAACACGGCGGTATTTAATTGGGACAATAGCTTTAAAAAATGGTTGAATTACAAAAAAAATGCCGTTAAAAGCTTAAACAATGTAGTTTTATAGAATAACATTACAATTGTAAACCTGGCATAGAAGGCTTTCAATAGGGAGGATGGTACCGTTGGTATCCTCGAAATATTTCTTATCGGTCAGGGGGTAAAAAACTATAGTTGTACTTTACGGATGTTCTATGGACTATCGCTCATTACCTGATACTATCCTAACCAGGCTGCTGCAATCAGATGATGAAGCCGCTTTCAACGAATTATATAAAAGGTATTGGAAGACATTATTTAATGCTGCATACCACAGAATAGCTTCCATAGAAGATTCCAGGGAAATGGTACAGCATATTTTTATGCGGGTTTGGGAAAAAAGGAAGCTTACGCCTATCGTTAATCCTGAGCACTACCTGAATATGGCTATTAAAAACAGCGTAATCAATTATTTTGAGAGCAAGGCTGTAAGAGGCAGGTATAAGTTACATATACTTAAAAAAGGCGTCGACAGAACTAACGAAACAGAGGCGATGTTGCGTTATAACGAGTTAAGCCAGGCGATTAAACAGGCGATTGATGCCTTGCCGGAAAAGACGGCCGTTATTTTTAAAATGAGCCGTTTTGAGAATTTGACCGTAAAAGAAATAGCGAACGTATTGCATATTTCAGAAAAAGCGGTTGAATATCATATTACTTCTTCAATCAGGTACCTCAAAGTACATTTAAAAGACTTTCTCGTACCCGGATGCCTTTTGACGGCTTTATTCTGAAATAAATAGCGAAAACGTTTAGGGGGGTAAGCCGGTTAGCTGTCTTACATATTTGTAAAGACAAAGCAAATGACCAAAAGCGATTTTTCGCAGCTGTTGAAAAGGTATATAGCCGGAACGGCAACAGAGGAGGAACAACAGCTGATTGACCAGTGTTACGAGTTATTATACAATCATTCACTTAAGCCATTGAAGGAGGCGGAACTGGAGGTGATTGAAAAAGAAATGTGGAACCTGATACAGCGGGATATGCACCTGCCTGGAACAGGTGATCGTAAAACCCGGCCGCTGTTTACCGTACTAACCAGGTGGGCTGTGGCAGCACTGGTAGTGGGTATTATTGCCACCATAGCCATCCTTTCATCAACACCCCCCTCCGCTTATCTGAAGGCGAAAAAAGAAAAAAATCTGCTGGAAACCGTCAATAACACCAATGGGCCTGTGCTGGTATCCCTGGCTGATGCTACTACTGTAACGCTGCAACCAGGCGCCAAAATAGCTTATCCCGAGCGATTTACAGGTGAAAAAAGAGAAGTGTATTTGGAAGGAGAGGGCTTTTTTACGGTTACCAAAAATCCTTTACAACCCTTTCTGGTGCATAGCCATCCTATTATTGCCCAGGTGTTGGGAACCAGTTTTAGCGTAAAGCCGGACAGGAATAACCGCCAGATTGTGGTAGCGGTTAGAACCGGTAAAGTTTCTGTATACGAGGAAATGCCGGATAAATCAGCCGGAAGGATAGGTAATACAAACAATGGTGTAATTGTTACCCCCAATCAAAAAGTAGCCTACGATAATGGAACCAGCAAATTTACTACAGCCCTGGTTGAGGACCCACAGGTAATTGCAAGCCAGGAATCCGCATCGGATGTTGTTGATTTTTCTTTTGAAGACCAATCGCTAAAGATAGTGTTGGATAAGCTGGCCAGTTTATACGGAGTGGATATTTCTGTGGAGAGCGAAAATACCTATAACTGCCGGTTCAGCGGGAATATAACCCGTTTAACCTTATATGAAAAGCTGGGCTTGATTTGTGAATCCACCAATCATCGTTATGAAGTGAAAGGAACCACTATACTCATTACAGGGAAAGGATGTTTTTAACAGAACTCGTTATATACATGGGAGCATATTTTTTTTCATCGGGATAGACTAAGAACTGCATATAAAAAAGCCGGCAATACTGCGAATATTGACGGCTTGCAACCTGGAAGGTTGGTTTTTGCCTGGGTATTAATCAAACAACAACAAGTAAAAGTATGAAAAAGCAAAATGTAGGTAAAATATTTATTACCGTTATGAAGTTTACAGGATGGCAGCTATTATTTTTTGCATTGTTTGCTTCGTCGGCATTGGCAGACGAAACAAAAGCGCAGACTGTTTTGGACAGGTTGATAACGCTGAATGTGCGCAATGCCGAAGTTTCTGATGTCATTGCCCGGATCAGGCAAAATACAGACGTCAGCTTCGTGTATAGCTCAACTGCTATACAATCGCAAAGAAAGATATCAGTTACAGTTGCCGGTAAGAGCCTGCGTGAAGTGCTGTCTAAATACCTTTCTCCACTCAATATTTCATTCAAACTTATCAATAACCAGCAGGTACTGTTATACACGCCCTCTTCAGGAGCCGTAAATGATGATACAGAGATGAAGTATGCCCAGGTTTCGGGAACCGTGGTAAATGATAAAACCGGGGAAGCATTGGAGGGAGCCGTTATATCCATTAAAGGAAAACAGCGTAAGGCTGTTACCGCCGGCGGAGGAAGGTTTGTTATTGAAGCCCAGCCCGGCGATATATTGGTAATAAGCTCTCTCGGTTATATTACCCTTGAAGTTACCGTTACTTCACAAACAGAATACCCGGTTAAGCTGGTGGCTGCGGAAGCCAGTATGACGGAAATAACCGTTGGGTCGCGTTTGCGCAACAGCCGTGTTAAATTATCCACTGCTGTTCCCGTAGACGTTTTTCGTACCAAAGATGTGGAAGCCCTGGCACAGTCAGATCTCTCCCAGATCCTCACGTATGCGGCTCCTTCATTCCAGTCGAACCGCCAAACGGTAAGCGATGGTACAGACCACATTGATCCCGCTTCGCTGCGAGGTTTAGGTCCCGATCAAACCCTGGTGCTGATAAATGGTAAAAGAAGGCATAATACCGCCCTGGTAAATATCAACGGAACGGTAGGCAGGGGATCGGTGGGTACCGACCTGAACGCGATACCGGTAGCTGCCATAGAGCGGATTGAGGTATTAAGAGACGGTGCCGCGGCGCAATATGGATCTGATGCGATAGCCGGCGTAATAAACGTGGTGCTAAAGAAAAATTATAAAGGGTTTACGCTAACGGGTAATTACGGTAGCAATATCACCACACAGAAAATTGTTTCCCCGCAAAACCTGCAGCCCATACAAAAGCAGATAATGGATGGAGTGAATCAGCAGATTGATTTTGACTGGGGAGTAACGGGAAAGAAAAATAGTTACCTGAATGTGTCGGGGCAGTGGTTACAACGGGGGCTTAGTAACAGGGGAGGATTGGACAATTCGCCGCTTCTGTATTTCGGAAATGCCGCATTGGGTACCGCCCCCGCTGCACTCACTACCAATGCGCAGAAGATTGACTATTACCAATGGTTAATGAATGCAGATGCAGCCAAAGCCAATCAGCGTGGTTTCGATCGGCGTGATATGATCTATGGCAACTCCTATTCCAATAATTACCTGGCTTTTGTGAATGCCGGAACGCGTATCTCGGCCCATTCAGGATTGTACCTTACATTCGGATGGGGCCATAGGGAAGGTGATGCAACCGGAAATTACCGCCTGCCCTCCGCACTGGGCCAGCAGCCGGTGAAAGCGGATGGCAGCCTGTACTATCCTGATGGGTTCTTACCCCATATAGCACCGAAGATTGATGATATATCATTAATAACAGGGATGAACAGTAAGCTCGGTAAATGGGATGTGGATATCAGCAATACGATAGGAAGGAATGCTTTTCACTTTTTTGTAAATGGATCTGGTAATGCTTCCCTGGCCGCAACAGACAATGTGCAAACATCCTTTGATGCGGGAAAGCTCAGCTTTTTACAAAACACAACCAATCTGGATCTGAGCCGAAAGTACGACCTGAAGAATACAGGGGATTATTTTAACCTCGCATTGGGAGCTGAGTACAGGTATGAAAAGTTTGTGATTAAGGAGGGTGAGCCTGCTTCCTATATACTGGGTTCCAGAACAACTTCCGGTACACAGGGGCTAACGCCGGTTTACCCTGGCACGGGTTTATCGTATACGCTTCCCGCAGCTGCTGCCACAGCACCGGGAGCGCAGGTATTTCCCGGCTTTGGAATCTCTGATGCTGTAAACGCTCACCGCAGCGTATTTGCGTCTTATGTCGATGGAGAACTGCAACTGGGTAAATTAACGCTTGGAACTGCATTGCGCTTCGAATCGTACGCGGAACAGACAGGAGATCACTATCAAAAACTGAGTGGTAAGTTGTCGGCAAGATATGAGTTTACAGACGGGTTTGCGTTGCGTGTGTTCGGTAAGCAACGGGTTTAGGGCCCCATCACTTCAGCAACGTTATTTTCACAATACCTCTACACAGTTCGTAGCTTCTGTAGCCCAGAATACACTAACCATCAACAACCAGGATGCCATTGCACGAAATGGGTTTGGCGTTACAGCACTAAAACCTGAAACATCCGTTGGATTTACCATAGGCGTAGTGGGAAAAATAAGCAGTAACCTGAGTTTTTCAATCGATGCTTATCGGATAAAAATAGATGACAGGATTGTTCTTTCTTCTGCTTTCTCCAGGAGTAATCCGCTGGTATCCGCATTGATGACCGGTGTGGACCCCGCAACTACCAGTGTTCAGTTCTGGACCAATGCGGTAGATACAAGAACAACCGGTGTTGACATTGTGCTAACTGACCGTGTTCGTTTTTCTAAAAATAGTAACCTGATATTAACCCTGGCTGCCAATTATAACCAGAACAAAGTGGTGGGAGCGCAGCATGCCAGCGCGGTAATCAGTTCCGCCGCTAATAATCCAAGCAGAACGGATGCTAATAGTAACCCGGCTAATGACCTCGAAAACATATTGTTCGACAGGCAGCAAAGAAGCCGTATTGAAGTAGCCCAGCCCGATAGCAAGATAAATTTATCGGCTGTCTATAAATTGTCAAACTGGAGCTTTAACCTGCGTATGATCCGTTGGGGCCAGATCAGTTTCCTGAATACTGTAGGCAATAACCCTTATGCGGTAAAATCGGATGGTACCTATTGGAATGATGTATCCTTACAGAGTGATCAGACCTATCGTGCCAAAATTACAACTGATCTCGCTATCAGTTTCGCACCCAGCTCATCTGTAACGCTTACAGTAGGAGGGAATAATATTTTCGACATTTATCCCGACCAGAATTATATAGACCCGCGCAATACATTACAATCTGTTTACAATAATCCATTGGCAACCAATACGCTTGGAGTAGGTACCAAATTAAATGGCGGATATAACGCAAGCCGCGACGCAACAAACCGTGGACGCCTGCTGTATTTCCCCAATCAGTTCGGCTTTAACGGAAGGTAT
>CBDDIT010000023.1:0-22265 GCA_965229175.1 Sediminibacterium sp. | reverse complement strand
GCCAATGCAAAGTCCAACCAGCACAGCGTATAATAATGTAACCTTATTTTTCTGGGCCGTCATCGAAATATGTATTGCCTTTACCGGGTTTCGTATCAGCCAAAGATCGGCTTTGTTTTCCTAACCCATAAAAATCGTTCCAGGCGTGAGACGTGAGGCGTGAGACGTGAGACGTGAGACGTGAAGCGTGAATCGTGAGGAGTGAACCAGGAGTGCTTGGGTGATGGACAATTGGCAAGACTGTGTTACTCTGTTTTCAAAATTCAAAATCCGTATCTCACGTCTCACGCCTCACGTCTCACGATTCACGCGAATAAAAAAGGTTCCGCCTGGGTAAGCGGAACCTTGTAATAAGAAGAATTGAAACAATTAATAACGGTAGTGGTCGGCTTTGAAAGGACCATTTTGTGAAATGCCCAGGTATTCGGCCTGTGCGTCTGTAAGAACATCCAGTACCGCGCCAACTTTGGCAAGGTGTAAGCGGGCAACTTTCTCATCCAGGTGCTTAGGCAATACGTACACTTTATTTTCGTAGTTGCTGTGGTGGTTCCACAATTCAATCTGCGCCAGTGTTTGGTTTGAGAAAGAGTTACTCATTACAAAGCTTGGGTGACCGGTTGCACAACCCAGGTTCACCAGTCGTCCTTCAGCCAGGAGGATGATGTCTTTACCATCGATATTGTAAAGATCAACCTGTGGTTTGATGGTGTCTTTGGTATGGCCGTAATTGTTATTCAGCCAGGCAACATCAATTTCAATATCAAAGTGACCGATATTACAAACGATTGCCTTGTCTTTCATCAGGCGGAAATGTTTTTCAGTGATCAGGTCGCGGCAACCGGAGGCGGTAACAATAATATCCGCTTCTTTTACAGCTTCAGCCATGGGTTTTACTTCAAAACCTTCCATAGCAGCCTGTAAAGCACAGATAGGATCGATTTCCGTTACGATTACACGGCAGCCCGCTCCTTTCAGCGAAAGCGCAGAACCTTTACCAACATCACCATATCCACCCACAACAGCAACCTTGCCGGCCATCATAACATCAGTAGCCCTGCGGATCGCGTCTACCAGTGATTCCTGGCAACCGTATTTATTATCGAATTTAGATTTGGTAACAGAGTCGTTCACATTGATAGCGGGAATGGGTAATGTACCCTTTGCCATCCTTTCATATAAACGGTGTACACCGGTAGTGGTTTCTTCCGACAGTCCTTTGATATGAGAGATCAGCTCAGGATACACATCAAATACCATGTTGGTTAAGTCGCCACCATCATCAAGGATCATATTCAACGGGCGATCTGCGCCACCGAAGAACAGGGTTTGTTCAATGCACCAGTCAGCCTCAGCCTGGGTTTGACCTTTCCAGGCAAAAACGCCGATACCTGCAGCGGCGATAGCAGCGGCCGCCTGATCCTGCGTTGAAAATATATTACATGAGCTCCATTTCACTTCAGCACCCAGTGCAACCAGTGTTTCAATCAAAACAGCGGTTTGGATGGTCATGTGTAAGCAACCGGCAATACGGGCACCTTTCAGCGGTTGGCTGGGTCCGTATTCGGCGCGGATCGACATCAGTCCGGGCATTTCTGCTTCAGCAAGACGGATCTCTTTGCGGCCCCAATCGGCCAGGCTCATGTCAGCCACCTTGTACTTCAGGCTGAAATCAATGGATTTAGTTATTGTTGACATAGTTTATGTTTTTGTGGCACAAATGTAGTTTTACAGTATAAAATACTATAATTTTAATTTTAATTGGAATAGATGTACTATTTTAATTAATAAAATAGAATAAATACACATTTTGATATGGCAAAACTGATAAAAAGAGCCGAAACCACTGATGCAGGTTTTTCACTCGACGAGAAAGACCTTTCAATCCTCCGTCACCTGCAACAAAATGCCCGGGCAACGGTGAAGGAAATTGCCGATAAAGTCCATCTCAGTACAACCCCTGTACATGAACGGATCAAGCGAATGGAAGAGACCGGGGTAATCCGGCAGTATGCTACACTGGTGGATCATTCCAAGGTAAAAAAGGGCTTGATGGTAATCTGTTATGTATCACTTAAACAGCACGATAAAACCGCGGGTGGTAAATTTATCAGAAGCATATTGGGCATGAATGAAGTGATAGAATGCTATAATATTTCGGGGGAATTTGATTTTATGCTGAAAGTGGTGGCGGAAAGCATGGACGACTACTACAATTTCCACGTTAATAAGCTAAGCCAGGCGGAAAATATCGGTCATGTACAGAGTGTTTTTGTGATGGGGGTGATTAAGCAAACGCATGTGCTGGTGCATTAGGGGAGCTGTAAACTTTTTGCTTTTAGCTGTTAGCGTTTAGCTTTTGGCTTTTGATTTTTGGCTTTTGATTTTTGGCTTTTGATTTTTGGCTTTTGGCTTTTGGCTTTTGACTTTTGAAATATACAGGGGAAAATTACCGTAAACCCTTCCTGCCAAACAATTTTTTATTCAGCCACCTGGAAGCATATGCGCTTCCGGCACCCACCAGGGCACCTACAAATACATCGGAAGGGTAGTGCTGGCCCAGGTACATGCGCGAATACCCTACAGAGCTGGCCCAGGCAAATGCGGGAATACTGATATACCATTTTTTATAAACCAGTGCCAGTGAGGTGGCCGTGGCAAAGGCCACGGAAGTATGGCTGGAAGGGAACGAATTGCCGTTATCCACTTCATCCGGATAGATATCGGCGTATTTCTGGTAAGGTCGCGGACGGTTCACCAGCAGCTTGATGCCTTCCGTTGCTACAGCAGCAATAGCGATGCTTCCGGCGATCTGGTAAGCATTATGCTCGCTTTTTTTGTCATCAGTAATAAGAGAGACTGCCAGTATCCCAAAAGGAATGGCTATAGAGACCGGTTGTGCGGTTTGTGATAACAACCTGATATTATTATTTCTCTTGTAAACAGGATTGAATGATCTTAACAGGTCTACTTCCTCCCTGGACTGCGCCGATACTTCTGAACCATACGATGCCAGCAGGAAGAGGATAGAAAATACCTTCGTTAGTTTCATAGCATATTTTGGCTGCCGGGTTTGAAAAGAATGGGTTGCCACACGAATGTCGCAAAAAGAATGATAAGATGGCTTGAATTTATCCCAGGTTATCCAAACTCTCCTTAATGGTTTTTATCCTTGCTTCAGCATCCGCCAGTTTTTTTCTTTCCAGCTCCACCACCTCCGGGGAAGCGTTTTGGACAAACCGCTCATTGTTTAATTTTTTTTGAACGCTGAGCAAGAATTTCTGCTGGTAATCAAGGTCTTTCAGCAGCTCCGCCTTAAGCGTTTCCGTATTCAGTTCCCGGGTAGTTTCAATAAAGAACTTATCCTTTTCAACCGCTACCACAATTGAATTCGGAATGGTGTTATCAGTAAAATGAATCGCTTCTGCATTTACCTGTTT
The DNA here is from genome assembly GCA_965229175.1 of Sediminibacterium sp. Lineage (GTDB taxonomy): Bacteria > Bacteroidota > Bacteroidia > Chitinophagales > Chitinophagaceae > Sediminibacterium. Next base: position 18,828 of record CBDDIT010000023.1, on the reverse strand, counting down.
AGCCAATATATTCTCTATCGCCTTGTATTGTTGGGTGGCGGCTGTTTGTATATGCAGGCGGATGGTATCCTTGGGTTTTACCTGGTTTTTATTCCGGGCATCCCGCAGGGCAGAGATTACCTGTTTCAGTAATTCCCCTTCTTCCAGCACGGCGGCGTTAAACCCGCCAGCAGGTGATTGCAGTTTTACGGTAAGGTCATCTGTTTGTTGCCTCAGTAAGTGGTAAATCTCTTCCGATATAAAAGGCATAAAGGGGTGCAGGACCTGCATCAGCTCTTCAAAATATACAACGGTCTGATCATACACTTCCGCCTCAACAGGCTGCTCAAATCCGGGTTTGATCCATTCCAGGTACCAGCTGCAGAAATCATCCCAAACCAGGGAATAGATGGTTTTCAACGCCTCGCTCAGGCGGAACTGGGTGAGCATTTCTTCTACATCAGCCTTTACTTTGTTCAGGCGGCTCCCAAACCAGTCGACCGCGAAATGGTGGGTGGCGGAGGGCGAACCCTGGTGGGGGGGGGCCTTCCGGGCTTCCCACATTTTAATGAGTTTCAGTGCGTTCCAAAGCTTATTATTAAAATTTCTGCCCTGCTCCAGTGCCGATTCATCAAAAAGGATATCATTACCGGCAGGTGAAGCGATCATGATTCCGAAACGAACCGCATCGGCACCATACACGTCAATCAGAGCTAAAAGATCGGGAGAGTTTCCGAGGCTTTTGCTCATTTTCCTCCCTTGTTTATCCCTCACAATCCCTGTAAAATAAACATCCCTGAAAGGCTTCTCCTGTTTGTATTCAAATCCCGCCATAATCATCCTGGCCACCCAGAAGAATATGATCTCGGGGGCAGTTACCAGTGTATTGGTAGGGTAGTAGTACTTTACTTCTGCGTTATTGGGGTCAGACAAACCTTTAAAAACCTCGAAAGGCCATAGCCAGCTGGAGAACCAGGTGTCGAGGCAATCCTCGTCCTGCCTGATATCGGCTATCGTAAGCTGTAGGCCCTGTGCCTGTAGTTTTTCCAGTGCTTCTTCTTTCGTCTCCGCAACCACAAAACTACCATCCGGCGCAAAATAGGCGGGTATCCTATGTCCCCACCAAAGCTGGCGGCTAATGCACCAGTCTTTGATGTTTTCCATCCAGTGCCGGTACAGGTTCCTGAATTTAGCCGGATGGAAATGGATATCCTCTTCCATTACGGCTTTTAAGGCGGGTGCCGCTATTTCTTTCATGCTTACCCACCATTGCAGGCTCAGTCGCGGTTCCACCATTGCATCGGTGCGTTCGCTGAACCCTACCTGGTTGGTATATTCTTCTATTTTAACAAGGTTTCCCGCGGCTTCCAATTGGGGAATAATCTTTTTTCTTACCTCCAGCCGGTCTTCGCCGATAAATAGTTGCGCGGCATCACTCATCGTACCGTCATCATTCATGGTATCAATGATCTCAAGCCGGTATTTCTGCCCTAACTGGTAATCATTCATATCATGCGCCGGTGTTACTTTCAGTGCGCCGGTTCCGAAATCGGTGGCTACATATTCATCGGCAATGATCGGGATCCGGCGGTTGATCAGCGGAACAATCGCGTATTTTCCGTGCAGGTGTTGGTATCGCTCATCAGATGGATTTACACAGATAGCCGAATCTCCCAATATGGTTTCCGGCCTTACCGTCGCGATCGTAATATAACCTTCGCTATCCTCCAGCCGGTACTGTATATAGTATAGTTTGCTTTGTACTTCTTTATATATCACTTCCTCATCGCTCAAAGCCGTCTTGGCCCTTACATCCCAGTTTATCATGCGCTTACCCCGGTAAATATGCCCCTTATTATAGAGATCAATAAAAACCCTGATAACAGACTGGTAGTAATCTCCATCCATTGTAAAAGAAGTACGATCCCAATCGAGGCTGCACCCCATTTTCTTGAGTTGCTGGAGGATAATGCCGCCATATTTTTCTTTCCATTCCCAGGCATACGAGAGGAATTCTTCCCTTGTAAGTGAAGATTTGGCAATCCCCCTTTCTCTTAACATGGCCACTACCTTGGCCTCCGTTGCAATCGAAGCATGATCGGTTCCAGGTACCCAGCAGGCGTTCTTGCCCTGCATACGGGCGCGGCGAATGAGAATATCCTGTATGGTATTATTCAGACAGTGACCCATGTGTAATACCCCCGTAACATTTGGCGGCGGTATTACAATCGTGTAAGGTTCACGATCATCCGGTAAACTTTTAAAATATTCTTTCTTGAGCCAATGTGCATACCAACGTTCTTCCGTCTCGTTGGGGATATAATTCTTGCTTAATTCCATGGGGGGCAAAAATAAGGAATTAGGGGCAAGGAATCAGGGAGGGCATTACCAGGTTAGTATCTCCTTGCCAATTTCATGCATGGCTACGGAAAAAGGCCGCTCGGGTTTTGAGGTCTGTCTTTGCGTACAAGCTGTTACGGATTTACAACAGCTGACAACTGTTGTACAAACCGCTTGCGCTGTGTTACTATTGCTGCGGGTACCGCATCCGGCGAGCATAAACACCAGCAGCAGAATGAGTAAGGGTTTCATGGTTAGTTAGTTTCTGGTTGCAAACCTATTGCCTTCCCGGCAATTATTTCGTTAATGATTGTTAATTAAGCCTAACGTTGGTTGATAATAAAAGTTACAACCGCTATTAAATAAGTAGCAAAAAAAAGCCGAATATTACAACTACAATTGCGGATTACGGATTAAGGATTAAGGATTAAGGAAGCTCCCCTTAATTACTAACTCCTAACCCCTAATTCCTAATTCCTAATTCCTAATTTCTAGTTCCTAGTTCCTAATCCCTTCACCCCATGCGTTTTGCTATAGTTGATATTGAAACAACAGGAGGTTTTCCCAGCCAGCACGGGATTACCGAGATCGCTATTGTTCTGTACAATGGCAGGGAGGTGGAGGGCAAATACGAAACCCTGGTAAATCCTCACCAGCCCATACCTCCGTTTGTGGCCAATATGACGGGTATTTCCGACGCTATGGTTGCTGTTGCACCATCGTTTGTTGAGGTGGCCGAAAATATTTATAACTTGCTGAAAAACAGGGTGTTTGTAGCGCATAACGTAAATTTTGATTACTCCTTTGTTAAACACCACCTGCAGGTAGCCGGCTATCATCTGCAAACCCCTAAATTATGTACCATCCGCCTGAGCCGGAAAGTGTTTCCCGGTTTCCGGAAGTATGGACTGGGTAATTTGTGCCGTGAACTGGATATTATTATTGAAAACCGTCACCGCGCGGGCGGAGATGCGGTAGCTACCACCGAGGTACTGGCCCTGGCCATTCAACGGGATGGGATGGTGGTGATTGAGGATATGCTGAAACGCGAAAACAAAGACCAGTTGCTACCTCCCAATATGGCGGAAGAACAGATCAAACTGCTGCCGAAAGAACCCGGGGTTTACTATTTCCATGATAAGAAAGGCAAAGTGATCTATGTTGGGAAGGCCAAGAACCTGCACAAAAGGGTGGTAAGCCATTTTACCGGCCTTGATACTTCTCAAAAGCGACAGGAGTTCTTACGCAGTATTCATACCGTCACCCATACCGTTTGTCCTACCGAATTCATTGCCTGCCTGCTGGAAAGTGTAGAGATCAAGCGGTTATGGCCGATACATAACAAGAGTCAGAAACGTTTTGAACAGTTATGGGGTATCTATCATTTTGAAGATAGCCGGGGTTATATGCGGCTGGCGATTGACAAGAAGCAAAAATACTCGGCCCCGGTGGCAACTTTTTCGCTGATGGCCGATGCGCACAGGCTGCTATGGAAACTGGTAAAAGAATTTGAACTGAACCCGGTACTTTGTTTCCTGGATAGCAGTAGCAGTCGTGAAAAATTGCCTGAACCTGCTGCCTACAATGTGTCGGTAATCAAAGCGATCAATTGGTTAAAGGATCAAAAGCAGACCTTTATCATCCGGGATAATGAGGGCTGCGTTTTGGTAGAGGAAGGCCGGTTTTATGGGATGGGGCACCTGCCGGGTGATATTGAACCCCATACCCTGGAAAATATCAAACCCAAACTGACAGAGTACCCAGAGAACGAGGTGTTGCGTTCCATGATCAGAAATTTCGCGGAAAGATACCCGGGAAAGGTTTTACCCTTACATTCGCAGCCCTGAATAATAGTCTAACTCACTTACCATTTTTATGTCGTCGTTCGCTCCTTTGATTGCTGCCCGCACCCATATCAGTGCCCGCCAGGTTGAATCTGTTTTATTATTGTTTGCCGAGGGAGCCACCATCCCTTTTATAGCCCGTTACCGGAAAGACAGTACCGGTGGGCTGGATGAGGTGCAGATCTTACAGATACAGGATGAAGCCAGGTTCCTGAAAGATTTTGCCGAGCGGAAGCTGGCCATAGAAAAATCGATTACAGAGCAGGGTAAAATGACGGAGGCTTTGCAGGATGAGTTAAATAAAGCAACTACACTGGCAGGACTGGAAGATATATACCTTCCCTACAAATCCAAAAGAAAAACAAAGGCCCAAACGGCCCGTGAGAATGGATTGGAACCTTTGGCGCAATTGCTGTTGGCCCAGCAAACCGATGATATCGCGACAGAGGCAGTCAAATTTATCAACGAGAAGATTAGCACAGCAGATGAAGCGTTACAGGGGGCAAGGGATATTATTGCCGAAACGATAAATGAAGATATTAATCTCCGCGCCAGGCTGAGGAAATTGTTTGAAGAGAAGGCCCTGCTGCAGAGCAAGATATTGGCCGATAAGGAAGAGGAAGGTGTAAAATACAAGGATTATTTTGATTTTTCCGAACCGATATATAAAGTGCCTTCGCACAGGATATTGGCGGTGCTCAGGGGTTTCCTGGAAGGTTTCCTGCGGATGTCGATATTGCCCCCGGAGGAAGATGCCCTGGAAATGATAGAGAAAGAGTATGTAAAACCCATGCATTTCTCGGGAGACCAACTAAAGAAAGCCGTGAAAGACGCCTATCGCCGCTTACTACAACCCAGCCTGGAAAGTGAATTCAGAACGGCATTGAAACAGAAGGCGGATGAAGACGCGATCAACGTTTTTGCTGAGAATCTTCGCCAGTTGTTATTAAGCGCGCCGCTGGGTAGTAAAAGGATACTGGCTATCGACCCCGGTTTCCGTACAGGTTGTAAAGTTGTCTGCCTGGATGAAAAAGGCGAATTGAAAAAGACCGACCTGATTTATGTACACGAAAACAACAGGATGTATGAAAGTGAACAGAAAATTCGTGAGCTGGTAAAATCCTACCAGGTGGAAGCAATAGCTATCGGTGATGGTACGGCAGGCCGCGAGACCGAACAATTCATTAAAAAAATGGACCTTGGCTTACCGGTATTCCTGGTGAATGAAGATGGAGCTTCCGTTTATTCGGCTTCTGAAACGGCCAGGGAGGAGTTTCCTGAACAGGATATTACAGTAAGAGGGTCGGTAAGTATCGGGCGACGCCTGATGGACCCATTGGCCGAATTGGTGAAGATCGATCCGAAAAGTATCGGAGTAGGGCAATACCAGCATGATGTAAACCCTTTCCGCCTGAAGGAGCGGCTGGATCAAACCGTGGTGAGCTGCGTGAATAGTGTTGGGGTAAACCTTAACACAGCCAGCAAGCACCTGCTGAGTTATGTTAGCGGAATAGGAGACTCGCTGGCGGATAATATTGTTAAGTACCGGAAAGAGCTGGGCAGGTTCACCAGCCGTTCCCAGTTGTTGCAGGTACCAAGGTTAGGTGCCAAAGCGTATGAACAATGCGCAGGGTTCTTGCGTATCCGCGACGGAGAAAATCCCCTGGATGCCAGTGCCGTTCACCCGGAAACCTATGGGCTGGTTGAAAACATGGCGAAAGGTATTGGCGTAGATGTAAAAACACTGATAGGCAATACCGAGATGCTGAAGAAGGTGGAACCCAAAGCTTTTGTATCAGAACAGTTTGGTGAGCTTACCATCAAAGATATTCTTGCCGAGTTACGGAAGCCGGGCCTTGATCCGCGCAATGAGCTGGAACAGTTTGCATTTGCCGATATCTACAAAATAGAAGATGTAAAAGTAGGAATGGTGGTTCCCGGCTCAGTTACCAATCTTACCCGGTTTGGCGCTTTTATTGATATTGGGGTTAAGCAGGACGGACTGGTGCACGTAAGCGAAGTAGCCCACAAATACATTACAGATCCCGGTGAAGTGCTGAAACTGGGCCAGAAAGTACAGGTGAAAGTTTTGGAAGTAGATATTGCAAGAAAGCGTATCGCCCTGTCCATCAAGCAAACGGAACCCACCCCCCAACGCCCTCAACGCCCCGCCTTCAAAAAACAGGAGAGAAAGGCGGAAGAAATGAGCGTCAACGACGCTTTAAGCCTGCTGAAGAAAAAGTTCGGGAAGTAGAGGTTAGGAATTAGGAGCTAGGAATTAGGAGCTAGGGGTTAGGAATTAGGGATTAGGAATTAGTCATACTATTTTCTTATACTAATCCCTAATTCCTAACCCCTAGCTCCTAATTCCTAATTCCTAATTCCTAGTCCCTACTTAATATCATAAAACCGCCAGGAAGTAACAAAATCCCTGGTTAGGGGTTGATTGGTTATGATGGCCCTTACCATCTCTACCGGCATATTGTTTTCTTTCAATATCGCATCATTAAATTGTTTGTAGCTCATCTTTCCTTTATCAACCACTTCCTTCTTCAGGGCATAGAACTGGAAAGCACCGGTCATGTAAGCCAGTTGGTATAAAGGACCGTAGTTAGCCGTAAACGAACGCCTTACTTCACCTTCCGCATTAGCCCTTTCATGGCCAACCCTGTCTACCAGGAAGTCGATACATTGCTGCGGTTTCCAGTTACCCATATGGTAGTTGAGCGAAAAAATAATTCTTGCGCAACGGTGCATCCGCCAGAACAGCATTCCTATCCGGTCTTCCGGTGAGCGGGGGAATTTTTTATCCCACAACACAAATTCCCAGTACAGCGACCATCCTTCGGTCCAGAATGGGGTTCTGAAGTTCCGGTAAGATTTATAGCGTTCGTTCATAAAGCTCTGCAGGCCATGACCCGCAAACAGTTCATGGTGCACAGTGGCCCTTGAAAAATGGGGGTTATTGCCGCGCATACTCATCATACGGGATGCCGAATCCATGGTATTCGTTGGATACGCTACCTGCAATACTTCGCCACCGAGAAAGAAGGGGCTGATCAATTGCTGTCTTGGCGACATCATGATCATCCGCCAGGTTTCTTCCGCCAGGGCAGGGATGGTAACCAGGTCATTTTTTTTGAGAAAGTCAACCGACTGGTTATAAAGATCCATGATCATTTCCGGTTGTCTGCCTTCCGGCACATAGGTGTTCTTAACCTTCTCCAGGGCTGCTTTCCAGTTATCGCCAAAGCCCATCTCCCTCGAAGCTTTCAGCATTTCAGCATCGCACCAGGCAAATTCTTTATTGGCAATAGCAATAAGTTCTTCCGGGGTATAGGGGATCATATCATAGCGGAGCAGGCGGATCAGCTCTTCTTTGCCTACCGGGTTGCCTACAATACCGCTTCCATCGTCTTTTTGCAGGGTGGCCGTATTTCCTTTACCGCGTAACTGGGTTGCATAAACGGAAAAAAGGCTATCGGTTACGCGGTATAGGTCAGGTATGGCTTTAGTAAAGGGAGGATCATAGCCATAATAGAAATCGTATACACTTTTCAATGCCGCTTTTAGTCCGCGAACGGTATTTTCTGCGCGGATGGCAAGTGGCATGTCCATAATGCCTTCCTGCGCCAGGGAAGATGAGGCAGACTGTAACTGGCTGTTGATGGCTTTTAGTTTGGCAGCAACATCCGGCACATTCATGGTAGTGCCACGGCGACGCAGTTTTTCCAATTGATAAACAGGGTCGGCAAATGCTACATATTTGTAAATGGCTTTGTATTCTGTTTCCTCCTTGTCCAGGATCCGAAGCTCATTGTCGAGTTGGCGCTTAAATAGTATATAATCAACTTTTCCACCCGTTTTCATTTTATCGAAATCAAGGGCTTTGAGTTTTCCCAGGTATTCCTTGTTAAACTCCCGTAAGCGGTTTCTTTTTTCAGGAGAGTTGGTAACCGTATAAAACCGGTTAAGGATGCCGCGGTCGGCTTCATATTGTGCCATCAGCGGCTGAACTTCGCTGGTTTGGTAATAGCTGTCTGTTGCTTTACCACTTTGCGCAGTGGTCTGATCAGCAACGACGAGTAACAGCAAGCAAAAAAAAGCAGCCCGTAGAAAAGGTTTCATAGCAGTAGTTGTTTGGTATGAAAGTAAGACTATAATGAATTTGAAAACAGGGAAATCGGTTAATAAGAAAATGTTTTCCGCTGAAGCGCAGAAACCGGGGAAAAGTAAGCGTTCTGGGCTTTGTTGCTGCCCTTTCAGGTACAGGATGAATTAAAATGCTATCTTGTTTTTAAATATCTATCATGAAAAGAGCTTGTTTTTTGTTGCTGAGTTTAGTGATAACAGGTCTTGCCAATGCACAAGCCAGGGTGAACCCTGTTATCAAAGGCTTTGGGGGAGTAAGTGAGGTACCTTATGCTATTGAGAAGCCCGATCCTAAACTTGAGTATAAGGTATTGGTTGAGATTAACACCGAAAACCCAAAACCGGAAATAGTACATGAGCTATTTGAGAAAGTGGCAAATGTAGTAAATCTTCATGTGCTGGGAGGGGTTCCGGCCGCTAAACTGCATGTAGTGATGGTGATACATGGGCCGGCCGCCCAGTATATTGTGAATAATGAAGCCTACCAGAAGAAATTCGGCTTCAATAATCCCAATCTTCCTTTGTTCGCAGCTTTAAAAGAAGCAGGTGTGAAGGTGGATGTATGCGGGCAATCGGTGATCAAACGTAATATTGATCCGAAGACCATTTCGCCGGATGTGGATGTGGCACTATCGGCCATTACTACGCTTACTACTTACCAGTTGAAGGGGTATTCTTTGTTGAAGTTTTAGAGGGTAAGTTTTTCCCGCACAGGCGCGGGGGCGCAGACCAGGATTTGGATGTTCAGGTGAGGGCGATTTTTTTACCTGTGCGGGCGGCTTCGTAGATAGACATCAATATTTTTACATCTTTCAGTCCCTCTTCTCCCGAAATATGGGATGGGAATTTGCCGGTTTCTATAAATTCCTTACAGATGCCTTCGAGCATAACGGTTTGATGATGCACAATGGGGAGTTTAAGCTCGCCCTGGTTGGTTTTTCCTTTTAGTGGGCCATATCCATAGGCCGGGCTTAGCTGCATCCAGCCCTTGGTGGCTGAAACATATAACTGTTCAATATTAGACCTGTACGAAGTAAACCCGTTGCATACGGCACCGCCGGGAAACTCCATTTGCCAGGAAATAGATTCTTCCACGGAAGTAAACACTTTTTTATCGGTAACCGGTCCGAACTGGGCGGTAACCCAAAGTGGTTCCTCACCGGTTGTATAACGGGAAGCCTGAACGCAGTAGATGCCAACATCCATCAGCGGGCCGCCGCCGGCATATTCTTTCTTCAAACGCCATTGCGTTGGGTCGCCAATAGAAAATCCGAAATTGGTTTGCATAAAACGGATATCACCCAGCAGTTTTTGTTGTCCCAGCCGCATAACTTCTTTATTAAAGGGCTCAAAATGCAAACGGTAGCCAATACCCAACTGAACACCGGCTTTTTTACAGGCCGCTATCATTTCTTCGCCTTCTTTAACGGAATTGGACATGGGTTTTTCACACATGATATGCTTACCCGCTTTTGCCCCACGTATTACAAATTCAGGGTGCATAGAATTGGGTAAAACAATGTAGATAATGTCAATATCCTTGTTGTTTGCTATCTCATCGAAATTCTGATAGTTGTAGATATTCTTTTGAGGGATATTATATTTTTTTGACCATTCCACGGCTTTGGAAGGTGTACCTGTAACGATTCCTGCGAGGTAACAGTTGCTTGTTTTTTCCAGGGCTACCGCCAGCTGATATTTGGCATAGCTGCCCAACCCCACCAAGGCAACCCCCAGTTTTTTGGAGTCTTTTTTAATCGTTGCTTTTGTTGCCATAGGAATTGCGGAAGCGGCAACACCTAGTCCAAGAGCCTGCAGAAAGGAGCGACGATTATGGATCACGGATTGCACAGATGTTCGTATTTGTGTTGTTAAGTTACACAATAATTCAGAAAACAAGCCAGAATTTCAGCCCCATCTGCATAATCCTCTGCGCCCAATCACCGAAATCTGTGATCTACATCCGTGATCAGTAGTCGGGGTTCACGCCGAAATAGTTAAGCGGTGTTATCGCTTTCAATTCTTTCTTTATAGCAGTGCTTACTTTTAGCTGGGCAATAAAGCTATGGATGGCTTTTTTATCAATTCTATGATTACCGCGGGTTAAATCTTTTAAAGCTTCATAAGGATTCGGATAGTTCTCCCGGCGAAGCACGGTTTGGATGGCTTCCGCTACCACCGCCCAGTTATTGTCCAGGTCTTCTTTTATTTTGGCTTCATTCAGCACGAGTTTCCCCAGGCCTTTTTCGAGGGAGCGCAATGCGATACTAATATGAGCAATCGGAACGCCAATATTTCTCAGTACCGTTGAATCTGTCAGATCGCGTTGTAGTCGGCTTACGGGTAATTTTGCCGACAGATATTCAAGTAAGGCATTGGCGATGCCCAGGTTGCCTTCCGCGTTTTCAAAATCTATCGGGTTCACTTTATGGGGCATAGCAGACGAACCTACTTCCCCTTTTTTTGTTTTCTGTTTAAAATAGTCCATACTGATATAGGTCCAGATATCACGACACAGGTCAATCAGTATAGTGTTGATTCTTTTAATCGCGTCAAAATGCGCGGCAAGGTTGTCATAGTGCTCAATCTGGGTAGTGAATTGCTGCCGCTGCAAACCCAGTACGCCTTCCACAAAATCGTTTCCCAGTACCACCCATTTCTTTTTAGGGTAGGCCACATGATGGGCGTTATAGTTACCGGTGGCACCGCCAAACTTGGCTGAATACGGGATGCTGCCAAATAATTCTACCTGGTTATTAAGTCGTTCAACAAAAACCATGATTTCTTTTCCCAAGCGGGTAGGCGATGCCGGCTGGCCATGTGTTCGGGCTAGTAACGGAACGTTTTTCCATTGGGCAGCCAGTTGATACAGGCTATTTTGCATATTAATAACGGCAGGCAGGTATTCATTTTCCATACAGTGTTTCCAACTGAGTGGGATAGATGTATTATTAATATCCTGCGAAGTAAGGCCAAAATGTATCCACTCCTTTAATTGCGGGATTCCTGCTTTATCCAGTTGCTCTTTCAGAAAGTATTCAACCGCCTTAACATCATGGTTGGTAACCGATTCTATTTGTTTGATATGGTTAGCATCTTCGGGGCTGAAATCATCCAGTACTTTTTTGAGGAATGTTCTTGCTCTCGCATTCAGGGTAAAGAATTTTTTATCAGCCAGGAAAAAAAAGTATTCAATTTCCACCCAAACGCGGTACTTGATAAGTCCAAATTCTGAAAAATATTCATCCAGATGAGAAACCTGTTTACGATAACGGCCGTCGATGGGGGAGATTGCGGTGAGTGCAGTTAGATCCATGGGAGGAGTAGCAATTAGTAATTAATAATAATTAGTAATTAATAATCAGGAGTCTTGTGGTACCTGTATATTTCCCTGCTTATTAACTATGATTGCAAAGATAACCATCAATGCCGGATTACCCTTACACCGCAATTAGTAATTATTAACTACTAATTACTAATTATGTTCCATCTTTGCTAAAAAACAGCGCATTTGGACAATAGCATTCGGGTGGGGGCGGTAAGTTATTTAAATACGAAACCACTATTATACGGGATCAGGCGATCGGAATGGATGAACAGGATGGTGTTACTGGAAGATTATCCGGCCAGGATTGCGGGCATGCTGATGGAGGGGAGTATTGATGTAGGTTTGGTTCCTGTGGCCATTATTCCACGGCTGAAGGAAGCACATATTATAACCGATTATTGTATCGGTGCCGATGGGGATGTGGCTTCTGTTGCAATCTTCAGTGAAGTACCCATGGAACAGATCACAACTGTATTGCTGGATTATCAAAGCCGCACTTCGGTTAACCTGGCAAGGATATTACTAAATAAATTCTGGAAAAAAGAAGTACAACTGAATGAGGCAGGAGAGGATTTCAGGTCAAGAATCCGTGGAACCACAGCGGGGGTGGTAATTGGCGACCGGGCACTGGAGCAACGCAGCATATCGGCCTATACTTACGACCTGGCGGGAGCCTGGAAATCATATACAGGGCTGCCATTTGTATTTGCTGCCTGGGTAGCCAATAAGCCATTACCGGCCGGGTTCCTGGGAGCATTCAATAGCGCGAATGAAACAGGACTGTCCCATCTGCAGGAAGTTGCAGATGAAAATCCTTATCCTCACTACGATCTTGCCACCTATTATACTAAAAACATCAGTTTTACCTGGGACGCTGCCAAGCAACAAGGGATGAGTCGTTTCCTGGAAGAGCTGACGATGCTGGATAACTGATTAATTTTACAGCATGCCTACCATTTCGGTCATTACCATTTGTTTCAATAACCCGGAAGATCTCCGGCGTACCTGCGCATCGGTGGATATGCAGTTGTTACCTCCAGATGAGCATTGGATCATTAACGGCTCAACCCAGCCCGAAATTGCCAAATGGTTGTCTGCAACGGCACAGCCTTCGTACCGGAAATGGTTGAGCGAACCGGATAAAGGCATTTCTGATGCGTTTAATAAAGGAATAGGGCTTGCCAATGCTGAAATTATACACCTGCTCCATGCCGGCGATACCTACGCTTCCGCAGACGTACTGGAGGCTGTTAGCCAACTGTTTGAAAAACATCCCCGGGTTCAATGGATCAGCGGAAATATACAGGTAGTCAGAGGCGGACAGCCTGCTGTGGTAGGAAAACCATTTGAAAGAGAAAAGCTATACAGGGGTATGCGGAGTGTTTCACATCCCACCTGGTTTGTGAAGAAAGCCGTGTATGAACGGGCAGGAAGATTTAATCTGCAGTATGCAATAGCGATGGATTATGACCTGATGTGCCGCATTGCGGATGAACCGTATGCGTACCTTGATAAGTTGCTGGTTGTATTCGACGATACCGGCATCAGTTCCGCCAATTACCTTCGTTCGTTAGAGGAAACCAAAAAAGTATACGAATCTCATTTTGGACGTTCCTGGCGGTTTGATCTATGGCAAATGCGACTCAAAACCCTTCACTATCTTTTACAAACCAAAGCTGGTAAATGGTTGTTCCGCCTCAAGAAAAAAGCCGGTCTCGAAAATTTCTAATTGCGAACGGATCAATACCCCGGTGCTCACCGAGCTTAGCTAACAGTTCGCGGTTATTTTCCTTTCCTCCCTATTAACCCCGGCACCTGGTCTTTAAAAAACCTGTTTACAATTCCCAGGATATCCGATGCCGGATTGATCCAGTACAGCATACCTGTAAAGCAAAGTCCATAGATGGCCGAACGAATCGCTGCATTTACAAAAAAGTTACCGCTGTCAATAAAACGATAGGTGGCAACCATTACAGCCAGGCTTAACAGGAGGAACAGGGCATGCTTGAAGGTATAGGGCTGCAACCGGAATTTTTTATAGAGGAAAAGGAAGCGCATTACGTTATAAATAATCAAAGCGAACAGGTTGGAATAGGCCAGCCCTTCCAAACCATAGTATTTGATCAGGAAATAATTCATGGGCAGTGATAGGATGATGTAGATCAGGTTGGTGTAGAAATCAAATTTCCAATAATTGGATGTGCCGATAATCTGGGCGTTGGCACCGGTTGCCAGGTCTATCAGCTTGGCAAGGCCGAGTATAAAAATCAACTGTGTCAGCGCATCATAGCCACCGGATTCCTTATTGCTGATCATGTTCAGGAACGATACGATCGTTTCGATATTCAGCCAGATCAATCCAAACAACAAAAGGCCAATGACCAGGAGGTTGGAAACGCTTTTGTGATAAATATGGCTGATATTGGCGAAGTCCTTGTTTTTCCAGGATACGGCCAGGATAGGGATGCTTACTGAATTCATGCTTCTTTGCGGAATTTCCAGGATAGCCGATACATACGTAGCAATGGCAAAAATGCCCGTATCACTTAATCCCCTCAACCCGAAAATCAGAAAAGTGTCGTTTGTTTTGGCCAGCATATTAAAGAACTGTCCCGCAAAAACAAACAATGAAAAATTAATCATCTTGCCGCCCAGTCGCCGGGTTACATGGCTAAGATTGAGTTTATTAAGCGACCATTGCCCCGAGCGCACGAGCGTGTAAAGCAGCATCAGCGTGGGTATCAGGTATATCAAGCTGAAAAGGGTAATGAATAAAGACATACTGATCAGTTGGAAACCAAAAGCCAGGATCAGGATTGTGGTCAGCACCCCGTATTACCATTTCGCGTAAAAAATGGGTGTATACACTTTTTCTCAGCCCCCAGGCGAATGATTCCAGCCAATAGAACATCAGCAGGAAAAAAGTGTAAGGGTAAACGTAGGAAAATTTGGCGGCGAAACTGGGTGATTTGCCCAGTTTGGTAATGATAAACTCCTTTTTTCTGCCAGCCGATAAACAGCAGAATACAAAAGCCGATCATGTTCACGATCAGCGTGATCATGGGCAGGTCGTTTTTCTTGCTGCCGAGGTACTGGTTGTAAAAGGGATAGAATTTATACACCACCGGCAGTGTACCCAGCGTACAAAAAAGGGCGAGGGTAGCGCCGGTATCGATCATGGCCCTAACAAGGCCCATTTCCGTCTTCGTAAAAAAGTAGGGGAAAAGGATCAGCAGGTTCATGGCACCGATCAGAAATCCCAGCATAATTACAACCGATGACTGGATACTTTGTTTCTGAATGATGCCCATGGGACAAATATAATGCTATCGCGGTTAATAGACCGGCTTGCGGTAGATGCGTTTGAACAAAAGGAAGAGCCTGCTCAGGATGGGTTGCTGGTCAATCAGGATGGCTGTTTTAATGGCAGGGACAGACAGGGGATCATAGGGGATATCCATCGCCTTTGCCTGCTGGCCAATTTCATCGAATATCATTTGCATATCAAGACCGCTCCTGTGCTTTTTAGGAGTTCTCAGCAGCCTGTGGGCGAGTGATCTTGTCGTTGCTGCAAGATAACCCGGACCCCAGGTTTGAACAGACGCGGCGAGTTCCTCTTTTTCATGAGCCAATTGCCGGAGATATTCAAGGTATACGATAAATGCGCTTAACAGCACCCTGTCTTTTGATGTTTTGGTGGTGCTTTGGTGTAGCCTGAAAGAAAAAAAACGCCAGGGTCAACCGCCAGGTAAGAGATTTTTGTTAGTTCAATAAAAAGACAAAGGTCTGCATAAATCAGGTTAGGGTAATTGACCGGGATGCCTCCCACCAGGCTATAATCTTTTGAACGGAAAACATAACCGGTGGCCATTACGCTTACTTTATCCTGAAGTGTTAGTGCGAGATATTCGTTGGCGGATAGTTTCGCCGGCAAGGGGAGGCATGGCCCGATGAGCTTCCCCGCAGAATCGATATAGTTAAAATGAGTATGATACAGGCTGGCATCGGGATGTTGATGGATCAGCCCGCTGATCGCGCGCAGAAAGCCGGGTGCAAGCAGATCGTCATAACCGAGGATGGTCATAAATTCATTTGCGCTGACATCTTTTATCCGGCTCCAGTTTTCAAGAATATTGAGCGTTTTATTACTCTCTTCAATCTTTATCCTTGCATTATTCAGGCTCCTTACCGCATCAAGCGACCCATCGGCATTGCTGGTATTGTCTGCAATAATAATCACTTCAAAATCCATATAGTCCTGCGCCAATGCCGATTGTACGCATTGCAGCAGGTAATCTCTGCCGGTCTTAAAGGGAATTATGATCGAAAATGAGGGCATTTTTTTCTTCAGGATTTCTTGCTGGCGATGGTTACGAGGTGAAAAGGCTTTGCTTTCTGCTGATGTTCTATGTTAAAACCTGCGTATTCCAATAGCTCCTTCACCAATTCCAAACTGAAAACATGGTGATGAATGGCCCTGTTGGTAAGATTGTTAAAGGTTCTTGTCTTTAATTCATCCAATGATCCCAGGACCCCGTCCCTTGTAAAATCATGGAGGTCCAGCACTTCCTGGAAATGGGTAGTATCGTCTTCGCCGGTTTGCTGTTCAAAATCCGCCAGGATATGTGTGAACCGGGTATAGGGCCGTTTGTTATCGAATGTAAATTCTTTATCGGGAAGAACGAGTACCAACCGGCCACCCGTACAGAGTATTCTTTTCCAGCCCAAAATGGCTTTCAGGGGATTGGCTACATGTTCCAATGAATGGCAGGAAAGAAGGAAATCATATTTGCCCTCTTCGATAAAATC
The DNA here is from genome assembly GCA_965229175.1 of Sediminibacterium sp. Classification (GTDB taxonomy): domain Bacteria; phylum Bacteroidota; class Bacteroidia; order Chitinophagales; family Chitinophagaceae; genus Sediminibacterium. The sequence goes on along the minus strand of CBDDIT010000023.1, from coordinate 2,376 downwards.
AAGGTCTGAGGCTTCAGCGATATACTGGTATCCTGTATGACCTTTATAATAGTGGTAGTTCTCACCGGTTTTTAGTTGTCCCTCCCATAGCGTATCATTGCTGAAGTTAACGCCGTCTACCCGGGCTGCAAAAGGGTAAATGGGTAACTGGCCTTTTAGCCTGAAAAGGTCACTTGGGCCGCCAATTTCAATGCCTTTCTTGTTCCAGAAGCGCAGGGCCTGTTGAATCAATTTCCGTTTCTCTTTTCGTTTCGCAAACGAGAGAGCGGTAACCACGTAATCTGCAATCATATAAGAGGCTTTCTGGAACTAAATTCCGGCAATTTAATAATAAATTGCCGGAAGCTGTAAAACAGCTGCTTGTAAGGCTTTTTGCTATCTTTGCAACTCATATAAAATTGCTGCATGATTCGTATTATCGGGGTAGTTATCCTGTATCAGCCAGATACTGCTAAGCTCGCCGCTAATATTAATACCTACCTGCCATACATCAGCAGATTACTGGTGTACGATAATACGGAAATTCTTGTTCCTGCCATTGAAGAGGAGTTGCAGGCTTTGAACTCAGACAAAATTGAGTATGTATTTTTCGGACGTAATGAAGGCATTTCAAAAAGGCTGAACCAGGCCGCCAGGTATGCGATTGAAAATGGGAATGACTATTTGCTGATGATGGACCAGGATTCTTCCTTTGGAGAGGGGGTGGTGCGACCCTATTTTGAGAAGATACGTACCAATACACTGCTCAATGTGGCGCAGTTTGGCGTCAATTGCCAGCCTGAGCATACACGGGTAGAAAAAGAACCACAGGCAGTTATCAGCCTGATAACTTCGGGTACGGTACTTAACCTGAGATATTTTGATGAAGTGGGCCCTTTTGATGAAAATCTGTTTATTGATTTTGTGGACCTGGAATTTTCCTACCGCGCGGATCACAAAGGTTTTATCAATCTGTTGTTTACAGATATTATATTGAAGCATCGGATTGGTTATGTAAAAATGGGCAGGTCTTTGAAGAGTTGGAAGCTCACACCCAGGCTTTTACATTCTCCTGTACGGGTTTATTATATTGTAAGAAATGGTCTTTACCTTTTGTTCAGGGTAAAGCATATTGGCAAATCGGCAAAAGCAGATATCAGGCGCTCGATGAAGATAGTCAAGAACGATCTTATGTATCACCAGGATCCGCTGAGCGTGTATGCCGCTTTTATAAGTGGAGTAATCGACTTTATCAGGAACAAAATGGGAAAAAAATAAGGGTATGAAGCTCACAAGGACTTTTATAAAACTGATAACCTTTCTGTACTGTTTACTCAGATTCCGTTCATACAGGATGGCATATACATTATCGTTTTACAATGTAAGCCTGTATCGAATCCGCTTGCTGGCCAGGGAAGGGGCGAAAGTGGTTTTTACGGGTACGGGCAATAAAATATATATTGGCCATCTGCCTGCGTTTGAATTTTCGATCAATAACCTGGTTGACCTGCTACTACACAAAAAAGTAAAAGTAGAAGAATCTTTTCCCGATAAGTTCATTGTAAATATCCAGGGTCTCAGGTTCAATGTTTCATCACTATCCAATATGGCGGTATTGTATGAAGTATTTATTGAAAATATTTATGCCGTTGAAGGACTTCCTGATAACCTGCTTGTTGTAGATATCGGGATGAATGTGGGCGTAGCATCCCAGTATTTCGCTTTGATGCCGGGCGTATTAGCTGTGCATGGGTATGAACCTTTTGTAGAAACCTACCAGGAGGCTGTCGAAAATATCAAAATGAATCCTTCGATCCGAGATAAAATAATTTGCCATAATTACGGTGTAAGCAGCGTAACGGAGACAAGGGAAATTGCTTTATTTGATAGCGGTTTGCTGTCGGCCTCTACAATTGAAAATGCCGGTAATGAATACGGGCGTTCCGCCACCCGCCACAGTTAGCGTTCAGTTACAATCTGTCAATCAGATATTGGATGGCCTGTTTCTGCAGTATCCCCGCAGTCCTGTTTTATTGAAGATAGATTGCGAGGGGGAGGAATATGCCATCTTTGAAAACCTTACAAACACCGGCTACCTGGAAAAGGTTTGCTGTGTGCTTGTCGAATGGCATGAAAAAGGTGCTGAACCCATTGTTAAGGTGCTCAGGCAGCATGGTTTTCAGCTGCTGCAATTACCTCATGCAACAGCCAATTGTGGTATGATATATGGGTTCAAACCTGTAGGTAACTAGTGTTTTGACGGTGTTGTCGGAGCGGTAATATTATCGAAATATCTCTGGGTTTACCAACCGTAGAAGCTGTTTTTAAACGATTAACAACCGGCTAAGTTTTTAAATAGTTTATTCTCGTTGCTATGCTTAGCATATAGCCGCGAGG
>CBDDIT010000022.1:0-12727 GCA_965229175.1 Sediminibacterium sp. | reverse complement strand
ACCGGTATTATTTTGGGCTCAACCAGTTCGGGCCGTAGTGCATGGACCAGCAGTGCTTTCGCTGTTTCCGTTAACCAGGTGGCCAGTTATAATAACCGGGTGCGCTTTAAAGGAACCAATAACTTTAGTTCGTTTACAGAACAATACCTGGAAGAGCTAACCCGCGACAGGGCCGATACCAATGCGGCGTTAAGTAATTATATTTTTGGTTCTTCATTGGCATTCCGGACATTCCTGGTAGATACGACCGCAGGTGCCGGGTGGGTGCTGTTACAGGTTACCAGAGCTTGGTACCTGTTTCAACAGGCGTTAACCAGGTGTATGACGCGGATACCAAAGGTGGATACAATGAAATAGCGGTAGGACTGGCAGGTAATGTGCAGGACAGGCTTTATCTCGGCGGAAGTCTTACTATTCCCATTATTTCTTATCAACGAACGCTCACCTACAGTGAAACAGATGCTACCGCCAGTACAACCAACCAGTTCAAATCTTTCCAGTATACCGAAAGATTCACTTCAAGTGCTGTAGGAATAGGATTGAAACTCGGAATGATATTTAAGCCTACTGATTTTATGCGCATAGGATTTGCCGTGCATACGCCTCAGCTGATGGGCTACAAAGACCGCATCAGTTCGGCCATCACCGCCAATACAGAAAGCTATGCGGGCATCAAAACTGCCACCAGTGATGAATTGAACGGCGGCAGGCCCGGGGAAAGCCATTATAACCTGATAACACCCTGGCGCGCTATCGCCAGCCTGAGTTATGTATTCAGGGAAAGCAGTGATACCCCGGCAACAGCGGGGCTTTATCAGTGCCGACCTGGAGTACGTGAACTACCGGGGTGCCCGCTATTCCGCTTCAGGAGATGCCGACCAGCCACTGGTAGACTATTATAAACTTATCAATAACGTTATCAAAGACACCTACCAGGGTAATATCAATATGCGCCTGGGTGGTGAACTTAAGTTTAACACCTTCATGTTACGCCTGGGCGGTGCCTATTATGGCAGCCCGTATGCGGATAATAACCTGAAAGCCTCAAGGGTACTGGCATCCGGCGGTATCGGATACCGTAACCATGGAATGTTTGTTGACCTGAGCTATGTACACACTTTTAATAAAGACGTACAATTCGCCTACCGCCTCAATGATAAAGCCAACACATTCGCCCAGCAGACCGGCAGCCGCGGAACGGTGGTAGTTAGCGTGGGATTTAAATTTTAGGGGTTGGTTTTTGGGTGTTAGTTTTTGGTTTTTGGGTATTAGGTGTTGGTTAAATTGTCTAACATCTATCAACCAACACTCAAAAAACCAACACCCAAAAACCGACAACTAATGATTATCTTCATCGTTCCAACACTAACCCGATGAAGCTATCCATCCTGGCCGCCATTTGTATGTCATTACTGCTGAGCTTTTCAGCGCATTCACAGAAAACCACCCTTAAGCAAAAAATAGAAAAGATCATTGCCGGCAAAAAAGCGGTGATAGGCGTTGCTATTGGTGGTGTGGATGACCGCGACACGGTTAGCGTTAATGGAACCGGGCACTTCCCGATGCAAAGCACCTATAAATTTCACCTGGCACTGGCGGTGCTTGACCAGGTGGATAAAGGCAGGTTTTCTCTCAATCAGAAAATACTGGTAAAAAAGGCAGACCTTCTTCCCGGCACCTGGAGTCCATTGCGGGATGCTTATCCTGAGGGCGAAGTTTCCCTGCCTTTAAAAGAGCTGCTTCGCTACAGTGTTTCCCAAAGCGATAACAACGCCTGCGATATATTATTCAGGCTGATGGGCGGTCCTAAAGAAGTGAACAGGTATATCCACACATTAGCCATCCGTGACGTGAATATCGCCACAACCGAGGAAGACGCGGGTAAAAGCTGGGAAATACAGTATAGTAACTGGACCTCGCCCCTGGCAGCGGTTCAACTACTCAAAAAATTTTCATGAAAAAGCTATTCTCTCCCCCAAGAGTCACGACCTGCTTTGGGAAATGATGACCAGCTCTATCAAAACCAACCGGATTAAAGGCGCATTGCCGGAAGGTACCATTGTGGGTCACAAAACCGGCACATCGGGTACCAATGCGCAACAGGTAACAGCGGCCGTAAATGATATAGGCATTGTGGAGCTTCCCGATGGTAAACATTTTTCGATCGCCGTTTTTGTATCAGAAACAACGGAAGGCGATAGCCTGGCGTCTGGATGGATAGCATCCATTGCTAAAACAGCTTTTGAACATTACGCGGAAAAGGAACTGGCGGCAGCGAGGTTGAAATTTGACTACACCAAAGCGATTGACGACCTGGTAGCGAATTCCATCAAGGAAAAACATGCGTTTAATGGCACCATACTGATTTCTCAAAATGGACGGCGGCTCTATTCCAAATTATTCGGGATGTCGGACCTGGATAAAAAGACCGCTTTGCTGCCAAACGATCAATATGTAATTGGGTCTATCAGCAAGCAGGTAACAGCCGTTATGGTATTGCAGGAAGTGGAAAAGGGGCATATCATGCTTCATCTTCCTATACACACTTACCTGCCCGACCTGAAGCAACCCTGGGCCGAAGTGGTAACCGTGCACCAATTGTTAACGCATACACATGGTATAACGGCATTGGACAAACCACTGGCTTTTACGCCGGGCAACGATTTTCAATACTCACAACTGGGATATGATCTCCTGGCACAGATAGTTGAGAAAACAGCAAAAAAAACTTTCGCGGTACTGTCGGCTGAATTATTTGATAGGTGCAATATGCGCAGCACATTTCATCCTGATGTAAAACGATACAAAAACCTGGTAAAAGGATATACTGTAGATGCCGAAGGGAAGCCTGTAGTGGAAGCGAAAACATTTGACACCTACCCCGCGGCAGGCGGGTTTATTTCTACACCCAACGACCTGCTAACCTGGAACACACTGCTGCATAACGGCAAGCTTTTTACAGATTCCGGTAATTACAAAAAAATGATCACAGGCTATGCCACGCGTATCCATCCTGTTTTTGGGGCGGTTGACTATGGTTATGGTATAACAACCAGCACAAAAGACGATTACTGGCAGTTGGGCCAAACCGGCTTTGTTCCCGGGTTTGTTAGCATGGATTTTTACTACCCGCAAACTAAAACCAGTGTGATCATCTTATCAAATGTAGCAAGGGATACTGCCGACCTGCCGGCAGCCTTCCAGTTTCATACGCAGGTACTGGAAATACTGAAGCAAAGCACATTAATTGAAAAACTGTAGAAGCTAAACAGTTCCAAAAACAATAAAGCAACGCTTTTCCAACATCCTGTGTCAATAGTTCAAACCGACTATTCATGAAAAACATGGGTGCTCTCCTGCTGTCACTTATTCTATTCGCCGCCTGTACACCCGGTGGCGGGTTTTCAGGTTATAAGTATAATACCGTTCCGCTACCCGATACCGCTGTAAACCTTATAACACTCAATTCAGCCTACGACGACTATAATTCTACGGCTCCCTGGGGTGGTGGCGACTTTCCCTTTTGCTTCTCCTCCAACCGGAATAGCCAGGGTAGAGATTTTGATTTTGTATTTAACTACCTGAATGTGTCTATGAGCAAGATCGACGGAACGAGCAATATATCGGCAACGGTAAACCTCACGGGCGACTTTTTTGCGGCCAACGACAATATTAACCAGGCATTGGTAAAAATAAATTCATCAGCGGATGAATTGGGGCCTTACCTGGTGCCGCAGGGCGACAGGATGCGCAAGAACAGCATTAACAACCAGTATTATCCTTTCCAAAGCTATGTGTTCCTTTACGCATCAAACGACAAAGGGCAGCTGGATATCCGGTTCACAGAAAATGTAACGGCCGAAACCTATTCCACACCCAAAGATGTATCGTTTCTGAATTCACCAGCCAACGATGCCTACCCGGTTTTTACAAAAGATACATCAGCCATTTATTTCTGTTCAGACAGGGGCGGAAATTTTGATATCTATAAAGCGCAGATCAATCATACCAACGGGAAGCTGTTACAAACCCTTTCAGATCCTGCTATCAGCACTGTAACCAGGGATGCCGAACTCTCATCTGTTTACAATGATAAATGCCCCTTTATCATCGATAATCTCATGGTATTTTACGTCTGACAGGCCCGGAGGTTTCGGTGGATTTGATCTCTACTACTCCGTTTATAAAGATGGTAAATGGTCGGTCCCCGTAAATCTTGGAAGCAAGATCAATTCGGCTTACGATGAATACCGGCCAATTATAAAATATGTGGATGGATTTTCGAGCAGTTTCCTGGTGTTTTCATCCAACCGCCCCGGCGGAAAAGGTGGATTTGATCTTTATTATGCGGGAGTAGATGCAAGATAAAAATATTTTATCTTTATCCACGCAACCCTATCCATGCTTCACACCCTGCATCTATTCTCTCTACTGGACCAAAAACTGATCGCACTCCTGCGTGCACTGTCACCGGATGACTGGAACAAGCCCACCATCGCTAAAAAATGGCGCGTAAAAGATATTGCGGCGCACCTGCTGGACGGCAATTTTCGCGTAATATCCATGATGCGTGACCAGTATTTTGTGCCGCCTGACAGGGAAATACATTCCTATACGGAACTGGTGGGATTTTTAAATGATCTCAACGCTGATTTTGTAACAGCCGCCAGAAGAATCAGTCCTGCCTTACTGGTACAATTGCTGGAGATTACCAGCAGGGAATACGAAAAGCAATTATCACTTCTGGACCCCGAAGCAGACGCTTTGTTTTCAGTGGCCTGGGCCGGCGAAAAAACCTCCCGCAACTGGTTTCATATCGCCCGTGAATACACGGAAAAATGGCATCACCAGCAGCAGATCCGGGAAGCGGTAGGAATACCGGGCATCATGACACGCGAACTGTTTTATCCCGTAATGGACACTTTTATGCGCGGGCTCCCCTATACTTACCGTAACACCGAAGCTGACAAAAATACGGTGGTACATATTACAATCGATACGGAAACAGGTGGCGACTGGTTCCTGTTACGAACTGGAACCGGGTGGGAACTGACAGGGAAAACTTCCGATATACATGCTTCTCTTACTTTACAACCCGACACCGCCTGGAAACTGTTCACAAAAGGGTTGCCCAAAGAGGAGGCATCCATAGCAATTACAGGAGATGAACGCTTAGCGCGGGTGGCGTTGGACCTGGTAGCGGTAATGGCATAAGTTATACCATCTCCCGCACGGCTGCGATGCTCTTTTCTCCCGGTGTCATCCACCGGGTAGCAAGGTCTTTTCTAAACCATGTCATCTGCCGTTTGGCATATTGCCTGGTATTGGTCTTGATATTTGTTACCGCCTGCTCAAGGTCGTTTTTTCCATCCATGTACTCAAACAGTTCCTTATAGCCAACCGTTTGAAGCGCATTGTGTGATCTGTAAGGTAAAAGGCTTTTCACCTCGTTAAGCAACCCTGCTCCCATCATCTGGTCCACCCGCTGATGTATATGCTCGTTCAGCACTTCCCTTGGCAGTTCCAGCCCGATCTTAATGATGCGGAAAGGACGTATCACTTTTTTCTCGGTTCTAAAGTCCATGATCGATTGACTGGTTGCATATAGCACTTCCAGTCCACGCATTAAACGTTGTGGGTTCTGCTGTTCGGCTACGGCCCAGAAAGCCGGATCTTTTTCCTGTAATTCCCTCTGCAGCCAGATAAGCCCGTTCTTCTCGTAGCCCTCAATTACCCTGTGGCGCACTTCAGTTGGTACCACCGGCATGGGATCTATGCCGTCGCAGAATGCTTTGATATAGAGACCGGTTCCGCCTACCATCACCGCCACCTTCTTCCTGGCAAAGATCTCTTCAGCGGCCGACAAGGCATATTGTTCAAAACTGCCGGCATTCAGTTCCTCTTCAACACTGTGTGAGGCGATAAAATAGTGCTTCACCGCAGCAAGTTCCGTTGCAGAAGGCCGGGCAACGCCAATCTCCATCTCACGGTAACATTGCCGGGAATCAGCAGAAATGATATCTGTGTCAAAATGTTTCGCGACTTCAATTGCGAATGCGGTTTTTCCAACAGCTGTTGGTCCCGATATGATGATGATTGTATTTTCCTGCATTCCCTCTAAAATTCTTCCTGTCCCTCCTCTCCTGCTCCGCTCACCTCATCCGGATCGGCTTCGGATTCTTCACCTTCGGTACCAAAACCTTCCGCAGCTTCAGAAAGATCGTATTTCTCTTCTATGTCGGCAAACTTATCGCCCAGCAAACTTTTGGTACCATATTGCTGCGGACCGATACCCTCAACCCGGGAAGTAGACGGGTAGGTAGTTTTACTACTCTCCTCCTTGCTTACATTGATCAGCTCGACCAGAAAAACCCAGTGTTTCTCAAAATCGTACTCGTAGATAAACTTTTGGTTGGTATCGCGTATCTCAGTTCCGATAGGCACTTCCGACATGATCAGCGGCTCAACCACATAAGGTTTATCATACCGCTCAAAACTGATCTCTCGGCCACGTTGCCAGTTATCGTTACTCCTGAAAAAAGTAGCTTTGTGTTTGGAATCAAATTCATACGATTTCAGGATCGCAAAATGCAGGTCCTGGAAATGCTGCGTATGCCGGATTACGATATCCCTGTAAACTGCGTCATCTTCTTCTAAATATATCCTGAATTTTAATATAGCCATCGGGGAAGTTCGGTTTGTGGTTTGTGGTTTGTGGTTGGTTTACCGTTTGTTTACGGTTGGTTTTACAAAAATAAGACTATTCCCTTGTTCGGAGATTTAGTTCGGCGGCCTTTTGGAGCATAAAAGCATAGGCGGCTTCATACTCGTTGGGGATTTCTCCATCCAGGATGGCTTCACGGATAGCGTCTTTTATGATCCCCACGGGGCGACCCGGCGGCAGGTTGAACTTTTCCATGATCAGTTCCCCGGTGATAGGCGGTTGCCAGTTCCGGATCTTGTCTTTTTCTTCCACCTCCTCCAGTCTTTGCCTTACCAGCTCAAAATTCTGCAGGTAGCGCCTCACTTTGCTCTTGTTCTTACTGGTGATATCCGCTTCACACAGCATCATCAGGCTATCTATGTCTTCACCCGCATCAAAAAGAAGGCGCCTCACGGCACTGTCTGTAATATTTTCTTTGGTAAGGCTGATAGGTCGTAAATGGAGTGCCACCAGTTTTTGCACCAGTTTCATCTTTTCGTTCAGCGGCAGCTTCAAACGGGTAAATATTTTCGGTACCATCCTGGCACCCGCGGCCTCATGGCCATGAAATGTCCACCCATGTCCTTCCTCAAATCGCTTGGTAGCAGGCTTCGCGATATCATGTAACAGCGCGGCCCACCTTAGCCATAAGTCACCCGTTTTGAGTGCTATATTGTCCAGGACCTGCAGGGTATGGTAAAAATTATCTTTATGACCCATCCCATCAATATACTCTGCCCCGGATAACTCTGCCAGTTGTGGAAAAATGACCTGTAAAAGTTTACTTCTGAACAAAAGATCCCATCCTATGGATGGTTTATCGCATAACATGATCTTATTCAGCTCATCAGTGATCCTCTCCTGGGATACAATTTTTATCCTGTGTACATTGTCCGTAATGGCCTGGAAGGTTTCAGGAGTGATGGTGAACCCGAGTTGTGCGGCAAAACGGATGGCCCGCATCATACGCAGCGGATCGTCGCTAAAGGTTTGCAGGGGAGCCAGCGGGGTCCTGATAACCTTATCCTGAATATCCTGCACCCCGTTAAACGGGTCTATCAAAACACCAAAATCATCTGCCCCGAGGCTCACCGCCAAAGCGTTAATGGTAAAGTCACGGCGATCCTGATCTTCCTTTATGGTTCCCGGCACCACATCCGGCTTACGGCTGTCAGCCCTGTAACTCTCCTTTCGCGCACCCACGAATTCAACTTCCAGCCCTGGCAACCTGATCTGTGCAGTGCCGAAGTTCTTAAAAACCGATACGATGGGCCTGGGTTTGAATACCCGGGCTACTTCCTCCGCCAGGGCGATTCCATTCCCCAGGCAAACAATATCCGCATCTTTCGTTGGCCGCCCGATAATCTTATCGCGCACAAAACCACCGATCAGGTAACAGGGAAAGCCCAACCTGACCGCCGCCGCTGAAATATCCTTCAGTACCTGCGATTCCTTATCTGTAAAATGGATTTGCATGGGTGCAAATGTAAGGTTTCAGCGGTCACCGGCCCTCAGGCATCGGCTGCAATAGCTGCTCAGTCTCAATCCCCTTAGCGCAGCGAAAATGGCCCAGCGGGCACCGGGCTCGTCCATGAAGACCACAGGGCCTGCAGGGTAAGGGTTCGGCTATTTGTACAATATGGCTGTTATCAGACAGCGGCCCGAAGCCAAAAGCGGGTATTGTAGAACAATATACCGCCGTAACGGGTGCATTTACAGCGGATGCGAAGTGCATGGGTGCCGAATCGTTTACGTAGTTCATCGCGGCATCCTGCATCAAAGCGGCTGACTGCAGAAAATTAAGCCGCCCGGAAAGATCGGCAACCCCGGGATGTGCGGCATCCCTGCGGATACCATCGCATAGTGAGCTATCACCCGGTGCCCCAAGCAGGTAAATAATAAGATTCCTCGGAAGCCGCTTAATAAAAGATACCCATTGTTCGGCCGGAAACTGCTTGGTAAACCACACCGAAGCGGGAGCTATACAGATATAAGCCGCCTTTTTAAAAGGAGCCACTTTTTCAATATCACCCGGGGAAGGATATAAACGGGGGCATTCAGCTTTGCCTTGCGTAAAAGAGGCGATAAGCTGCTGATTTCTGTCGATCTCATGAACGGCGGTACTACCCTCACTAACCGTATGATGAACAACATCTGAAAATAAAAAGCTAAATGGATTCTTATCAAAACCTATGGTTTGCCTTCCCCTTGAAAAAGCGGCCAGTAAACCCGTTGCAGCAAAACGCTGTACATTAATAACCACATCATACCGTTGTTTCCTGACTTCTTTCAATAGTAAAAACAGGTGACGATACTTGCTGCCCTGCTTATTCCATACCCATACATGATGCAAAAATGGGTGGCGGGTGAACAATGACTCATTTCCTTTTCTAACAACAATATCAATAGTTGCATCCGGATACTGCCTGTGCAGCTTCTCCAGCAATCCGGTAGCCAACACAACATCACCAATAAAAGCGGTTTGTATGACCAGGATCTTCATGAGGCAAATTAATTATTAATTAAGAATTAGTAATTAATAATTAATAACTGCGCCACCACCTGGCAACTAATACCTACTCGTATTCCAATTCATTACTGAAAAACTCCCAGTTAAGCAGAAAGCGGGGCATCCTTCTTTTCACTTCCTGGGTGGCTTTCTTACTGCCGGCCTGCAGGATAGCATGGGTATTAATGCCTAGTGGTAGCAATACATTCACAACCGACTGGATTTTTGCTTTGGGTACGTCTAATATGAGCTTTGCCATAGGTAGTCATTTTACTAAGGGTAAGCTACAAATAAGATACCGGAAATGCAATACGTGAAAACACCAGACATAGGCGCAAACGCTTACTGATAAAGCATTCTGTTACAACTAATTAACACGAGACGCGGGGTTGTAAACGAGTTATACACAGTTAAAAATGGGGAATTTCAGGGGCGTAGAATACGCAATGTTCCATCTTTTTCCCATTTGATGACCGATGAAGGCTTTCGTGGCTCAGCATCATCCTGCCGGTAGTTTACCACATAATCTACCCCGTTTACGATGGCCGGTTCAATGTCTTTAAAGATTAGGGGAGCGGGATAGCCGCTGATATTGGCGGAGGTGCTGATTAATGGTTTGCGGAAACGCTTTAACAGGTGCTTACAGAAAGGGTCCTCGCAAATACGGATACCAACCGACCCGTCTTCTCCCAGCAGGTTATCGGCAAGTCCAATAGCCCCGTCATAGATAACCGTAGTAGGCCGGTTGATCCCTTTGATATAATCGAATATTTGAAGATCGGCCTGAGAAACATAGGTAAGGATATCTTTTTCCTCTGCTACCAGAACAATCATGGCGTGTTTGTCGGACCGCCTTTTTAAAGCGAATATCTTACTTACCGCTTCCTTATTGGTTGCATCACAACCAATACCCCAGACAGTATCTGTAGGGTACAGGATCAACCCACCCTGGTGAAGCTTTTCAAGACAGGGCTCTATGTCATTATTATAGGGTAACATATACAGTAGAAAAAGGTATGGGTTACAGCGGCAAATTAATGAATGTATGATAACTATTCCTGATAAACTTTTGATACTGTATGTTTGCAAAAAAAAACAGCATGTCATTATCAGCACAAATACAGGAAGCCTGGGCCAACCGTGAATTATTAAAAGATACGGTTTATACAGATGCCGTAAAAGCGGTGATCGAAGAAGTAGACAAAGGGCGTTTGCGCGTAGCCTCACCGGGTGAAAACGGGTGGGTGGTGAATGAATGGGTAAAACAGGCTATCCTTATGTATTTTGGCATACAGCCCATGCAAACCTGGAACCAGCCTCCTTTTGAATTCTATGATAAGATGTTATTGAAAAGCGATTATAAAGAGCTGGGTGTCCGCGCGGTTCCTCCCGCTACAGCCCGTTATGGTGCTTATATCGCGCGTAATGTTGTACTTATGCCCAGCTATGTAAACATTGGCGCCTTTGTAGATGAAGGGTCCATGGTGGATACCTGGGCAACCGTGGGCAGTTGTGCACAGATTGGCAAACATGTTCACCTGAGTGGTGGTGTAGGTATCGGGGGCGTACTGGAGCCATTGCAGGCCAGCCCCGTAATAATAGAAGACGGATGTTTTATCGGCAGCCGTTGTATCGTGGTAGAAGGTGTAATAGTTGAAAAGGAAGCCGTATTGGGCGCTAACGTAGTGCTTACCCAATCCACCAAAATTATTGATGTAAGCGGAACAGAACCCATTGAATACAAAGGACGCGTACCTGCCCGCAGCGTGGTAATTCCGGGCAGCTATACCAAAAAATTCAACGCAGGCGACTACCAGGTGAGCTGCGCACTCATCATTGGCCAGCGAAAAGCCAGTACCGATCTGAAAACAAGCCTGAATGACGCGCTGAGGGATTTTGGTGTTAGCGCGTGAGTGAGTCGTAAGTCGTAAGTCGTAAGTCGTAAGTCGTAAGTCAAAAATCAAAAGTCTACTATAAAGGGCGCACGGCTTGTTTGTAATACGAAAGACTTTTGCCTTTTGACTTACGACTTACGACTTACGACTTACGACTCACAACTCACAACTCACAACTCACGACTCACAACTTCATGACAACCCATAAAATCACCCTAACCGGCTTTATCATCGCCCTTACCGGTGCAATACTTTTTTCTACCAAGGCAATATTTGTAAAGCTGGCATTCCAGTCGACGCAGGTAGATGCCGTTACTTTGCTTTGTTTGCGGATGTTGTTTTCCCTTCCCTTCTACCTGGCAGCGGCATGGATGGTGGCAAAAAAAGAGAACAAGGCTATACTAAGCTGGCGGGATGGGTTCTTCCTGGTTTCGCTGGGCATACTGGGATATTACCTCAGCAGCCTTTTTGATTTTATCGGCCTGCAGTATATTTCAGCCGGTTTGGAGCGGCTGATTCTGTTCTTATATCCCACTTTCGCGGTACTCATCAACACATTTTTCTTTAAAACAAGGCTCAATCGCATACAATTAATAGCCCTGGTACTCACGTATCTTGGAATTGGGATTGCTTATATCGGCGAGCTTCAATTAGATACATCCAATCCCAAATTCTTCTTCGGATCTTTTATGATCTTTCTTTGCGCGGTAACCTACTCCTTCTACCTGGTAGGCACCGGTAGGATGGTAAACAAAGTAGGGGTTACCAGGTATACCGCTTATGCCATGCTTACCGCTACACTGGGGGTATTTATTCATTTCCTGGCCACGCATAGCATCCACTCCATTCCCTTTACCAACACGCTTACCGGGTATTCCATAGCATTGGCCATCGTGGCTACCGTACTCCCCTCCTTCCTCATGAGCAATGGCATGAAACGCATAGGCAGTAATAATGTTTCCATCATCACCAGTATCGGCCCCGTATCTACCATCTTGCAGGCACATTTTTTCCTGGGGGAAAAAATCATAGCCGCACAGCTGGCAGGTACCGCCCTGGTAATAACCGGCGTTATTCTGATCGGATGGCAATCAAGAGGGGAATAACAAGGAAAATTTGCATTTTGCCTTTGACTTTTGACTTTTAAATTTTGCCTTTTAAATTCCCCCCCCCCCTTTCCCCGCCATTTCCCCCCTATTCACCGCCATTTTGTGTGTAACAGCCTAAACGGGCTTGCGGGGCCTAAGCTTGGGGTTTAGATTTGCTGTATAAATCAAACAAAATGAACCATAATAGAAACAGGGGTGGCAGCAGGGCTTTTATGGGCTTGCTGCTGGTATGTATCGGTGCCGCGTTATTATTAAGGAATATGGATTTCCCACTGATACCCGACTGGCTGTTCAGTTGGCCTATAATACTGATTGTTATCGGACTTTATAGCGGCATCAGAAACAATTTCAGGAATATTTCCTGGCTGATCCTCGTGGGACTGGGCGGCTTTTTCCTGCTGGATGAGTTTATACCCGGACTTACAAAAGAAGTTTTCTTCTGGCCGGCAGCCATTATGGCACTGGGTGTATTTTTCCTGCTACGTCCGAAAAGAGAAGATTGGGGTTGCAA
>CBDDIT010000021.1:0-2737 GCA_965229175.1 Sediminibacterium sp. | reverse complement strand
CTAGGCGATGCGGCTAAAATGTCAGCACAGCTGAATATGCGCATTGAACAGCATACCTGGGTCAAAGCCATTCATCCGGAAGATCATCAGCTGGTTCTGGAAAAAGATGGTCAGGAAAGTACGCAACATTATAGCAAACTGGTATTAGCCATCGGTGCCAATCCAGTACGTCTGGCGATTGCCGGTGATGCCAGCGATGACATTCATGTCGTCAACAATTTGAGTGACTATAAAGCTTTCCGTAACAATCTGGCAGCACGTGAAGACAAACGTGTAGTAATTTTAGGTGCAGGCCTGATTGGCTGTGAATTTGCCAATGACCTGCAAAATACCGATCATCAGGTTACAGTCATTGATTTGGCACCTCAGCCGCTTGGCCGTTTATTGCCAGAACATGTTGCTACTGCCTTCCAGAAGAATCTTGAAGAAACCGGCATTCACTTTGTCTTGGGCACAACAGTCGAAAAAGTCTCTCGTGCGGACAATGGTGATTATCTGGTCACGCTGGCCAACGGTCAGTCTTTGGTCGCTGATGTAGTGTTATCTGCGGTGGGCTTACAGCCGAATATTTCTTTGGCGAAACAGGCAGACGTACATACCAGTCGCGGAGTTTTGACCACCGCACAACTGGAAACCAACCAAGCCGACATCTATGCTGTAGGTGACTGTGCCGAGGTCAATGGAACTTTATTGCCTTATGTCATGCCGATCATGCAACAAGCCCGCGCTTTGGCAAAAACCTTAAACGGTGAACATACCGCTGTACATTATCCGGCTATGCCAGTGGCAGTCAAAACGCCTGCTGCACCTTTAACGGTATTACCTGCTCCGGTTGATGTGGATGTCACCTGGGAAACTGAAGAGTTTGACGATGGCATGCTGGCTAAAGCGTTCGATGCTAACGGCACCTTACGTGGTTTCGTGCTTTTGGGCGCCACTGCAGCCAAACAGCGTCTGGCCTTGACCAAACAGGTTCCTGACTTGATTCCTGCTGCGGTTTAGAGGTTTAATAGCAAGGATATTTTTTAAACGAAATATCCTTTAATTAGGACAGCGACTATGTACAGCGCAGCACAGTTTAATCTTTCCCCTTATACCTCGTTCATGCATGAAACCAAGGTCGATCTTGGCAATGGGATCCAGCTACATGTCGAGGTTGGTGGAAATCCGGAACATCCCACCATTTTGCTGATTATGGGGCTGGGTGGGCAAATGCTGTACTGGCCTGACTTTTTCTGCAAATCACTGATTGACAATGGTTATCACATCATCCGTTTTGATAATCGTGATATTGGCCTGTCTTCAAAAGTCCATCACAAAGGTCCACGCCTGAATACCCTGAAAATGATGAGCCGTTTTGTACTGGGTCTGGGTAATCAGGGTGCACCTTATGATCTTTACGATATGGCTGAAGATGTCAGTCTGTTGATTGAAAAAATGCAGCTGGAACAGGTCTATGTGCTGGGTGCTTCGATGGGCGGTATGATTGCCCAGATTCTGGCCGCGCGTTATCCGGACAAAGTCAAAAAACTGGGCTTACTGTTTACCAGCAATAACCAGCCGATGTTGCCACCACCCTTTCCCAAGCAACTCTTTAGTTTGATTGACAAACCGGCTTCAACAGATGAAGATGGCATTGTTGATCATAGTTTGAAACTGTTTAAGATCATCGGCTCACCAGGTTATGTCAATCATCTGGAAGCGGTGCAGACCGCCCGTAAATTATATAAGCGAAGTTACTATCCTGCTGGTGTACTTCAACAGTTTTTAGCAATATTATGTACAAGGCTCATTGCTGCAACTGGACAAGCAAATCAAACAAGAAACCCTGGTGGTCCATGGTTCTCGAGATCGATTGCTGCCTCCTAGCCATGGCAAGGCCGTTGCGAAAGCAATTTCAGGGGCTAAATTTGAATTAATTGATGGAATGGGGCATGATATCCCACCGCATTTTATTCCATATCTTAGCGAATTATTTGCTGATCATTTTAAATCATAAACATTAGGACACTATGGCTGCATTACCATCCCTAAGACAGCTGTCATACCTCGTAACACTGTCAGAGACGCTACACTTTACAGAAGCTGCTCGCCGCTCCTTTGTCACCCAGTCAACCTTGTCTGGCGGCATCATGGAGCTGGAGCGTTTACTCGGTGGCGTACTTGTTGAACGCGACCGCCAGAATGTTCGTTTAACGCCTCTTGGTGAACAAGTGGTTGCACGCGCACGTGTTCTACTGGCCGATGCTCAGGAACCTAATGCGTTTAAGTCGTGAGATGAGTGAACCTTTAACCGGTGATCTACATCTCGGCGTCATTCCAACAATTGCACCTTTCCTATTGTCCCAGCTGCTGGATGAAGTGCATAAGCAATTACCAAAAATCCAGTTGCATCTGCATGAAGCGCAAAGTGAAAAGATTGTAGAAAAGCTGGAACATGGCAACCTGGATATGGTGGCTTTGGCATTGCCTTTCGACACCCGTGGTCTGAAAGTTGCTGAAATTGCCAAAGAGAATCTGTATCTGGTTTACCAAAAATCTGATCAGCATGCTGCACAAGCAAACTCTTTAGAAGATCTGGATCTGTCTCGCCTGATGTTACTTGAAGAAGGTCATTGCCTGCGTGATCATGCCTTGAGTGCCTGCCCGATTGGTGAGCGTAAAAATGATCACCGTTTAAAAGCCAGCTCACTGCCGACTTTAATCGAAATGGTGTCTGCAAATCTGGGCTTTACCC
>CBDDIT010000020.1:0-112206 GCA_965229175.1 Sediminibacterium sp. | reverse complement strand
TGGGTGGGGGGGATTCGCAGCGTTACACGCTTTCTTTCTGAAACAGGGCGGGTATGGTTCTTACAATAAGTTTGATATCATTCCAAACACTGTGGTTTTGGGCATACATATTGTCAAGCATTAATCGTTCTTCTTCGCTCATCTCCCCTTTTCCACGCTTTTCCACCTGCCAAAGCCCTGTAATCCCTGCCGGTGCCATAAAACGGAGCGCATATTTGTCTGTCGTAAGCTTTTCCGCTTCATACAGCGGAAGAGGGCGGTTTCCAACAATACTCATATCACCGAGTACTACGTTCCACAACTGCGGCAGTTCATCAATACTGGTATTACGAATAAACTTGCCCACACGGGTAATACGCGGATCATCTTTCAGTTTAAAGAATGCCGATCCCGCCCTGCTTTTCATTGTATCGCGATAGTCCTTTTCACAAAGGCGCTGATCATCCGCATATACTGGGAATTGGCAATCGGTTCCTGCGGTGCGACATTCGTCGCATAAATATTTGGCTCCTGACTGGATCGGAACTTCATCCTGCCTGCTTTCTATGTTGTATTGATTCAAATGCTTGAGATCTTTAAGGCGCTGGTCAGCATCAACATACATCGACCTGAATTTGTAGAACTTGAAAATTCGGTAGCCGGTTCCGACTCTAAGCGAATAGTAAAATGCAGGGCCCCGGGATGTAAGCCTGATCCACAGGTAAATAATCAATAAAACAGGCGACAAAACCAGCAAGGCCGTTCCCGCAAAAAAAAGATCAAATGCCCGTTTTACCAGTGGGGTTTTGTACCGTGTAATAGAAACATCTTTTTGCTTTCCTTGCAGCACCGACCAATGATCTACCAGGAAATTGAGGCGGTTTTCAATATTTACCGGCTTGAATGGTGGCAAAAAAACATCAGAAACCCCGGCCCGCATAGAGAGCTTTTTCAGATCAGGGGTAATGTGTTCTGCCAGCAAAATAAAAGGAATATGGGGAAACCTTTTACTTTTCAATGTATGCAGAAATGAAATGCCGCCAAAACCGAGTATCTCACTTTGAGAAATAATGGCAACGATGTTTAGCGATTTTTGTTTCTTCCATTGTATCGCAATATCCTGGCTGGTTCTAAAAGAAACCAACCTTCGTCCGTTGAAATTGCATTTTTCAAGCAGCTCACGCGTTGCATCATTACAATCTATTAAAGCAATCGTTTGCTGATGATCCGGAATAATAGCTGGCGTATTCATAGAAATTGTTACCCGAATTTATTTTCTGATCCGCCGGAGGATAACCCTGATCCGGGATTCAAGTTCCCTGGGGTTAAACGGCTTTACCACATAATCATCCGCACCTGCATCCAGGCATTGAATGCGCATTTCTGTATTCTCTTCTCCTGAAAGGATCATGATAGGAATCCCATTAAACAAATCTCCCGCTTTTAACTGTGTAATCAAACCCAGCCCATTCAATCCAGGCGTATTCAGATCTGAAATAATCAGGTCGGGAAGATTGTCTATATCCTCCTGCAAAAATGCCAGGGCTTCCAGGCCATTGCTGCACGCTTCTATCTGGTAATTACTACTGAGGTATTGCTTCAACACGGATTGCATAAAAATATCATCCTCCACGATCAATATTTTTAACTTAGCGGTGTTCACAAAACTCATCCGGGGTTATTTTGTTAAAGATAGACAAAAGGAATGAGAGATAAAGATGACGGACATCAGGAAGAAATTGGGCTCTTCTACTATCACCCGAGATTTCTCCTAATCCTTTTCCAGATTCCTTTCACCATCCCCCCGTCCAACTGTATCCGACGGTCGGTGGTCCATGCCGGTGCGGTTGTTACATAGTATAATTTCCCAAAGCCTTTATCCCGAAGTTTCAGACCCAGCCAGCCGTCTTCATTGGTTCCCGGTGGGTGGTTAAATCCGTCTACCGCCAGCCCCTGTTCCCGGCGGAATCCCGAGTTAAACCCATAGACATTTACAGCTTCTTCCCGGAAATACTTATTTATCAACCTGATGACATCCGTAGCGTACTCATAAAAAAAATAACCCAGCCTTCCCGTACTACCCACAGGTATAAAAGAGAATCTGCCATATGTGAGTGCTACATTTCCATTCTCGCGGAGCGGGGTAATCATTTCCCTGATCCAGTTTTGTGGGTAGATGGTATCCGCATCCGCATTGAGTATATAATTACCTTTTGCGGCGGCTAATCCGGTATTCCGCGCCTTTGTGATGCCCTGCTCTCTCTCATTCACACAGACAACCCCGCATGCCCTCACCAGGGCCTCGGTATTATCTGTTGAATTATTATTGACAACAATAATCTCTACCCCTATTCCCGGACAATTGTTAACAAGCGAGTAAAGAGTCCGAACAATATTGTTCTCTTCGTTGAAAGCAGGGATAACGATAGATATTTCCGGATGTACAAACGCAAGATTTCTCTCATACCCCCCGGCGATCGCGCGGCAGGTCTCCGGGTCAGAACCGAGGTTCCAGCAGCTGAGAATATAGGGGGGAATAGCAGTTTGCCGCATGAAAATGGATGATTTGATATTACTTGTTATTGAGCTTCCTGATCAGGTCCACTTCTTCCTGTTTATACGGCCTTCCATCCTGCCAGAAAATATCGTGGAACCATTCCTTTGGCTGGCTGCCATCGGGTAAAGGAGTATCCCATGCATAAATGGTATTTGTTTTGCCGTTTACAAAGCCCCAGTTAATAGCCCCCACATTTTGCTTCTTCAGCATGGGGAGCACTGTTTCAAAACGGCTATTTCGTATACGGGCCATGTATTCTGTACAAATCAACGGGCGACCCAATGCTTTTAACAGCTGAACCACCCTGAGGTGCTTATCAACATCATCGTAGTTATGATAGGTAATAATATCTGAATTGGCGCATTGAAAAATGTTCAGCTTCTCAAAACTCCAGTCCCACAACCCGATGCTGATCGGTTGATCGGGGTTTACATTCCTGGCAGCAATAGTTATCCTGGTTAACAAGGGAAGTGTTGAATCACGCTTTCCGCTATTGCCGGGTTCATTATACAAATCCCACAGCAATATCCGTTTGTCATGTGCAAACCTGGTCATCACATCGGTTACGTATTTCTCCAGGCCGGGAAAAATGGCCGGGTTATGGGATGCCGGCTGCCCCGGATCCTGCATCCATCCCGAATTATGAATACCAGGTCTGGGTAATGGCTGCTTTCCCGCTTTAGGCTCCTTGTTCCAGCAATCATCAAAGAATACCAGCATCGGTTCGATCTTATGGCGTGCCGCAATAGCAAGAAATTGATCCACGCGCTTTTTAAACCCATCCGGATCCTGCTTCCAGGCCAGGCTGTGAAGGAACACACGCATGGTATTAAAGCCTATGCTCTCAGCCCATCCCAGTTCCTTGTCAATCGTTACCGGATCGAAGGTATCGGCCTGCCACATTTCCAGTTGGTTGATAGCGGTTGCGGGTATATAATCCGCGCCCGTTAGCCAGGAATGCCTGGCGTACCAGGCGTTAGCCCTGGCAATACTCCAGGGCGCGCTCTTAGCTGTAACGGGTTGGGCCTGCGACAGGCTGATGCAAAATACAATCGATAAAAAACTTGCTATTACTCTCATATGGATATTATTTTCTTCCGCGTATTTGCGTGAATAACTGCGCGCAAAGGCACTAAGATCAAAGGCGCAATAGTAGCAAACTTAGTAAAATTAGCGGTCAACCGTGCCTTAGTGACTTTGTGCGCAAATTGCCTGTAAAGTCATGCAATTGTCTCCCAATAGTAACGATACCGTAAAACAACTGAAAAATCTATCGTAAAAACACCGTAATAAGGCGTTTTTTTCAACAGAGGGAAATTGAGGCATGATTTAGGAGGTACCTTCAACATGATGCCACATTTACTTCCCGTTATCCCGCATCTGTTATTGATTGACGATGATGAGGATGAAATATCCATCCTTTCAGACGCCTTGGCTGAGGCCGGCCTGCCCTGCCAGTGTACCTGGGCTATGGGGCCATTGCATGGGCTTACCATCTTGAAATATTTTACCCCGCAGTTTATATTTATGGACTACAGGATGCCCAAGATGAATGGCATTGAGTGCATCAGGGAGATCCGCGAAACACATGGTATACATCATGTTCCCATCATCTTATACTCCAGTGAAGTGGATAAGGCACTGGCGGATAAAGCCTATTCAGCCGGGGCTGTCGCCTGCCTCAAAAAAAGCAGCAACGGAGAAGTGTTGTCAGCTGAATTGAAAGAATTATTCAGTGCCAATAAGCTCGGGCGGTTCCTGTTTAATCTTGAGTTATAAGATTGTTGGCTTGTTGGTTTATTGGTTTATTGGTTTATTGGTTTGTTGGTTTATTGGTTTGTTGGTTTATTGAGGTATTGGATTAATTGCTAGATTGCTGAATAATTTTTAGAACCATTCGAAAATAAACAATTGGATTTCCAGCTCCATCTACTTATCAATACGGGCGAAGAGCCGCAATACCCGTACGTAGCCACCTGTGCTGAAACAAGCCGTATTATTGTTTTGTGTGAAGAGTATATCGGAATTATTGAAAGGGAAGACACTATTTTTTTTGAAAATGATTACCTGCTCCTTTCCAGAAGCGTAACCCTTGACCTGGCACTGATCGATGGCTGGGTTAAAGCTTATACCCAACAGGATGAATACAGCCTGCTTGCCCGTTTTGGCCCTGAAAAACATATTACCCTTACCTACCACTCTCCCACCAACGAAGCACGCAAAAGCTATGATATTTTTGAAAACTACCCGGAACAAAGGGCCCGGGACCTGGTAAATAAACTTTACCCGCTAATGGTTGAGCTGAGGGATGGGGTTAGGGGTTAGGGATTAGGGATTAGGAACTAGGAATTAGGAATATGGTTTTTATGGTCTCGCTCCTAGTTCCTAACTCCTAATTCCTAGTTCCTAATCCCTAGTTCCTAATCCCTTCAAAAGCATCCCGTAACCCTTGTATATCCAGTTTTCGCATTTGTAGCATGGCCTGCATGGCCCGCTGAGACGCTTCGGGGTCAGATCCTCCCCATAGTACGCTGCCCAGCATAGAGGGGATGATTTGCCAGGATATACCGAATTTATCCACCAGCCACCCACACCTGTCTTCCCTTCCTGTATCGCTTATCAGCTTATACCAGTAATGATCCAGCTCTTCCTGGGTTTCTACCGTTACAAAAAAAGAAACAGCGGGATTAAACGGATACTGCGGCCCGCCATCCAGCATCATAAACTGCTGCCCTTCCAGCTCAAAACTGGCCGTAAATACCTTATCGCCCATCCGGTGAACATTCAGTATCCTGGCATTACTGAAAATGGATGTATAAAATTCCAGGGCTTCCTCCAGCCGCCCGTTGAACCAAAGGAATGGTGTTATTTTTTGCATGTTTGTTGGTTTGTTGGTTTGTTGGGTGTTGGTTTACTGGGGTGTTGGTTGACTTTTTTGTGGGCATGGGAACTACCGGCTAGCAGCCGGAAGCGAACAGCTAAAAGCCAGCAGCTAATAGCTAACAGCTAAAATTATCCCTCAAATTACGCATCCTTCATTACATTCGCAATATGGCATTACTTGAAAAGAAATTATTGGTAAAACGTTCTACACTCGCCAAAGCCGGTAAAGGCCTTTTTACTACGGTAGACATCCCCAAAGGAACCCGGATTGTGGAGTACAAAGGGAAAAAAAGAAAATGGAAAGATATTACGGAAGACCCCGCGTTTAATGGTTACGTGTACTACTTCAACCGCCACCATGTAATTGACGCGAAAAACACGCCACAGCACCTCGCCCGGTATGCGAATGACGCAAAGGGGCTAAGCTCTAAAGACGGGCTTCGTAACAACAGCAAATACGATGAAGACGGAACCAAGGTGTATATAACCTCGATGAAAAAAATACCCGCCGGTTCAGAAATATTCGTTGGTTATGGTAAGGAATACTGGGATTCTGTGAGGGAAAACCTGGCAGCCAAATAGGTTATATTCTCCGGGAAACCAGGGGATGTTGAAACAAATACGGTTAAACAACCCGTTTTGGTGAACACAAGCTCCCGCAACTGCGGAATTACACAAGCTGGCTGTAAAAGTTTCGTTATTTGTAGATAAGTATAATTTTGTCTTCGGTCTACGGCCTACTTTCGCGTTCAAACTGACTGTAGATGAAAAAACTATTGTTTTACCTGTTGCTGACCCTTACAGGACTTGGTGTTTATGCACAGGAAAAGCATACGATTAGTGGTACTATTAAAGAAAAAAGCTCGGGGGAAATCCTGATTGGTGCCGCAGCTTACCTGCTGGAACTTCCTAAAACCGGTACTGTCAGCAACTCCTACGGTTTCTACTCCATTACCGCCCCCGCGGGTACCTATACCCTTATTATCAGTTTCGCCGGCTTCCGGCAGGATTCGGTAAAAGTTGTACTGGATAAGAATATTATCATTCAGGTGCAGCTGTTGCCGGCCGCTGAACTGATGTCTGTCACCGTAAATTCACGGAAAAGGAATGAAAACGTAACCAAGCCGCTGATGGGCGTTCAAAAATTGTCGGTAAACGAAATTAAGAATGTACCGGTACTATTTGGTGAAAAGGATGTACTTAAAACCATTCAGTTGCTGCCCGGCGTTAAATCTGCCGGCGAAGGAAGCAGCGGCTTTTATGTTCGAGGCGGAGCCGCCGACCAGAACCTGATTTTGCTGGACGAAGCTACCGTTTACAATGCTTCTCACCTCCTCGGTTTCTTTTCTTCGTTCAATTCAGATGCCATTAAAGACCTGACGCTGTACAAAGGCGCCATGCCTGCCGAATATGGTGGCAGGCTGTCTTCGGTTGTGGATATTAAAATGAATGACGGCAATAACCAGGAATACCATGCCAATGGAGGAATAGGCTTAATCGCTTCCCGCTTAAATGTGGAGGGCCCTATTACGAAAGACAAAGGGTCATTCATTGTAAGCGGACGTAGAACCTACGCCGACCTGTTCTTAAAACTGTCACGCGACTCATCCATCAACAAAAACAGCCTCTATTTCTACGATCTGAACCTGAAAGCCAATTATAAGATAAATGATAATAACCGGGTGTACCTGTCCGGCTATTTTGGAAAAGACAACCTGGGCTTTGGCGGCAATTTTGGTATTGACTACGGCAACAGCACGGGAACGGTACGGTGGAACCATGTTTTTAACAGCCGGTTATTCTCCAACACCTCACTGATCTACAGCAACTATAATTATAATATCCGCATCAATTCCGGGAATAACAACATAATTATCAAGTCGAAGATTGAAGACGTTTCATTGAAGCAGGATTTCCAGTATTTTATCAATAATGACAATAAGATCAATTTCGGATTTAACGTTATTCACCATGGTATCTCACCCGGAATTGTTGATGCTTCGGAATCTTCGAGCTTTCTTCCGCAAAACCTTCCGGTAAAGAATGCGTACGAAAATGCGGCTTATATACTGCACGAATATGCTCCCACCGAAAAAATAAAACTTAATTATGGTCTCCGTCTATCGTCTTTCAGCATTATGGGCCCCGGCGATTTTAATACCTATGATAGTGCCGGCAATATCGTATATACACGTACAGTAACTAACAGCGGCGTTGTTAAGTCATACATAAACCTTGAGCCCCGCATTTCTGCCAGTTATCAGTTGGCGGCTAGTCAATCCGTCAAAGCTTCTTACACAAGAAATGTTCAGAATCTTCATCTGCTGTCTAATTCAGCTTCCACCAATCCAACCGATCTGTGGATTCCAAGCAGTCCGAATGTAAAGCCTGAAATTGCCGACCAGGTGGCTATTGGCTACTTCCGGAATTTTAGTGACAATAAATATGAGTTTTCTGCTGAAGTATATTATAAAACCATGCAGAACCAGATTGACTATAAAAATGGAGCGCAGCTACGGGCTAATGCAAATGTAGAGTCACAGCTGCTATATGGGAAAGGCCGTGCGTATGGACTTGAGCTATTCCTGAAAAAGAGATATGGGGCTTTAACGGGTTGGGTAAGCTATACATTGTCAAGAACCGAAAGACAGATCAACAATATCAACCGGGGCGATTGGTACCCCGCAAAACAGGATCAGACGCATAATCTCGCTGTGGTGGCTATTTACCAGGCCAGTAAAAAATGGACGCTCTCATCCAATTTTGTTTACAATACAGGCAATGCAGTTACTTTCCCCAGTGGCAAGTACCAGGTAAACGGGCAAACTGCTTTTTACTACACGGAAAGAAATGGCTACCGGCTTCCTGCCTACCACAGACTTGATTTTTCCGCAACATTACAGGGTAAGAAAACAAAAAAATGGGAAAGCAGCTGGACCTTCTCACTTTATAATGTATATGGGCGTGAAAATACGTATAGTATAGAGTTCCAGGATGATCCCGATGATCCCAGCAAGACCCAGGCTTTGCAAACAGCGCTTTTCCGCTGGGTTCCTTCCGTTACTTATAACTTCAAATTCTGATCTGATGAAAAAACTGCAAATAAGAAAGATATGGGTAGCAGGTTTGATTGTATCGCTGTACGCGTGTACCAAGGTAATTACTGTAAACCTGAATGATGCCGCGCCGCAGATAGTAATTGAAGGTATTATCACCAATACAGCCGGACCTTACCAGGTGCAGATTTCAAAGACCGTTAACTTCAGCGAGTCCAATACGTTTCCGCCTGTATCCGGGGCGACGGTAAAAATTACTGATAATACTACGGCCCTTACTGATATTCTTACCGAGATCCAACCCGGCACCTATCAAACCCATACGATTCAGGGGATTCCCGGACACAGCTACCTGCTGGATATTAGCACTGGTGGCCAGCGGTATACCGCCTCTACCACCATGCCTCTGCAGGTGAGACTTGACTCGATCAGTTTTCAGTATACAGACAGATTTGGCACCGTTGATATTGTTAGCGTGCCCAATTTTCGCGATCCGCTGGGCGTGAAAAACTATTATTCTTTCACACAAACTGTTAATAGCAGGAAATTGAAGTACACCGCTGTTTTTGATGACCGGTTATCGGATGGCAAATATATCAGCCTGGCACTGCGGAATGATAGTACGTATATTAATTTCAAGGATACGGTTTCGGTTACGATGAATTGTATTGATAAAAGCACCTACGACTATTTTTATACGCTGGTGCAGGTATCCGGTGGCAGCAACTTCAGGTCGGCCGCCAGCCCGGCTAATCCTGTAAGCAATATTTCCAACAATGCGCTGGGGTATTTTGCTGCTTATACCACACAGAAAAGGACGCTGATAGTTAAATAATTGAGATTTAAAACTGCAACACAAACACGGTACCCTGTTCTACAATGGATTGAACGCTTATTTTACCTTTGTGCAGCATCATGATCTGTTTGCAAAGACTAAGGCCAATTCCGCTGCCATTCTTTTTGGTGCTGAAAAAGGGAATAAATATATTGTTCAACACTTCTTCACTCATTCCCATTCCATTGTCGCTAACCTTCATCGCGATACGCTGATTCTCTGCGATACCGCCCGATAGTATGATGCGGGGCTGGGGAGATTCTTTTACCGCCTCAATGGCATTTACAATTAGGTTAATAAGCACTTGTTCTATCAGGCTGGCATCCGCCTCCAGCGACAGATCGGGATCCTTAAGCAGAATTTCCATTTCAATCCCTTTCTGATTCAGCGTAGGATGCATTAGGTTATACATATTCTCAAAAAGATCACGAACATATATTCTTCTAAGGGTGGGTGTGGTTATCTTATTCAGGTTCCGGTAAACTTCAGCAAACTTCAGCAGCCCTTCACTTCTTCTTTTGATGGTGTTGATGCCAAGCTCAAGGTCTTCAACCACTTCATTGCTATTGTTAAGATACTGGACCGACTCTTTCAGACGGCTCTGCAGCGTATCCGCCAATGAGGAGATAGGGGCTACAGAATTCATGATTTCATGGGTCATTACACTTAGCAATCGCTGCCAGGCTTTTGACTCGGTTTCGTCCAGCGCCTCATTGATATTCTGAAAAGCGATCAGTATAAATTTCTTACCTTCTGTTTGAAAAGCGGTAACCGAGAGTAGAATTTTAAAACTCGCTTTTTCAAGATGAACCGTTGCCACATGGCTTTCTCCGGGTTTTAGCGCAATTACCTGCTGATATAGTTCATTGTCTCGCTTGCCGAGAGAATGAACCGTCTTCAGATAAGGAACCTGCAGCATTTTCTTTAACGATTCATTCATCCACACTACTTCCCCGGTTTCACTTTCATAGGAAAGGATACCGGTATCCACCAATTCAAGTATCTTCTGCAGGTACAGGTACTGCGTTTCCCGCTCCCGCGAAATCAGTTTAAAGGCAGAATTGATCTCATTAAACCCTTTCCGCAAAGGCTTGATATCTTCAGGTGCCGTGGACACATTAAAGTTGCGCGAGAAATCGCGATACTGAATAGATTCCACAAACTGCTCCACTTCCCGCTGTGCCAACTTATGAAACCTGTAAAAATCGTACACCTGGTAACCAATAACAGGAACAATAATAAACTCGTATATATACAACGGCTGAACATATTGCTGCACCAGCAAAAAAGCAGCTACCGTAATAGTAACCACCAGAAATATCACCCTCAACAATATATCCCCCTGAAACTTTTTAACTCCCATGTTTGATGGATTGCGGATTACGAATTACGGATTACGAATTTTCCCTTTTTACTTTTCCCTTTTTACTTTTTAATTTTGCCTTTCGATTTACAACCCCAATCCTATATATCGTATTTACTCAGCCGCCGATACAGGGCGGTTCTGGTAAGGCCTAGCTCTTTCGCTGCTTTACTGATATTGCCGCTGTGTTTATCAATTACTCTTAGTATCGTGTTCTTTTCCATGGTGCTAAGCTTCATATCGGCATCTTCGTCTGATTCGACTACCGTGTTTTCAATCGGCGAGAATAAAAGGTCTTTTGCTTCTATGATCTCACCATCGGCCATGATCATGGCGCGTTCGATTGTGTACTGAAGTTCCCGCACATTACCCGGAAACGGGTATTGCTGTAACTTTTCCAGGGCAGATGGATGAAAACGCATATTCGGTTTCAGATACTTATTGGAATAGATACGTGCAAAATGTTCGGCCAATAACAAAATATCATCCCTGCGCTTACGTAGCGGGGGTACTGTAATCTCAACGGTATTGATCCGGTAGATCAGATCCTTGCGGAAACGGTTCTCATTGGCCAACTCACTCAGCGGAATATTGGTTGCGCAGATAAGCCGTATATCCACCGGTATCGGTTGGTTGGAGCCCAGGCGCGTAACCTGGCGATTCTGCAATACCGTTAGTAATTTCGCCTGTTGTTGCAATGAAATATTCCCGATTTCATCCAGGAACAGGGTTCCACCCTCTGCCGACTCAAAACGCCCTACCCGATCCTCACGGGCATCTGTAAATGCCCCCTTTTTATGCCCGAATAATTCGCTCTCAAACAAACTTTCGGTAAGCGCCCCCACATCCACTTTAATAAAAGGCCTGGACGATCTCAGCGACTGTTCGTGAATAGCGGTCGCTATCAGGTCCTTCCCGGTACCATTCTCACCTAGTATGAGAATATTAGCATCGGTAGGTGCTATTTTGTCGATCTTATGAAAAATATCCTGCATTACCTCGCTCTCCCCTATCATACCAACATTTCCGCTAGCCGCAGGCTTCTTATTACCCGCACCCTGCGTTTTATGCTGTTCCCTGTTTTTCAATACCGCCTGCAATGTTGACAATAGCTTTTCGTTATGCCAGGGCTTCACCACAAAATCTGCCGCGCCCTCTTTCAGGGAGCGAACCGCCAGGTCTATATCACCATAGGCCGTAATCATTATCACCCCCACATCCGGCTTTAACTGTTTTACACGTTGCAGCCAAAATATACCCTCATTACCGGTATTGATCGATGCATTGAAATTCATATCCAGCAAAACCAGGTCAAAAACGCCCTTGCCCAGCAAATAAGGTAACTGCTCAGGATTTTTCTCCGTCACAACCTCTTTTACCTCCGTACGCAACAATAACCGTACTGCTGTTAAAACATCCGTATCATCGTCAATTACCAGTATGCTTGCTTTTTTTAAACTCATGTTGGTTTATTGGTTTATTGGTTTATTGGTAATTGGTAATTGGTAATTGGTTGATAGATTAATGATTTAGAGGTAGAATTATTGTGTTATTTGTTGTTTTTATTTTTTTTTAATGATAAACGGGAGGTTTTCCGGTAACATTACTACCATTTAAGAGTTATACAACTGATTGCTTCCATTTTCCAAAATCACCGATCGCCGGTACCAAAGTCCCCCACCCAATAAACAAATAAACCAATAAACTAATAAACCAATAAACAAACCCTATACCTGCAATCTAATAATTTGAAAAAGAGCACTTTAGAAATTTCCGGAACAGGCAAGTGTATCAAAAGCGGACAGTTCTTGTAACGGATGCGGACAGTATTTGAAAAGACATGAAGATAACCTATTGAAAATCAATTAAGTAAAGTTTGGCACAATCGTTTCTTATATCCATCTGAAAAATTACAGTTATGAAAACAACATCCTTACGATCTCCACACTTTATCGCCGGGCTGGTCTTAGCAGTAACGCTTGGACTTATCCTGGTGATGCACGTAAGCTCCGCTCCCCGGGAGTGCTGCGGGCGTGAAACAGGTTGTGTGCGGGAAAAGGAGGCTGTTGATATTAGCTTACTGAAACTGATATAGTCAACTAAAAAAACAAGCTGTGGACAGAGTTATTGAAAAAAAGAAATGGAATTCCAAAAGGATTATTACGATCGTGGTAGTTGTAGCCATCGCGGGCCTCATCGGGGCCAGCTACTATTTTACTTCGGGCAAATCAAAACTGAATGTGGATATTGAACGGATCACGATCAGTGAGGTGAAAAAAGGCCCTTATAAAGACCAGATCCCTGTTAATGGCATTGTTCTCCCCATCACATCCATTTACCTGGATGCCACGGAAGGCGGGCGGGTAGAGGAGAAATATGTGGAAGATGGCGCGATCATGAAAAAAGGACAGCCCATTCTTAAATTATCCAATACCAATCTGCAATTGAGCCTGGTTAACCAGGAAACCTCTGTATATAACCTGTTAACCCAAATGCAGATCTCGCAAAATGCCGCACAGCAGAACACCGTAAACAAGCTTAACCAAATGACCGATGTGGAAAGCCAGCTAACGGAAGCGGAACGCCTGTACAAGCTGAACAAACATCTTTACGAACAGAAAGCGATAGGACTGCAGGAATTTAAAGCCAGTGAGAACAACTATAACTATTTACGCCAGAAAAGGAAACTGACCGATAAAATCCTGCAGCAGGATAGCGTTTCCAATAAACAACAACTTGACCAGGCCAGGCAATCCTACGCCGGCTCACAAAATGCGCTGCAGGTAATGCGCAAGAAAGTGGGCGACCTGATTGTTCGCGCTCCCGTGGATGGGCAGCTTACGGCACTGGATGCGGAGATTGGGCAGAATAAAAGAGAAGGCGAGCGACTGGGGCAGATTGATGTGTTGAGTGGCTTTAAGGTTCGGGTAGATGTAGACGAACATTATATATCGCGGATATTTATCGGACTGATGGGCGAATACACCGCAGGTAACAAGACGTACAAATTAAAGATCACCAAAGTGTTTACGCAGGTAAACAACGCAAGATTCCAGGTAGATATGCAGTTCGTTGGAGAAGTACCACAGGGAATACGTCGTGGGCAGACCCTGCAGATCCTGCTATCACTGAGCGATGAATCAACGGCCATATTGGTACCTAAAGGTGGATTTTACCAGCAAACCGGTGGTAACTGGATCTTTAAAGTGAATGAAAACGGCACTATGGCTTATAAAGTAGATATCGTACTGGGAAGGCAAAACCCCGACTACTACGAAGTACTGCAGGGATTAAAGCCGGGCGATAAGGTTGTAACCTCCAGCTATGAGAACTATGGAACGATGCAGGAACTGGTGCTGAAGAAACCGTAGGTTTAGCTCTGAGCTGCGAGCTATGAGCTGCGAGCAAAGAAATGGGTAGGTGTAATAGCCTGCAATAAATCTGAGTTTGCCGCCTAGTTCACAGCTTGCTGCTTGCGGCTCGAAGCTCGCAGCTCATAGCTCGCAGCTCAAAGCTTACCAAACCAATAACTCACAAAAAAAAACAAACCCATGATAAAAATTACAGCTCTCGAAAAGATCTACCGTACCGACGAGGTAGAAACCATTGCGCTTAACAAACTGTCTATTGAGATAAAAAAGGGGGAATTTGTTGCGGTAATGGGCCCTTCTGGCTGCGGTAAATCTACTCTATTGAATATTCTTGGGTTACTGGATGACCCTGATGCGGGCAGCTTTATCTTTAATGATATAGAGATAGCAAAATTCAATGAGCGCCAGCGGGCCGACCTGCGCAAGCACAATATTGGCTTCGTGTTCCAGAGCTTTAACCTGATTGATGAACTTACCGTATTTGAAAATGTTGAGCTACCGCTTATTTACACCGGCGTAAAAGCTTCCGATAGAAAGGCCAAAGTGGAAGAAGTACTTGAAAAAGTGCAGATCATGCACCGCCGCAACCACTATCCACAGCAATTATCGGGTGGCCAGCAACAACGTGTGGCGGTTGCCCGGGCCGTTGTGAACAATCCAAAACTGATCCTGGCGGATGAACCCACCGGTAACCTCGATTCATCCAATGGTAATGAAGTGATGGAGCTTCTTACCAACCTGAACGAACAGGGAACTACGATCATTATGGTTACCCACTCCGAGCACGACGCCCGCTACAGCCATCGCATCATCCGCATGCTGGATGGGCAGACAGTAACGGAAAATATTCTAATCTAAAAAAAATCCGTAATACGTAATCCGCAATCCGCAACCAACATCCCATGCTTACCACCTATATAAAAATAGCCTGGCGGAACCTGTTCCGCAATAAAGTCAATAGCATGATCAATATCACCGGTTTGTCTATCGGTCTTGCCTGTGTTATTTTGATTGCCTTGTTTGTGCAGGATGAAAAAGGTTATGATAAGTTTTTTTCCAGGGCTGACCGCATCTACCAGGTCGACCTGGACATTACAATGAGTGGTCAGTCTGCTTATGTTTCCAATACACCTCCGCCGGTTGGCGCGGCCTTGCAACGGAGCTTTCCCGAAATTGAGACCTATACCCGCTTTTTTGTAATGGGTTCGGAAGTAATTAGTACGGATGGCGACATAAACCAGCAAAAACGTTTTACGGAAAAGAATTTTCTTGCGGTAGATTCTAATTTCCTGCAGGTATTTGATTTTCCTTTTGTTGAAGGAAATCCGGTTACTTGTTTTGTAAAGCCGCATTCCATTGTGGTAACGGAAACACTTGCCAGAAAATATTTTGGAAATACGGGCGCTATCGGGAAGAATCTTTTGCTGGACGAATACAGTGAGCCTTTTGTGGTAACGGGGATATTGAAAGATATTCCCAAACAATCTACCGTACAGTTCGACCTGCTGATACCCACTTCCGCCTGCCCGCCCGTTAAGCGGTTTAGCTGGAGCTGGGTTTGGTTACAGATGAATACGTATGTAGTACTTAACCGGAATTTTTCTCCATCGAAGGAAAACATCGCAAAACTGGAAAGTAAATTTCCTGACATGGTCAAAACCCAGGCGGCGAGTGCATTTGAGCGCATAGGGCAGCCCATGGATGAATTCCTGAAAAAAGGCGGTAAATGGGACTTTCATCTCCAGCCCCTTACCCGCGTACACCTTTACTCCGATGGAATCAGTACACCCTTTCTTACTACGGTAAGTGATATTAAATACGTGTACATTTTTTCAGCTATCGCTTTGTTTATCATGATACTGGCCTGCGTAAATTTTATGAATCTCAGCACGGCACAGTCAGCCACCCGTGCCAAAGAAGTGGGTATCAGGAAAGTGCTGGGTTCGGCAAGATCCCAATTAATCAGGCAATTCCTCACAGAAGCGTTTCTCTATACCTTCCTTTCAACATTGATCGCCTTATTACTCGTTTCCATATTATTACCTCTCTTTAATAATATTGCAGGAAAATCACTTTCCTTTCAAAGCATTTTTTCATCGGGTATATGGATATTCATTATTATCCTGATGGTTGTAACCAGTATCCTGGCCGGCAGCTATCCTGCCTTTTATCTCACATCGTTTAACCCTGTCAGCGTGTTGAAAGGTGGCGTGTTCAAGAAGAGCATCTCTTCCCTGTTCATCAGGAACGGTCTGGTAGTATTCCAGTTTACCGTTTCAATCGCACTCATCATCTGCACGGTGATTGTATTTCAGCAACTACGGTACTCGCAGAAAATGGACCTGGGCTTGCAGAAGGATAATGTAATTATAATACCCAACGCGGAGAAAATGGACAAAGGCGCCGCGGAAACCATGCGCCAGGAAGTAGCCAAGCTGCAGGGGGTTCAACAGGTGAGCATCAGCACAAGCGTACCCACCCGCAAATCCTTCGAGGATATGTATGTTCCGGAAGCTACCGCCACCGATATACCGGCGACAAAAGATATCGCCCTTAATTCCTTTTTAGTGGACGAATCCTTTGTTCCGGCCTTAGCTATCAAAGTAGTAAAAGGGCGCAATTTCTCCACACAATTTAACGACTCTGCTTCCGTCATTATCAACGAAACAGCTGCGCAACAAATCGGATGGAAAGACCCCCTGGGTAAATTCATCATATATCCGGGTAACGGCAACAGAAGGTACCAGGTGATTGGAGTAACCAGGGATTATAATGTTCAATCCATCCGGGACACGGTAGTTCCTTTCGTTCTTTTTCATACAACCTCCAAATCTTACCGGGCCATGACCTCCTTCATCCTGGTAAAAACCAACGGTAACAATACACCCCATACACTGGCAAAACTTGCCGCGGAATGGAAACAATTGGCACCGGCCCTGCCTTTTGAATATTCATTCCTGGATAAAAACTTCGAGACCCTGTACCAGGCTGAGCAAAAGCTGGGATCCGTTTTCGGGGTATTCACCGGCCTTTCCATCGTGGTTGCCTGCCTGGGTTTATTTGGTCTCTCGATGTACACGGCAGAAAGAAGAAATAAAGAAATCGGTATCCGTAAAGTACTGGGTGCATCCGTACAAAACATTGTGGGGCTTCTATCAAAAGAATTTGTGAAGCTGGTTTGCCTTTCTATCGTACTGGCATTCCCCCTGGGCTGGTGGGCGATGAATACCTGGCTGCGCGATTTTGCCTATTCCATTAAGATCAGTGCCTGGGTATTCCTGCTGGCAGGTGCCGCCGGTTTCGTTATCGCACTGGCAACAGTAAGTTTCCAGGCAATAAAGTCAGCCCTCTCAAACCCCGTGGATGCACTAAGAAATGAATAAGAGGGATGACGGATTGCGGATTACGGATTACGGATTGAGCATGCTTTTTCGCTTTTGACTTTTGACTTTTGACTTTTGATTTTTGACTTTTAATTTTTACTTACGACTAACTCTAACCCATGATTAAAAATTATCTCAAGATCGCTTTCAGAAACCTGCTGAAAAACAAAGGATTTTCGTTTATCAATATCCTGGGGCTTTCCGTGGGTATGGCCAGTGCTATCCTGATTCTTTTATGGATCGGGCATGAAGTGAGCTATGACCAATTTCATGAAAAAAAGGACCGGATTTATGAGGCCTGGAACAGGGATACATTTAGTGGTAAGCTGCAATGCTGGAATTCAACACCTAAAATATTTGGTCCAACCGTCCAACGCGACTACCCGGAAGTGGAGCAGGTAACAAGGGTGAACTGGCCCAGCAGTTATCTGCTAACCTATGGTGAAAAACGCCTTACAGTAGGTGGTAATATTGTCGACTCAAACTTCCTTCGTGTATTCAGTTTTCCCTTATTGAAAGGCAATCCCGAACTTGTATTGAACGATATTCATTCCATTGTACTGACTGAAAAGTTTGCCAAAAGCTTTTTTGGCAGCGAGGAGCCTATGGGTAAAGTGATCAGAGTGGATGAAAAAGACAATTTCACCGTAACGGGCATTTTGAAAGATCTGCCGAATAATACGCGTTTTAAGTTTGACTACCTGTTGCCCTGGGCCTACCTTCGTAAGAACGGGGGTGATGATGCTAACTGGGGTAATAATTCTACCAGGAACTATGTGCTATTAAAGCCTAATGCCAGCCTAGCTTCCATTGCCCCGAAACTACGATTCATTAAAAGAATACATGACCGGGATGAGAAAACCAATGAAATGTTCCTCTACCCCATCAGCCGCTGGAGGTTGCACTCGCGTTTCACAAACGGGGTGGAAGATGGAGGTGTGATTGATTTTATTAAAATGTTTTCTGTTATTGCGGTGTTTATCCTGTTGATTGCCTGCATCAACTTCATGAACCTGAGTACTGCACGCAGTGAGAAACGTGCCAAAGAAGTAGGAATCCGTAAAGTGGTGGGTGCCACCAAATCATCGTTAATAGGGCAATTTTTAGGTGAATCCATACTACTGTCGCTGATTGCGGGGTTATTCGCGCTACTGATCGTTCAGATATCCTTGCCTGCCTTCAGTACACTCACCGACAAGAAATTGTTCATTGACTATACTAATATTTTCTTTTGGCTGGTATTCGCCGGATTCATCCTTTTTACCGGTATTATAGCAGGTAGTTATCCGGCCTTTTATCTGTCCGCTTTCAAGCCTGTAAAAGTACTAAAAGGAACATTTTTGAAGTCTGACAGGGTTATTACCCCGCGAAAAGTGTTGGTGGTACTCCAGTTTACATTTGCTATCATCCTTATTATCTGTACCGCTATCGTAAAGGAACAGATACAGCATGCCCAAAATAGGGAAAGTGGGTATAACAAAGAAAAATTGGTGTACCATTTCCTCACGGGTGACCTTGAGAAGAACTATCCGCTGGTAAAAAACGAGTTGCTGTCAAACGGCGTAGCCAGTTCCGTTACCAAAAGCAGTGCCCCGCTAACCCAGTCATGGAGTGATACCTGGGGTGTTGAATGGGATGGCAAAAAACCGGATGACAGAACCGATTTTGATATATTGGTAGCCGATGAAAATCTGGGCACTACCGCCGGCCTTCAATTTGTAAAAGGCCGCGACTTCAGCCTGAAAGAGTTTCCCACCGACTCCAGCGGGGTCATCCTGAATGAATCGGCCGCTAAAGCCATGGAGTTTACCGATCCGATCGGCAAGATTATACGTAATAACAATCAACAGAGGCATGTGGTAGGAGTGATAAAAGACTTTATTCTAGAATCACCTTTCTACCCTACCAAGCCAATGATAATCCAGGGAGCTAAAAATGGCTGGTTTAATGTCATTCATTTCAAACTGAATGGGAAAAACTCCACCGCGGATAATATTAAAAAAGCTGAAGCTATCTTCAAAAAATACAATCCATCGTATCCTTTTGAATACAAGTTTATCGATGAGGAATACGCTACCAAATTCAGATCAGAGCAACGTACCGGTACGCTGGCCGCTTTGTTTGCGGGGTTAACGATATTCATATCCTGCCTGGGATTATTTGGACTGGCGGCATATATGGCGGAAAGCCGTATAAAAGAGATAGGTGTACGAAAAGTACTGGGTGCATCTGTAGCAGGTATCGCTACCTTATTATCAAAAGACTTTATTGGACTGGTGTTAATCTCATTCCTACTTGCTTCACCTATAGCCTGGTGGTTCATGCATAACTGGCTGGAAACTTACCCATATCACATAGATATTGAGTGGTGGATATTTGCGATGGCCGCAACCTTGAGTATCCTGATCGCATTAATCACAGTAAGTTATCATGCCATTAAAGCGGCCACAGCCAACCCAGTAAAAAGCCTCAGAACAGAATAAGCAAAATTATTGAAAATGAAACTAACACCCACACCTTAAACCTTAAGATCTAAGACTTACGACCTAAAAACCTAAGACCTACGACTTAAGACTTACGACTTACGACTAAAAAAGAACACATGCTCAGAAACTACATTAAGATCGCCTGGAGAAATATCCGCCGGAACAAATCGTATACATTTATCAATATTGTAGGTCTCTCCATGGGCATTGCCTGTAGTATTGTGATATTTGCGTTTGTTAGCTACCAACTCAGTTTCGATGGATTTCATAAGAATAAGGATAGGATCTATCGCTTTGTAACGGAATGGCATGACGAGGATATTAATTATTCAGGAGCAGTGCCCAGCCCGGCAGCAAAGGCGTTCCGTTCCAATTATACATACGGAGAGAAAACGGCGCGTATCATCGACTATCAAAATTCATTGATTGCCATTCCGGGTTCTGCAGAAAATAAAAAGTTCAAAGAAGAGGACGGAATTGCGTATACTGAACCGGAGTTCTTCGACATATTCGATTACCCACTTATAAAAGGAGATAAGAATAGCTTTCTTAAAAATCCCAACTCGGCAGCCATAACGGAAAAAATGGCAAAAAAATATTTTGGTTCGGAAGAAGCGATAGGCAAAACCATCAGGGTAAATAACCGTACCAATTTTATTATCACAGGTGTTTTAAAAGACTTTCCAGCCAATACAGACAGAAGGCAGCAAATATATTTATCGTATGCAAACCTCATAGATCAGAACCGCTGGCTGGCCAAAGACAGCGGCTGGGGTGGCGTATACAGTGGATGCAAAGCATACACATTGCTAAAACCTTCCATTAGCAAAGCCCAGGCGGAAACGGGACTCAAACAGATAATAGCTGCCAACTACAAAGGAAGAGACCTGAAAACCTGGCAATTCAAACTGCAGCCTTTATCTGATATCCATTTTAATACAGATTATGATGGATCTGCCGACAGGAAATATCTCTGGGCTTTCTTTTTCATCGGCTTATTCCTGATTATAACGGCCTGCGTGAACTTCATCAACCTGGCAACGGCACAGGCACTAAACCGGTCGAAGGAAATTGGCATACGCAAAGTGCTGGGCAGCCTTCCATCACAGTTGTTCTGGCAATTTATAGCGGAAACAGCTATGATAACGTTATTTGCTTTATTGATAGCTTGTGCGCTTGCCGCTCTGGTCTTGCCCTACGTGAACTCGTTGTTTAAAACTGAGATCGCATTGCATTACCTTACCAATACCCCCCTGCTTTTATTCTTAGGGTTAATATTCCTGCTGGTTACCTTTTTATCAGGATCGTACCCCGGGCTGGTGCTGGCCAGGTTTCAGCCTGTTCTCGCATTAAAAAGCAAGCTTTCTCAAAAACATATCGGCGGCTTTTCATTACGCAGAATACTGGTGGTTACACAGTTCGCTATTTCGCAAATGCTGATTATCGGAACGATTGTTATTGCCAGCCAGATGCACTATTCGAAAAACACAGAGCTGGGCTTTAATAAGAAAGCTATACTATTAATGCCTTTACCCACTACTGATAAGGTAAAAGCCAGCACCTTGCGCACTCGTATGACAGGCGTTGCAGGTGTAGAAGACATTTCCTTATGTTTTGCCGCGCCGGCAGCAGGTTCCAATAATACTACCAATCTGCGGTTCG
Source organism: Sediminibacterium sp. (assembly GCA_965229175.1). Classification (GTDB taxonomy): domain Bacteria; phylum Bacteroidota; class Bacteroidia; order Chitinophagales; family Chitinophagaceae; genus Sediminibacterium. The sequence continues at coordinate 90,631 of CBDDIT010000020.1, read as the reverse complement.
ATAGCAGGGCGGAAGATGAACATTTCAGCGTAAATACAAAAAGTGCGGATGAAAACTACCTTAAGACATTTGGCATCAAACTGGCCGCCGGAAGGAATTTCTTCCCTTCAGATACAATAAGAGAATACCTGGTAAATGAAACGTTTGTTAAAAAACTGGGATTGAAATCGCCGGGCGATGTCATTGGGAAAATGGCTTCCATTAATGGAATAAAGGCCCCTGTAATAGGCGTTGTAAAAGACTTTTATAACTATTCCTTTCATAGTGAGATTTCGGCCGTTGCCATTATGCCATCCGCCGACAACTATCGCACCTGTGCTGTACGGATCAATATGAACAATCTCAAACCCGCGATAGCAACACTTGAAAATATATGGAGTGAAACCTACCCGGAATATCTTTTCGAATACCGCTTCCTGGACGATAGCATTGCAGAATTTTATGAACTGGACACCATTATGCTTACGCTGATTGAAGCATTTGCGGCTATTGCGGTTTTGATCGGAGCATTGGGATTATATGGGCTCGTTTCTTTTATGGCAGTACGAAAAACCAAAGAGATTGGTGTAAGAAAAGTATTAGGTGCGCGTATTTCAAATATTCTTTGGCTGTTTGGCAAGGAGTTTACAAAACTGTTGCTGATTGCTTTTGTTATTGCGGCACCGGTTGCCTGGTGGGCCATGACTAAATATTTACAGGATTTCAAAAACCAGATCAAACTGGGTGCCGGCATCTTTGTAATGGCTATTGTTTGCACCTTTTTGATTGCAGCTATTACAGTTGGCTACAGGTCTATAAAAGCAGCGCTTGCCAATCCGGTAAAGAGCCTGAGAACCGAATAAAATAATCATATGCTGAAAAACTTCCTGAAAACCGCTTTCCGTTCACTGTGGAAAAACCGTTCTTACAGCTTCCTGAATATCTTCGGACTCGCTATCGGTGTAGCCTGCGCCGGGTTGATTTTTCTATGGGTAGAAGACGAAGTAAACTACGATAAAGTATTTCTGAAAAAAGACCTGCTTTATAACATCAGGGAAAACCAGGTTTACGACGGCGTTATACGCACTTTTGGCTCTACCCCTGGCCCAATGGCTCCGGCGATCAGGGCGGAGATTCCCGGTATTGCGAACACCTGTCGCCTTAACAGGATGCAGCTGCTATTTTCGCAAAATGAGAAAGCCATTTATGAAAACGGGTGTTATACCGATTCGTCTTTCTTTAGCATGTTCACGATGCAGTTCTTGCAGGGTGATATCAAAAATGTATTTGACGGCCCGAATTCGATCGTGATCTCCCAAAAAATGTATAACCATTTTTTTGGCAACGGCATCAACGCTGTAGGTAAAACAATTCTGTGTGACAATAAGGACCTGTATACGGTAAAAGCAGTGGTAAAAGACCTGCCCTCCAACTCAAGCCTGCGTTTCGACTGGTTTATTCCATTCGAAGTTTATTCATCCACCAGGGAATATACAAGGATCTGGGGTAACAATTCTGTGAATACGTATGTAGAGCTTGTTCCAGGTACCAACGTAGCCAACATTAACAAACAGCTTTACGACTTTATAGAAAAAAAACAAGCTGGTGCTAGTGCAAAGTCATTTCTTTTTGCTATGAACGACTGGAGGCTTCGGGATCATTTTGAAAACGGTAAACAAAACGGAGGCCGTATAGAATTTGTAAAAATGTTTTCCATCATTGCCTGGATCATTCTTCTTATCGCCTGCATTAATTTCATGAACCTGGCAACCGCCCGGAGCGAAAAGCGCGCCAGGGAAGTTGGCGTTCGGAAAGTAATGGGCGCTCAAAAAAAATGGTTGATACTCCAGTTCATCGGGGAAGCCTGCTTCCTGTCGTTGTTAGCTGTTCTGGCGGGCCTTGCTATTATCTCATTAACCTTGCCATTCTTTAATACCCTGGTTGAAAAACAACTGGTAACCGGCCTCACCCAGCCGCTGCATATCATTTCCTTATTGGCCATTACCTTGTTATGTGGACTGGTGGCGGGTAGCTATCCGGCCCTCTACCTGTCTTCTTTTAACCCGGTGTATGTATTTAAAGGGCTTACGCAGAAAAACAATGGAGCGGCTTTTATACGTAAGGGATTGGTGGTGCTGCAGTTTAGCATATCTATCATTCTGATCATCAGTACCATGATCATCTACCAGCAAATACAACACGTAAAAAGCAGGGAATTGGGGTATGATAAAAACAACCTGGTTTCCATAGATGCCAGGGGAGATATCATCAGGAACTTCCCTGTTATTCACCGTGAATTGGTCAATTCAGGAGTTGTAGTAAATGCGGGGTTGAACAGTTATAATACAATCTGGATAGGAAATAACAGCACGGGATATGACTGGAGCGGAAAAGATAAAAGCAAGGATGTATTGATCTCAAACCGTATTGTGAGCCCCGAACTCATTCCCACGCTGGGAATCCAGCTAAAGGAAGGACGACAGTTCAACGCAGAAAGTGACAGCAATAATATTATCATCACAGAATCGCTGGCCCGGATAATGGGCACAGAATCCGCACTGGGCAAAAAAATACAGATGCAGCAAAAACAATATGAAGTGGTAGGCATCACAAAAGACTATGTATACGGCGACATGTATGGCACAGGCGATCCCATTATCTTCCGCATGAACCCCAGTGCCGCCAAATTCCTGTATGTGCGCATCATTCCCGGCGTGAATATGCAGGATGCTATTCACAAAATAGAATCCGTACTGAAAAAAAACAACCCCGCCTACCCTTTTGCCTACAGCTTTGTTGATGACCAGTTTAATGACCAGTTCAAAGCCGAAATGCTGATAGGCAAACTATCCAGGATATTCGCCGCGCTGGCCATTATCATTTCCTGTCTCGGGCTGTTCGGCCTGTCTGCGTACACTGCCGAAAGAAGAACCAAAGAAATAGGAATCCGCAAAGTACTGGGAGCCAGTGTGGCAGGTATTACCGGGTTACTATCCAAAGACTTTATTCAACTGGTGGTACTTGCCAACCTGATTGCTTTCCCGGTAGCCTGGTGGGCCATGACCAGGTGGCTGCAAGGATATGCTTACCGCATACCGGTTAACGGCTGGCTATTCCTGGCAGCAGGTGGCGGCGCCATATTGATCGCCTTGGTAACCATCAGCTTCCAGTCTGTAAAAGCAGCTTTGATGAACCCGGTGAAGAGTTTGAGAACGGAATAGAGATCGTGAGGCGTGAGGCGTGAGACGTGAGACGTGAATCGTGAATCGTGAATTAAAATGTGTTATATGTTTAGAAATTATGTAAAGACGACCTTCCGCAATCTTTGGAAGAACAAGACGTACAGCTTTATCAATATTTTTGGGCTGGCGGTGGGTACCTTGTGCTGCCTGTATATACTCTTGTATGTAGAAGAGCAATATAGTTATGACAAGCATCATAAGAATGCCAGCCATATATATAGGATCAACTCCCAGTTGCAAATGTCGGGAGAGAATCATACCAATGCAACCTCCTCTCCTCCCATCGCTCCTGCGATGAAAAACGATTTTCCGGAAGTGGAACAGTTTACGCGTGTAATACAGGTAGCCAAACTGGGCTCAAAACAAAACCTGTTGCATTACGGAGAAAAATCGTTTTATGAAAAAAAAGCAGTGTATGTAGATTCTACCTTTTTCGAGGTTTTTACCTATCACTTCACCAGTGGCAGCCCCTCCAAAGCACTGTCGGAGCCTTATACAGTTGTATTGATGAAACCCATTGCTGATAAACTGTTTGGTCACACTGACCCTGTCAATAAAACAATTGAGATTGACAACGGCTATGGCAAGCACGATTTTAAAGTTACCGGCGTAGTGGATGAAAGCCTTGGAAAATCACATATCGAGTCGAATCTTTTTATTACCATGAATAGCGGGGGTATTGGCGGCTATGTTTTGCAAAACACGGTATGGGCGGGGAATAATTTTGCAGGATCCTATGTTAAGCTGAACCCGAACGCCAACGCTGCCGCTCTGCAGGCCAAGTTTCCCGCATTCCTGAATAAGTACGGCCAGCAGCAGCTAAAAGAACTGGGCATGCAAAAACAGCTGCAACTGCAACCGGTCACTTCTATTCATACCACTACCGGATACGAGGTTGAGAGCAGTAAAACCGTTAGCAAAACCTTTCTATACATTTTACTGCTGATCGCCACAGTGATCCAGGTGATTGCCTGTATCAACTTCATGAACCTTTCTACCGCCAGGGCATCCAAACGGGCAAAAGAAGTAGGAGTCAGAAAAGTCATCGGCGCAGGCAAATCAGACCTCGTAAAGCAATTTCTGGGTGAATCTTTCCTTCTTTCATTAATGGGTGTGGTTATCGCTTTGCCATTGCTGATTGTTTTCCTACCCTATTTAAACAGTTTAACCCAGGCGGATATTCATCTATCCTTCTTACAGGACTACCGGCTATGGCTGATGATGGCCGGCCTGATTACAGTAACCGGTATTGTGGCGGGTAGCTATCCTGCTTTTTACTTGTCTGCCTTCCAGGCCATCAAAGTAATTAAGGGAAATTTTACCAGTAATACATCGGCAGCCGGAATAAGACGCTCCCTGGTTGTTTTCCAGTTTGTTTTATCTATAGTACTGATCGCGGGTGTTATCATTATCTATAGCCAGCTGAACTATATCCGTAACAAAGACCTGGGATTTGATAAAAGCCAGAAACTTATTTTCAGCTTTTATACCGGCAGCTCGCAAAGCAAAATGCATGTATTTGGCAACGATGTACGTAAGCTGGCGGAAGTAAGCTCCGTTACGGAAGCCGACAATTACCTCAGCCAATTTATTGGCCAGGATCACGGTGTATACCTGGAAGGCAGCAATATGGCAGCCGCTATTGATGCGCAGAATATCAGTACCGACGAATTCTTCACCAAAACCTATGGCATCCGGATGGTGGGAGGCAGGGATTTCAGATTGAACGACTCAGGAAAGGTATTGATCAATGAAACATTGCTGCACAAACTGGGTTTGCCCTTGGAAAAAGCACCAGGCACAAGGCTTTATTCACAGTATGGCTCCAGTCCTGCTACATGGGTGGAAGTAGCTGGTGTGATGAAAGATTTTAATTTCAATTCGCTGCATAAAGATGTGAAGCCCTTTATGCTTGTATATAATCCCAACAGAAAACTGAATGAATTGACCATAGCCGTTAACAGCGGCAATTATAAAGAGCTACTGGCGAAAATAGAATCCATCTGGCGCAGGCACCTGCCGGAAACCCCGTTTGAATTTGCTTTCCTTGACGACCAGGTTCAGAAACAGTATGAAACAGAGATCACACTGGCCAATATTATCAATTCATTTACGCTGATGGCCATCCTGATTTCCTGCCTGGGATTATTTGGTCTCGCCGCATTTAGTGCAGAACAAAGGCGAAAAGAGATTGGCATACGTAAAGTACTGGGGGCAGGGGTAGTGAACCTGGCAACACTTTTATCAAAAGATTTTCTGAAATTGGTTCTGATAGCCATCCTTATTGCAACACCGATAGCGTGGTGGGCGATGGATACATGGCTGCAGGCATTTGCCTATAAAATCCATATCAGCCTATGGATGTTTGCGGCAGCGGGTATGCTGGCCATATTGATTGCCTTGTTTACCGTGAGCTTCCAGGCACTGCGGTCGGCGCTGGCCAACCCTGTGAAGAGCCTGCGAACGGAATAGTGGTGTACGAAACCGGACAGTTGCTGTACGCATCCGAACAAAGCCAACGATAAAATTTTCGTAAACAACTGATTATTAATAAGATAAAGTACTGGCATCCCGTTTGGTTACCACAGAACTGATAAAACAAATCGTATGATCGAATTACAAAAAATATTTAAATGGCATAACAACGGTAACAACCGGGTTTTTCTTTTGAAGGATATCAATCTCACTGTAGAAGAAGGCGAGTTTTTGTCTATTATGGGTCCATCGGGCTCCGGAAAGTCAACCCTGCTGAATATTATTGGTATGCTGGACGCCCCTTCTGAAGGTAGTTACCGCTTTATGGACCAGGATGTCTTCAGCATCAAAGAAAAGCAGCGTTCGGACCTTTATAAACAGAATATCGGTTTTGTGTTCCAGGCTTATCACCTGATTGACGAACTGACCGTGTACGAAAATATTGAAACCCCGTTACTGTATCAGCATATTAAATCTTCTGAAAGGCAGTCTATTGTTGCCGATATGCTCGACCGCTTCCAGATGGTGGGTAAAAAAGACCTGTTCCCATCACAACTCTCCGGCGGACAGCAGCAACTGGTAGGCATCGCGCGGGCCCTGGTAGCCAAGCCAACATTATTGCTTGCGGATGAACCCACGGGCAACCTCAATTCCAAGCAAGGGGAAGAGATCATGGAGCTGTTTAAAAAGATAAATGAAGAAGATGGCGTTACCATCATACAGGTTACCCATTCGGAGAAGAATGCCGCCTACGGAAAAAAAATAATCCATCTATTGGATGGCCGGATCGAAAAAAACTAACCGCTTACTTTACAACACATGAAACAAAAAATTGTAGTTTTTATATCAGCAGGATTCCTATTGTTTTCCGCCCAATCACTAAAGGCGCAAACGGCACAAATACCACTTACACTGAAGCAGTGCATAGAAGCCGCCATCAGCAATAATCTCCAGGTTCGCCAGGCGGGTTACCAGGCAGAGGCAGATAAAGTTGCGTATCAGCAGGCGAAAGGAAACCAGCTTCCGTTTATTTCAGGCAATATTAACCATGGTATTAACCAGGGAAGAAGCATTGACCCCTATACCAACAGTTATGCCGATCAGCAGATCAATTTTGCCAACTATAATATTAATACCAGTGTTGTGATCTGGAACGGTTCTTCTATCCGCAATAATATTAAACAAAATGAATTGAACGCGCAGGCCAGTGAAATGGATTGGCAGCAGGCAAAAGAAAATATTACGATCAATGTTATCCTTGCCTATCTGCAGGTACTAAGTAACCAGGAACAACTTACCATCGCAAAAAAACAGGTGGAGGTAAGCCGTAACCAGGTCGACCGTTTAAACATTCTCAATGAAGCCGGTGCCATAGCCCCGTCCGATCTGTATGATGTGAGAGCATTGCTGGCAGGTGATGAACTGAATGTATTGACCGTAAAAACATCACTGGAAAATGCCAAACTGAGCCTTGCACAATTGATGAATGTGCCCTACAATACAAATGTTCAGTTGGAAAATATGGACGCCGGGCAGGCGGTGCCGGTATTGTACGATGGGACGCCCGATAATATTTACGAGGTGGCCTCACAACAACTGGCATACGTTAAGGCAGCTGACCTGAGAAGCAAGAGTGCCGCCAAACGTGTATTGGCTACCAAGGGTCGTTTCTTTCCAACCCTGAGCTTTAATGGCGGATTGGGCTCCACTTATTCAAGCGTGGCGAACCGCCTCGACCTGATCAACACGCTGGACGTTCCTACATCGAATTATGTTACCATCAGCGGAACCAAGGTTCCTGTATTTGCCCCGCAAAATAATTACAGGAGCCAGGCCATCACCTATGGCAGCCAGCTTTCCAACAACCTGAACTCATCGCTGGCGATTGGCCTTTCGATACCCATACTGAATGGATTACTGGCAAAAAGCAACTATCGCCAGGCCAGGATCGTTGAGAAACGTACCGCTTTTGAAGCACAAACCGCCAAAACGGTATTGAGGCAGGCGGTTGACCAGGCCTATGTAAACATGAGTGCCGCTTTTGAAAGATATCAAACCCTTTCCCGCCAACTGGTTGATTTTACCAATTCATTTAAAGCCGCCGAGGTCAGGTTCAATGCGGGTGTTAAATCATCGGTTGAATACCTGCTGGCCAAAAATAATATGGACCGGGCCAATGCCAACTTTGTTTCCGCGAAATATGATTACCTGCTTCGGTCCAAGGTTCTCGATTTCTACCAGGGAAAATCACTCTGGTAAATCCCTATCCCCTGCCTGAAACAGCAGCAGCAGCCCCCCTGTCATGCGCCAGGGAGCCGGCTGCTGCTGTTTCAGGGTGAGGTCGTACGTATTCTAACCGACAATTTTCCCCTCCCGGCCGGTAATTAACAACCAGAAAGTTAATAATGGCTTGATATTTGTATTTCTGCTGGTATTAATTAACCTTTTTGATTTTTCATCCGTCTAACAGGTATCCCCAGGGATAGCTTTAGTCGAAAACCGCTAAAAACAGGTGTATGAAAAACTTCTATTCACGATTCGCCATATTGGCAAGCTTCTTTTTTTGCCTGGCTTCCGTATCAGCACAGGAAGGATGGCCGAAAACAATTTCCGCCTCAGATGGTTCAACAGTAAAAATCTACCAGCCGCAGCCCGAGTCGTTTTCAGGCAATGTATTCAGGTTCCGGTCGGCCATGTCGGTTCAGTCTGCGGGCCAGGGAGAACCGGTTTTTGGTACATTCTGGTCGGTGGCCAGTGTTGAAACCGACAAGGATGCCCGCCGTATAAATATTATCTCCGCAAAAATTCCAAACCTCAAGCTCTCCGGTGACACAGATGACAACAGGATTAACTACTTGAAAACATTACTGGAAACGCAGATCCCCACTGCTGGTTTTAACCTGCCGCTGGACCAGGTACTGGCTTCGCTGGAATTGAGAACGGAGGAAAAGAAATTGTCGAAAGACTTAAACAATGCGCCTCCCAAAATTATTTATACTAACAAGCCATCGATTCTTGTACTGATTGATGGAACGCCTAAGCTTCAGCATAATAATGATTGGGGGATTGACGCCGTTGTTAACTCACCGTTTACTATAGTAAAAAATACAGATGGAAATTATTACCTGTACGGGGGTAAAAAATGGTATGTAGCTCCGGCGGCAACCGGCCCGTATCAATACAGTGCCAATACCCCTTCCCATCTTTTGACTATTCAAAAAGCGGTTGATTCCGCCAATACCGACCCTGGCTTTACTTCCGACGATGCGGGTGCGCGGGATCGGGATGATATTATTGCAGATATTATTGTTAGCACAGAGCCCGCTGAACTTGTACAATCCAAAGGCGAAGCGGATTTCGCATCCATTGAAGGCACTAATCTCTTGTACATGAGTAACAGTGATAACGATGTGTTCATGGACACGAATACGCAACAATATTATGTACTCTTATCCGGACGATGGTATGCTTCCACTCAACTAAAGGGCGGCTGGCAGTATGTAGCGGCGAATGCTTTACCGGCAGACTTCTCCAGAATTCCGGAAGGATCTCCCAAAGATAATGTGCTGGCAAGCGTTGCCGGAACCGACGCGGCCCGTGAAGCTGTAATGGATGCCCAGATCCCGCAAACTGCAAAAGTAGATCGTAAAACAGCCAATACTACCGTTACGTATGACGGCGATCCGCAGTTTAAAAACATAGAGGGCACCAACATGCAATACGCTGTAAATACACCCGGGTCGGTGGTAAAATACCGGGGTACCTATTATACGGTGGACAATGGTGTTTGGTTTCAGTCAGCCAATGCCAATGGTCCCTGGACGGTTGCTACCACGCGCCCGGAAGAGATCGACATTATACCACCGAGTTACCCGGTATACAACATGAAGTATGTTTACATCTATGATGTATTTCCCGATTACGTGTATATGGGATATACGCCAGGGTACTTAAACACATTTATTTATGGCCCAACAGTTGTTTACGGAACCGGTTATTACTATAATCCGTGGCGCGGGGTTCGTTATTATGCAAGGCCATACACCTGGGGTTTTGGAATGAACTATAATCCCTACCTGGGTTGGAGCATAGGGCTTGGCTATCGTTATAGCTGGTTCAATATAGGTTTTGGTATCAGCTCATGGAACTATGGATGGGGTGGCGGCTGGTGGGGACCGTCTGTATACCATCCTCCTTACCGTTCTTACGCTTATGGGTTAGGAGGACGCCGCTATGGATATTACGGCAGGAATGCCGGTAATATTTTCTACGGCAGGGCAGGTATCAATAACAGTCGCTTTACCAACAATGTTTATCATTATCGGAATGATGTTGTTACCAGCAATTACCGCGGAAGGTTTAACAATAACAGCGGCAGGTTTAACAATGGCGGGAATAATGGTAACCGTTCATTCGACAATAACCGTATCGGCAATTCACGGATGAACAATGGTGGTTTCGGACCCAACCGGACATATGGGCAAAGAGGTGTTGACGGCAATAATAATAATGCCCCGATTATTAATCGGACGAATGGATTCAGGAATGACAGTCCATCGCAACAAGGCAGAACTAGAGGAGAGCAGAGATCGCCTAATGTTTTATCAGACGGCCAGGGCAATGTTTACCGCAGAAATGAGGGCCAGTGGCAGCAAAGGCAACGCAACCAGTGGAATCCTGCCCCTCCCTCTCAAAGACCTGATCTGAACCGCCAGCAACAAATGATTGAACGGGGCCAGTCGCGTACGCAAAATTTTGAGTCCGGACGAGGTCAAGGCGGAAGACCCGGAGGTGGTGAGGCAAGGCCTGCCGGACGCGGCGGAAGAGGGTAGATGGAGTTAGGAATTAGGAATTAGGAGTTAGGAGTTAGGGATTAGGGATTAGGAAATACTAGTTGTAGTTTGTAAAGCATAATATTATTTGAAGCAGTTAACTTAAAAAGAATCACTGATTAATAATTATTAATTATTTCCCGATGAAAATAAATCCTGCCTTGGCATTGCTAGTAACAATGGCATCCTGCAGTGCTCCGAAAACATATTTTACTTCCAGCATCCGTAACCGGGTGGAGAATAACAGGCTGCCGCTGGAAAAAATTCAGTTCTATGCTGACCGTGATATTGTTTTAAGACGGGACATGGAAACGGGCGAAACCAGGGTAACATCAGGTATTGTTAAGATTGAGAATGGCCATTCTGTTAATATTGTAAGGCTTCCGAAGAATACACCAGGCGTCTGCACCGTGGTGAAGAACAATATTGTGGGCATCTCCTTTGAAACAGGAGATAACAAGTTCCTGACTTTTGGTAAAACAAAAAATGCACAACCCAGTGATCCGTACCGGATCCTTGCGAATGATTGGGTGAATGATTATGGAGTGATAAATTACGATGGCAAAAAATATCATATCCAACCCGAAGGAACAGAAGCAGCCATCCTCATCAAAACAAAAGTGTTGAAAAAATATACCGTAGAAGAAAGGATTATGAAAGGCAGAACTGTTGGGGTTAATTAGGAGCTAGGAGCTAGGAGCTAGGTGTTAGGAATTAGGAACCAGGGATTAGGACACAGTACATAAAATACTAACTCCTAATTCCTAACACCTAATTCCTAATTCCTAATTCCTAATATTTAAACACCTTCCCCCCGGCCATTACCTCCTGGGTTTTTTCATTGAAGGTGGCTTTTAGCCCGGTTCTTGCCGCAGCGGTAGCCATTATGTTGGCGATCGAATGGCTGTAGCCGGCTTCCACAGGTGCATTGGGTTGTTTACGGCTGCGGATACATTCCATCCAGTTCTTAACGTGAGCGGTAGTTAAAACATCGCCGCCCGTGTTAGCACCGGCTTCCACTTTTACCATTTCGCTAAGGCTGAGTTCCGGCAAAAGGTTAGCCTGCATTTTCATTGCTGCTGCCGCACCTGACCTCAACCCGCCCTTAGGCGAAACTTTATTGGTGATCAGGTTCAGTTCACCGCCGTTGGAATAGTAGATCTCGGCCGGGTTTTCATCACCGTTGTGCATACGCGACATAAATACAACCTGGAAACCGGTAGTGGGATCGTCGGCAGGGCCATATTCAAAAACAGCGGTAGTAGTATCCCAGTTTCGGCGACCATCTTTCCATACGTATATTCCGCCATTGGCAGTAACGCTTCTTGGGTGTTCAAGCCCGCTGAACCAGTGTACGGTATCAATCTGGTGGCTCATCCATTGCCCGAAAGCTCCGGATGAATAGGGCCAGAATAAACGGTATTCCAGGTATTTGCGTGGATCGAAATTTTCATAGGGACGGTTCATCAGGAAACGTTTCCAGTCGAGATCCTCTTCTTTACATTGTGCCACCAGGTCGGGCCTTCTCCAGCGGCCGGGCTGGTTTACATTCCAGGTAAGTTCTACCATCGTAATCGGACCGAATTTTCCCTGCCCGATAAATTCAGCTGCTGCTTTATAATTATTCCCGCTCCGTCGCTGCGATCCTATTTGTACAATTCTGTCCGAAGCTTTCACCGCCTTGAGGGCAGCGCGGTTATCTTCCATAGATTCAGCGAATGGCTTTTCACAATACACATCACAGCCGGCTTTAACCGCTTCAATGGTATGGTTAGCATGCTGGAAATCAGCAGTGCTGATAAATACGGCATCTATGCTTTTGGAATTGTACAATTCTTCATTATTCCTGTAAGCGGCTACATCGTGCCCCATTTTCCCTTTCAGGAAGGCCTGCCCTTCTTCCCTTCTTTTTTTCCACAGATCAGATACACCTACAATATCAAAATTCATCTCCTTATAAAACTGCATAAAAGGAGGTATGTGCGAGCTTCTATGGCGATCGGAAAATCCTACTACCCCCACCCGTACTCGGTCGTTGGCTCCCATAATACGCGCGTAACTCTGCGCACTGAATCCAACCGACGCTACATAGGTGCCGGCTGCGGCCTTGGCTGTTTTTTTAAGAAATTCTCTTCTTGAGTTTGACATATGGCAATGATTATAAGTGAGGAAATTATTTGAGTTCTTTTATCTTGATACTACGGAATGCAACATGGGTTCCATGTTCCTGCAGCATGATGCGGCCCTTCTCGTAGAGGCCAAAACCAGGAATCTTCGCATATTTACTTTTAGCCACCAGCGCCAGGAACTCTTCGGAACCCCGTTGGTACTCCAGTACTTTCCAGCCATTGATCCAGTGTTCCACATGCCCATCTGGCCGTACGATGATCCGGCCCCGGTTCCATTCACCAATCGGAATCTTTTCCCTGCCATTTTTATTGGCCGGCATCAGGTCATACAAAGATGCCAGCTTGCGGTTACCATCCCTTCCCGCTTTTGCATCGGGGTGCTTATCATCATCCAGTATCTGGTATTCAAGACCAACCGGGCCGCCGGGCGTTTTCTCCTGCACAAAATATTTTACACCGGAATTGGCCGTATCCGACATCTGGAATTCAAACTGCAGGTCAAATGCCGCAAACTCTTCAACTGTAACTATATCGCCACCATATCCCATACTCGGATTCTTTCCCTTAACCAGGTGCATAGCATTATCCTGCAAATACCAGAGCTTATCAGGAAACCCTTCTTTCCCTGCCGATTTCCATCCCCGGAAGGTGGCTCCATCAAACAGCAAACGATAGCCCATCCGTTGTTCATCCGGAGAGATATTATTGACTAATGTATTTACAACAAACACATTATCATCCGGGGAAGGTTTTAGATTTTTTGTTTGAATACGAACATTTTTCCACCGTATCTCCTCCCCTACATTTTTAGGGTCCTTGATAGCATGCACCTGCAAAGCAATAAATCCTTTGGGCGTCATATCATCAATCAGGTGCGCGCAGGCGATACCGTTCACCCAGGTCCTGATGCTGTTGCCAATACACTCAACCCGGTAATGATTCCAGTCGTTGTGTTTGAACGCTTTTTTTGCTGCCGGGTTATTCTCCATCGAATACAACCATCCTCTCCTTGCTTCGTCATAAATACCACCGCTCCATCCCCTGTCTGAAGGATCAATTTCAAGTTGATAGCCATGCACCCTTTCCGGCGTTTTGGTATCCGTTACCGTACAGTGATCATCTGCAGATTTTATCTCACTTCTGAACTGGATTCCCGAGTTCATACTATCATTCACTTTGAAATCCACTTCAAGGATAAAATCACCATACGTCTTTTCAGTCGCCAAAAATGAATTGGGCTCATTCAAAACCGTAGTACCTACTATCTCGCCGTTCTCCACTACATATTTAGCCTTCCCGTTCAACTGTTTAAACCCTTTCAAGTTCTTCCCATTGAAAAGGTATTCCCATTTCTCCTGCTTTTGCGCCCTTACCATCAGCAGGCTTCCCATTGACATGACCAGTAATAACAGTTTTCTTTTCATAGTGCAATCTTAAATAGTAAAGTATTCTTTTGCGTTATAGTATGATATATTCCGTACAATTTCGCCCATCCAGGCATCGTCATTAGGCAATAACCCTTTTTCCATTTCATCGCCTATCAGGTTGCATAGTATGCGCCGGAAGTATTCGTGACGCGGAAAAGATAAAAAACTACGGCTGTCGGTAATCATCCCAATGAAAGTACTGATAAGTCCCATATTCGAGAGGGCATTCAATTGCCTTTCCATCCCGTCTTTCTGATCCAGGAACCACCACCCAGAACCAAACTGCATTTTTCCCTTACTGCTTCCATCATTAAAATTTCCGAGCATACTGGCAAACACTTCATTGTCGGAAGGATTGATATTGTAGATAATGGTCTTTGTCAGTTGGTCTGTCTGGTCCAGGTGATCCAGGAATCTCGACATCCGCAGTGCCTGCGGGAAATCACCGATGGAATCAAACCCGGCGTCTGCTCCCAGTTTTTTATTAAGCCGCGTGTTGTTATTCCTGATTGGACCCAGGTGAAACTGCTGAACCCAACCCGCGCATGGTACATTTTACAAAGTTCCGCCAGTAGGTAACCCATAAATGCTTCCGGGTCACTATACTGCCCATCCCGTTTACTTATAAAGGTGGCAAACTCTTTTTCCAGCTGATCAGAAAAATGAACGCTGCCGGGCATGGAAGAAAGACCATGATCCGAAACACGGCAACCTATCGCATGAAAGAAATCCACCCTCGCCTGCAACGCTTCCAGCAGGGAAGCTATGTCCTTAATGGTAGTGTTGCAGCTTTTTGCCAGCAGGTCAAGGCTTTGAAAAAAGCTGTCCTTGTTACCGATCAGCAATACTTTATCAGGACGAAAAGACGGCATTACCTTTACGGAAAAGTTCTCAGCAGCCAGGCTGCTATGATGCTCCAGGGAATCCCAGGGTTCATCTGTTGTACCTACATATTCCACCTTAAAAGAAGTCAGCAGCGAACGGGTAGTATGCGAGGGTTTTGACAGCAATGCATTACATCTTTCGTAAACGCTTTCTGCATTGGTCTGGTCGAGGTATTCAGCGATCCCGAATACTTTCTTCAGTTCCATGTGTGTCCAGTGAAACAATGGATTGCGAACGGTTTGCGGAACCACTTTTGCCCAGGCGAGAAACTTATCCTTATCCGTTGCGGCTCCCGTAATCAGTTCCTCCGGAACACCCAGCGACCTTTGCGCCCGCCACTTATAGTGATCGCCACGCAACCAGATATCTGTCAGGTTACCAAACTGCTTATCCGCCGCTATCTCACCGGGTGATAAATGACAATGATAGTCAATGATAGGTAGATCCCTTACATGATCATGATAGAGCCGCTGTGCGGATTTACTTTGCAAAAGGAAATTGTCAGTTAGGAAATAGGGCATTGTTGGTTTGTTGGTTTATTGGTTTATTGGTTTATTGGTTTGTTGGTTTGTTGGTAAAATGATCGATTGAATGGGTTATTGTGAACGATTATATGACCTCAACAATTAAACAATTAATCAATTAGACAATTAGACAATTAAACAATTAGACAATTAAGCAATTAAGCAATTAAGCAATTTAACAGTTAATCAATTCAGCCATGCAACAGCTCCGCAGCTAAACCATGGTTCCCTTTTTACACGCCGCTGAATACCGTAAAACCTCCATCAACACCTATCTGTGCGCCTGTAACGAATTTCGACGCGTCGCTTAATAGATAGATAAGAGCCCCTGTTAATTCTTCGGGCTTGCCGAATCGTTTGTAGGGAGTTTGCTTGAGTACCAGGTTGCCGCGGTCGGTATAAGAACCATCGGGGTTGGTAAGCAAACTGCGGTTTTGCTCCGTAAGAAAAAAACCTGGCATGATGGAATTTACCCGGATCGTATCACCGTGGCGGTTGGCCACTTCTACGGCAAACCACTTCGTGTAGCAGTCAACAGCTGCCTTTCCCATGCTATACCCCAATACTTTTGTAACAACGTGCTGGGCACTCACGGAAGAAATATTTACGATGCTCCCGCCCTTTTTGGCCATCACAGCCCCGAAAACCTGGGTGGGCAATAAGGTTCCCCAAAGATTCAGTTCCATGGCTTTTTTCATGCCGTCGATACTCAGAGAAAAAATATCATCGCCAGGCTGCAATATGGCCTCGGGCATGTTCCCTCCGGCACCATTTACCAGACCATCAATGGTTCCGTAATTGTCAAGAATGATATCACGCGCCTGTATCAGGCTGGATTCGTCCAGTACATTCGCAGTTACTGAAAGCGCTTTGCCCCCGGATGCATTAATTTCATCCGCTCTTTGCTTCCCAACCGCTTCATTCCGTCCCAATATAACCGGTATACCGCCTGCCTGCGCTATGGCTTTAACAAATGCGCCGCCTAAAATTCCGGTACCTCCTGTTACCACAATTACTTTTCCTTCCAGTGAAAATTGTTCATTAACGCTCATTGTAACGATGTTTATTTAGTGAAACTGACTAAGGGGTATTCTTTCTTACAAATTATTTTTTAGAAGCAAGCTTTAAGGCTTGTGTGGTGGTATAATACTTTGCCAGCATGTTGGGAACTTCCCAGGCAGGCAGGCTCCGGTGCTGCAGGTAATCGAGATACTTTTCTGTAACCCGCGCAAAATGTGTTTCATGTCCTTCCTTGAACGATTCGGGAATGATCACTTCCCATCCATTATCATTTTTCTGAACTCTTACACCAGCATATTGTTTTGCTATTTTTGCAACTACCAGTTCAACGGTCTTATCATCCAGGTACCCGCCTTTTACAGGCTCAATATACAATGTTGGCTTATACTTTTGTTCGGCTGACTGGCGTATTATCAAATTAGCTTTTGTTCCGCGCATTATAGAGTAATGGGTATCTCCCGTTCCATCCGGTGCTTTATAATTCCAGATAACGGAAACCTTTGCATGTACTCCCCTGATCGTATAATTGATCTCACCGTTGCACATCACATTGATATCATTCTTTTCATCCGTGTATTTATCCAGGTATGCGGGCGGTTGTTCCATTTTGGTAAGTTCTTTAAACTGCTGCCGGCTGATCCGGGTAGCCCAGTGCCTGGCGGAAGTCAGTTGGATATCTTTTTTATAGTCCAGTATCTTAGATGGAAAACACTCCCATTGAACCAGGTCTACCAAATGGGTTGTTACATCTACAATTCCTTCTCCCTGCTGCGAAGCGTCCAGGAACCAGGCCGGCCGGGTCAGCACCGAGCCCGAAACATATTTATAGAGGTGATGAACACTTTCCTTGGTTACCGCCGGTTCCGCTTCCGTACCCTTTGTAAGCACCCCAAATAACTGCCGTTCCATAGACAAGGCCCGCTGCAACATCGTTGTGATCTCGTAACGTTCCGTCATGATATCATATAACAACACCTTGTTTTTCTGCGCAACAGCAAAAGCCTGTTGTAATTGCTCAAAACCTTTTTCATTAATGGCCATCGGCTTATCCGAAAACACATTAAACCCTGCTTTCACAGAACGAAGTATATAATCCGTTTTCAGCTGGTTATTTCCTGCCAGCACCACCACATTTCCTTTCCTTTCCTGCAGCATCTTCGACAGATAATCATTCCCTTCGTAAACAACTTCTTTCCATGAGGTTGGGGCTGTGGCACTATTGTTATACTGGTTTATCTTGTCCAGATGCATTTGCAGGTCAGCTCCTTTTCTGGCATACACATACACGGTTGCATCAACCTGGGGATACATCGATTTCTGCACCAGTGCCGCATGAAAATGGCCGGGGTCGAGGGTAATCAGCCTGACTTTCTGCTGGGCATTAAGCGTGATTGAGAAAGCCAATCCAATAACTACAATTTTATTTTTCATGTTGGTTGTATATATTATTTGTTGTAAGTGGTATTATTAAAAGGCTTAGCCATAGGCAACGGTAATATAGGGTCTGACTAATCGCATGGCGTGCAACAGTTGAGGTAACTCGGAAAACGGATGACGGAAACCTGGTGCGGGTTGAGATTGAACACACCATATAAGGCACATGGTACCTTTGGAATTTGTACAATGACAGGAACTGGGGATATCATCATATAGCAACAATCGCGTTTCGCGTAACTAATTTAGTACGAATGCATTGGCCAGGGTGTTAAATCTTACGAAAAGGTTTTCGTAGATGTAAAGCCATGGTTTTCCATACTACAAGAGTATACAGCGAAAACAGGCAACCTATGCGCTACAATGCGAGGTATTCTTCTGCCAGTTACGAAAACGTTTTCTTAATTTTCGTGATTATCCTATATTGTTGCGTAATTCCAGGCTTATGAGTAATACCAATCTAAAAATACTGGCCCGGGAACTGGGTTTATCCATTTCATCGGTATCCAAGGCTTTGCGCGACAGCTATGAGATCAGCACTGAAACAAAGAAAAGGGTGTTGGCGATGGCTGAAAAGATGAATTACCAGCCGAACCCGTTTGCCAGCAGTCTACGCAGAAAAAAAAGTATTACCATAGCGGTTGTCATTCCCGAAATAGCCAATAATTTCTTTGCCCTCGCCATGGATGGCATCCAAATGGTGGCGCAGGAAAAGGGATACCATGTACTAACTTATCTTACCCACGAAAATTTCAAAAACGAAGAATCCACGATCCGTCACCTGCAGGGCGGCCGTGTAGATGGCGTTTTGGTATCGCTTTGCAGCGATACAGATGATATCAGCCATCTCCAATCTTTGCATGAAACCGGCATCCCCCTTGTTTTCTTCGACCGGGTACCAGAAAAAATGGAATGCCCCACTGTTACCACAGATGATTATGAGAGTGGTTTCAAAGCCACTGAACATCTTATCCTGGCCGGTTGCAAAAAAATTGCCTGCCTGTCTCTTTCAAACTATCTTTCTATTACTCATAAAAGGATGAAGGGGTATGAGGATGCTTTGAAAAAATATAATATCAAAGTAGACCCTAAATTAATTATTGAATGCACAAATGATAATACCGATAACCTGGCCCTGATAAAAAAACTACTTACCCGGAAGGAACACCCCGATGGCATTTTTGCAACAGTGGAAAAATTGGCGATATCTACTTACTACGTTTGTAAAGAGATAAGTATTTGCATTCCAACGCAGCTGAAGTTAATCAGTTTTTCAAATTTACATACAGCTTCATTGCTTTCCCCTTCTATGTCTACCATTACGCAACCCGCTTTTGAAATAGGCCAGGAATCAGCGGCCCTTCTGTTCCGTATGATTGAGAAAAAGACATTTGGAAACCGCATCGACAAGATAGTCTTAAAAAGCAGTTTGACACAACGTGACAGTTCTATGTAAGAACAGCAACAACAGTATGCGCAACAACCAATGTTTCAACACTATATCCCTGAACAGTTTTGCTGGTTGAGGCAACACTGATCATAGTTGAACACAACTTGATATTTCTCTTTTCGGGGGAAACCAGACAGCGGGTTCCACCGTACACGTGTCTATGCCTTGAGTCTATGTAAAGTAGTGATACAAAACCGGAAACTGTCCCCCTGGCTATCAGCAGTGTAGTAATTAAACTACGCCGAAAAATTAAAAATTTGCTCGACGTTTTGGTAAACGCCGCTCCCTTATTTTTATTACGAATTCAGAAAATATATACTGATCGCTTATGAGGAAAGTCTACCTCTTACTGATATTATTGTGTTCAACTTATGTCATTCAGGCACAGACATATCCAATAACAACCTGTAGTGGTGTTAATATCAACTACAGTAATACCGCTTATCCGGGTGCTACCTATATATGGGGTGCCCCTACTGTAATGAGTGGTTCTGCTACCGGCACGGGCGGGGGAACGGGTCTTTTTGTGAGCCAAACCCTCAGCACAACGGCAACCGCTGCTGTACTGTCTTATAGTGTTACAGAGTCATTTGGTGCTACTACTTTTCAATTGCTGGTAACGGTTAATCCGGTAGTACCCATAAACCATGTACCTGATCTTACAGTTTGCTATGGAACGCTAACGTCTGTTACGTTTTCAAGTTCATTGGCGGGAACTACATTTAGCTGGCTGAAAGACCCCACTGCAATTGGTTTCCCGGGTGGTCTGACCGGAACGGGTAATATTGCCGCCTTTACTGCCACTACCAATTTAACCGTTCCCACTACCTCGGTATTCTCCGTAACGCCATTTTCCAACTCCTGTGCAGGTGCGTCAACATCCTTTTCGATAACCGTATACCCACTACCTACGGTTAACGCAGTAAGCGACCAGGCGGTATGTAATGGATTTTCCATAACGGCTACAACCTTTACCGGGCAGTTGAGCAATACAACCTATCGGTGGACCACAACCAATGTATCTATCGCAAGTGGCGCATTAGGTTCTACCTTTTCAGGCACTGGCAATATTCCAGGGTTTACAGGGAATAATGTTGCCGGTGTTCCCCTGACCGCATTGATAGTGGTTACCCCCATGTCTAACTCATGCGCTGGAAGTTCTGTAAGTTTCTCACTAACCGTTAATCCAACACCCACCATTAACCCTGTAGGACAAAGCCTGATATGCAACAACACCCAACTGGCGGTTGTCTCATTCACGGGCGTGGTTATCAATACAGCTTATAACTGGGTTAACAACAATACTTTAATTGGCCTGGCGGCAAGCGGAACGGGAAATATTGCTCCTTTCACCGCAACCAATGCATCCAACGCGCCGATTACCGCGCTCGTAACGGTGACACCCGTGTCCAATACCTGCGCCGGCACCTCTATCACGTTCACCATTATTGTAGAAGCATCCCCGGTTATCAACCCGGTAACTGACCAGGTTGTTTGTAACGGTGTGTTGACTACCCCTATCAATTTTAGCGGTAGCATTGCAAACAGTACATATAACTGGACAAGTAATATCGGAAGCATTGGCATTGGTTTTGGAGGAACAGGTAATATCGCAGCTTTCTCAGGAACGAATGCCTCCAGTGCACCGATTACAGCACTGGTAACCGTTACGCCGGTTTCAAACACCTGTTCAGGTAGCCCTTATACCTTTTCTATTACCGTAAACCCTACACCCGTAGTAGATTTTATTTCAAACCAGGTTTGGTGCAATAATGTACTGGCATCAGGGGTTAGTTTTACCGGCCCGACCGCAAATAGTACATTTAGCTGGACAAACAGCGATCCTACCATCGGTATTGCGGCAAGTGCAACCGGTAACATAGCTCCCTTTACGATTGTAAATTCGAACAATTTCCCGGTTACGGCCCTGATCGCAGTAACAGCTACCTCAAACACCTGTACCGGGCCTGCTACCAACTTCGAGATTACCATCAACCCTACCCCTGTAATAAATAGTATTTCAGACCAGGTAGTTTGTGCAGGTACGTTGGCATCAGCTTCTGTTTTTACCGGATCCGTACCCAATGCGGTCTATAACTGGTCTAATACCGCCGCGTCAATTGGTATAGCGTTTACAGGAACCAGCACAAGCGGAATAGGGGCATTTACGGCCTCCAACTCTTCAAATACCCCCGTTACAGCGTTGATAACAGTAACCCCTGTATCCAATACCTGCTCTGGTACGCCTTATACGTTTTCGATAACGGTAAACCCCACTCCATTGGTTAATACCGTAGCGGCGCAGGTGGGCTGTAACAATACGTTATTAACCGCAGTTACTTTCAGCGGTTCGGTAGCAGGTGCACAGTATGACTGGACGAGTAATACAACCGCCATAGGAATTGCATCAGCAGGCTCAACCACCATCAATCCGTTTACCGGCACCAATGCTTCAAATGCTCCGATTACAGCAATCATTACTGTTACAGCTATTTCCAATACCTGCGCCGGGCCAGCTATCACATTTACTTATACCATTAACCCTACCCCAACCATCAATGCGGTTGCCGACCAGGTGTTTTGTAATGGGGTGCTGACCACAGCTGTTGCATTTGGAGGTACTGTTTCCGGTACAACATTCAACTGGGCGAATACAAACGGCACGATTGGCCTTGCTACATCAGGAACCGGCAATATCGGCGTGTATACGGCAACCAATATTTCAAATACACCGGTTACGTCTTTTATCTCCATCACTCCAACAGCTAATACTTGTGTGGGTACTGCTACAACTTTCTCTATTACGGTAAATCCTACACCCAATGTAACAGGCTTCACCAATCAGGCCATTTGTGATGGAACGCTAACCTCACAAGTGAATTTTACCAGTCTTGTTTCAGGAGCCATTTTCAACTGGACGAATACCACAACATCAATAGGCCTGGCTTCATCAGGTTCGGGAACCATCAACGCATTTACAGGAACCAATACAACCGGCGTGCCTGTCAGTGGCAATATCGCTGTAACACCCTTGTCGAACAGCTGCGCCGGACCTACATCAAATTTTGTAATAGTTGTGAACCCGGTACCGGTGATAAATTTCCCGGGAACACAGGTGGTTTGTAATGGTGTATTAACCACAGCGGTGAACTTTACACTGGGAACAACCATATCCAGTACCTTGTTCAACTGGAGCAATAACAATGCAAGCATTGGATTGGCTTTAACAGGCACGAGCAATATTTCGGCTTTTACTGCTACAAATAGTTCTACGGTTCCGGTAACAGCAGATATTACAGTGACAGCTGTTTCCAATACCTGTAGCAGTGTGCCGGTTGCATTTAGTATCACCGTCAATCCTACCCCATCCGTTAATGCGATATCCAATCAGGCTGTCTGTGACGGCTCACTAACAACGGGAGTTGTATTTGGAGGCAACCTGGCGGGAGCTATTTACAACTGGACCAATACTACATCCTCAATAGGACTTGCCGTATCAGGATCGGGAACCATTGCTCCTTTTACCGTAACAACCAGTTCAAACGTACCGGTTTACGCAACAATAGTAGTAACCCCATTCTCCAATACCTGTACGGGAGCATCACAGATGTTCACTATCACAGTTAACCCGGTACCGGTTGTTACTCTTCCAGCGGATCAGGTTATCTGTAACGGGCTATTAACTTCAGCAGTGAATTTCACGGGTTCAACCATCGCCAATACGGTTTATACCTGGACCAACACGCTCCCCGGTATTGGTATAAGTTCCGGTTCAACAGGCAACATAACAGCCTTTACCGCAACCAACCCATCCAATGTTCCTGTAGTGGCGGTGCTTACCGTAAACGCAGCCTCCAATACCTGTACCAGCCTCACCCAAACATTTACCATTACGGTTAATCCAACCCCAACTGTAAACGCCATCAGTTCCCAGGTGGTTTGTTTGTCGTTATCCACTACCGCTGTTATTTTTAGCGGAACCGTTACAAATACAAGCTATAACTGGACCAATTCCACTACCCTGGTAGGACTGGGAACATTAACAGGCACCGGCAATATCGGTGGGTTTGTTACCACCAATGGCGGTTCTTCCGTGCCGATCAGTGCCCTTATCGTAGTAACACCGGTATCGAACAGTTGTTCCGGTGCGTCCACGTCGTTCACCATCACGGTCAATCCTACCCCTACCGTTAATGCCATTGCTGATCAGTTTATCTGTAATAATTTATCGTCTACCCCGGTTATCTTTACCGGTCTTGTACCCAACACTACTTATCAGTGGACCAATCCCAACCCCGGGGTAGGACTGGCTCCTCTGTCGGGAACAGGCAACATTGCAGCATTCAGTGCTACCAATGGCGGTGCAGTACCTATTAATTCTGTAGTTACGGTTACTCCGATCTCGAATACCTGTGCGGGAGCACCTTTTACATTCTCCTTTGTGGTAAACCCTACTCCTACCGTAAATGGGGTGGCGGATCAGGTACTGTGCAATGGTGTACTAACTGCGGCGGTCACATTTACGGGCAACCTGGCAAACACTACCTATAACTGGCTGCAGACTAACGCTACGGTAGGCCTGGCAGCAATATCCGGAACGGGTAATATCGCATCGTTTACAGCCAATAATAGCTTAACTGTGCCTATTAACAGTGTCATCACAGTAACGCCTTTATCAAACGCCTGTACGGGCAACGCAACCACTTTCTCTATTGTTGTAAATCCAACCCCAACTGTTGCGGGCTATGCCGACCAGGTATGGTGTAATACAAATCTTACAACAGCTGTTGTGTTTACGGGTGCTGTTACCGGAACAACTTATCAATGGACACAGACTAACCCTGCAGCGGGCTTAACAGGCTTAACCGGTACCGGCAATATCCCATCATTCAGTGCCACCAATCCGAATTTCTATCCTATCAATACTATTATTTCTGTTACGCCGATGTCTAACAGCTGTAACGGCACCACTGTTCAGTACTCCTATGTCGTGAACCCAACGCCTACCGTTTCAACTGTAACAAACCAGGTTCTTTGTACCGGCGTACTCAGCTCTGTAACATTTGCCGGCTTTCTTACCAATACCGTTTACACCTGGACACAAACTAACAATGCAATAGGCCTGTTACCGTTCTCCAGCACAGGAAATATTGCTGCGTTTACAACGACCAATGTACAGTCGGTACCGATTCATTCCGTTATTACCGTAACGCCATCTTCCAATACCTGTACCGGTGCTTCAACGAGCTTTTCTATTGTTGTAAACCCGCTGCCCACTGTTAATGGTGTGAATGACCAGTTCATCTGCAACGGCATTCTTTCCAACGCTGTTGTCTTTAGTGGTTATGTGCCAAACACAAGTTATCAGTGGGTACAAACCAATGTAGCGGTGGGACTGGTTCCGATATCAGGTACGGGTACGATCGCCGCATTTACAGCAACGGCACCGGGGAATGTTCCATTGGGATCGCTTGTAACGGTAACACCTATGTCCAACGCTTGTACCGGTGCAACCATTCAATTCTCGTTGATAGCCAACCCAACACCTACCTTAAACCCCATCGGCGACCAGGTACTGTGCAATGGTGTTTTAACAACCGCAACATCATTTACAGGTCTGCTTGCCAATACCACCTATCAGTGGACACATACCAATACACAGGTAGGATTGGCTGCGTTTTCGGGTACAGGTAATATCGGGGCCTTTGCCGCTACCAACCTTCTAGCCGTACCTATACATTCCATTGTTACGGTAACACCATTATCCAATACCTGTGCCGGAACGGCGAGAACTTTCTCTTATGTTGTAAATCCAACGCCTACGCTCAATCCGCTCACGGATCAGTTATATTGTAATACGAATATTACAACAGCGGTTGTGTTCTCCGGGTTTGTGCCGAATACCAGTTACCAGTGGACAAACACGAATGTAGGCGTAGGACTTTCCGCCTTATCCGGAACCGGCACGATTGCTTCCTTTACGGCTACCAATGCATCCGGTGTACCTATCATTTCGCAGGTTACAGTTACTCCAATGTCGAATAGTTGCGTTGGAACAGGTATGACTTTCTCTTATGTTGTCAATCCAACCCCAACTGTTGCCGCCGTTTCCAGCCAGGTGCTGTGTAACGGGTTCTCAACAACAGCAGTAGTATTTACGGGTACGGTTGCCAATACCAGGTATTCATGGGTAAGTACCAGTATTGCCACAGGTTTAACACCATTAACGGGTACAGGCAATATAGCGTCTTTCGCAGCTCTCAATACGGGTGGCGTTCCTATTAACTCATCTGTAACTGTTACACCTTTTTCAAATACTTGTACAGGTGCTTCTACCAGCTTTAGTTTTATTGTAAATCCTACCCCAACCGTTGCCCCGGTAACCAGCCAATCTATCTGTAATGGCTTTACCGTTGCAGCCGTAAACTTTACGGGTGCTGTAGCCAATACTACTTATACATGGACCAATTCCAACTCAGGGATCGGGCTTGCATCCTTATCAGGATCCGGTAACATAGCGGCCTTTTTAGGCACCAATGCCGGTACAGCTCCTATTTCGGCCCGGTTAACCGTGACACCTATGTCGAACAGTTGTACAGGAGCCTCATTAAACTTTACGATAACCATAAACCCAACGCCACTGCTGAGTAGCACACTCACACCTGCCGCCATCTGCTCGGGAGCTTTGTTCAGTTATACTGCCACCAGCGCAACGGCGGGCACCGGCTTTAGCTGGAACCGTTCGGCCATCGCTACTATCAACAGCAACATAACCGGCAGTGGTGTGGCAAGTGTTAATGAACAATTATTCAGCACCAGCACAGCCGCGGTAACCGTGCCTTACTTATATATACTCACCGCCAATGGATGTACCAATTCGCAAAGTGTTACGGTAGACGTAAATCCAACCCCGACCATGAACAGCACATTGGTGCCTACAGCAATCTGTAGTGGTACGATATTTACGTATACGGCAACCAGCAGTTCACCGGGTGCAACTTTCAGCTGGACCAGAATATTCCCGGCAGCTTTGAGTAGCGGAGGTGCTGCCAGTGCCACTACTAGCAGTATTGCCCAAACCATTGCCAACAGCACAACTGCACCGGCCATAGCTTCTTACGCGTTTACTGTGGCTGCAAGTGGATGTACCAATCCGCAGGCATATACAGTAACAGTTAGCGTAAATCCGATTCCGGTATTATCGAGTACTACCACTCCTCCTAATATCTGCTCGGGAACAGCGTTCTCTTATGCAGCCACCAGTGCAACTGTGGGTACGTCTTTCGCCTGGACCAGAACCGCCGCTACAGGTATTGCTACCGCCAGCCCTGTTACAGGTACCGGCAACTCAATTTTCCACGTGCTGAATAACAGCAATACCACCCTTACGCCGGAAACATATAATATTACACTGACGGCCAATAACTGTATCAACAGCCAGCCCGTGACAGTAAATGTTTATCCTGTACCCGTATTAAACACTTCATTAACGCCGGCACCGGTATGTAGCAATTCTGTATTTAGTTATACACCCGGAAGCGCTACCGGAACCATTTTCAACTGGACCAGGGCCTTCACAACCGGTATTACCAATACGTCTGCCAGCGGATCGGGCGATCCGGCGGAAACGCTGATCAGCACAAATCCATTGCCAGTAAGTGTAATTTATACGTACTCCATCATCACCGCGGCAGGTTGTAACAATGCGCAAACCGTAACGGCAACGATCAATCCGCTGCCAACACTCAGCAGCAGCCTTACACCTCCCGCCATTTGTACCGGGGTTACCTTTAACTATCCGCCAACCTCCAATACGCCGGGCACTGTGTTTAACTGGACAAGGCCATTTGTGAGTGGTGTTACCAATGCTTCTTCTACAGGTTTTAATAATCCATTCGAAACCTTATCCAACCCAACCATTACACCGGTAGCTGTTGTATATAACTATACCCTCACGGCCAATGGTTGCTCCAACTTGCAACCCGTAACCGTATTCGTTAACCCGATACCTGTTGTAGGAGCACAATCAACCTCTATCTGCAGTAACAGTACGTTCACCGTTACACCTAACAATGTTCCGGCAGCTACACTGTATACATGGGCGGCTCCTGCTGTAACACCGGCGGGATCTACCCTGGGAAGTGCCGCTCAACCTACCGGCGTAACACCTATCAGCCAGTTTCTGAATAACCAGACTGTAAATGCAAGCACGTTGGTATATACAGTTTTACCAACCGCAAGCGGATGTTCCGGAAACACATTTACCGTAACGGTAACAGTAAATCCGACACCGGTAGTTGGGTCTCAAACGATGACGGCAACCTGCAGTGGCACGCCATTCAATTTTGTTTCGGGTGGGGTTCCTGCAGGAACTACCTATACCTGGGCTTCACCCGAACTGGTACCGGCCAATGGTCTCACCGGAGGTAGTGCCCAACCACTAAGTCAGCCGGCAGTTAGCCAAACCCTAAACAGTACCAATAATGTAATGGATACCGCCGTTTACGCTGTAACACCGGCAACCATCCTCTGCGTGGGAACACCATTCCAGTTAACAGTTCCTATTAAGCCAGTACCCTTGTTGAGTAACCTGCGTGATACCATCTGTTCGGGCAATGCATTCGTATTGAATCCATCGCCGGTTCCCGCAAACACTACTTATACCTGGACTGCCCCGGTAATTACTCCGGCCGGAACGATAACGGGTGGCTCGGCACAAACGGTTCCCACAACCGGCATTTCGCAAACGCTTACCAATAATTCAGCAGCTTATGCGCAGGCCGCCTACACCATTACGCCAAGTGCGCTTATTTGTGCCGGGCCTTCCTTCCTGTTGATAGAAACCGTAAACAGGTCTATCCCGAATTTTGCAGCACAGGCCGCCGTGATATGCAGCGGAACCGCCTTCAACGCCAACCCGGCCAATGCACCGGCGGGAACCCTTTATACCTGGCCGGTTCCAGTAAATCCGCCACCGGTTGGCATCACCGGTAGCAGTGCGGTATCTGTTCCGGTACTGAATGTGAGCCAGGTATTGAGCAACAACAACAATGTGATAGACACGGTAACTTATACGGTAACACCACTTGTGAATAATTGTCCTGGTGTAGCTTTCACTGCAGCCATCAGGGTATTGCCATTACCCAAAGCCACCATATCGGGGCCGACAAGTGTTTGCGCTAACACAGCCGTAGATACTGTTTCCATCGCACTCAATGGCACCGGGCCCTGGAGCTTTACCTATTCTGATGGAACTACCACCAATACCCGTACCGGCATAACCGCTACGCCATACAGGCTTACTTTGCCCCCGCTGGCCAAAAATATCACCAGAAGGACCATTACAGTGATGAACGTGAAAGACGCTACCTGTTCCAATAATGTCGACAGCAGCTTCTTTACACAAAACATTAACCCGCTTCCTGTTGGTAAAGTAATTTCATTGCATGGCAACTACTTATGTAATGGCATTAAAGACACATTGTATATACAATCACCGGATTCCCTGGGGTACCAATGGCAACTGAATGGTGTAAACATTCCTGGGGCGACGCTGGATTCCATATCAACAACAACTGCCGCGGGAAGCTACAACGCGCTTCTTACCAACAAATTCGGTTGCGTGGATACGGCTGCCGTTCCGGTAAATCTCATCCTGGTGAAACCGCCGGTACTGAAGATGACAATTGACACCACCTGTATCAACAGTATCACAACATTTACCAACAAAACAGATACTGCATTTACCGGAGCCATTCAATGGAACTGGACTTTTGGTAAATGGTCTTACAGCGTCTACCATGAATGCTACTACCACCTATGCGTCGGCAGGAAATTACCATATCATACTGAAAGCCACACAGCTTTCGTGCTCCGGCTATCCTCCTGTTACATTGGATACTACCGTAAATATCAAATTCCCGATCCCCGCCCTCGCAAATGCGGCCGTTAGTGCTATCAAAGGCGAACTTACACCAGTGGCGGGCAGAAGCGTGCCGGGCTATAAATACCAGTGGGTACCATCCGCCGGTATACAGAATCCCGACAGCCCGTCTACCGTTTTCAATTTCGGGCAAACACAGCAATACGTGATCAAGCTGATATCTCCGGAAGGATGTATTACCAATGACTCGTTGCTGGTTCGTGTGTTTGATGAAAACACGCAGCAGATCTTCGTGCCAAAATCGTTTACGCCAAATGGCGATGGTGTAAATGATATCATGTATCCATACATAGCAGGTATTAAGCAGTTCCATTATTTCAGGGTATTAAACCGCTATGGTAAGCTGCTGTTCGAAACCAAGAACGAGAATGTGGGATGGAATGGAATGTTTAATGGCACACCACAACCTATGTCAATTTACTTCTGGTTTGCGGAAGGTATTGGAGCGGATGGAAGTGTAGTACAGAGAAGCGGACAATTCCTTTTGATCAGATAAGACAACTAAACAAATGTGTTTATGAAAAATATTTACCGGTATTGCATCCTTTTACTAACTGTTGTTTTTACAATGGCAGGTAAACAGGTATTTGCCCAGGACCCTATCTTTTCACAGTTCTTTTCGTCGCCGCTAAGCATCAACCCGGCACTTTCCGGGAATGGGGATGCTGACTGGAGACTGGTGGGTAACCTGCGCTCTCAGAGCCTTTCTAATGGCGGGGGATCGCTTAATACAAAATCCTTGTCGTTGGATGGAAAGATATTCCGCCAGAAAACAAAACCTACCAACTATATCGGCGGCGGCATTTTGTTTCTCCAGGATGCGGGATTGGGAGGTGCTTACAAAACCACCAATTTTACGGGTATGGTAAGCTCACATGTTGACCTGGATGGTGAAGATATTCATGGCTTATCCATCGGACTCGGGGGAACCTATTCCAATACCATGATTGACTATGAAGCACTGTCTTTCGGTTCTCAGTTAGGTTCAGCGGGCTTTAACAGAACACTCCCTAATGGCGAAACTTTCCTTACGCAGGTGCAGCCCTATTTTTCGCTGTCGGCAGGTGCCACGTATACCTGGTTCGGTGAGAACGCAAACTTTGATATTGGTGTATCGGGCTATCGCTTTATGAAAACGGTTCGTTCCGCCATGAATGATACCGCCCAGGTGGATCCGCCGCGCTATAACTTTCATGCGGATTTCCAGGGTGCTATTGACGAGAGAAACGTGTTCAGCGCAAATGCTATGTACGTACTTGAAAATGAATTGAGCATTTATACACTCGGCGTTAATTTCGGAAGTATCCTCGATGAAAATGAAGCGGTACCTACCGTTATTAACCTTGGCCTGTGGTACCGGGGTAACCAGGCCGTGATACCCTATGCAGGCATTATGTACAAAGGACTGCAGCTGGGCCTTTCCTACGACCTGAATGTAGGCTCCTCCAAGAATGCCGTGGGAGCCCTTAAAACTTTTGAACTCTCTCTCGTATTCCGTTCTCCCAAAAGGGCGGGACGGGGATTACCTTGTCCGTGGAAATAGGGAATAAGGATTAGGGATTAGGGACTAGGAATTAGGGATTAGGGA
The DNA here is from genome assembly GCA_965229175.1 of Sediminibacterium sp. Taxonomy (GTDB): domain Bacteria; phylum Bacteroidota; class Bacteroidia; order Chitinophagales; family Chitinophagaceae; genus Sediminibacterium. The sequence goes on along the minus strand of CBDDIT010000020.1, from coordinate 59,703 downwards.
TTAGGAATTAGGGATTAGGAATTAGGAATTAGGAATTAGAGTTGGTAGAAATGGCGGGCGTTGGTGTGAAAGAAGAGACTTTGTTCGGCGGTGGAAAAAGCTGAGAAATAGGTTGTGACCAGTCCGATGGTTTGCGCATAACTGGCTGCTACCAGGCAAACAGGCCAGTCGCTGCCATACATTACCCGTTTGATGCTGAAAGCTTCGAGTACGGCATCCAAATAAGGATACATATCTTCCGGCTTCCAATGCAATATATCGGCTTCTGTTACCATGCCGCTTATTTTACAGTGTACATTGGGATACTGTGCAATGATGCCGATGTCCTTTCTCCATTGATCTATTGCACCCGCTTTAATGTATGGCTTCGCCAGGTGATCGATCACAAACCTTTGATCCGGAAACTGTTTAACCAACTGTACAGCCGCCGGAAGATGCTGTGGAAAAATGAGAATATCGTAGGTAAACCCGAAGGACCCTAGTAATTGTATGCCTTGCAAAAACGCAGGGCGTAACATAAATTCAGGTTCTTCTCCCTGCAGTATTTCGCGGAAACCCTTTACCGAATTATATTGCCGATAATGCTCCAGCCTCTCGCCAACATGATCTCCCGTAAGATCAATCCATCCTACTACCCCTTTGATAAATGAATTCTCTCCGGCTAAATCCAGCAGGAAATCCGTTTCTGTCTCCGTTCGGTCGGCCTGAACCGCCACGCAGCCGGTCACATTGTTTTCCTGCAGCAAAGGATACAAATCCCCTGGTAAAAAGTCTTTGCGGATAACAGCCATCTCATCCGTTATCCATGAATGCTTCAGCGGGTGATACCGCCAAAAATGCTGATGACTGTCGATATACCCTTCCCGGTATAAGCTACCTGTTTTCTCCATCTATTTTCATTAATTGAACCCTCCCTTCCTCAATCCTGCGATTTCGCGTCAATCTCCTTCACCACCCGGGTCATCTTTCCATTCCCGTTAATTCCTTCCAATACCAATAAAAACTTCTTTGTTATATCGTTGTTGAAGAACTGCAATCGTATGCGTGGGCTTTTCTTATTTGTCATTACATACGGGTTCCAATAAATCGTAGACCGAAGATCGGGGTCGGGATTACTATCTTTCTCATAGCTTGGACTAAAGAATTCTTTAAACCTTGAGTATCCCCCGAGAATGGTACTTTCCATCCCTTTCGCATTGGGGTCTGATTTGGTAGCACCTCCTTTCTTAAGATAAATAGCAATGGCTCCCCCTGCGCCTCCACCGCCTGAACCGAAAAACGGGGGCCGGAAAACTTTGATAAACGCCACATCGTTTACATTGATCGTGGATACCATATTAATAGGTGTGACCATTTCATTCAGATAAACGTCGGGGCTGGAGCCTCGCCAGCTTAAAGTGGTTTGCGGCCCCGATCCGCTTACTGTCAGGCCGGGAACCCTTCCTTGCAGGTACGCAAAAATATCCATCGCACCGGGTACCCCATTCTCATTCGGATCGAAGGAAAAACCATCACCGCCCGAGAAAAGACCTGTGGCATATTTTTCCTCCAGCACCTGTAAAGGCGATTTTGTCTTCGCTTTCACTGTCACTTCCGCCAGTGTTGTGCTGGCCATCAGCTTGCGCAGTTTCTCCTGTTCATTGAAAATGTAATTCATTTTAATGCGCGCCAGGCTGTCGTTCCATAATCCCAACGGGTTGGAAGCGGGAAGCGTTATTTTTTTAGGTACAAACCTTAAAAGCCCATTCTCCAGCTGTACTTGTGTTACTTCGGTGAGTTTGCTGTTATTGTTAAAGCTGTAAAAAGCTTTCACGGTATCATAAAAGAACTGGTTGGGTACCGAAAAACTTCCATCTCTTTCTATGGGGGCGAACACAAACCGTGTACTGCTATCCTTCCCTCTCAAAACAAAATTAAGCTGTGGCGGCGCTGCCGTGCTATTGGGTTTAAATCCATATACCTTACCGGTAATCTTTAAAAAGTCCGTTTCAAGGGGATACTTCATCTCCGGCAATACCCCCGCTTTCACTTTGTCCCAATTAAACCGGCGCCAGCCATGGGTCATCATAACCAGGTCAAGGTTGGCGGTAACACTATCCGCATCCGTTGACAGGTAATAAGCCGGGTTATGCACCTTGCCTCTTATCTCGCTGCTTAAAAGAATATCCGAATAGATCGACTGGGTTTCGGGAATGGTGATGGACGCATCAGTAATGGCAACCGACATATTCGTAAAAGCGGTGTCAGATACCATAATATCTATCACGTTCTTACCGCGCTTTTCAAGATTAACGAGCGCAAGTGTAACTTTTGCATTAAACTCATGCTGCCTGTTATTCACAAAAAGAATTCTCTCACCAACAGGTTGCATATCTTCGCTAAACAGCGTAAACTGCAAAATGCCGGTTGGTAGTTCATCAATCGGTATCTCCGCTTTTACCGCATTCTTCTCGCTAAGGTTAACACTCACTTTGTACAATAATCCCTGGTTCATATGCACCCAGAGGTTTAGCTTTTTAAACGTCTCAGGAATTCCTTTGGTACGCTGCAACTGAACAAAAGCTTTGTCGTTGGTTGCCTGCACCGACATGGTAACCCCTTCCGGTTTTGCGGGTTCTACAGCAGTGGTTCCCTTTTTACCATTCTCATCCGTCCAGTTCAACTGGTACGTTTCACCCGGCTGGGGCGTGATAAAAAAGCTTCCCATGCCATCATGCTTTACCAGCAAGGTGTCGATGTATTTTTTGCCCGAATACACAGCACCTTTTATGAATACGGGGGTTCCGAACTGGTTGGTAGCTTTGAAGGCAACACGGTTGGATAAGCCCTGCACCAGCAATCCCGCTTCCGGAAAAACGTCAACCCTGGTCTTCGGTACCACCACCGGCTTAACTGCCGCCGAAACCGTTGCATTAAAAAGAATATCTTTCTGAAAGATAAATGCCGTGTCGTCATTCAGCATCCACCGGGTATAGGCTTTTACATGGATGGAATTACCGCTGTACCCGGCCGGTAATTCAAATGATCCCTTTGCGGTGGATTGAAAAAGCGGCGCAACGGTTTGACGTATCATCCGGCCTGTTGTATCATACCATTCCACATAAACATTCTTGCTGAGAGGCGTTAGCTCATATCCTGCCAGCACATATACCTTATACCAGATCGTTTCATCTTTATTATATACGGTGCGGTCAAAATGAATATGAATTTTTTCTTTTGGCGTGCGTGCCTCGTACAAAGACATCACAGAGTCAATTGCCTGGGAAAAGCCTGACTGGAGAAAGCAAATACAAACCGTAACCGCTACCAAGCGTAACATGATAATCTTCATCAGGTAAATGTAAATAAAAAGGCTTATTTCTTAATCCTTGCCCTCAAATCCGCCAGGGGCATCGCAATCATCCTGCCCATTTGCTTTTTGCCTCTATAGGTAACTACTTTCAGCATAACGGCATCCTTAGGAGCGATAAGCGGCGTCTTGTATTTGGGATAGAAGTAGTCGGGGAAAGTATTATCAAAAGAATAATAGATATCCAGGCCCTCCACTTCTTTTCCCAATTCTATCTTCAGTCCTTTATCCGCCGTAAGGGATGGTGTAAAAACAGGATCATACACAGCAGGTGAATACTTCTTTTCCGCTATATCAAATCTTTCAAAATGCTTTTCCACCCGGCTAAAAAAGTTATTCCAGTTCTTTTTTTCCTTTGGCGACCATACCGATTCCGCAATGGCAAAAGCCCTGGGCCAGAGCATATACTGGAGATACCGGTAATTATAGATCTGTTCAGTCCATAAATTTGCCTGTCCCCCTTTAACATAAGCCGGATCCACTCCTTCGGGCAGCGGATCAAACTCGTAGGTCTTGCTCAGGCGCAGGGAGGCGTACACCCGGGGCTCGGTAATAATATCGCCCTGCATATAATCCAGGTAAGCGTAAGTAGTAGGGCTCATCACCACTTCATGTTTTTGTTTAGCGGCTTCTATTCCACCTTTAACCCCCCGCCAGCTCATAACACCTGCACCTGGTGCCAGGCCTCCTTCCAATATCTCATCCCAGCCAATCAATTTCTTTCCTTTGGATGACACTATCTTTTCCAGTCGCTTTTCAAAATAAGACTGTACTTCCTCCATGTTTTTCAGCCCTTCTTTCCTGGTCAGCTCTTTAATCTCCGCATTCTTTTCCCAGTAGTTTTTCGGGCACTCATCCCCACCCACATGAATATAGTCAAAGGGAAACAGGCGGGCCAACTGGGCCATTACCGTATCCAGGAACTGGTACACATTTTCCTTCACCGGTGAAAGTGTATTATCTACCAGCGCGATGGGAGGCGCGCCTTTCGACCAGTCCATGATAACTTCTCCTGAACGTACACGGTAGGTGCTGGCCTCAGGTGTACCGGAAAGAGAAGGATAGGAAACCACGGCGGCCAGGCTATGACCGGGTACATCTATTTCAGGAAGAATGTTTACAAACCTGTCCTTGGCATATTGTACCAGTTCCCGGATGTCCTCCTGCGTGTAAAACCCGCCATAGTTTCGGGGCTCATCCGGGGCGGGCGGTGTGAAAGTTCCGAAATAACCTTCTTTTTTCACGTTCCAGGCACCCACTTCTGTAAGCCTGGGATAGCCTTTGATTTCAATTCGCCAGCCCTCATCATCCGTCAGGTGAAGGTGGAGAAGATTGTATTTGTACCGCACCATATCATCAATAAACCGCTTCACTTCTTCTTTGGTAAAAAAATGCCGGGACACATCAAACATCAGCCCGCGCCAGCCAAACCGGGGTTTGTCGGTTATGGTAACAAAGGGCAGCGACCATTGTACCCCGGGCACCGGCACCGCGCTTTCGATTTCTTTGGGCAATAATTGCAGGAGGCTTTGTATCCCGTAAAAAAGACCTGCGGGCTGGTTGGCTTTCACCAAAACCCCTTTTGCTCCTACCATCAATGTATACCCTTCGGCACCTGCAGTATTGTCGGCAACTGTATTCAATACAAGTTCAATTACAGCCGGCTTACCCGGAGCCAGTACGCTTACCTGCCTGCCGGCGGCCTTTGATAATCTTTCCTGTAAAACAGCCGTTACACCCTTGATGCCCGGAGCGGCCGGAGCGGAAATGGTGATCTGCCGGGGAAGGATAAAGTTACCGCTACCAGGTAGCACCGATACCGGTTCAGGAATGATGGCGATGGAATGGTTCTGTGCATGGCCCGGCATGCAGCCCAGCAATGAGAACAGGAGAAAATACGTTTTCATAACGGCAGTTTTTCGTATTCAATAAAATTCGCACAATTCGCGTAATTCGTGTTATTCGTGTTATTCGTGCCCCTAAAAATGCGCAATAGCCTGCAATACCGTGGAATCCTGCCGGTTAACCACCTCATAATACCCTTCATTCCTCCATATCTGCCTTGCCATCAGGCCCTGGATACGTTGTAATAATTGCTTCCTGTCTTTCATGGGTACAGTTCCTAACTCCACACTGTCTTTACGCGCAAAAGAAACCAGGTTGATCCATTCCTTTTCGCCTGGATTAAAGCGGCTGGAAAGCTGCGCCGGAGATCCGATGTTCTTGAATACAGCAGGATTTTCGATATAGTAGTTATATACAAATTTCACGAGCGTATTCTTATAATACAACTGAAGCACGTTGGATTCTATCCGGGTGGTATCAAAAGGAACAAAAATATCAGGTGTAATACCGCCGCCGCCATATACTATACGGCCCGCCGGGGTTTTGTAAGCCTTTCCTTTAGGCCTGGTGGTATCGCCTTTCAGTACTTCACCATTATGAAAACGCTCCGCGAGTTCTTCTTCATACTGCTCTTTTCCCTTCGTATAGGGCTTCTGAATATTCCTGCCCAGCGGTGAAAAATAACGGGCGATGGTAAGGCGTACGGCACTTCCATCACTCAACTGGTATTGTTGCTGCACAAGCCCCTTGCCGAACGATCTCCTGCCTATGATAGTGGCCCTGTCCCAATCCTGCAAAGCCCCAGCCAGTACTTCACTGGCAGATGCCGAAGTTTCATCCACCAGTACCTCCAGCTTTCCCTTCTCGAAGATTCCATCCCTCCGGGTCCGGTATTCATACCTGGGTACATGTTCTCCTTCTGTATAAACAATCAGCTTTTCTCCTTCCAGGAACTCATCGGCAATATCAACCGCTTCTTTCATCAACCCTCCACCATTACCCCGGAGATCCAGGATCAGCTGTTCCATGCCCTGTTTTTGCAGCTTTTCCATATGCTGCATAAATTCTTCATAGGTACGGCCGGCAAACTTGTTGATCCTAAGATAACCTGTTTTGGGAGCGATGATATAGGCGGCGTCAATGGATGATACCGGTATCACACCCCGCGTAACTACAACATCTTTCAGTTCTTTGCCCCGCAATACCTGGATAACAACCTTAGTACCCCTTTCCCCCCTCAGCAGCTTCCTGATATTATCCGCGGATACCTGCCTGCCCGCGATGACGGTCGTATCATTTACCTTGATGAACCTGTCGCCCACCTGCAAGCCTGCTGCTTCGGAAGGCCCATCTTTTATCACATTGATCACATTCAGCGTATCATTGAATACCTGGAATTCTACTCCAATCCCCTGGAAATTGCCCGTTAGTTCCTCGTTCACCTCCTTCAGATGGTCTGCCGGTATAAAAACAGAATGCGGATCCAGGTGTGATAACAGTTCCGAGGCAGCCAGCTGGTTAATACTGTCGGTAGAAATCCGGTCAACATACCTGGCTTTTACCAACTCCATCAGCTCCTGTAAGGAAGTTCTCCTGTTGAGGCTGAAAAACCGGTTCCCGGCAGTTTTTTCCTTTAACTGGTAGCCTATGAGCATGCCCAGGATCATTACAACCGCAAAAATGACCGGTAACCAAACCTGCATTTTTTTACTTCCCATAATTATCGCTTCTTTGTATTGTAAACTGGGTGCAAATATCCATATTTAAGTGTAACCGATACGCAAAGGTTTGGGGTTTAGGATGAAAGGTATAAGTTGCACTCTATTTTGAATACTTAACTAGTTCTGCCTATGCCTGTTATACTGATTGCTGACAGTGGTGCCACCAAGTGCGAATGGTGCCTGCTGGAAAATGGCAAAACAAAGAAATTACTTACCCAGGGCATCAGCCCGTATTTTCTGTCTGGCGACCAGATTACCGCCCTGCTGGAAAAGGAATTATTGCCTAAAATCAGGGGGAAAGCGGTTCAAGGTGTTCATTTTTATGGCACCGGGCTTAATAATGCCGGGAATATCAGAATTGTTACCCGCGTACTTAAAAAGCTGTTTCCGGGTGCCAAAACCGAAGTACAGACAGACCTGCTGGGTGCCGCCAGGGCACTTTGCGGCAGGGAAAAAGGAATTGCCTGTATTCTGGGTACAGGGTCTAATTCCTGCTTTTATAATGGGAAAAAGATTGTAAAGAATAGTCCCGGCATCGGCTATATCCTGGGTGATGAAGGAAGTGGTGCTTACCTGGGCAAAAAAGTAATACAATATTACCTGTACCAGACCTTTGATGAGGACCTCCGCTCCAGGTTCGAAAAAAGATTTTCCGTTCAACCCAATGAAATCCTGGAGAATATTTACAAAAAGCCGCTGGCCAACCGGTATATGGCTTCCTTTGCCATTTTCCTGGCCGAGAACCGGGGTCATTATATGATTGAGAATATTATTGAAGACGGCCTGAATGATTTTTATTTTACCCATTTATACAAGTACCGCGAAAGCTGGACATTGCCTATTCACTTTATTGGCAGTATTGCATTTGGATTCAAGGATGTATTAAAGGAACTTTGCAATACTTACGAACTGGAGCTGGGCAAAGTATTAAAAGCCCCTATGCAGGGATTAATAGCGTATCACCGTTAAAAAAATGGCATGTCAGAGTTTATTAAATTTACCGAACAGTCATCTACCTACCGTCACCTTGAAAAAATGTCGATCAGCCAGTTGCTGGAAAATATCAACCGGGAAGACAGTAAAGTACCCGATGCGGTGGGCAAAGCCATTCCCCAGATAGAAAAGCTGGTGGCGGCCATTACCGATAAGATGCTGGCCGGTGGACGTTTATTTTATATTGGCGCAGGCACCAGCGGGCGCCTGGGTATTGTAGATGCCAGTGAATGCCCACCGTCTTTCGGCGTACCTTATGGTATGGTAATAGGTATCATAGCGGGTGGCGACAAAGCCATAACGCAGGCTGTAGAATTTGCCGAAGACAGCACCGAAAAGGGATGGGCCGACCTGCAACGGCATTTTGTAAGTGATAAAGACGTGGTGGTTGGGTTGGCTGCCAGCGGTACCACTCCCTATGTGATCAGTGCGCTGAAGGAATGCCGCAAGCATGGGATCATCACAGGCAGTATCAGCTGTAATCCCAACTCGCCGGTATCAGACGAGGCCGATTACCCGGTAGAAGTGGTGGTAGGCCCTGAATTTATTACCGGAAGCACACGGATGAAAAGCGGTACGGCGCAAAAGCTGGTGCTGAATATGATTTCCAGTTCGGTTATGATTCAGTTGGGACGCGTGGAAGACAATAAAATGGTGAATATGCAGCTAAGCAACGTGAAGCTGGTAGACCGGGGCGTTAAGATGGTGATGGAAGGTTTGTCGCTTTCTGATTATGAAAAAGCGAAGGACCTGTTATTGAAACATGGCAGTGTGAAGAAAGCAGTAGAAGCTGGCACGGCCGCTTAAGGAGAGTATATGCACGATATCGAGCCTTTTTACAACTGGCGTCATATATATATTGCGGATGAAGATCCGAAATCGCCTTTTTTTGGACGGAAATACAGCGAGTTTGAATTTACCCAAACCGTTTATAACTACTATATACACCCGCAATGGGATGATTTCGGGAGCAGGACCCTTTACCTGAAAATAATCTACGTAGATTATGAACTCAATTTCTGTATCATCGAGCTATTGGGCGAATGGAACGACGCTATAGAGAATGATATCATGGAACTGAAGCGGGAAGTAATGGACTTACTGTATAAACAGGGAATCAGTAAATATATATTGATAACAGAAAATGTGCTGAATTTCCACAGCAGCGATAAGGAGTATTACCAGGAATGGTATGAAGAAGTGAGCGAGGAAAACGGCTGGATAGTAGCGATCAATATGCCGGAAGCCACACAGCAGGACTTTAAAAAGAAGAAATTGAATTATTATATTGAATTGATGCGGATAGATGAGTGGAGGATTTATAAACCCTACCATCTTTTTAAGAAGATTGATGAGGAATTGATGAGGAGGCTGGGGGATTGATGGCGAATTACGGATTGCGGATTGGGTGGAAATGATGGATGGGAATTTGAGAGGTAAGGGGAAATGGTGTATCTTAACAGCTAGTTTTTAATTTCAAAACAAATATTGTATGTCATTACCCGTAAATAATAAGAATAGCGGCAAGCCGGGCAGCAAGGCACCGAAAGGAGGAGTTGCGCAGGGGTCAAAATTTATTGCCAAACCAGGGGCTAAAGCCGTGGGTACTACCAAAAAGCCTATTAAGACAGGTGGCTCGAGAGGAAGCTGAGAAAACTAACCTGATCTTAGTACACGCTAGGAAGTAAGCAGCATAATTATATTCTCCCGTAACAGCTTAGCGGAAGTTTTATTCAAACAGCCGATTTTATTGATCAGGCGTTTGTTATCAATTGACCTGATCTGGTCAACCAGAATATCTGAGGTTTTTGTTGTACCCGCTTCTTTTAAAGACAGATGTACACGTAGTATCTTGCTCTCTGGTAAAACATTCGTGGTTAAGGGACATACAATGGTGGATGGATGGCCGGCATCATTCAGCATATCAGTCTGTACCACCACAATGGGGCGCGTCTTTCCGGGTTCCGTACCAAAACCCGGTGCCAAATCTGCCAACCATACATCATATTGCTTAATCATGTATGGTATCTATTGACTCCATCTCTTGCAAGACCACCATGGAATTTTCACGAACCAGCAGCGATTCCCTGGCAAAGCTTTTTGTAAGAATTAATTTCTTGTTTTGAGCATTATAAAAGCTCAAAGCCGCGTTGATATACCTGTTACGGGGTACTTTTAGTGCCTTTGTAATTTTCTCAGTTTCCGCGTAAACAGATTCGTCTAGCTTTAATGACAGGCTTTTCATAAAATGAGTATATACTACAAATATATACCTTAAGTATATACCATTTGTGAACTTTTTAAAGTGTAGCAGAACTGCAGCCATACCGTAGTTTTTTTAGTGAACTGCAAACCTAAAACCCAGTCGGCTGATCAAAAACAGTATTAGTACGCAATTAAGCCCCGTTTTTCAACCCCTCTTATCATGCGGAATCTACTGAACCACTTTCTTTATTCGTAAAAAGGAACCCATTGCATCCGTCGGTGGCGCACTCTCTATTGATATTCGTACAGACGGTCATTCCCGTTATCATTTACCACTTCAGGATAGCCAGATGGGGTATAACTTTTAAAAACCGTAACATTCGTTCCGGTAATGCCCTGCGGAACAAAAACGCCTAAAGGGGAATAATAACTGGTGGTATTGGCTTTTATAATGTTGTTAGTATTAATGCCGTAAGGTGGCACCCATATGCCCTGGAAGGGATTCTTTTTATCATCATACTCGTATTCAGTATGCGTATACGGCCCCTGTCCCACGCTATACTGGAAAAACTCTTCCACTTTTATATTTCCCTGCGCATCATAAGTATAGGTTCTCCTGGCAGTTGCTGCATTGGTAACCGGGTCATACACGGTAATGGCAATTGTACGGCCTTGCGCATCATAGGTAGGAATTGATTTACTGGCGAGCTGTCCACCCGCAGCAACCACCAGGTAGGTTCGTGTTTCCGCAAGTTTACCATCGGTTCCATAGCTATATTCGCTGTATGAACTACTCATTTGCACACCAGTGGAAGAGGAACTAAAATTAATGGCGTTTACCTGTTTCAGCAGCCTTCCGTTATTGTCGTAGGTATTGGAGAACTCACTTCTTTTAATACCGTTTGCGTTATAGGATGCGTAACCGGTTAGCCGGCCGGCATTATCATAGGTAAATTCGGCTTCCACTTGTCCGGCCAGCTTAACCCGCACCAGCCGGGGTCCACCAATGCTGACAGTCTCTTTAGTGCAGGAGGAGAATAGTAAAATGGCCAGGAAGAAGGATGTTGCTGAAATGAGTTTTTTCATAACGGGGTTTTGAGGTTGACACATACAGAGCGAAAACCGTTGCATTACGGTCTGCAGTTTATCCATCTCCCTACATGTCCTGCCTTAGGCTTCCAGGCGATCCCGTAAGGATAAGCCATGCTTTCGCTCTGTATCTTTGGCTACATCATACCCCGCATCGGCATGGCGTATCACGCCCAAACCGGGGTCATTGCGTAGTACCCGCGAAAGCCGGGCCGCCGCCGCTTCTGTTCCGTCGGCCACTATTACCATGCCGGCGTGGATGCTATATCCCATCCCTACCCCGCCGCCATGGTGCAGGCTTACCCAGCTGGCCCCACCTGCTGTACTCAGCAGAGAGTTCAGAACAGGCCAGTCGGCTACTGCGTCCGACCCGTCCATCATAGCCTCTGTTTCCCGGTTGGGCGATGCCACCGAGCCCGTATCCAGGTGGTCGCGGCCGATTACAATCGGGGCTTTTACCTTGCCCGTTCTTACGAGCTCATTAAAAGCCAGCCCTGCTTTCTCCCGCTCCCCCTGGCCCAGCCAGCATATTCTTGCCGGCAGCCCCTGGAAAGCAATCCGCTCCTTAGCCATCCGCATCCATCGCTGCATACTTGTATTGCCGGGGAACATCTCCATTACCAGCTGATCGGTAACCGCAATATCAGCCGGATCGCCGCTTAATGCGGCCCATCGGAAAGGGCCCTTGCCTTCGCAGAAAAGCGGGCGGATATATGCCGGTACAAAGCCCGGAAAATCAAAGGCATTTTTCAACCCATGCTCCTGAGCCCTGGCCCTTATATTATTCCCGTAATCAAATGTAACAGCACCCATACCCTGCAAAGCAATCATCAACTCCACATGTAATTTCATGCTGTCATAGGCAAGGGCAATATACTCGTCAGGTTTTGCCCTGCGAAGCTCGGCAGCTTCAGCATTGGACAGCACATGCGGAACATAGCCCACCAGCGGATCATGCGCCGAGGTCTGATCGGTTACAATATCCACCGCTATTTTTCTTTCGATTAATCTTTGTAATAACTGAACCGCGTTGCAAAGAACGCCTATACTAAGCGGCGATCCCGCGGCTTTGGCTGTTACCGCTTTGTCTATCGCTTCATCCATCTCCGTGCATTTTATGTCGAGGTATCTTGTCTCCAGCCTCTTATCAATCCTCCATTCCTCCACTTCCGCTATCAGGCTTACGCCACCGCACATGGTAACCGCCAATGGCTGTGCACCTCCCATCCCGCCCAATCCTGCCGTTACACTTAAGGTTCCCTTCAGCGATCCATTAAAATGTTTATCCGCTACCGCGGCGAATGTTTCATAGGTTCCCTGCACTATCCCCTGCGAACCGATATATATCCAGCTTCCTGCTGTCATCTGCCCATACATCATCAGCCCTTTCTTTTCCAGTTCCGTAAAATGCTCCCAGTTGGCCCATTTAGGAACCAGCTGGGAATTGGATAACAACACCCTCGGCGCATCCCGGTGGGTTCGCAGCATAGCTACCGGCTTACCACTTTGCACCAGCAGGGTCTCATCCTCCTCCAGTTCCTTCAGTGCTTTAATAATCAGATCCAGGCTCTCAAAATTACGCGCGGCCTTCCCCCTGCCCCCATACACTATCAGCTCATCAGGCCTTTCCGCCACGGCAGGATCCAGGTTATTCAGCAACATCCGCAAAGCGGCCTCCTGTATCCAACCCTTACAGCTTAACTCGGTTCCCGTTGGGGTCTTGTACTTGATGGGATCGTATGGCATTTTTGTTAGTTTGTTAGTTTGTTGGTTTATTGGTTTATTGGTTTATTGGTTTCTTAGTGTATTGGTTGCTGGTGCATTGGTTATAAAACTGGTCAATTTTCATCAGCTATTTAGTTCCTCCAAATACCAATAAACTAAGAAACCAATAAACCAATAAACCAACAAACTAATAAACTAATAAACTAGATCCTCATAAGCGGCCTGTAACTCATTGTAAGAATGATTGTCCTTTGCCTTCCTGGCTTCCTCCATCCCTTTTTCGTACCACTGGATGGCCAATGCAGTATCCCCCATCTTTTCCAGCAGCTTGGCCAGGTGATAATAGGAACCGATATAGTCCGGCGAACCGGTCAGAACTGCTTCAAACAAGTCCCTCGCTTTCGTATCCTCCCCCAGCTTTACATACTCCAGTGCCAAAGCATGTCTTACAAAATTATCCTCCGGCGCTGCCACCAGGAATTCCATTAGTTTTTCTATCCGGCTCATACATAAAGATAAGGCAGTTACAAAAATATCAGGCCGGCCGGGTTTTAACTTAGGCCTTGCGACTTTCGACTTACGACTTTCGACTTACGACTTACGACTTACGACTTACTGCTTGCGACTTACAACTTTTCCCTATATTTGCTATTAGTTGCATAAACAACTATTTATCACCCTAACTTTTTTTGCTATGAAAATACTAGTCTGCGTAAGTAAAACGCCCGACACCACTTCCAAAATTGCTTTTACGGATGGTAACAGTAAATTCGATGAAACGGGTGTTCAATGGATCATCAATCCTTATGATGAATGGTATTCGCTCGTACGGGCCATTGAACTGAAAGAAAAAGACGCTTCTGTTATTATCCACCTGATTACAGTGGGCGGTGCCGACTGTGAGCCGGTGATACGCAAGGCACTTGCGTTGGGAGGCGATGAAGCTATCCGCGTGAATGCGCCTGCTGGCGATAGCTATTATATTGCGGCGCAAATAGCCGAGGTAGCCAAAAATGAAAAATACGATATCATTTTTACCGGTAAGGAAACCATTGACTACAATGGGTCTGCCATTGGGGGCATGATAGCGGAATTAACCGGCTCGCCTTATATATCACTGGCTACCCATTTTGAATTAAATGGCACGACGGCTGTTATCACCCGCGAAATTGAAGGCGGTGAAGAAACTGCCGAAGTAAACCTGCCGGTAGTAGTAAGCTGCCAGAAAGGAGTGGCCGAGCAACGCATCCCGAATATGCGGGGTATTATGGCGGCCAGAACCAAACCTTTGAAAGTACTCGAACCTGCTGCCATTGAAGCACTAACCAGCGTAGTAAGCTACGAACTTCCTCCCGCTAAAGCAGGGGTTAAACTGGTAAGCCCCGACAATGTTGCAGAACTCGTAAGACTGCTTCATGAGGAAGCAAAAGCGATTTAGGTTTTAGTCGTGAGTCGTATATCGTAAGTCAGTTGGAGAGGAGGACAAATTCTCAATTTTTAAAATTAAAAAACATGGTACTTATATTCGCAGATCAAGCAGAAGGACATATAAAGAAAGCTTCTTATGAAGTATTAACGTATGGGGCTAAGCTGGCGGCCCAGCTGGGAACTACGGCTGAGGCACTGGTGCTGGGCTCGGTTAGTGACGACCTGGCTTCACTGGGTAAATATGGCGTAAAGAAAGTTAACCAGGTAAGTAACGAATCGCTTAACCAGGTGGACGCGCAGTTGTATGCAAAAGTAATAGCTGAAGCGGTTACGGCAACCGGCGCGGATGTACTGGTATTTTCACATAACCAGACAGGTAAAGCTGTTTCGGCGGCAGTAGCGGCCAGGTTAAAGGCTGGTATTGTTTCCGGTGCTTGCGCGTTACCTGATACCAGTAATGGATTTGTGGTGAAAAAAACCGTTTTCTCTGGCAAAGCATTTGCCCATGTTGCCATCCATTCGCCCATTAAAGTAATCTCATTAAATACCAATAGCTTTCATACCGAAACGGCAGAGGGTACCGCTGAACTGGCCCAACTGAACATTGCTGTTGATGCCTCTAAGATAAAGGTCAGTGCCGTGAATAAGATTGTGGGCGAAGTTCCCTTAACCGAAGCCGATATTGTGGTAAGCGGGGGCCGTGGATTAAAAGGCCCGGAAAACTGGGGGGTACTATTGGACCTCGCCAAAGAACTCAATGCAGCCACTGCGTGCAGCCGCCCCGTTGCCGATGCCGACTGGCGTCCGCACCATGAGCATGTTGGGCAAACCGGCGTACAGATAGCACCTAATTTATATTTCGCACTCGGCATTTCAGGAGCTATACAACACCTGGCCGGTGTTAACAGGAGCAAGGTGATCGTAGTCATCAACAAAGACCCCGAAGCCCCATTCTTTAAAGCAGCCGACTATGGCATTGTTGGCGATCTTTTTGAAGTAGTACCCAAACTTACCGAAGAGATTAAAAAGCTTCATGCTGGTAATTAATAATTACTAACTACCAATTGCTAATTTCCGGTAGTCCTCTCTTACCGGGGTGAATACGTCCAGTAGCTTGCAATCGGTAATTGCCAGACCGGCGTGTTTAACGTTGGAAGGGATAACGATCACTTCACCAGGACCGAAACGGATGGGTTCACCATCAAGTGTTAACTGGAATTCGCCTTCCCGCACCATACAAACCTGCTCATGGTGATGCGAATGCTCGGGAACCGCCGCCCCCGCTTTTACATCCAGGTAGGAAAAGGTCATTTGCTCTGTATGAATAAAACGGGCGGAATAGCCGGGTAACATTTCTATTGGAGTGATGGAAGACAAATTTACTTTAGCCATATTTTCATGTTTTAGCAGTTGCAATATACTTGTTCCCCAAAACAAAAGTGCCGCCCTGCAAAGCAAAAGCGGCACCTGAAACAATAAGGAAGGGGGGAATCCTTATCCGTCTTAATTATTTTGCAAACAAATGAACAGCAACCTGAACATCGTTTGATACATTTCCTGCTCCGTAAGTGATACCGAGGGCTGTTTTATCCAGGGTAAAGAAAGCCTGGGCAAAAAATCCTTTTTCATCTGCATTGCGGATCTGCGCCTGGAATTTTACAGGTACAGATGTTCCTTTGATGCTGAGATTACCGGTAATATCAGCGGTAGTAGCACCTGTATAATTAACACCAGTGATCTCGTAAGTAGCTTCTCCGAATTTGGCAACATCGAAAAAATCACCGGATTTCAGGTGTCCGGCCAGTCTGTCGCCAGACGCGTCTGTTACTTTCAGGTTAGCCAGGTCAATTACAAATTTTCCGCCTTTCAGCTTTCCGCCATCTACCTGCAACTCCCCGCTTTTCAATGAGAAACTACCGGTATGAAAATCTGATTTTTTAGCGGCAACCCAGTCGATACGACTTTTATCAAGTGCAACAGTTAAGGGTGCTAATTTGTTGGCACCTGCCTTGGGGGCAAATGAATAAAAACCAGCGGATGCGATCAATATAGCCGCTGCAAATAATAATTTTTTCATGGTTTGTGTTTTATTGTTACGATTTAAGGTTTTGCAAACTAATCAAAATTCAGTGTACAAACATCAATTTTTCTGAAAATTTCTTCTTTCCGTAAATCCGGGCATTTTTGAGGGCTGTTTGGCTTATCTTCGCCGCACCAAAATTCTGATCATGAACTTACACGAATACCAGGCGAAAGAATTGCTGAAAAAATATAATGTACCGGTACAGGAAGGCATTGCGGTGGATACCGTAATGGCGGCTGAGGAGGCGTATCGCCAGATCAAGACACAAACGGGTAATAACTTTGCCGTTATCAAAGCCCAGATTCATGCCGGTGGACGTGGAAAAGGGAAAATAAATGGCTCTGAGCAACGGGGTGTTGCCGTTGCCAAAAGCCTGGAAGATGTTACTTCTATTGCTAAAAATATACTCGGAGGAACCCTGGTAACCATCCAGACTGGTGCCGCAGGTAAAAAAGTGAACAAAATACTGGTAGCACAGGATGTTTATTATCCCGGAGCCAACCCCGTTAAAGAATTTTATCTATCTATCCTGCTCGACCGTGCCAAAGGCATGAATGTGGTAATGTACAGCACCGAAGGGGGAATGGATATTGAAGAAGTTGCCCATAATACCCCGGAAAAAATATTCAAGGAATGGGTTCACCCGGGTGGCGGCTTGCAAGGTTTCCAGGCAAGAAAGATCGCCTTTAACCTGGGCCTGAGCGGCGAAGCTTTTAAAAATGGTGTAAAGTTCGTAACCAGCCTGTACAATGCCTATGTAGGACTCGATTGCGGTATGCTGGAAATCAATCCCCTTTTCAAAACAAGCGATGATAAGATCATTGCCGTTGATTGTAAAATGAATATTGATGATAATGCCCTGATGCGCCATGCGGATATTACGGCACTGAGAGACGTAACGGAAGAAGACCCTACAGAAGTGGAAGCCGGCCAGTACAACCTGAACTTTGTAAAGCTGGATGGTAATGTAGGCTGTATGGTAAACGGTGCGGGCCTGGCTATGGCAACCATGGACATGATCAAATTAAGCGGTGGTGAACCGGCTAACTTCCTCGATGTAGGCGGTTCTGCCAATGCCCAAACGGTTGAAGCCGGATTTCGTATCATTTTAAAAGACCCGAATGTAAAAGCCATTCTCATCAATATATTCGGTGGTATCGTACGATGCGACCGTGTTGCCGCCGGCGTAATCGAAGCTTTCAATAAAATGGGCAATATCACCATCCCTATTATCGTAAGGCTCCAGGGAACCAACGCCGTGGAAGCCAAAAAACTAATCGACGAAAGCGGCCTGAAAGTCCAGTCTGCCATCGAACTCAGCGAAGCAGCGGACCTGGTTAAGAAAGCAGTGGCTTAATTTAATTTTTAATTTGAAAATTTGAGAATTTGAAAATTTGAAAATTAACTCCTTGCTGGAGTACGTATCAAACAATAGAAAGATAGCCCGTACGTCTGGCGCCAACATTTTCAAATTCTCAAATTCTCAAATTTTCAAATTCTCAAATTACCGCCCCACCCAATAATCCACAACCGTCACCTTATCTATATGCGGACCCGCAATTACGGTGAAGGCTTTATGATCAGGATGCACTAAATAATCGTCGCGGTCTTTTTCAGAGGCAAATGTGGCGAAGAAGCAATGTGTGAGGCCCTGGTTAAGCTTTTCGGGGCTGTTATTCAGCCCCCATTCAAAATCCTTTATCAGTTTGATCTTTCCTTTCAGTGCTCGAAAAGCATCCACCACCACTTTCACCTGCTCAGGAGTGGATTGATCCTTAAATTTAAACATCACCACATGGCGAAGCACTTTCGGCTCTTGCGCATACATCGCTACAAAACCGAATACACAAATGATGGCTATTACTACCTTTTTCATACAGAACGTTTTAATTTGAAAATTTGAGAATTTGAAAATTTGAAAATGGATCACATGTAATGTAAACATTCCTGTTAATCCCATCATGTTGAAATTTTCAAATTTTCAAATTCCCAAATTTTCAAATTAATACCCTCACCTCCGCAATCGGGCTAAAAGTATAGGCCAGCCCGGTTTTTACTTCAACACATTCAAACCGCTTTCTTCTCCTCGCTCCTTTTCGGAATATCCGTCCATTGTCGGTTTGGAACAGGCTGCCTTCTGGTATGTCAGCAACAGGCAGGTACCCTTCCTTTTTTCTCTCATCATAGCGGCGTAAGACCAGTAACAAGTCCGTTTCCCCATTGGCCGTAGCGGCAGGGTTCAGGATTGACTTTTTTAGGGCTTGCTCAATATCGGCAGGGAAAACTTTATGCTGTACAAAATCAACCAGCAACCGGCTATACTGGCTTTTCCATTCCTTACCGTGCGGCTCCACCCGGGTCTTGTGCAGTTCAAACGTAAGCAGGTGTGCCAGCTCATGCAGCAGCGTTACCAGGAACTCGAACTTATTCATGTTCCCATTGATACTGATACGATGGTTACCACCCTGCGCCGCATGCCGGTAATCGCCTAAAACCGATTTACGCTGACGGGTAATGGTAAGATGTACTTTGTAATGATGCAGGTAAGCGGTTACAAGGTCAAATGTATTATCAGGAAGATAGGCCGCCAGGGCCTGCATAGGGTGTTCCGTTGCCGCCATTATTGCTTAGGCTTGAGTCGTAAAGAAATACGGACCTCTAACCAGGTATAAATAATATAAAGGCCCATCGACAGGAAAACAGCATTAACACTCCTTCCCTCTCCTGCTGCAAACAGGTAAATCATGACCGCAGCGGCTAACCCGAATAATTTAAGGAACATCCCCGCCATCACCCCACGGATAACCGCATTCGGATTCGGGTTATTGATATTGCGCGACTGGAAATAAACATTCAGGATGCTGAACAGGAATAACAACAGGTTGGCGCAAATGAGTACATTTCCATCAATACCCTTCACTGCCAATCTCGCCTGAAATGGTATCACCAAACCATTGATAAGTACAAAAGCCACAATCAATGGCCGGATCAGTTGAATATATTTCTGGGTCATACCTTTAATCGCTCGAAGCTTCAGTTTTCGGCACTACCGCCGGAATCGTATCCAGCTTGGCAGTAGTGTTCCCGGATAGCACTTTCTTTACACCATCCAGGTATTGGTCCTTATACCGGATCGCCTGCTCCAGTGAGTCTGTCCGTATTTTCAGCACCTGCAGTGCCGACCGGCTCTCACGGGTTCCATAGCCAGGGATATAATATTTTAAGGGGGAAAATGAAATAAGCGCGATGGTAAGTCCTACCAATAACACAAATACAGTGCTCAGCCCGATATACACGCTGAGACGCGACAGGCGAAAAGTAACCACCTCCTCATAGGTGTCATCATTCATCACAACCAGCCGGTAGCTGTTCCTCAATCGGCTGAGTGTATTATTTATTTCGGTATTGGCCATTCTGTTAAAAGAGATTAAAGGTAATGATGAAACTGCTTTTTTGGAGCTTTCAATTGGGAAATAAATGTAATTTTAAACACATTTTATGTACCGGAGCCATTTACCATCATACAAGAGGCAGTTAGTGCGAAGGATATTGGTTCTGTTTGTAGGGCTGAACTGTACCGCATTATCATTGTCCGCGCAAAAGGGTACATTTCTGGAACAAATAGTCAAGCCCTCCCAATACGAGTCCCGCACCCTTACTTCAGAAAGAAGCAGCAATAAAAAATTTACAGTTCCCCGGCGATTCTACAATAATCTGGTTAGCCGCTTTAACTATTATTTTAATGCCAATACTAAACTGAACGAGATCATTGAAAGGGCGAAAGCGGCGTCCCCTGACGATTATACGCAGTTGCTCCCCTTTTACAAATATAGCCTGGATGTAACGTCCAAAGATCACCTGGACTCTGTGATTTATAAAACAACAGCCGGTATTCTTTTGCATGACCTGAGAAGTGATTGGGTTGACAAGCTCTACCTTTTAATGGGAAAAGCCTACCTGTTGCGCAAAGATTTTGATTCCGCCAACATGGTGTTCCAGTATATTAATTATGCATTCTCTCCCAAGGATGATGGATATGATATTCCTATTGGCAGTAATGCCAGCAATACCCATGGCGTTTTTACCATCGCAACGAAAGAGAACAGGAGTTTATGGAAAAGGGTCACCAGCATCCCCCCCAGCAGGAATGAAAGCTTTATCCTGCAGGCCAGGAACTATATAGAGCAGGAGAAATACATAGAAGCGGCCAGTCTGCTGGAAATATTACGCACCGATCCCAATTTCCCTACCCGTCTCCAGAGCTTCCTGCATGAAACGATAGCCTATGTGATGTACAAACAACAGGCATGGGCAACGGCGGCCTTGCATCTCACAAAAGCATTGGAAAAAACAGACGATAAGAATGAAGTACCCAGATGGGAATTCCTGGCTGCGCAGCTTTACCAAAAAGCCGGGAACGATGAGCTGGCCTCTGAACTATATGAACGGTCCATAAAACATACTACCGACCCCCTGATGGAAATATATGCCAGGCTCAACAGGGTAAGTCTGTCTACAGGATCAAGGGAAAATGCTTTGCAGCATAACCTCGACGAACTGTTGAAAATGGCCAAACGAGACAAGTATGAAAGTACCCGTGATATCATCTATTTTGCCGCGGCCGGTTTAGAACTGAGAAGAAAAAATTACCAGGCTGCACATGAGCTTTTATTGAAAAGCATCCTGTACAATACGAATAACCCATCACAACGGCAGGAGAGTTTTTTAGTGTTGGGCGACCTGAACTATACCCGCAAATCTTACGGCCTTTCCTACGCCTATTACGACAGTATACAGGTGGCCCTGTTAAAGGAGGCGGACCAGCCCAGGGTAAAGGAGCGGAAACCTGCCCTGCAGGTCATTACACAGAATATTATTACTATCCACCTGCAGGACAGCCTGCAAAAGCTGGCGGCGATGGGTGTGGAAGACAGGAATATAGCGGTAAGAAAAACACTGAAACAGCTTAGGAAAGAAAAAGGGCTGAAAGATATTCCTGCAATGGATCCGGGATATACGAGTTCTTTTGGACAGGCCAATCCCAACCTCTTCCCCGGCACAGGTGCGGGTAGCGGGTCGGAATTCTATTTTTTAAATGCCAGCCTCCGCGCAAAAGGTGCGGTGGAATTCAAATCGAAATGGGGTAACCGACCCAATGTAGATAACTGGAGACGCCAAACAGCGGTGGACCGAACATTGAACACCGCCAAAGCATTGCAGGAAATAAAAGCCACCACCGGGCAATCGCAGGAAAATGATCTGACTTTTGAATCACTGTATAAAAACATTCCTTTGAATGCTGTTCAGCGCGACAGCTCCAACGCCGCTATCATCAAATCCCTGCTGGGCAATGCGCTTACTTTTCAAAACAGGCTTGAAGACTATCCATCGGCGATAGAAGTATATGAAGAATTGCTTCGTCGTTTCCCGGAAAGCGTAGAAGTAGAGCAGGCACTATTTAACCTTGCCTATTGTTACCGCAAAGTAAATGATCTTGCAAAAGCGGATGCGGTTACCGAACGGCTGAACCGCTCCTTTGCCGGTGGAAAATATGCGGCGCAGTTAAACCAGGGCAGTGTACCTAAAAAAGCCGATCCGGCTGAAAAACAATATGCCAATATTTACCGGATGTTCATCGAAGGAAGGTTTAATGAGGCGAAGGAAGCCAAACTGCAGGCCGACAAACAGTTCGGCAACACCTACTGGACACCCCAGTTGCTGTACATCGAATCAATTTACTATATCAAACAGCGCCAGGATAGTACAGCTATCAATCGTTTGCAAAGCATCGCCACCCTGTTTAATAAAACACCGCTTGCCGAGAAAGCGGTTACCATGATAGATGTGCTGAAAAGAAGAAATGAAATTGAGAACTACCTGGCCAACCTGAAAGTAGACAGGAAAGATGAAGACCTCCGCCGTGGCATTGACCTGGATAGTACCAACCCTTTCACGGGGCTGTCGACCAAAAAGCAAAAGCCCTTTACCCCGCCGGATGAACTGGCTTCCGACCGAAGGGAGATCGCGAATATCTGGGATAAATCAACCATCGGAACCGATGTTACGCGGGCAAAAAGGGATTCGGGGCTGATTATTCCCAAAGCTCCTGTACGCGGGCTTTCATTGGAAAAAGCCTCGGTGGATGCAACCATACGTAAATCCGGGTATTCTTTTAATGTAACAGATACGCAATTTGTTGCCGTGGTACTCGAGAAAGTAGACCCGATATTTGTTACCGAAAGCCGCAATGCATTCAGCCGTTTCAACCAGGAAAGGTTTGCGGCTGACAGGATCACTATCGGCACACAAAAAATTGGAGACCAGTTCGAGTTCCTGTTGTTCGGTCCTTTTCCGAATGCCGGGGATGCGATGGGGTATATTGACAAAACACGGCCCCTGACGGCCTCCAGGATCATGCCCTGGTTAACAGCCGACAAGTATAGTTTTCTAATTATCAGCGGCAATAACCTGAGGGTATTGATGGAAACAAAGGATATGGCTGCCTACCGGGCATTCATGCACGAAGTGTTTCCTGATAAATTTTAGGGATCCGGTGGATGTTTGCGGGATTGACAAAGAAAATGGCGGATATTTATCGCCCGGTTACTCATCAAGCTAATTAATATCTTATTGCTGATATGTCAAAGTCTGTAAAAATATTCTGGAAAATTTTCCTTGGAGGTTTCGGCGTATTCCTGCTGCTGATCCTGGTGATCAATCTTGGCTGGCTGGGATCAATGCCCGACCTGGAAGATATAGAGAACCCCACCGCTTCATTGGCCAGCCAGGTATTTGCGGATGACGGCACTCCCATGGGGAAATACTATGTGGAAGACAGGATCAATGTAGAGTATAAGGATATCAGCAAGCACGCCATTAATGCGCTGGTGGCCACAGAGGATAAACGTTTTTATGACCATAGCGGCATAGATGGTTTTTCGCTGGCCCGCGCCTTTATTTTCCTGGGAAGCGAGGGTGGTGCCAGTACCTTAACCATGCAGACTGCCAAGAACCTTTTTACGGAAAACTGGAATACCAAGAACTTTTTGCTGCGAAGCATTCAGAAGCTGAAAGAAGTGATTATCGCTGTAAAACTGGAAAGAAATTTTACCAAAGAAGAAATTATCACGCTGTACCTGAATACCGTTCCGTTTAGTGATAATGTTTTTGGAATACGTAATGCTTCCAAAACATTTTTCCAGAAAGAGCCAGACCGTATTAATGTGGAAGAAGCGGCAGTACTGATAGGAATGATTAATGGGCCGGGCATTTACAACCCGCGTGCCAATCCGCGCAGGGCCCTGGAAAGGCGCAATTTGGTACTGAACCGGATGGTGTCGAAGGATTATCTTTCTCAGGCCGAAGCTGAAATACTTAAACGCAAACCCATTGATCTCAACTATAAGAAACTGGACGAGAACAATGGCCTCGGCCCCTATTTCAGGATGATACTGGGAGAGGATATGAAGAAATGGTGCAAGGAACATAAGAAGAATAATGGCGATACGTATGACCTGTACCGTGATGGCTTAAAGATTTATACTACTATCAACCCACGTTTTCAAACCTATGCAGAGGAAGCAGTGGCTAAGCACATGAGCAATATGCAGAAGCTGCTGAATGCGCAGGATAATATAAAAACCGGCAGTGTTTGGAAAGGATATGAGAATGTGCTGGAAGCGGCCATGCGTCAGAGTGACCGCTGGCGTAATCTAAAAAAAGACGGGTTGGAAGATGAAGAGATCAAAAAAACTTTCTACCAGCCGGTTCAGAATATGCACATATTCGCCTGGAACAGTGCGCGTGGAAAAGATACTACCATGACACCCTATGATTCTATCAAATACCATCGCCAGATGCTGCAGGCGGGCTTTATGGTAATGAATCCCCTGGACGGGCAGATCAAAGCCTGGGTGGGTGGTATTGATTTCAAAACATTCAAGTACGATCACGCCAATATCAATACCAAACGGCAGGTGGGTTCTACCATGAAACCCCTGTTATACAGCCTCGCTATTGAAGAAGCGGGCTTTACACCCAGTACAACCGTATATGATAACCAGCAGAGCTTTGGAGGCTACGGGATGGTACCGGCTACCACGAAAACCTGTACCGGGGCCGCCATGCCGATGGCATTGGCACTGGCCAAATCGCGTAACTGCGCAACAGCATATGTTTTAAAACAGCTGGACAACAACGGCAACGAAGGGGCCAAACGCTTGATTGATTTTCTGCGCAAATGCGATTTTACCTCCAAGATACCGGCCTACCCTTCTATAGGAATTGGTGCGGTTGAACTTTCCTTGTATGAGATGATGCAGGGCTATAGTATGTTCCCGGGCAGGGGCTTTAATGCCAAGCCCATGTACATTACCCGTATTGAAGACAGGAATGGCAATGTACTGGCCACCTATGCGCCCCGCAGGAAAGAAGTGATCAGTGATGCCACTGCCTATTCTGTTATTAAAATGATGCAGGGCGTAATGCAGCATGGAACCGGGGCCGGTATCTGGGGATTTGATATGCCTGCCGGGCTGGAAATTGCCGGGAAAACGGGAACTACCAACGACAACAGCGATGCCTGGTTCATGGGCTATACACCACAACTGTTATGCGGAGGTTGGGTGGGTGCCGATGATCGTTTTATCCGCTTTAAAACCGAAAGCAAAAACGGGGAAGGTGGACGTGCCGCCATGCCGATATGGGCCTACTTTATGAAAAAAGCGGCCGCCGATGCCAACTCGGGCATCGACACCAAACTAACTTTTGTGAAACCCGAATCCATGACCAACGACCCGGTTATCGACTGGGATAATGGTAATATTGCGGTCCCATCCGGCGAAACTGAAGATGGGGGTACAGGCACTTCGCAGGATTATGAAGTTCCCAAAGCTATTAAAATAGAGGACCTCGGTATTGGCCCCGAATCAGAATACAGTGTTGAAAAACCTAAAAAAACACCGGTAGAAAAAGATCCCAAAAAACCGGTTGAAAAACCAACTACCCCACCGGCAGTACTGCCTAAACCGAAAGCCGAGCTGCCGCCAAAGCCAAAACCAGGGGGAAACTGATAACGGATCAGGAGTAACATATTGGTTTTCGAGGCAACGTTCTTTCGGGTCTTTGTCTCTTATAGTCATGAAGGCACCTGTACTTTTCAACATAAAGAAGCTTTTTATTTCAGCACTGGTCGGTGCCATTGGCACCATGGTATTGCCCTCCTGCCATAAAGAGGTTATTCAAACCGAGAGTATAAAAGAGCTTACCATTGATACCACTATTAGTATCAACAGCACTTTTAATTTCGACCTTTCGGGCGTATATACTCCGTCTAAAACGGTTGCCATTCTTCAACAGGCGGAACACTATAAAACAAGCAGCATAGAAACCGTGGAAGACACCAATGATCCCTACTACACATACACCAGTTCCCTGCAAAGCCCGGGTACAGACAAAGTAGTCCTTTCTGTTGCCAATCGCTATCCTACCGCCGGCAACGACTCCACTATCATCTATATTAACCTGACTGTAAGGTAGAAGGTTATCAACTGCATCAGTCATCGGTTCTAAGTTTGAAATTTAACGACAGTTGGTGAAACAGGTTACTTTGGTAAAAGCCGGTCGCATAACGGATTTGCATTTTTCTGATGAACAAACCGGCACCAAACGAGAAGCCGTTTAAACCGCTTGAAATTCGGTACGCATTAAGTTCCTGCCGCCTTAAAAAATTGTAGCCGGCAGTGAGCTCCAGCTTATCCCCTAAAAATACCTGGGTGGAAAAAACCAGATGGGAAAAGATTTTCTGCAGGGTTCTTTTCGCGGCAAGATCATTCTCTCCCTCCCCGGCCCGAAAACTGGTATCGTTATAGAGTATGTCGAACCTGTGCAGGTGATGAGCAGTTACTGAAAACTGGATAGGCGCATGGGCCAGCTTTTTGGTAATACCGGCCTGCAGGTCAAACGGCAACTCTTCTTTTACTGCGCCTCCATCATAGGTAGTAAGCTGTGTCCCAATATTCTTAACCACAACAGACACCTGCCAGTTATTAGTGGAGTCAAAATAACTGATACCCACATCCATCGCCAGGCCCGATGAGCGATAAGCCCCATAGCTGGATTGAATATATTTAATGGTTGTTCCATACCAAAAACGCTCGTGGTACTGCCGCGCAGCCGTTACCTGCGCTACATAGTCAACCGGCCGGAAACTTCCCAGGATGGTACCGGCAGCGTCTGTCTGGGCAATGGCGCCATAATCAAAATAGTTGATTCCCGCCGCCAGGCTGGTTCCCGATCTTTCAAGATGATAAGCTGCGGTTAATCCATAGTTCCGGATACCGGCCAGAAAAGAATGAAAAGAAGTGCTTACCTGTTTGTGCATCCCGCTTCTTAGCAGGGAGGGCGACTGGAACACCAATCCAACATCATTTCCAATAGATGAAACATTTACGCCTCCCAGGGCGGAAAGCTGCGCTGAATTGGGCTGGTTAAGAAAGGTAAATACAGCATTCCCACCCAGCGTTTGCGTGCTGGCTTTGCCGAAGCATATCAGTAACATATAGACCAGGAGTCGCCGCACCGGGCAAATATAGTGGCTAATTTCACACTATACCAACGCCAGGTCTATTACCTGCTGCATTGTTTTTACATAATGAAACTGAACTCCTTTAATAAACGCGGCGTCTATTTCATTGATGTCTTTTTCGTTCTGCCAGCAAAGTATGATCTCCTTCAGACCGGCGCGTTTAGCAGCCAGAATTTTTTCTTTGATCCCGCCAACCGGCAGCACCTGTCCGCGCAAAGTGATCTCACCTGTCATAGCAAGAAAAGGCTTCACTTTCCGGCCCGTAAAAGCAGATGTTAACGAAGTAAGCATGGTAATGCCCGCACTCGGACCATCCTTGGGTACAGCACCTTCGGGTACGTGTACATGCACATTCTTTTTGGTGAACTCCGCCGGGTCTATCCCAAATTTCTTTGCATTTGCCTGCAGATAAGTTAACGCTGTTGTGGCACTTTCCTTCATCACGTTGCCAAGGTTACCCGTTAGTTCCAGCTTACCTTTTCCTTCCGACAACAGGGTTTCAATAAATAATATATCTCCCCCAACATAGGTCCATGCCAGGCCCACCGCTACGCCGGGCATATTGGCTGTTTTATATATCTCATTGCTGTAACGCGAGTGCCCGAGAATTTTCTCCACATCCGGCATGGTTACATTGGATTTCAGCTTGTTTTTGGTTGCCAGTTCCTTGGCCTGGAAACGCATAATGGATGCCAGTTGCCTGTCAAGCTCCCGCACACCACTTTCGCGCGTATAATTTTCAATGATCTTCTCCAGCACTTTATCAGCCAGCTTAAAATTCACATTGGCCAGTCCATGCGCTTCCTTCTGTTTTGGCAGCAGGTGACGTTTGGCGATCTCTACTTTCTCTTCAATGGCATAACCGCTCAGGTCTATGATCTCGAGCCTGTCGCGGAGCGCGGGCTGTATATTCTGCAGGTTATTAGCAGTGGCGATAAACAATACCTTGCTCAGGTCGTACTCCAGTTCAAGGTAATTATCATAAAACGTATGGTTCTGTTCCGGGTCCAGCACTTCCAGCAAAGCAGAAGAAGGATCGCCGCGGAAATCACTTCCTATCTTGTCTATTTCATCCAGTATCATTACCGGGTTGGATGATTTACACTTGCGGATATTCTGAACAATCCGTCCCGGCATGGCACCAATATAGGTTTTACGGTGCCCCCGTATCTCACTTTCATCGTGCAGGCCACCCAGGCTCACCCGCACATATTTTCTCCCGATCGCATGCGCAATAGAACGGCCTAATGATGTTTTACCGATACCGGGAGGACCCAGGAAACACAGGATAGGGCTCTTCATATCCCCCTTTAACTTCAATACCGCCAGGTATTCCAGTATCCTTGTCTTGATCTTGGCCATGCCATAATGATCTGTATCCAGCACTTTTTTGGCATTCTTCAGATCATAATTATCAGCCGTATAATCCAGCCAGGGAAGATCCAGCATCAGGTCGAGGTGATTGTACACCACGGAGTAATCCGGTGTGGTAGGGTGCATCCTTTCCAGTTTGGCAATTCCATTCTGAAAGCTCGTTTTGGCAGCATCGGGCCATTTCTTTCCCTCCGCTTTTTTCTTCATGTCTGCAATCTCCCGCTCATTGGAATCGCCACCCAGCTCATCCTTGATGCTCTTCATCTGCTGCTGCAAAAAATAATCACGCTGCTGCTTATCAATTTCAGTGCGTGTTTTACTGGTTACTTTGTCTTTTAGTTCGGCAAACTGTAGTTCTCGCTGTAATACAAAGATCAGCCGCTCTGCGCGCGCATGAATCTCATTGATCTCCAGCAATGCCTGCTTCTCCGCCAGTTCACTATTCAGGTTGCTGCTCACAAAATTGATCAGGAAAGACGGGTTCTCAATATTCTTGAGTATGATGGAAGCTTCCGTTGGAAGGTTGGGCGATAACTCAATGATCTGTTTGGCCAGATCTTTAATAGTGCTGATATAGGCATTAAAATCTTCTGTTGCCGGCAAAACGTCTTCATCAAAAAGCTTGATAGATGCGCGGAAGAAGGGATCATCCCCCACCATCTCCAGTAATTCAAATCTGCGTTTACCCTGGATAATAATAGTGGTACCGCCATCCGGCATCTTGATCTGTTTTACGATCCTTGCCACGGTTCCTACGGAACAAAGATCCTTGGGCTCAGGCTCTTCTATATTCAGATCTTTCTGTGCCAGTACGCCTATCAGCTTGTCTGATTTATAAGCTTCATTTACGGCCTTGATACTCTTATCCCTGCCCACCGTAATCGGTAACACAACACCCGGGAATAACACGGTATTGCGCAATGGTAGAATGGGTAATATATCTGGAATAACAAGGTTCCTGTCCTGCTCGCTATCATGCTCATTAATCGGTATGATAGGCATGAAATCGGTATCCTCTTCTGAATGAAAAAACATTTTCTCTTTTAACATGGTCTAAAGGTTCATTGGTCAAAATGGCATACTGCCATCGGCCCGATTTACAAAACGGGTGAACGAAATTAGGTCAATATTGATGCCATTGCCCCAAAAAAGGCAAATTTGGTACAAACTGGCACAAAACCCGCTACTTCTTCCTGAAGAATATCCTGATAGGCACGCCTGTTAACGGAAAATTTTCTCGCATTTTGTTTTCCAGGTAATTCTTGTACGGGGTTTTAATATCATCCGGGTAATTGGTAAAAAATGCGAAAGATGGCACTTCCGTTGGCAATTGCGTTACATATTTAATCTTGATCGGGTTGCCTCTCACCACCGGTGCATGATAGGCTTCCACAGCCTTCAGCATTGCATCATTCAATCTGGAAGTAGGTATTTTTTTTTTCCTGTTCTCAAATACATCCAGTCCCAGTTCAATAGCCTTGAATATCCTTGTTTTTTCAATCACGGATATAAACAGTATCGGCACGTCCGTAAAAGGTGCCAGCTTCTGTTTCAGGGCTTTTTCATAATCACGGGCGGTATTGGTTGTTTTTTCCACCAGGTCCCATTTATTTACCAGTACCACCACTCCCTTCCCCTTGCGAACGGCAAGGCTGAAAATGGTAATATCCTGCGCTGTAATTCCTTTATCGGCATCCAGTACTATAAAACAAACATCCGCATCATCCATCGCTTTAATAGCCCGGATGATTGAATAAAATTCCAGATCATCTTTTTCCTTGCTTTTCTTCCGGATACCCGCCGTATCTATCAGCATGAACTCTTTCTGGAACATGTTATAGTGCGTATGAATGCTATCCCTTGTGGTTCCTGATATTTCACTCACAATACTTCTCTCCTGCCCGATCAGCGCATTCAGCAAGGAAGATTTACCAACATTGGGCTGACCAATAATAGCAAACTTGGGAAGATCGGTTTCCTTCATAGCCGTTTCCACATCTTCTTTCGTGATGGGCTCGGTTACCGCATCCAGCAGATCGCCGGTTCCGCTACCCGACAGGCTGCTGATAAAAAAATTATTTTTAAAGCCCAGTGAGTAAAACTCATTCGCTTCCAGTTCCCGCGCGCCATTATCCACTTTATTCACTACTACATACACCGGTTTCTTGCCCCGTCGCAGCATATCCGCCATCGCGTCATCCAGGTCTGTAATACCTACCGCTACATCCACCATAAAAATAATAGCGTCAGCCTCCTCAATCGCAATCCTTACCTGTTTGCGGATCTCGGTCTCAAACATATCATCACTACCCGGCACAAATCCACCTGTATCAATCAGGTTGAACACTTTGCCATTCCAGTCGGCCAGCCCATACTGCCTGTCACGCGTTACCCCGCTGATATCATCCACGATCGCTTTGCGCTGTTCCAGCAAACGATTAAACAGGGTACTCTTTCCTACATTAGGTCTTCCAACGATTGCTACAGTATAACTCATAAATTCGATTTAATATCTATTGTTAAGGGTCTAATCGTTGTTAATAGCTAAATAGTCCGCCCCGAAGTAACAATAAACTACAAACTATAAACTATAAACCATCAAGCGTCTTACCTATATCCGTATTCCTTCAGCTGCAGGTCATTATCGCGCCATTTCGGGCGCACTTTTACGAAGAGTTCGAGGAATACTTTTTGTTGAATAAACGCTTCTATGTCTTTCCGGGCCGCCATGCCTACCTGTCGTATCATACTTCCTTTATCTCCAATGATAATCGCTTTCTGCGTTTCCCGGTTAACGATGATATCGGCCTGTATTTTTACCAGGCTGGATTTTTCCTTGAACTCGTTTACCATTACCGCCGTATGGTAGGGTATCTCATCGCCAAAAAGATCATAAATCTTCTCGCGGATCATTTCACCTACAAAAAATTTGGTGGGCAGATCACTCAGGTCCTCTTCACTATAAAACGGGTTACCTTCCGGCAAAAAAGCCATGATAGCCGTTAAAAGTTTATCGATATGTACTTTTTGCAGGGCGGAAATCTTAACCAGTTGTTTGCAATAGTCTTTTTGGGCAAAAAATTCCTCCGCTTCTTTGATTTTTCCGTTACCTGCCTCATCAATTTTATTCAGCACCACTATGCAGGGAACTTTCAGGCGGAGTGCCTGGAAAATGGAATCCACCTCTTCCAGGTTTTCATTGGAATCCACCATCAGCAACGCTACATCCGCATCCTCCAGCGCGCTTTTAACGGAGTCCATCATGCGCTCGTGCAGTTTATACCTGGGATCAATAATGCCCGGTGTATCTGAAAAGATCACCTGGTACTCACCCGGCTTATTCAGAAATGCCTTGATCCGGTGGCGGGTGGTTTGCACTTTGGAAGATACAATAGCCATCTTCTCGCCTATCAATGCATTGAGAAGCGTGCTTTTACCCGCGTTAGGGCGGCCGAAGATGTTTACGAATCCAGATTTCATAATAGTAAGTCCGGAAGCCCGATGACGGGAAGTCCGAAAGTTTTTTAGCAGAGGTATTTGTGAGTATTGAACAAGTAGACCGGTAGTATGATAAAGCTGCCTAGCCCATATCAAACCGTTACCCGGTATCAGAATTCAGTATCCAGAGAAGCCTCTAGCCGAATGAGGCCTCAAATTCCGAGGCCCTGGTTGGTTATTGGGAATTAGTTTTTAGGAACTAGGAGTTAGGAATTAGGCATTGAGATATATTAATGCCTGCAATTATCTTCTACTTTTTCCTTTTTACTTTTTCCTTCCCCTTTTTCCTTTTTAATTAAAAAAGGCCATCAAAGGCCTTTTAGTTGCGAGGGAAGGGATCGAACCTCCGACCTTCGGGTTATGAGCCCGACGAGCTACCGCTGCTCTACCTCGCGATGTTTGGGCTGCAAAGGTAAGGCTGTGAGAACTCTTTTCCAAATCTATTTGAATTTTATTCGTCCTGGCGCCTTTTAATAGAAGCCCCCCCGCTGCTGCTGATATCACGTATTACCCCGGTTCCCTTATAGGATATATTGCTTCCACCGCTGGCTTCCGCATTCAGTTCCTTGTTCACAGTAATATAAATATTGGAGGCTCCGGATGCATCTATTTTGCAGTTATCCGTCTTCAGGTCGTATCCCCTTACCACGCAGGCTCCGCTGGCATCAATAATCGTGGTAACAACCGTTCCCGACAAACGCATATTGGAAGCACCGCTGGAATTGAGTTTCAGCTTGTTCAGCGATAATTCACCGGTAAAATCGCTGGCCCCCGATAATTCGATGGTAAGCTCTTCCCCCCTGATAGGGTCCGTGGTTTTAATATTGCAGGCCCCCGAAGACTCGATACGCGTGAGCTTACGGAAAGTAACATAGGCTTTCATTTTATGATTTCCCCAGTTTTTCCAGTTAAGCCCTTTTCCGTCGAAATAAATATGAAGTTTATTGCCTTTCACTTCTGTGTGTATCCTCGACCTGATCTCGTCTGAGGAAGCGCTAACGGCAACCGCTTCTTCGGTGCCCTGGGAGAGGTAGAGATCAATGGCCCCCGACAACTCGATGGCACTGAAACTGCCGGTACTCCGAACTTCTGCGTTGGCGTCAACCACTACGTTCTGGGCACGGATCGACGGCGCAAGGGTGGCGAGAAATATAGCAGCCAGGAATATCGCTTTTTTCATACAGGTATTTTAGGGTACAACGATTAGCAGGAATTAAAGTTACAGTTGGGCGGAATAACCTGAACACCTAATTTTGCAAAAGATCATTCCTCGGGGTGCTTCCCGCCTGTTGGCGGGAGGCTGAGATAATACCCGTTGAACCTGAACAGGGTAATTCCTGCGAAGGGAAGGTGTACAGTTCTGTATGTAAGTCCTCCCACTTAGCTATTCCCTGTTCCCATTGTTAACTTTTAAACTGAAAAGAATGAAAAAGTTTTTGGGAACAACCATGCTGGCATTGGTAACCATCATTGCCTTCACCCAACCCAACAAAACCGCCGGCCTTCAGGGAACTGTAACCGACGCGGAAAACAAGACAGCCCTGGCAGGTGCCACGGTAAGTATGAACGGTCAGCGTTTGCTAACCGGCTCAGATGGCCATTTTGGCTTTACCCGGCTAAAGCCTGGCACCTATGAATTGCAGGTGAGCAGCCTGGGATTTAAGCCGTATAGCCAGTCTGTTTCGGTAACCGCCGGCGAAAACCTGCTGCTGATTGCACTAACGCCCTCCCCCCTGTTTCTCGAACCACTGGAAGTAAAGGCAGTAAGGGCATCAGATAAAGCTCCCTTCGCCCGTACCAATCTGGCAAAGGAAGAACTGGCCAAAAACAACCTTGGCCAGGATATCCCCTTCCTTCTCAACCAGACACCCTCCGTTGTGGTCAATTCCGATGCCGGTAATGGCGTTGGATACACAGGTATCCGGATCAGGGGATCTGACGCAACCCGTATTAATGTTACTGTGAACGGTATCC
The DNA here is from genome assembly GCA_965229175.1 of Sediminibacterium sp. Taxonomy (GTDB): domain Bacteria; phylum Bacteroidota; class Bacteroidia; order Chitinophagales; family Chitinophagaceae; genus Sediminibacterium. The sequence continues at coordinate 25,834 of CBDDIT010000020.1, read as the reverse complement.
CCTACAATGACGCAGAGAGTATGGGCAGTTATTTTGTTGATGTGCCCGACCTGGCATCCTCCGTTAACAGTATACAGGTACAACGGGGGGTGGGTACTTCCTCCAACGGTGCGGGAGCTTTCGGAGCCACCATCAACCTGTCTACCAATGAATTTAATGAGCGCTCCTATGGGGAACTGAATAACAGCTTCGGGTCTTTCAATACCTGGAAAAACACCATTAAAATAGGTAGCGGGTTATTCGATAAACATTTTACAGTGGACGCCCGTATAAGCCGGATCAGCAGTGACGGATTTATCGACCGCGCAACCAGCAACCTTCAATCCTTCTACCTGAGCACCGCCTATATCAATAAAAAATCATCCCTGCGTTTTAATGTTTTCTCGGGCAAAGAAAAGACCTACCAGGCCTGGTACGGGGTTCCGGAAACTTTGCTGGAAACCAATCGCACCTACAACCCGGCAGGTACCGAGAAGCCCGGAAATCCGTATGAGAACCAGACCGATAATTATACCCAAACCCACTACCAGCTATTCTTTAACCATTCTTTCACCGGTAACTGGTCGTTCAACACAGCGGCTTTTTTAAGCAGGGGAAAAGGATATTATGAAGAATACAAAGCCGATCAGTCTTACTCAAAATATGGCCTTCCCAATGTGGCAAGTCCATCGGGACCAGTGACCCAAACCGATCTGGTGAGACAGCGATGGCTCGACAACTATTTTTATGGACAGATATTCTCGTTACAGTACAAAGACCCCACCGAAGAACTTACCTTGGGTGGAGGCTGGACAAAATACGATGGCAAACACTTCGGGAATATCACCTGGATGAAGACAGGAACTTTTTCACCCGACTACCGTTATTACGACTATCCTGCCACCAAAACGGATTTTAATGTATATACAAAATGGCAACACAAGCTCTCGGCGAACTGGTTGAGTTTTGTTGACCTGCAATACCGCCACCTCAATCATAATATGCGGGGGTTCCAGGGAAGTCCAACCCTGCGTGTAAACAGGAGTTTCGACTTTGTTAACCCTAAAGCGGGTATCACGTATAACAAAAATGGAGTACAGGCATTCCTGAGTTATGCGTTGGGTAATAAGGAACCTAACAGGGATGACTTCCAGGCCAGCCCGGTATCACAACCCAGGAATGAAACCCTGCATGATGTGGAGCTCGGTTTTGAAAAGAGAACGGCCAACTGGCATCTGGGGGCCACCATTTACTATATGTATTATGTGAATCAACTGGTACTTACGGGCCAGATCAATGATGTGGGGTCATATACAAGGACCAATATCCCGAAGAGCTATCGACAGGGTATTGAACTGCAGGCGGGTGGTGTATTGGATACCTGGATCAATATAGCCGGCAACCTGAGTTTCAGCCGTAACAAGATCAAATCGTTTACAGAGTATATTGATGATTATGATAATGGTGGCCAGGTGGCCAGGGTTCACAGGAATACTGATATCTCATTTTCGCCGGCTGTTGTGGGAGGTGCCACGATCAATATACTGCCCGTACAAAATGTAGAATTGAGTTTCACCAGCAAGTATGTGGGAGAACAATATATGGATAACAGCCAAAGCGCGCAACGGAAACTGAAAGCATTTTTTACGGAAGATTTCCGGGCGGGATGGACCATCAAAGGGAAAACGATCAAAGAATGGCGGATCATTGGTCAGGTGAATAACCTGTTCAACAAAAAATATGCGCCTAACGGGTATACGTATAATTATATCTCGGGTGGAGGATTGGTAACCGAAAACGGCTATTATCCAATGGCTGGTAGAAATTTTATGCTGGCGTTGAATATCGGTTTCTAGTTATCTGATTAGTAAAGTAAAAAAGAGTGCGCTAGGAAAACCCTGGCGCACTCTTTTTGCGTAAATGGGTTTAGTGGTTCCACAAAAAACGAAACTATGAAACACCATAACGTGAAAATGAGAAAAAGAGGCAACATATTGGGCCGCAGTTGGATGGTACAATAATTTTACCCTTCTCTCATAATAAAAGAAAGTCCCCTCTTTTAATGTTTGTAAATACCTGTTGTTTAACACAGGCTACTAGTCTTTTGTCAAAACGGAAACCATTTCCAAAAACCAAACACCCATTTATGACAGTTCAAACCAATCATGCAGACGATGCAGCAAACGGGGTTGCGGAACCCGTACAACAACATTCCCGCAGGGACTTTCTGGTAAAGGCCGGAGGCTTCTCTCTTCTGACTGCGGTAGCAATCACCGCCTGTAAGAAAACCTCCGATGGCGTTGGAGTAGACCTGGGAAGCGGGGACGTAGGCATTCTAAACTATGCTTATGCGCTTGAACAACTGGAAGCGGCCTTCTACACCAAAGTGGTAGCTACCCCGTACTCGGGTATTACAACGGCAGAAGCAGCATTGCTGGCGGATATCCGCGATCATGAAATTGCGCACCGCGAATTTTTTAAAGCGGCACTGGGAAGTAATGCGATTGTTGCGCTGGATGTGAATTTCAGCAGCATTGATTTTACCAGCAGGGCCAGCTTATTGGCAACGGCCAAAGCATTTGAGGACCTGGGCGTAACAGCGTACAATGGTGCGGGACAATTACTGCAGAGTCCGGATTATCTTACCCTTGCGGGCAAGATCGTATCTGTTGAAGCCCGGCATGCGGCTTATATCCGCGACCTGATAAGTCCTGGCAGTTTTGCTGATACAACCGCACTGGATGCCAATGGGCTTGATATGGCCAGGCTTCCCAAGGATGTGTTGGCTATTGCCGGTACTTATATCAATACACGGATAGACGCCAGTCGTTTGCCATCATAACCAGTAGCCTGTTACCTATTTATTCTTCTAAAACCAAACAGTATGAACCTTCAGAATATTATATCAGAAATAGAAAGCGTTGACCCTGATTTTTATGAAAGAACCAGTGAACGCAGAACCGCTTTTAAAAATTTTGGCACGATCAGTAAGCGATTAACATTGGCGGCCCTGCCGATTGCCCTGGGCTCTATGTTTAAAAAAGCGTATGGGCAGACCACTACCGGTGTGCTGGGCGTTTTAAATTTCGCGTTGCAGCTTGAATACCTGGAAGCTAATTTTTATATTAAAGGAGTGGGTACGCCGGGATTGATACCCGCAGGTGCAGGACTTACCGCGCTTACGACTATACGCGACCATGAAAACGCGCACGTAAACTTCCTGAGAACGGCTATCACCGCAGCAGGCGGAACGCCTTATACCTACACTGCGGCCCAGTTCGATTTTACAGCCAAGGGGGCATTTCCCGATGTATTTTCAAACTACAATACATTCCTGGCGGTATCGCAAGCACTGGAAGATACAGGGGTTAGAGCGTATAAAGGACAAGCTCCTAATTTACAGGGAACAGCGAATCGTGCGTTTCTTACCGCTGCGTTAAATATACACTCCGTTGAAGCCCGTCACGCTTCACATATACGGCAGATGCGCGCCGCCCTCGGGGTAAACGTAAAACCCTGGATCACCGGTGTTGTAAGTGGAATTGATGCCCGCACCAATAACAACTATGTAGGAGAAGATGCCATCATACAAGGCGGCGTTACTATCACCAGCCTGGCCGGTGCCAATGGCAATATCAGCACTAATGCCGCCACCGAATCTTTCGATGAACCCCTAACCAAAGAGCAGGTAGTTGCGTTAGTTACGCCATTCTTTGCTTAATTTTTACAGGATACATAAAAAGGCCATACAAAATTGTATGGCCTTTTTATAGAATGCTATCGCATTTATCTGGCAGCAGATCTGCGTTCCTTTCTTCTTCAGCTTCCGATACGCTCCTGCCACGCCAGCATCCCGCCTACTACATTCACTGTATTCTTGAATCCCATAGTATCCAGTATCAAACATGCCTGGCCACTGCGGTTTCCGCTTCTGCAGTATATATATACCGTATCATCTTTCAAATCTTCAATCTCATCCAACTGCATGGTTTGCACTTTTCCGAGCGGTAACAGCAGGCCGCCAATATTAAAATCGGCATGCTCATGAGGTTCGCGTACGTCTACCAGGTTAATGTTTTCTCCGGCATCTATTTTTGCCTTTAGTTCTTCAACAGTAATGGTTTGCATAAAATGGTTTGTTTTGATTAGTTATTGGAAGGAATCCCCGTGCTATCATTCTTTACAGGGGCCGTGCTGCCGATATAAACATCCATCACCTGCCCCAGTCTTATCTTATTCGGTATTCTCGCACCTGTGGCAGACAACGAATCCGAAAGAGAAGAAGGCGTTTGACGCTGAATGAAAGCGGTTGATGAGTCTCTGATAGGTCCAATAGGGATAACGGCACCTATATTAACATTGATACCCGCCAGGTAAACCCTTGCCTCGGCCAATGTCATTCCTACAATATCAGGCACGTTCATTTCAGTAGCTCCCACCCCGCTTCCCAATACAAAGCTTATTACCGTACCAATAGGAATTTTGGTTCCGGGGGCGATAGGTGCGTTATTGTATAACTGCTCCAGTACCGAATTACGGGCTATATCCGGACGATATGTTACTTCCCCCATTTTCAATCCCAGGCTCACCAGGTACATTTCAGCACTTTTAACCGAAAAACCCGATAAATTAGGCATTTCTACCTGTGGCGGTATGGTTCGGTTAACGGTGAGGTAAATGGTGCGCCCTGATTTTACAACAGCATCAGCTTCGGGTATCTGGCGCAGCACCGCCTGCTTGGCTACACTGTCTACATACAATGAATCTTGTATCACCACATCAAAGCCCTTATCCTCCAGTATCTTCTGGGCCGCAATGATATTCTGGCCGGTTACAGCTGGAACCTTCTCGGTTTTCCCATAGCCCGTGATCCAGGACAAGGATCCAAAGAAAAGCAGCAACAAAACCAGCACAAGTCCCAACGCGGCAAGCATATTTACCCAAAGAGGCTTGTGAGTTATATAGGTAATGAACTTCAAAATTTGAAAATTTGAAAATTTGAAAATCCTGGGTCGGTTTCGGGTAGTAAGATAAGCCAAATCCGTTCCAGGGCAAGCGGAAGCCGGCTCATGGATTCAAAATTAACGTAATGCCTGCTCAATCACCGCCGAGTAAAATTCTTTTAATGTCCAGCCCATCGCTTTTACCTGCTGCGGTATCACGCTCGCCTCACTCTGCCCCGGTACCGTATTCACCTCCAGCATAAAAGGCTGCTTTTTCTCCAGGTCGTAAATAAAATCGATCCTTACCACTCCCCTGCAGTTTAGCAATTCATATACCTTTTTGGCGGCCAACTCCAGTTGCCCCTTCATTACGTCATCAATGGCAGCGGGTGTTATTTCCTCACTTTTGCCCTGGTACTTCGCCTCAAAGTCGAAAAACTCGTTCTGCGTTTTGATCTCAGTAATGGGCAACACAATAATTCCCCCGCTGCTTTTAAACACACCAATGGTAAACTCTCGGCCACCGATAAATTCTTCTACCAGCACCTGGTCATCTTCTTTAAATGCTTTGGCCAGGGCATCGGCCAATTCATGACTTTTATTTACTTTACTCATCCCGATGCTGCTGCCCCCATTATTGGGTTTTACAAATACCGGCAGGGTAAGCTGTTGTAATATATTTTCAGGTGAAACAGGATTATGACTGAAAAGGTGCAGTGATTTGGCTACGTTAATGCCTCCAAACGAGGCCACGGCAACCGTATAACGCTTATTAAAAGTAAGGGCCGAGGTGGCTGCATCACAACTTGTATAGGGCAGGTTGAGCATATCAAAGTAACCCTGCAGCTTACCATCCTCACCCGGGGTGCCGTGGATGCACAACAATACGGCATCAAAAACTATCTTTTCCCCTTTGTCAGTAACCGAAAAATCATCCCTGTTCACCCCGCTCTTCTCACCCGTTTCCGGCTCGTACCACCAGCCCGTATGGTTGATATCAATCCTGTATACATCGAACTTATCCCTGTCTACATTATTCCCCACTGTAACGGCACTTTTATAACTGATCTGTGCTTCCCCGCTTAATCCACCGGTAACAAGGGCAATCTTCTTTTTCATGTAGTTAGGGGTTAGGGGCTAGGAATTAGGAATTAGGAGTTAGGAGTTAGGAATTAGGGGGTAGTAACAGTTCATTGGGAATTCGTGGTAAATCGAACAATCCGCAATCCGAAATCCGAAATCCGCAATCCGAAATCCAACTCCACTCAAATATGCATTTTTTCTTTCTTGGCTAATAGTTCTTCCACGGTTTCCCTGTACATTTCGTCGGGAACACAGCAGTCTACCGGGCAAACGGCGGCACATTGGGGTTCCTCATGAAAACCCTGGCACTCGGTGCATTTGTTGGGGGTAATATAGTAGGTATCCACGCTCAGGGGTTCAAAACGCTGGTCGGCATTTACCAGTGTACCATCCATCAGGGTGAAACTGCCTTTTATACTGGTGCCATCGGCTATCGACCACTCAACACCACCTTCGTATATAGCGTTATTGGGACATTCGGGCTCGCAGGCTCCGCAGTTGATGCATTCTTCCGTAATTTTTATGGCCATACAAAATGGGTTTGTTGGGTTAGTGAATCTACCTTTGCAGTGGCAAAAATACGATTGACAAATGATTTTACAAGAACGAATTACCCTGCTGGGCCGGTTGGGGGAATATATGCTGGGAACCGATGATGAATGGCTGGCCATACAGGAACGTGCCTTTCGTGAAAATCAATGGTTCATACCCGAATTTATACGCTGTGCCGTAACCAATATCGGTCAACAGTTCCTCGATAAGGAACTCCTGAGTGCCTGGGCCGATAAGTACCTGTTAGCCAACCACCCGGAAACCACCCAAACGGTAGGCATTGTAATGGCAGGCAATATTCCCCTGGTGGGCTTTCACGATCTGCTCTGCGTTTTTATTGCCGGCCACCGGGCTCTGATAAAGGTTTCCTCTAAAGATGAGATACTGCTCAGACACCTGGCAGCGAAATTATGCGCATGGGACCCTGCGGTGGGCGATTATATAGGTTTTGCCGAGCAACTGAAAGGCTGTGACGCTTATATAGCCACCGGCAGCAATAATTCAGGACGTTATTTCGATTATTATTTCGGAAAGTACCCCCATATTATCAGGCGTAACCGCACCTCGGTAGCCCTGCTGGAAGGCAATGAAACCGCGGAAGAACTGGCCAAATTATCACTGGATATCCAGCTCTATTTTGGCCTGGGCTGCCGCAATGTTACACAACTGTATGTTCCCGAAGGCTACGACTTTATTCCCCTGCTCCAGGCCTTGAAAAACTACGACCATTTTATGGATTTCCATAAATACAAGCATAACTTCGACTACCACCTGGCCCTCCTGATTATGGGTAACAAATACTATATGAGCAATGACTCGGTGATTTTGACTGAAAATATTTCAGCTTTTTCACCTGTCAGCCAGGTTCACTATCAGTTTTATAAGGACAAAGCGTCAGTGCTAACAAAACTAGCAACAAGTGAGGAAATCCAATGCGTTGTTGGTCGCAGTGCCACCCCTTTCGGAACCGCCCAAAGCCCTTCCCTAACCGATTATGCGGATGGGGTAGATACCCTGGCCTTCCTAAAAACCCTTTAATCAAAGGTAGAATTGGTTTGTTGGTTTGTTGGTTTATTGGTTTATTGGTCTCTTGGTTAATTGGGGGGGCATTGAGATAATATACATTAAAATAGGTTGACGTATAAACTAACAAACCAATAAACCAATAAACCAATAAACCAACAAACCAACAAATCATCTACGAAGCTTCACGTAAAACATTTGTTAAATGGTAATAGGGTTGGCCTGTCATTTAAACAGCTTGGCTTAAATTGTTGTCTGAAAGGCATATTTTTTGATTTAATAAGCATCTAATCTTAAACGAAATGAACATGAATTTTAAGAATGTGATAGCCATTGTGGCCATAAGCGCAGCCACTGCGGTGATGAGTGTTTGGGGCTATGGACGATATGAGCGCTACCAGGCGGCCGGCGTACAGGAGCCGGGTAAGCTTCCTGTGAACTATGCCGGTTTTTTTGGAAACAATACGCCGGGGGCAGGTGCGGTAGACTTTTCCCCCGCGGCTACAAGCGCAACACCCGCCGTTGTGCATATAAAAACGAGAACGAAGGCAAGGCAGGTAAGCAATTCACAAATGCGCCAGCGTAACCCTTTCTCTGATCTTTTTGGTGACGACATGGGTGATTTCTTTGGCGGCCCCCGGGTGATACCGGAGCAACGGGCCAGTGGCAGTGGCGTTATTATTACGGAAGATGGCTATATCGTAACGAATAACCACGTGGTGGATGGTGCTGATGAGATCAATGTAACACTGTCTAATAAAAAGTCTTATAAAGCCACCGTCATAGGCTCGGATCCGAGTTCTGATATCGCGGTGATCAAGATTGATACTAAAAACCTGCCCTACCTGGTGTATGGCAATAGTGATGAAGCGAAGCTGGGGCAATGGGTACTGGCCATCGGTTATCCATTGAACCTGGATGTTACCGTTACGGCAGGCATCGTTAGTGCCAAGTCGAGGTCTATTGGCGTAAACGACCGGCAGAGTGGTAATGCCATCGAATCGTTTATACAAACCGACGCAGCTGTGAACCCGGGTAACAGTGGCGGTGCATTGATCAATACCAATGGTGAACTGATCGGTATCAACTCCGCTATCGCGTCCCCTACCGGTTCTTACGCGGGTTATTCTTACGCCATTCCGGTTAATATTGTAAAAAAGATTGTTACGGATATCGTTAAGTTCGGAACGGTTCAAAGGGCCTATATAGGTATCCAGTACCCGAGAGAAAACATCAGTGATGAGCAGAAAAAAGAGCTCGGCAGTGGTTACCGGGAAGGTGAAGGAGTGTATGTACTTGAGGTTCCGACAGACGGTGCCGCTGCAGCTGCCGGCCTTAAGAAAGGGGATATCGTTACCAAACTGAATGGGGTTTCTATCAGCGGCGGTCCTGAATTACAGGAGCAGGTGGCACGGTATAAACCAGGCGACAAGATTTCACTTACTTATAAACGCGATGGTAAAGAATATACGGCAACACTTACCCTGAAAAATAAAGCGGGTAATACAGAAATCGTAAAAGTTACCGGTATCATTGAAAAACTGGGTGCGGAACTGGTTGCCATCGATACCAAAACAGCCAATGCCAACCAGATTCAAGGCGGTGTGCTGGTAAAGAAAATAAATGATGGACTGCTGAAGAAAACAAGAATGCAGGAAGGATTTATCATTACCAGCGTGAATGACCAGGAAATCAAAAGCGTTGCTGACCTGGATAAGATATTATCGCTGAATAAGGGAAGAAAAGTAAAGATAGAAGGAATTTATCCTGGGTTTGAAAGTACCTATCCGTATCCCTTGGATCTAAGCGATTTGGATTAATTAGAAATTAATAATTAGCAATTAATAATAAAGAGGTGTTGCAGTTCCGCACAACACCTCTTTATTATTGAATATAACTAAACCCTCTGCGAAACCTCCGCTTCTCTGCGGCTCTGCGGTGAAAAATTTCTTAAAGCCTGAGCAGCTTGCAATAGGTAATTCTTTTTCACCGCAGAGAACATGAGAGCGCAAAGTTTACGCGGAGATCAAGACATTAAATCAACTTGTCCGGTGTTATCGGCAGGTCCCTCACCCGTTTGCCTGTTGCATGGTAAACAGCATTCGCAACAGCGGCGGCGAAGCCTATCAGTGCAATTTCGCCCATCCCTTTTGCACCCATCGGGTTGATATACGGATCAGGTCTATCGATAAAAATGGTTTCGATATGCGGTACGTCTGCGTTTACCGGTACATGGTAGTCGCCAAAATTATTATTCACGAAACGGCCGTAGCGATGGTCGATAACCGCTTCCTCTGTTAGTGCCATACCAATGCCGCCGGTTACGCCACCAATCATCTGGCTGGCCGCTGTTTTCGGGCTCACAATTTTACCGGAATCTGCCACTGTAACGGCGCGCTTTACTTTTACTACGCCGGTTGCCGGGTGTACGCGAACTTCCGCAAAATGGATCGAGAAAGAATACATGGAATATTTTTGCTGCTCGGGTCCTCCCCTTGATTCTTTGGTAACTTCCAGGGAGGGAAGGTTATTCTGTTTCAGCAGATCCGCTATCAGAACTTTATCACTTCCTTTTGAAATATATCCCTCCGCATATATCAGCTCATCTGCTTTTGCTCCTTTTAAAACAGCTCCTTCTTTACCCGCCAGTTCAGCCAGCATCAGCTTCAGTGCAGCGCAGGCATCAAATACGGCGGAACCCACTGTAGACGTTGTGGTAGAACCTCCCTGGCTACCCGCCTGGGGAAGCGATGAATCGCCCAGTTCAAACCGGATCCTGCTTACCGGGATTCCCAGGGCTTCGTGGGCAATCTGTGTCATGGCTGTTCCGGTGCCGGGGCCGATATCACTGGTGGCACTCTGCAGTAACAGGCTTCCATCGGCCATCATCACTGCCCGGCAGGTGGCCTGGCCGCGTGAGGCATTAAAAGTTCCGGTACTCATCCCATAACCCACCAGCCAGTCTCCCTCTTTCATGGAACCCGGAACCGGGTTTCTTCGGAACCAACCTATCTTTTCAGCCCCCAATTGGTAGGCTTCCTTTACGAACTTACTGGAATAAGGCCTTTTTCGTTCAGGGTCGGTTTCTGTATAATTCCGTAAACGGAATTCAATCGGGTCAAGCTTTAATTTATATGCCATCTCATCCATAGCCGATTCCAGCGCGAAAGCACCGGTTGCTTCTCCCGGTCCACGCATCCAGATGGGCACACCGATATCAAGGGGTACCAGGCGGTAACGGGTTGTAACATTCGGGCTTTCATACATGAACTTAGTCATGTTCACCGCCCCTTCCGTAAAATCTTCATAAGTGGATGTTTGTGAAATCACCTCATGCTGTATCCCTGTAATTTTTCCATCCGCTGTTGCGCCAATGGATAATGTCTGTATGGTGGTGGGCCGGTAACCTACCATGGTAAACATCTGATCGCGCCCCATTACCAGCTTGACCGGCCTGCCAATTTTTTTTGCGGCAGCTACCACGATCACCTCCTGCGGCCAGGTTCTGAGAGCCATGCCAAATCCACCTCCCACAAACTCAGAATACACCTGCACGTTCTTATCAGACAATTTAAAAGCATTCATGATCGTTCGCTGTGTTGCTTTTACTCCCTGTGTTTTTGCGTAAACTGTTACCTTCTCTCCTTCCCATACAGCCAGTATCCCGTGCAGCTCCATGGGATTATGTACTTCGATAGGCATAGTGTAAACAGACTGTATCGTAACAGGTGCGGTAGCATGCGCGTCTGGCATATCCCCCCTTTTATAGTCCGGTACCCGGGGTGTTGCCATGCCTTTCAATTTATTGGCTTCGATATCCGTTTGCGATTCCTGCTTGCTATAGGTTGTATTTACCAGGGTGGCGGCATATTGCGCCCGTTCAAAGGTATCGGCCACTACCATGGCAATGGGCTGACCATTAAATAATACTTTATCGCTGTTCAGTATCCGGTAACGCTGACCTCCCAAAGCCAGGGCACCTGTTGGAGGAGCTTCCCAGCCGGGAATGGCGGGCATATTCAGGTGCGTGAATACCGCCAGTACACCCGGCGCATTCTCTGCTTTCTTTGTATCAATAGAGGTAATGGTTCCCTTTGCAATGGTTGCCGTAACCAGCACACAATACGTCATACCGGGCGCATCAAACTCCGCAAAATATTTGGCCCCGCCGGTAACTTTCAGTTTACCATCTACCCTGCTGATAGGATCGGCTTTCTTTTTTGTTTCCATGGCTATTTATGCAATACCTGCAGCGGTTTTTAGTGCTTCAACAATAGTGTTGGGAGCCAGTACTTTTTTAAAGTCATTGTACCCATAGCTTTTTGCGTCTTTCATGACGGCATCAGCGGCTTTCTTAAAGTTCTCCGGGCTGGCCACCTTTCCCTTTAGTAAAAGCTCGGCACTTTTCAGCCGCCAGGGTTTGTGGGCAACCCCACCCATAGCCAGCCTTATATCCTGGATAATATTTCCTTTTAACGCAAGGGCGGCTCCAACGGATACCAGCGCAAATGCGTAGGAAGCACGGTCGCGCACTTTCAGGTAGTGTGAATGACTGGAAAGTTGGTTAAAAGGAATATCAACCCCCAGGATCATCTCTCCTTTTTGCAATGTGTTATCTTTTTCCGGCGTATCTCCGGGTAGTTTGTGAAAGTCTCCAAAAGGGATTTTACGTTCGCCTTTAGGCCCTGCAACCGTAATAACAGCATCCAGGGCGGTTAAAGCAACGCACATATCGCTGGGATGCACGGCAATACATTTATCGCTGGCACCAAATATGGCGTGCATCCTGTTATACCCTCCCAGCGCTCCGCAGCCGGTTCCCGGCTCACGCTTGTTACAGGGCATGGTAGTATCATAGAAATAACTGCAACGGGTACGCTGCATCATATTTCCGCCAACTGTTGCCATATTTCTTAGTTGCGGAGAAGCACCTGCCTTAAGTGCCAAAGAAAGCAAGGGGAAATTTTTAATAACAAGATCATGCTCCGACACATCGCTGTTTCGCGCCAGTGCCCCGATATGAATGCCTTGGGGAGTTTTTTCAATAGCCGCAAGGGGTACGTTGTTGATATCAATCAGGCGACCGGGTGCTGTTACCCCCTTTTTCATCAGGTCGATCAGGTTAGTACCACCGGCTAAAAAAACAGAATCGGATTCTTTATTCAGCGCGCTGATAGCAGCCTGCTTAGTGGAAGCGCGTGTATATTCAAACTGGTTCATATGGCTTTTCCTCCCTGTTTGGCATGCATGACGGCATCAACAATATTGGAATAGGCTCCGCAACGGCAGATATTTCCACTCATGTACTCTCTAACCTGCGCTGGAGTTTCTGCATGACCCTCCCGCACACAACAAATGGCCGACATGATCTGACCCGGTGTGCAGTAACCACACTGAAAACCATCAAACTCTATAAAAGCTTCCTGCATCGGATGCAGCTCCTCGCCTTTCGCCAATCCTTCAATAGTAGTTACCTGCCTGCCTTCCGTTGTTACCGCCAGCGTGAGACAAGCGTTAACCCTGCGCCCGTCCACATGCACGGTGCAGGCGCCGCACTGCCCATGATCACATCCTTTCTTGGTGCCCGTAAGATGGAGTTGTTCCCGGAGCATATCTAGCAGTGTAACCCGCGGTTCTACCGACATTTTCTGCCATGCTCCGTTGATGGAAACGTTCAGCGGCATCTTCTCAAACGCTGCGGCAATCTTTTCATCCGCTCCGTTATTGGCAGCCTTGATAACCGCTCCGGGTGTGAGTGCCAGCGCAGCCACAACAGAAGACTGCTTAAGAAAAGAACGCCGGTCCGTTCCCTTTTGCAAATCGTTAGTTTTATTTTCAGCCATAGGGTTGCATTAAACTGACAGAAAGTTACTACATAATTGGTGCCTTTGTGCCTTTGTGCCTTTGTAAGAGGAAATTTGCGCACAAGGGCAGGAAGGCACGGTTGGAGTACTAGTTTATTTTTTCGTAAACCATGTATTCACCGGCCTGCAACTCGAATGTTGCATTCTTTTGGAAGGGGAAACTAAGGCCAGAGAAAACGTTGGTGAAAGCTCCCTGCAACCAGTCATGCTGAACCTGCACTTTGATACGGTTATCGGTCGAAAGATTGAGCAGCACCAACACACATTCATCTCCGCTCTTCCTCATAAAACAGAGTAACTGGTTGCCGGCGGTAGAAGGGAGTATGAATGTTTCTCCCTGTGTGATGGCTTTACTTCTCTTACGCAACAAGAGTAATGTTTTATAAAAACCGGCCAGGCGAAGGGGATCGTTCCATTCGATCAGGTCTTTATCAAAGAATTTCAATCGTTTCAAATTTGGGCTTTCCTGGCCACCATAGATCAGCGGTATCCCGCCCTGCCAGGTAAAGGTAAATACGGCCCAGGCTTTTGCTGCAACTCCATACTTTTCATATTCCGTTCCATTCCAGCTGTTTTCGTCGTGATTGGACGTAAAGAATAGTTTGGTGGCCCCGGCAGGGTATTGTGAATAGCCGTGCAAAACGTTTCTAACGGTTTCAAGCGTGCCTTTCCCTTTGGTATGGTCCTCCGAAGCGTGCATCCACCACCAGGCGTAGGACGTATCAAATACGGTATGGTATTCCACGGTTTCACATTCCGCGAGCCAGTAAAGCGATCCGTTGGCCTCGCATGCTGTCCGCGCTTCCTTCCAGAAATCGAGAGGAACCAGGTGCGCCATATCGCAACGAAACCCATCAACTTCGCATTCCTCCACCCAAAAACGCATGGCGTTTATCAATGCAGCCCGCATGTCAGTTTTGCTGAAATCGAGATCGATCACATCATGCCATCCATTTTTTTCAGTAAAATTACCCTCCGCATCATGCAGGTACCAGTCGGGATGCTCTCTGGTCCAATGATGATCCCATCCCGTATGATTAGCCACCCAATCTATCACTATCCTTACTCCCAGTTGGTGTGCGGTTGTTACCAGCCGCTTGAAATCCTCCATGGAACCGAATTCAGGATTTACAGCCGTATAACTGCTACATGCATAATAGCTACCCAAAGTTCCCTGCCTTACCATTGCACTGATCGGTGTAACCGGCATCAGCCATAACATCTCCACACCCATATCCCGCAACCTGGGCAGATGCTTCTCAAATGCGGCAAATGTTCCGTCAGGGGTATACTGGCGGATATTGACCTCGTAGATATTAAGTGGTTGGGGGTTGGGAACTGAAATACGTCTTGGATTCATAGTCTCTTCTTGGATGTAAGTTAGTTAATTTGAAAATTTGAAGATGAGACTGCGAATCTTTCTTTTGTAGATGAGTCGCGGCATCCATTTTCAAATTACCACATTTTCAAATTTTCAAATTCCAAAAAGTCATAGCTTTAAAAAACAATGACCCATGAACCGAAGCTCGAGAGAAAAATAAGTCTTTTACAGGCCTCCGCTATCAATATGACCGATATGGTTGGCATCGGACCTTTTGTGGTATTGAGTACGGTTGCGGCAACATTGAATGGCCCCTGGTTCTTGTATGCCTGGGTAGCAGGTGCCATTCTTTCTTTTATCGACGCTATGATCTGGGCGCAGCTGGGGGCAACTTATCCATTGGCCGGGGGCAGCTATAATTTTTTAAAAGAAGGATATGGTGCAAAATGGGGCAAGCTGATGAGTTTTCTTTTCGTTTGGCAAACGATGATACAGTCGCCACTGGTTATCGCATCGGCGGCTATCGGCTTTGCTCATTATTTTGGATTTTTGGTACCGTTGGGAGAAGGGCAAAGCAGGCTGATGAGCGGCAGCGTGGTAATACTGATCGTAATTCTTTTATACCGAAAAATAGAAGCCATTGGTAAGATCAGTGTGTTGTTATGGATGGGGGTTCTTTTTACCATGGCCTGGATTATTGGTGGTGGCGTTGCGAACGGCAACTTCATGGCGCCCATAAAAAATATCAATCAGGGACTGGAGTTCAACGGCGCGTTTATAGCCGCATTAGGCTTTGCGAGTGTAAAGAGCATTTATAGCTATCTCGGATACTACAATGTTTGCCATCTGGGTGGTGAGATCGTTAACCCGGAGAAAAATATACCGAGAAGCATGTTCATTTCAATAGCGGGGATTGCGGTATTATACCTGATGATGAATATAAGTGTTGCATCGGTATTACCCCTTGAGCAGATACAAAAAAGCCAGTTTGTGGTGAGTGAGTTTATCCAAACCTTGTCAGGTTCTGTGGCGGCTAAGATAGTTACCGTGCTTATTCTTTGGGTAGCATTCGCATCTGTTTTCTCTGCCACGCTGGGGTATAGCCGCATACCTTATGCCGCTTCACGCGACGGGGCTTTTTTTAAGGTATTTGGCAAGCTGCATCCCACCAAACATTTTCCGCATATTTCGTTGCTGGTGCTGGGAGGCATCGCTTTTATTTTCAGCCTTACGTTAAAGCTGGAATCGGTGATCAAAGCGATACTGGCCATGCGCATATTGATACAGTTTATTGGCCAGGGAATTGGATTATTTCTTTTGGTAAAGCGAAAGGCAAGAGCCCATTTCGCCTGGAGAATGCCGCTATACCCCTTACCTGTAATACTGGCGATCGCCATCTGGGGATTTATCTTTTTTTCAACCGGCGAAAAGATGATGTTGGGAGGAGTAACCGTAATACTGCTGGGAATTATTGCCTACCTGCTTAAATCCGCGAACCTGAAGGAATGGCCGTTTAATACAAAGAGCTGACACTATACCCGGGTAAGAGAATCCGCGTCAGGCTTTACGAAGATCTGAAGCAACAATGCTATCAACACTACTGCCACGGCTCCCACTACATTCAACCAGAGAAAGCCCAGGCCGATCACTTCATATTTATCCAGCAGGAAGAACAGTACCACAATCGCTTCTCCTATTATTGCCGCAATAAAAACAGCATTACCTCCTACTTTCTTGCAATAAAAAGCTACCAGGAATATGCCGAGGATGACTCCGTAAAACAAAGAGCCCAATACATTCACAGCTTCTATCAGGCTTCCCATGCCCGTTGCGAACTCTGCGGTAATGATAGAAAACACCCCCCAGGCAAATGTGTAATATTTTGACACCTTGTATTCCTCCAGGCACTTTACTTCTGTTGTACTATGTTTTACCCCCTTCAGCCGGAGGTGAAAATCAATCATGGTACAGGAGGCAAGTGAATTCAGGGCGGCCGCGATAGATCCCCAGGCAGCCAGGAAAATAATTGCGATGAGTAACCCCACCAATCCCTTTGGCAGGAAATCGACTACAAAACGAAGAAAGATATAATTGGTATCACTGGTTTCAGAACCTGCGGGTAATGCCTTCTTCAATACCGCTTTATACTCTCCCTGGATGCCCGCCAGTTTAGCCGACCCAGCGCGCAAACTATCTTTATAATTCTCCTTGCCCGCCACAACATATTGTTTGCTTAATCCATGCTGAACCGCCTGTTGCCGGTTAAACCGTTGTTCTATCCGGTAAAGCGAGTCTTTGTACGGCGTTGCCATTGCTTTTTCCGCAACGGATTTATTAAAAAAAACAGGAGCATCATTAAATTGGTAAAAAGTGAATAACATGGCACCCAGCAATAAGATAAAGAACTGCATAGGTACTTTTACCAGTCCATTCATTAATAATCCTACCCGGCTTTCTGTATTATCTTTTGCCGTGAGATAACGCCCCACCTGCGACTGGTCGGTTCCGAAATAAGAAAGGGCCAGAAAAAATCCACCTATTACACCACTGATAATATTGTAACGGTCCTTCCAGTCAAAGCCTTTTTCGCTCACCCCCGTTGTAATCACATTTAATTTTCCAGAGGCACCGCTCACTTTCAGCGCGTCTGCAAACCCCACCCCTTCCGGCAGGAAATGAACAATACAATATCCAGCCACAAACATCCCCACAAAAATGATAATTAACTGCAATTGCTGTGTATACGCCACTGCTTTGGCCCCGCCCGTGACCGTATAAACAATCAATAAACCTCCCATTACAATATTGGTCCAGAAGATATCCCAGCCCAACAGGGAGGAGAGGATGATAGATGGCGCATAAATACTGATACCTGTTGACAAACCCCGCGACAATAAAAAAAGGAAGGAGGTAAAGGTTCGTGTTTTCAGATCAAACCGCTGCTCCAGGAACTCGTAAGCTGTAAACACTTTTACCTTACGGAATAAGGGAACGAAAGTGATACATAATATTACCATGGCAACAGGCAAGCCAAAATAATACTGAACAAAACGCATTCCATCGGTATATGCCTGCCCGGGTGCCGAGAGGAAGGTGATGGCACTGGCCTGGGTACCCATAATACTCAGCAGCACAATATACCAGGGCATACTCCGGTTACTTAAAAAATATCCTTCCAGGTCTTTGCTCGTTCGGCTCTTATACAGTCCATAGGCTATAATAGCGGTGAGCGTTATGATCAATACTATCCAGTCGGGTCTGCTCATGAGAAGAATTTGGTAAACCAGGCAAAAAAGACAATCAGCAATACAAGTACGGCCAGTACAAAAAAGTACCAGCGGGACCAGGTGGAGAAGAGTGGTATTCTGCGGTTATCAGGTTCTTTCATTTCTGTACTTTTTTCAAGGATAGCAGGCATTTATCGCTTTTTCCCTGAGGACATCATTCCTCCGGCCAGTAGTCCCAATGCCAGTCCAATCACCAAACCTGCTTTCACATTTTTTATAAAAAACCCGATGGCAAGGCCTATTATAAGAATGGTAAATATGCCTATTCGCTTCCGGGGTTGCATGCTGCTCATCTAATTATTTTTAGGTAATGCTATCAGGTTCGCCAATAATCGATAAGCACCCGGAACACCCGCCGGCAACTGCCGGAACAATACCAATCCTACATACGCAAAATTGCCCCTGCCGTATTTCGCTATGGCCAGGCTTCCATTCGTTTGTTTTTCATTCGTATCATTCATACCCAACGGCATTTCATAGTGCGGATCGGCCTGGTCTACCTGGTAGGTGCTACGCTCCTGTATCCACCCATCAAAATCCTTCTGGGTAATTTTATTGGGATAATTCAATACGGGGTGTTGCGGCAGGAGGAAATTAACCGTTGCATTCTCCTCTGTTACACGCGAACCCGCACTGATGGTAAAGGGATAAGGAGCCAGCTTAAGCCGTTTAGTACCCACGGTATTGCTTTTGATATACTGTGAGATCAGGTTTCCTCCATTCTTAACATAGTTGTTCAAAACATCAAACTTATCGCTCAGGTATTCATAAATATTATGGGCGCGTATTCCGATTATGATTGCATCGAACTGCTGAAGGTTGGCTTCAGTGATATCAGCGGCAGACAATATCTTCACATCATAATGCATCTCTTTCAGTGCCTCAGGCAGTTTATCGCCGGCTCCGGGAATATAACCAATGCTTTTACCTGCAGTAACCACTTCCTCCTTCACAAATTTGATCCTGTCTTTAAAGGAATAATATATATCCGGAATATGATCATAAGATATACCCTTAAAATAATCAGTAAACATTCTTTCTTTCCCATTCAGGTTAAGTTTTACCGCAGCTTCGAGATAGTCGCCTTTTTTTGCATCATAATATTTACTCACAGGGAATGCGAGCGTGTACGACCTGCCCTTTTCAAAGTCTCTGTTCTCTTTTTCAAATACGGGTTTAACTACATCCTCCAGCAGATATACACTTACAGGTACTTTTTGTTGCGTGAAGTTGGATTTATAGCCCAGGTAGATAGAATCACTGCTGAATTTACCATAGGGTGTCTTTACATTCATTAATGCAACATGCGGGCTGAGCGAAAAATAGATATGCGGCACTGCAATAAAAGGTTGGTATACTTCTCCTTTAACAGGGTCTACATATTTGTACTGCACCGGTCGTGTTAGGGTAAAACCCGCTTCTCCGATCTGAATATAGAACCTCGCAGTTAATAAGGGATGATTCCATGCCTGTCCGGTTAACCGGGGATCAGGAATGTTGAAATTACCCGCTGTTTGCGGCAAGCGTAACCAATAAGGCTGGGTATCATTACCAACCCCCGGATCCCCGATCGGCACTTTTATGTCATAACTATAGTTCTGATTTGGTAACAGTTGTTGTGGAGCACTGGTACCATCGCCGGGGATGATAGAAACAGATGTAAGTTGCGCTTTTACGTTGGCCCTGCTGTTAATAAAACAATTCACAACGGCAGTATCCCCTTTCAAAGTAAACTGCTCTTTGGTGGTTGCCTCGGCAAAAATGCCACTGCAATTCATAATGATTTCCTTCAGCTCTTCCTTTTTTTGTTCCACCCATCCTCCTGTATAGCCAACCTGCAGGCGATTATACAGTTTCACCAGCGCATCTACAGAGTTTTCAGGGTGCTCAAAATTATATTCCTTTATAATCTGTTCAATCGCTTCCTTTATTCCCGCCCCATCTTTCAGCCTTGTCCAATTGGTTATTACCCCCTCCATGATTTCCGTTTTGGCAGTATCACCGGCGATGGTGGTAAAGTTTTCGATAATCTCTCCCCGTCTCCTCGGCCTGCCTTCTCCCTGGCTTTTGTGCATGGACCTTGCCTCCCCGCCCAATTCTCCTGAACTCTTGCCAAGCAGCGGATCAAAACCACCCACATCAAGCCTTATCGGCATTCCGGTGGATGTATTGTTGCCTCCGAAATTGAACCCGTTCCATAACAACCTTTTCGCTTTCCAGGGTTTTACACCCAGCTTAAACTGCTCAGGGAATCTTGTTGAATCCCCGGCCGCAGCATAAGCTTCATTGGCCAGTAGGGCGGATGCCCAGTGGTGTCCATGCCCTGCCCTGGCATCACCGGGAAAACGTGCGATTAAAATATCCGGTTGAAATTTCCTGATGGTAAATACCATTTCTCCCAGTACCTTTTCCTTATCCCAAATACTCAAGGCCTCAGTTGCACTTTTAC
The DNA here is from genome assembly GCA_965229175.1 of Sediminibacterium sp. Lineage (GTDB taxonomy): Bacteria > Bacteroidota > Bacteroidia > Chitinophagales > Chitinophagaceae > Sediminibacterium. Next base: position 5,333 of record CBDDIT010000020.1, on the reverse strand, counting down.
TGAACCCAAATTCATATGCCGAAGTAAAAAACTGCTCCGCGCCATCTATTCTTCTTGCCGCCAGCAGTTCCTGGGTGCGTATCATGCCGAGCTCTATACCCTGTTCACTTCCGATCAGTTTTTGCCCCCCATCTCCTCTTGTTAAGCTCAGATACCCGGTCCGGTACATCCTTTCTTTGGCGAGATAGGGCAGAAATCCATTATTCTCATCATCCGGGTGAGCGGCGATATACAGTACGCTGCCCAACACATTCAATTTCTTTAACTGAAGGTATATATCCGCGCTGGTGGCAGGAATGGGAACCTGCGCATTCACTGCCTGGCAGATCAAGAAGACTGCCGTTAAACCCAAAAATCTTTTAAGCGTAATCATAACTATCCGGTTGATCGTTTGCCGAAGATAGAGCTTCGGAAGAGAACAAAAAAGCCAGGCGGTTTGCCTGGCTTTTCTTTATTGCCCTACCAGGAAAACCGCATTGCTGAATAACAGCTTCCCGTTTTCCCAGAAATTCCTGAACAAAGGGTCCTCCGCCAGGTAAACAATATTTCCCCCGCCCATTCGCTGCACACCAAACATTACGTTGTCTTTGATCTTGTTCTTTAGCTTCACGCCCACAAATCCGGTTACATACGCATCCTTCTTCATTACTCCCACATTCCAGCCATCCTTTAAAAATTCGTACTGCCCGGCATCCTGTTTCAAAGTGAAATAATAATCAGGATACCCGAATGCCAGCGGATGTGTATTATCCAGCTCCAGCTTGTAGATAGCCCCGGGGATAGACCCGGACAGCGAATTAGCTTCTCTGTCCGCGTATTTCTTCACACTCGCATAATCCCCTTTCTCTTCACCACCTTTTTCATCCTTTGCCTTAATTCCCCAGTCGGCACCCGATAGTGTTGACACTGCTCCGTCAATCGCCACGATCTTTCCCCCGGATCTCACAAAGTCTTTCAACTTATCCGAAGTCCCTTTATCTGAAAGAGCCCGGTAACTGCCATCCGGAATCACCAGCACCTGGAAGTTCTTAAGATTGGCCCTGGCCAGGTCTGTTACATTAATCAGGGTGAGCGGGTAGTCAAGCTGCTTATCAAAAAAATGCCATACCTCTCCTGCACCTAAGGATGAAGTTTGTTCTCCCGCCAACAGTGCCACTTTCAGTCCTGCATTAATCGTTTTAACATCCGGCGAGCCAAAATCAACACCCTTGTCCATAAACCCTGTCTCAACCGCCACCGGTTGTATATTGAACTTTTTGCAGGCCTCATTGGCCAAAGTGCTCCAGGTAGCAGGATTACCCGTCTTCATAATGATCAGCGTACCCCTGTCATATACTTTCCCATTGCTGGTAAATGGCTTTTCCGCAAAACGCACTTTCACCCCGTTCTTCAGAAGATAGGCAACAATCTTTGCGGCATTGAATGACTGGTAGGGTATCAGCAAACCATAGGCACCATTCACTTCCGTGATAGTGGAACTGCTTTTCCATCCCGCCGTCTGATCCAGCTTTTCTTTCACCGCATATCCCTTCACGCCGTATACATAAGGAACAGACCATGCTGTAATATCATACGTATTCGAATCGCTAACCACTGTTTTAGGCTCCAGCAACACTTTTGCCATTACGGAACGGGGTTGGTAGGCACTCACAGCAACCGTAAACCCTTCATCGGAAAATGCGGATTCTTTCCCCGTTACATAATTGTAGCCGCTGAAAGTCTTGTTAGTTAGTGTTCCATACTCAATTCCGTTCGCTTCCAACAACGCTATGACGGCCTTAATATGATTTTCGTCCTTTGATGTCATTACATATGTCTTATACTCTCCCACTTTTCCATTGCGCCCGTCATCAAAGAATTTTTTATACTCTTCCATCAGCTTCTGCCGGTTACGCGATGCTGTTTCAATGGTAGACAAACCGGTTGTGTGGTGGTGGGTAGCCCGGTCAACCAGCGTTAAAGTATCTTCATCCGCTTTAATAATTCCCAATCCGGCACGCCCGCCGCCTGCCTGCTCGTAGGTCATACCAATAGCCCCATTATACAACGGATAGGTATCGCCATAAGACGGGTATAACAGATCGTACCTTTCCTTGGTATAATACAACCATCCTTTCTTATCGAAATACCCTGCATTATTTTTCCCGATCATCAGCTGAAAATCTTTCTGCCACTGAGTTACCACCTCGTGATAGGGATCAGCGGCAGGGGCAAAATAATAAGGCCCGTTTATTCCCTGCTCATGAAAATCAACATGCACCTGTGGTAACCACTGGTTATATCGCTTCAGCCTTAACTGCGTTTCCAGCTGTGTTTGCCAGGCCCAGTCGCGGTTCAGGTCGAAATTATAATGATTGCTCCGCCCGCCCGGCCAGGGTTCCGAATGTTCGCGCGATGAAGGGTCGACACTATAGGTTTGCCCCACCACTGAATTATACCAGTTAACATACCTGTCTCTTCCGTCTGGATTGATGCAGGGGTCCATTACCACTACCGTATTCTTTAACCACTCTTTACTCTTTTCGTTCGCCGGGTCTACCAACGCATACAGGGTAAGCAGCGCGGCTTCGGAGGAGGATGACTCATTGCCATGCACATTATAGCTAAGCCATACAATAGCCGGAGCTGATTCAACCGAACCTTTATCTTTGGTAATGCCCGTCAAGCCCAGGTTATTTTTCCTGATCATTTCCAGCTTCTGCAGGTTTTCAGGTGATGCAATGAATGCAAGCATGAGTTCACGGCCCTCGTTGGTTTCACCATATTTTTCAATCTTTACCAGTTCAGGCCTTGCCTGCGCAACAGCCTTAAAATACTCAACCAGCTTATGGTGCCGGGTAAACCGTGTTCCGACTTTGTAACCAAGAAACTGTTCGGGACTCTGCAATCCCTGGGCCTGGGTCAGCAGGCAGGTAAATGTCATGACCAGTCCAACAAATGATCTTTTCATATAATTTTTAGATGAGTTGTGAATGTAGGCAAGAAACGATGTGATACCATACAAAAGCGGGTGTTTTTTTACCCATTATAGTGGTAAACGCAGGCAATGTTAGAAAAAACTGTAATTTTCCTGCCATGAGAAAGTTGATCATAGTTTTAGTTACCATTTCGGGTTATACAATTGCACTTGCGCAGCCGGTTGCATCGATTGTGGGCCGGGGTAAAGCCATCGACCCATACAAATATCGATTGTAAAGAAAGCGGATTTTACTAAAGCGGCGGTGAGCAGCGCACATCCCCTGGCCAGTATGGTAGGTGCGGCCATCATGAGAAAAGGGGGAAACGCATTCGATGCCGCTATCGCCACGCAGCTTATGCTGGCTGTTGTATATCCGGGTGCAGGTAATATTGGCGGCGGAGGTTTTTTACTGGGCAGAAAATCCAATGGCGAACTGATTGGCATTGACTACCGCGAAGCCGGCCCGTCAAAAGCAACACGGGATATGTATCTTGATAAAAACGGCAACCCGCAATTAAGCCTGTCTCAGGCAGGACACCTGGCTTCAGGTATACCCGGAACGGTTGCGGGTTTATTTGCGACAATGGATTATGCGAGGCTTCCCTTTAAGGTGTTGATACAACCGGCTATTGATATTGCGGAGAAAGGTTTTGTAATTTCCGAACGGGAAGCCTCGGGCCTTAATGGTGCCCGCGAATCTTTCCTGAAAACAGTACCCGGCCTACCGCATTTGTAAAAGAAGGTAAATGGAAGGCTGGCGATACACTGATCCAGAAAGAACTGGCGGCCACGTTAAAACGCATACAAAAAGAAGGTGCCAAGGGTTTTTATGGTGGAGAAACAGCCCGTTTGATTGCAGAAGAAATGGAACGTGGTAATGGTATCATCGGCACGGAGGATTTGAAAAATTATACCGCTAAACTCCGCAACCCGGTTGAATTTGAATACCGTGGTCACAAAGTAATCAGTTTCGCGCCGCCCAGCAGTGGTGGAATTATTATCGGACAGATGCTGAAGATGATTGAAAAATATCCTGTTGGCAGCTATGGTTTTCAAACGGTAAAAACAGTACAGCTGATGATTGAAGCCGAACGCAGGGCCTACGCCGACCGCGCCGAATACATGGGCGATCCGGACTTTTATAATGTTCCTGTGAAAACCCTGCTGGATAATACTTACCTGGCGCAGCGTATGAGTGATTACGACCCCGATAAAGCAGGCAGTAGTGCGGTAACCAGGGCAGGAACAATTAAGGAAAGCGAAGAAACCACCCATTTAAGTGTAGTAGACGCCGCGGGTAATATGGTATCTGTAACCACCACCCTGAATGGCGGTTACGGTAGCAGGACTGTTGCTGGAGGTGCAGGCTTCCTGATGAATAATGAGATGGATGATTTTAGTGTAAAGCCCGGCGTGCCGAATATGTATGGTGCTATTGGTGGTGAAGCCAACGCCGTTCAGGCGGGAAAAAGAATGCTGAGTTCGATGTGCCCTACGCTTGTTTTAAAAAACAATAAACCCTATGTAGTGATAGGCACACCTGGTGGAACTACCATCCCTACCTCGGTATTCCAGGGCATCGTAAACATCATCGACTTCTCCATGAGTGCTGAAGATGCGATCAATAAACCCAAGTTCCATCACCAATGGCTGCCCGATGAAGTGGCCATCGAAAAGGATTTTGACGCTGAAACAAAAAAACATCTACAGGCCATGGGTTATAAAATCACCGAACGCGGTGCAATAGGACGAACAGAAGCGATCCGGATATTACCGTCCGGAAAAAGAGAAACCGCAGCAGATAAACGCGGCGATGATTCAGTGGCAGGGTTCTAGGGATTGCGAATTTCGGATGGCGGATTGCGGATTTTGATTTTGACTTTTGACTTTTTAATTTTGAATTTTGAATTTTGACTTTCACACAAACACCAATTACTTAAATCACAAACATGTTTGAAATTGGATTTTTAAAGGATGCCATCAAGCGGGTGAAATATTACAAGGATCTGGGTGATAAAACATTTTCGCAGGTAAGCGAGGACGATATGTTTTACCAGCCTTCATCTGAAAGTATAGTATTGCCGTTATAGTGCAACACAATGCATGGCAAAATGATGAGCCGGTGGACCCAGTTTCTTACGGAAGATGGAGAAAAAGAGTGGCGTACCCGGGACGCGGAGTTTGATATCACAAGAAGTAGCAGGGAAGAAATCATAGCACGCTGGGAAGAAGGATGGAGCTGCTTTCTTTCAGCACTTGAAAATCTAAAACCCGAAGACCTTACCAAGACCATTACGATCCGGACAGAACCTTTACTGGTATTTGATGCTATCCTCCGGCAACTGGCCCATTATCCCTACCATGTAGGCCAGAT
>CBDDIT010000019.1:0-3398 GCA_965229175.1 Sediminibacterium sp. | reverse complement strand
TCATGATCAATATGCAATCCTTAATCAATGTCGTTGACGTAAGCTGGTCTCCGGGTTTGAGGTTTAATGTTTAAGATTCGCAAAACACAGGTTTGTTCTTTTTTTTGAAGCATGCCCCACATAATGAACTTTAAACTTTAAACATTCAACTTTAAACGGAGAAGTTTCCTTAAGTCAATGATATGCAATGCTCAATTTTCAATGTTCAACGATAACCACCTGTTTTTCTTCGCTGAGTATGATCAGATCAATTATTTCCTCCGGATGCACTGTTAAAATTTGAACAGCTCTTCAGTTAGTGCAGCATGTTCAAATTTCAAATCTTCAAATTGCTAAAGCAACAGTGCAGCCAGCACATAATCTGCCAGCAATATCAAAATACAACTCACTACAACTGCACTGGTGCTTGCCTGCCCAATTTCAAGGGCGCCACCTTTTACATTGTAGCCGTAATAAGCGCTTACGCTGCTTAGCAAAAAGGCGAACGTGTACGCTTTAATAAGGGCAAACGTAATATTGAACGGGTTAAACACCTGCAGCAAACCAGCATCATACGTATTGGTGGCGATTATGCCGCTCATATCGCCGGCAAAGCGGCCACCCCACAATGAAACTGCAATGGATAATACGATCAACGCCGGAATTACAATGAGCGCTGCCAGTATTTTAGGTGCGATCAGGTAGCTTTTGGTATTGATGCCCATGATCTCAATGGCATCGATCTGCTCACTTACCCGCATATTGCCCAGTTCGCTGGCAATTTTACTGCCCACAACGCCGGCCAGTACAATGCACAATACGGTGGGGCACAGCTCAAGTATCAGGCTGTCACGCACAATTTGGGCAATGGTTTCTTTGGGTATAAGCGGGCTTACCAGCTGGTAAGCCGTTTGTATGGTCATTACCGCACCCAGAAAAACCGAAATGATCAATACAATGGGCAAGGCGCCGATGCCGATCTCTGCACATTGGTGCATCAGTTCCTTCCAGTACACTTTGCCGTTTTCCGGTTTGGAAAACATGCCTTTCATCGTAAGTATATATTTACCCAGGTGGGAAAAAAATGCCATGTGTTATATGGATGAACGTTTGATAAGTTTCGTATGCCAGCAACAAAGATGCGGCAAGCGGGTCAATTTTTTGGGGTTAACTTCCGTTATTCCATCTTGTTTGCGGTTTACGCAGCCCGGGATATACTGGTCTGCAGCGAAGCTTTTCCCCACCGGGTTAATTAATGTTAAAAAATAATGCCATATCAACAGTTCAAATTAGAAAAAAAATGGTTTTGATGGTAGTTTCAGCTTCCTGAAAGCCTTTACGGGCTGCTGTCCTGCCCTGTCTGCCCCATTTTTAAAATTGCCGCAAAATGGCCACCACTTGTTAAAAAACAATTCATCGTCACAATGGCATGAAACTAATTGCGGCCAAAACCTTACTGCTCTTTACCCTGCTTGCTGTTTGCCCAACTGTTTTTGCGCAAGTGTTCACACTCAAAGGCATTTTACGCGATAAGGACAGCGTAAAAAATACCCTGGCCGGTGCCACCATTAAGCTCAGCGACCGCAGGGACACCACGTTCCGCCGCAATGTTGTAAGCGGCGAGAAAGGCATTTTCCAATTTTCAGATCTGAAACCCGGCTCCTATACAGCAGCATTTTCTTTTATTGGCTACGAAACCGTTTTTGTGAATGTAACGGTTGGCAAAGATGTTGACCTGGGATTTATTGAACTGCCCAAAGAAGATACCAGCACCCTGGATGGCGTGGTGGTGGTTGGCCGCCCGCCCCTTACCAAAATGAACGGTGACACCATTGAGTACAATGCTGCGGCCATAAAAGTGAACCCCGACGCAACCTTGGGCGATATGCTGGCCAAAGTGCCGGGCGTAACCATTGAGAACGGCCAGGTAAAGGCGCAGGGCGAAGATGTAAAGAAAGTAACGATCGATGGCCGCACCTTTTTTGGTGATGATGCAACCATTGCACTTAAAAACCTGCCAGCAGAAGTGGTGGAAAAGATACAGGTGTTTGACCGCCTGAGCGACCAGGGCCAGCTTACGGGCTTTGACGACGGCAATGGTTACCGGGCCATTAATGTGGTTACCAAAGCCAACATGCGCAATGGCCAGTTTGGCCGCATGTACGCCGCGTATGGCACCGATAACCGCTATGCCGCTGGTGGTAACGTAAATATTTTTAATAAAGAAATGCGCATTAACGTAATTGGCCTTGCCAATAATGTGAACCAGCAAAACTTTGGCACAGAAGATCTGCTGGGTGTGATGAACAGCAACAGCGGTGGCGGCGGTGGCCGTGGTGGTGGCGGACAACGCGGCGGCGGAGGCGGGGGTGGTAATTTTTTTACCGGCCAGCAATCGGGTATCAGCAAAACCAACTCCATTGGCCTAAACTTCAGCGATCTGTGGAATAAACGCAGGATCGAGTTCAGCGGCAGTTATTTTTATAACAACAGCAGCAATTTCAACACCAGTAATACCAATACCCGGAGGCCGGTTGGAAAAGATACCATTCAAAACACCATCAGCGACCGCAACAGCAAAACAAGCAATTATAACCACCGGGCAAATTTCCGGCTGGAATACAAGATCGATTCAGCAAATACACTCATCATTGCCCCATCCATCAGTTTCCAGCGAAACAATTCATTCAGTACCAGCAAAAACAATGTAACTGTGCTCGATTCATTTGTAAGCAGCAGTTATGCACCCCGCTCTTCGTTTAACAACGGCTACAATTTCCGCAACGATATCACCTTCCGGCATGCATTCCGCAAAAAAGGGCGTTCCCTTACGCTGGGTGTTAATATGAGCATGAATGACCGCAATGGCGAAAACAACAATGATAACTACATCGTAAAAAAACGCAATGGCATTATAACACAGGATACGACCATGCGTTTCAGCGACCAGGAAAGCGATGGCTACAATATCAGCATGAATGTTTCTTATACTGAACCGGTTGGTAAAACCGGGCAGTTGCAGGTAAACTATACACCATCTTTCAATAAAAGCAATTCTGACCAGCGTACGTATAATTTTGACAGAACGGCCCTGAAATACACCAGCTTTGACACTTCGCTCTCGAATATTTTTGAGAATACAACTATTGCGCACCGGGCAGGGGTAAGCTACCGCATTGGTAACCGTGAACAACAACTCAGCCTGGGATTGAATTTTGAGAACACCCAGTTCGACAGCAAGCGTACTTTTCCCAAACCTACAGGCGTGGACAAATCATTTGCCCAATGGCTGCCCAACGTGCAATGGCGTAAACAGTTCAGCAAGAAACTGAACCTGCGGCTGGAATACCGCACCAGCACCAGCACGCCCAGCATTAACCAGTTACAGGATGTAATTAACAGCAACACCAACCAGCTTT
>CBDDIT010000018.1:0-89674 GCA_965229175.1 Sediminibacterium sp. | reverse complement strand
AAAGACCCGTAGCACCAACACCGATCAATGCGGTGGATGACGGGATCGGTACTCCGATCACGCTGACCAGTGCCGACTTTAATCTTCCAATGACCCGTGCTATTAACGGATATGCAACCGTGATTGATCTTTCAAAAGCAAAAGCCGTTATTTCCAACGGCAGCCATACGGTGGACTGCCACGCGTCTTCCACCTGTAAAGTGCTGGCAAAGTACCCGCTGCGTGCCATCAAAAGATATTCCTACCAGAGCTCTCCTGATTTGCGCAATCCCGACTGGGCGGACGTGTATCCCAATGTACCGATTATGATCAATGCCAGCTTTTTTGTCGTGGGTACGTGTACACCTTTCATTTATACGAATTACTGCAGTACACTCCAGGGAATTGTCATCAGCGATTTTGATCCGGGCAATAAGTTTTTATATGCTTCCTCAACCCAAAAAGCATGGACTAATCCTTTGTCTACGGCCAACTATCCCCTGGATGCGCTTGTATTCTATAAGCCATCTGTCAGCAACGGAAAAGCGGCTTTGCTTCCCTATGATCCTAACTGGTACAGCACCCCCACCCCTCCCCTGTTGAAAAATGATATTATAGATGCAGTGGGTGGAATGTACTATTGCCGTAATGGCGTTGAAATTTCCTGGCCGGATGTCGGTCAGCCAGCCAGGGGAAAGATCATCCAACGCAATGAGAATCACGCCCGCACCTGTATCGGAATAAGCGACGATGGTATGAAACTGCTGCTGGTCGTGGCAGGTGAAATGACCGTTTCTGAGACCATCTATTATTTCAAGTCCATGGGTTATAACAATATTATGACCCTGGATGGTGGCGGATCTAGTACCTATTATTACCAGAAAAACATGACTTCCCCTATCCGAAACCTTCCGGATGACTGGCGGCCTTACCCTAAAGTAGCAACTTCGAGAAGGGTTTTCAGACCGGTTATTAATTTCCTGGGATTTCAAGCCAAATAAAAACACCAAAACCATCTATATGTCCTTAATTATCCAGGTCGAATTTTACGATGTTCCGCAGCCCGTGAATTATACCATACCATGGTCAGCCGGTATGACGATCCAGGCCGCTATGGAAGCCTGCTTTGACCAGTATTCCGGCCCGCACAGCCAGCAACCTTTTACCTTCCAGATCCAGTATTACGGAACCTATGGTGGTCAATTGATCGGTTATATGCCGGTTTCCATTAACGGTCGAATGCGAGCTGACCAATACATCTGGTTTGTGTACCTGAATGGTGTTGCCACCAACAATAGCCTTGATGCTATTTCGCTGAGCCCGGGAGATGACATTGCATTTAAGTACGAGACTTTTGCAGCTTCGAAAGAAAAGCAGGGTTCCATCCAACTTGCCATTCACACCTATCTCTCATCCATTAAACCCAAAAAAACAATATGAAAAATCCTACTGTAAGATCACAGGTTCTTTTAAATAAGGGAGAGTTATACCAGCCTGCCACAGCTCCGTTTGTCCGCGATTCCCTGGCTGATGATGGTTCCACGCCGAACAACGGCAGCCTGAATATGAGTCCTGACATTATCCCGCAACAATCTCCCGTGAACCCTTCCCAGGTTCAGGCCCTGTTTGGTGCAGCTACCTATGGAACCGATTCCGGTCAGAACATTGAGTCGGGGCAGGCGAATTACATTTACCTGCGTCTGAAAAATCCTACCAATGCCGCCATGGAAGTAACTATTTCCGTGTATTGGGCCCGTCCCAGCACTTTGCAGTACCCTTCGCAGTGGCAACAAAACCTGATCGGTGTTGCGCAAACCCTCACCATACCTGCCAACAGTGTAATGGCCGCACCCGAACCAGCGGTATGGACGCCGCTACAATTGCCGGGTGTTGGTCATTATTGTCTTATCGCTGAACTAACCTGGGCAGGTCAACCCCCAGTTCCTTCCAGCTTCCCGGATCTGAATGCCTGGTGGCAGTATTGCCGTGATTATAATACTATCGCGCAGCGCAATATTGATGTTATTAATAACCTGCCGGACACGGAAGTAGATCTATGGCTGGATCTGATCAATCCCACTGCGAACCCCGGACAGCATCTGATTCAAGCGATCTGTAATGTGCCCCAGGGTTCAACGGTAGCGTTGTATTCACCTGCGGGAACTTTAACACCACCCATATTCACAGGTGCGATCCCGATCATCGCTACCAACAATAACCAGATCGTTTCGGCGCAAACCTTATTCCCGGCTAACTTCCAGGGTACCCTCGAAATAAGGTTTATACCACCGGCTGTTCCGTTACCGGGGTCCTACACCATCGTTATCCAACAATATATAACAGATGGAGGAATTTTTAAGATGCTGGGGTCCTACAATTTTGAAATCATTATCTAACCCATACAACTATGTCAATAACCTTAACAGTAGCGGGTGGTAGTTCCATCACAGGTATTCCCTTTACAGCCGGAATGAATGTACAGCAGGTGCTGGAAGCGGCGTATAATAAGTACACTAACCCTCCCTCTATCCCGCCGCTTAGTTTCTGGCTGGATTATTATGGTACCAGTGACGGTATTTACCTGGGCTATCTGGTTACCATGATGGATGGCACGAGTCAACAGGGTGATATGTATTGGATGTTGTATGTCAACGGGACGCTCGCAACCGCTGGCATCGATCAGACGACCGTAACCGATGGTTCCACGATCTCATTTATGTTCCAGTCTTATTCCGATCACCTGCATGGCCAAAGTGTCATGAAACAGGTACACCATTATCACCAAAGAAAAGCGGGATTACTAAAGTAAAATAAAGAAGGCTGGCTTTGTCCAGCCTTCTTTTCAACTGACTCAGATCGTCACTATCCCGTTTTTTATTCCATAAAGGGTAAGAGCCGAGCGATTGTTGATATGGAGTTTAGTAAAAAGATGGTCTCTGTAATTCTGTACTGTTTTGGGACTTACAAACATCAGCTCGGCTATCTGGTTATAACTTAAATTACTGGCGGATAACCTGATCAGATCCACTTCCTTTTGTGTTAGTTTCTCTTTGCCCATAAACCCGATATTCTTAGGGATTGGCCCAATATGCTCCATGTTTTTTTCAGAGAATATGCCGCTGGCGTAATATCCTTTTGCGTTGACTTCCAGCACTGCTTCCACCAACCTGTCAGGGTCGGAACTTTTGTGCAGATACCCACGCGCGCCGCAGGACATCATGTGGATAATCGCATCTTCCTCCTTAAACTGGCTAAATACAATCGTGCGAATAGCGGGATAAGCATTTCTTACGGCAATAAGCGTATCAAAACCATTCATCCCGGGCATCTGTACATCCAGAATGGCAATATGGGGCCGGTTGTTTGTTTGGAGTTGTTCAAGCAAGGCCAACCCGTTATCAGCCTCCAGCGTAACCGTGATTCCTGGATGGTTCTCCAGTAAAACTTTAATGCCCTTACGTGTCACGGCAAAGTCATCTACAAGTGCTACTTCTATCATAATCTATATCTGGAAATGAAAGTTACACACTACCTGCTGATTTGTTGTCGGTGAAAACACCGTTTTTAGAAGAGTGTTGAAGCATCATCGCAGAACAAACCAATACTCTTCCACAATCGTTCATAAAAAAATGTATCTTCCTTTTACAAGTGAATTATGATACCAATAGCCTTAGTGGATGATCATGTAGTAACCCGGAGAGGAATCAGCACCATTTTGACAATCGACCAGACGGCTTCGATTACGATGGAAGCTTCCAACGGTGCTGAATTATTACAGAAGCTGGAACAGGAAGTGCTCTCCCTGAAATCGTCGTAACGGATATTTCGATGCCGGGGATGAACGGCTTTTCTTTGGTGAGTCATCTTACGGATAAATACCCGGGAATTAAAGTCATTATTTTTTCGCTTATCTCCGATACCGACACCGTACTGACTATGATCAATGCGGGTGCTCGTGCCTATCTCCATAAAAGTGCCGATCCAATGGAACTGCTAACCGCCGTAAAATCAGTTGCGACAAAGGGCTTTCATGTCAATGGCCTTGTAAGCAAGGAATATTTCAAACTCGTGAAGGGGCATGTTGGGCCAGTATCCAACAAAGCTCATATCATTCTTTCTGAGCGGGAGATAATGTTGATGAAATTATGCTGCACTGAACTTACTTACCATGAGATAGCCCATCGTTTACAACTTAGTCCCAAAACCGTCGATCACTACCGGGAGAACCTGTTCAAAAAATTAGGAGTCAGGAGCCGCACCGGCCTGGTGGTTTATTGTTTTCGTAACGGCTTAGTTGACATTTTTCCTGAGGACTAACAAGGACCAAAAAACCGTAAAAAACACAGCAGAAACTACGGCAAATCCCCAAGAATAGTTTCTGGCTCATCATTTCTATTAAGCCGACTTGGTAGCCTTATATTTTCGTAGATGGTATTGAAACGCTTATTTTTTTCTCAGTATCAGCCTTTAATTCGGTTACAGTTTTGACAACTACCGTAATTATACAGTAATCAAATACCGTATAATTATGGTATTTTCATACCCTCATTTTACCGTATTATATTTCCCCCTTTTACGGCATTTTACAAACCGAAATGTATTAGTATTTCAGTATAAACATATTATATATTATCAATGTATTTTATCAATTGATTATCAATTGATAATTGACTATTTTGCCCTTTCTCATTGACTAGTTTTCGAGGATTCTTTCATCCCAAAACTAATTACAATGACTACAGTCCAAGCACCCAAAAAAAGCGGTAAGCGCGTTGGCAATGACCATGTTGACCTCCTTATTTCCCGTTACAAGAAAGAACGTTGGCAGGCGAATTCCAAACTAATTGGGAGGGCCGATGCTTTAAGTACCTGGTACGGTCTTGAAGAGCTCACCGAATTTCTGGCACTAACTAAGGAGCATGGCGCGGATGGCATTAAAATGTATTATGGTGTCTACCCTACAGATCCTGCGATACCACAGGCATTGCAGGGCAGACAAACAGTTGTGTTGGTCGCCACCAAAACATCACATTCTCCAAAGGGTAGCACTAACAAGGATCTCTACATTGACCGAAATGGTCATCCCGAGATCCTGGCCTTCAATTATGGTGATATTTGTCCACCTTTCTGTGGTAGCGGTGGTCCGCCCGATTATGAGCCCCTGGGTATGTCTGTGGAAAAAACAGGCATTACGCTGTTGAAAGATAATGACCAGGTATTTGTTCTCTGATAGTTAAATTGATTTACATTAACTCCTGCAAACAGCAGGAGTTTTTTATGCCTTACCTGACCTTTGATAAACTGACCCTTTTAGTAGCCGTCATTGCGTGTTTCATTTTTACGCGGAGAACTGACAGACCCGCATTGCGGGTATTTCCCTTCCTGTTATTATTGGAACTAACTGTGTCCCTCTTGGGAAGATACTACAGCCTGCACCGGGTGAACAATCTTCTTTTGTATAATCTGTTTGCGATGGTGCAGTTTAGCTTCTTCACATGGTTTTTTATACAAACCGATCCTTTGGAAAAAACAGTCAGGTGGATGCAGGTATTGCTGTTTATCATACCAATTGTTATGGCAGCTAACACTTTTTTAGTGCAGGGCCTATTTGTATTTAATACCTACACGTTTACGTCGGGATCCCTGCTGATGATCTTTTTGGGATGCCGGTTTTTATTCCGGATGTTCAAAAGTCCGGTCAATAACAACCCTTTGCGTAATCCGGCCTTCTGGATAACAGTCGGTGTGATTTTCTATTTTGTTTCTACGGTCACTATTCTGAGTCTTGCCAATACGATATCCAGGCTTCCCAGGAGCACCCGAGGCCTGCTGCAAACCATCCTTTTTACCGTCAATGTATTGTATTATATTCTGTTTATTATTGCCTTCACATGCCGAATCAAACACCCGAAGTCCTGATACAATTCCTGAGCAGCATTGCAGTCGGAATCTTCCTCGTTGGCTTTATTGTGACCATTTTTCTATTGCACCAAAAAAGAAAACTGTTACAGGAAAAGGAACTGGCGCAGGTAAAAGCCGGTTTTGAAAAGCAGTTGCTGGAAACCAAACTGGAAATCCAGGAATCTGTTCTTACGCATATATCCCAGGAAATTCACGATAATATTGGCCAGGTCCTGCTGCTGGTAAATGTCAATAATTCCATTCTGCAGTCGATGGGCCAAACTCAGCAAAGCAATACGATTTTGTCAGAAAACAAGGCACTCGTATCTAAAGCAATGGAAGATATTTCTGATTTATCCCGGACGCTTCATTCTGACAGAATTGCTGATATGGGTGTCTTTGCGGCCATATATCAGGAACTCTCTCTGCTGGCGCAAAAAAATCTATTTACCATCGACCTGGAAAACCTGCTACCCGCAACCGGGAAAACTATTTCTCGAGAAGCGAATATAGTTGTGTTCCGTCTCTACCAGGAAATCATCAAGAACATTATCAAGCATGCCGCAGCGACAAACATTCGCGTAGGCATATCACAGGACGCTGACTTTCTGATACTTACCATCTCTGACAATGGAAAAGGATTTGACCAAGGTAAGCCCTCGGCGGATTCCGGGGTCGGACTCAGGAGCCTTAAGCAGAGAATCGGTTTAATTGATGGAAAAATCTCTATCGACAGTATGCCTGGCGAAGGAACCACAGTGCGTATCTTTATTCCAAAACCGCAAAACAGCCTTTAGCCCATGGGAATAACCGGTAAGATATCCATAGCCTTTGCTGATGATCACACCATGTTGAGAAAGGGGCTGGTAAAACTATTGCAGACAATAGGCAATTATGAATCCTTGTTCGATGTGGATACGGGTGAAGAAGTGATAGAGGAACTGAAAAACCATAAGATACCTGATGTACTGGTACTGGACGTCCGCATGGAAGGAAAAGGTGGACTTGAAACCACGCGTTGGGTGAGTTTGCATTATCCACAGGTTAAAATTCTCGCGCTTTCCATGTTCAGCGAGGAAGAGACGATTTTATCCATGATACAGGCGGGTGCCAGGGGGTATATTACTAAAAACAGTGAACCGGAAAAACTAGTAACTGCGATCAATACTATATATGACCAGGGCGTTTATCTTCCTGCCAATCTCTCTGCGAAGGTATTCGATGGCATCAAACATAATATCCTAGGCAAGCCGACATATGATGAACTCAATGACCGTGAGAAAAAATTCCTTTCCCTGCTATGCGAAGAACTATCTTACCGCGAGATTGCAAAAAAAATGTTCTTAAGTCCGAGGACCATCGAAGATTACAGCAAATCAATGATCAAAAAGATTGGGGTGAAAGGAAAAGCCGGGCTGATCGTTTACGCGATGAACCATGGTCTTAAAAAGTGAAATAGTGTTTGTTGCTATCATTCCTTGTGTGCCCAGGAGAATGGAAATTTAGTCCGGATGGATGGATCATCTATAGCTTGCTGTTGGGGAACCGGCTAATCACCCGCCTACCCGGCCATGAAGCATGGCAGTACTTTCTATTCTCTATAATAACACCTTTCAAAAGTAAGAGCCATTTTCAAACTATATCAATTGCTTTTCAATGAGGGTTTCCTGCGAGCCTGTAAAAGATTCCTGCATTCAGGTATCTACTATAGGAACCCGGGAGGTGACCAATACCAAATAGTCCCGGGCCACCCTCTTCGTTGGCAAGTCCAATATTGTAGCCGAGAGCACAACCCCAATGTTTGTACGCAAATTCAGCTCGAAGATGGGTTTGGATATCAATAGGGTCTCTTCCGTTCTGATTTCTTTTTCCTGAAATAGTTTTTCCTACGACCAGACCAGACGCCGTAACGGTCGCATTCGTTGTTTCGCTGGAGTATAATGCAGACGTCAAGATATTAAAGCCAAAAAGGATATCCACGTAACTTTCTTTACCTGTTGACAACCTTTTACCAAAAAACGGATCAACACCAATCATATAATTCTGAAGCTTGGTTGTTCCCGTTGCTGAAAATACACCTTGCGAAGGGTCAAAAACGAACTTCACATTTTTGGTAGTGCCTCTTATTTGCGCCATAAAATCAGTGCCCCATACAAATTTCTTAGAAGTAATTTTTTTTAACCCAAATGCAATATCCAGGGAAAAACCACTCTGGTTTCCCCTTGGACGATTTGCATATGTTGTTTTTGAAGGATTGCTGAGGTCAACCACAAGCATCGAATAGAATGGATCAATATAAACTGGATCATCCGAATAATATTGATACTTGAATAATCCACTGCCAATTTTAAATTGCATCTCGGGTTTCTGGGCTGTAGCTTCAATTGACAACAACACAAAAACCGTTATATTAATCATTAAACAACTTAGCTTTCTCATGGATGTATATTAAATACAATTTCATCAGCATACGAATACTCTAACCCAAATCCAGCAACATACCAATTATCAAATGCATACCAACCGTTATATCCACCTAAATAGGCTTCGTTCCTGCCCCAATTCATATGAAAATACAAATATGTAGAGCCGCCGAGGTGACCGTCAACACAATAAAAGTATTGATATTCACTGGTACCATCAATAACCCACACATGGCCATCCCCTGATGGGATATTCAGATAGGGATTCCAATCTGCATATCCCGCCATGATCACAGGCCTCGAACTGGAAACTTCCGATAAAACCTTTGAATGGCCGACATTGTCATACCAGTCCCAATCTGCACTGTATCCAAAATAGGCAGATTGCAGTCCCCAGACAATTTGCTGTGCAGTACTATAGTATCCTAGTGCAATTGCTCTGGGATATCCAATGTGCCATACCTCCTGAAGGTACGAACCAGAACAAGCATAATTCATACTAACTGACGCACCGGCGTCAGCCATAAGACGCTGAACATTGACATCACCAATTGTCGTCGGCATTGAAGCCCAATTATAATTACTTGAATATCCGTAGCTATTTATAGGAGACTGCCACCTATAGGCAACTTGAGCCATTGCAGTTGCTGCGCAGCCAGTTGGGTATTTTTGATTGCCAATAGTAGTACATGAACCATACGCTAGCAAATCGTTGTAGGTATCCTTTTGACCCCATTCAACTGCAACTAAGGGGCCATGAGTAGTTACATTCAAATCTGTGTAGTAGGGGTCGCTGATGCAAGGATCAGGCAGGTCTGGATTTCTGACGTTTACATGATAAGTTGACTTCACTGCATTACTAACCACACTTTGGTCAAGCATTGAGATATAGTTTCTCCAAGCAGCCTGTGATTGCTTTCTATTATCCACTAGCTTTTTCCTGACTAATTCAAAATTGTTGATGGTCTTGTTTATCCATTTAAGCGTTCCACCGCTTGCATTTGTTTTCTTATATTCTCCATTTGGGACATATGCTAGTATAGGTCGCATACCCGAATCTGCGGAAACAAATAAACAGCCTTTTTTATCTTGGAAATTAAACACATACATCGCCGGAACTTCGGCATGATCGTTAATAACAATCATTTCTTTGATGGCTAACTTATCTGATCCGTTGCTTTTTGCAGATTCACTATTAAGTCCAACTCGGTTTTGGGAAATATCCGAACTTTGTTTTCCGTGGGACGTAAAAAAGTTGTTTGGATTAAAATTTTCAGCTACCAACTTTGCAATGCTAGTTGGCACAAGCCTAACATTGCTTTCGGGAATTGAGTAAAAGTCATCAGGCTTGCGTAATTCCTTTTTTGAGCATGATGAAAATAGTCCTGAAAAAAATATAATCAATACCAGATAGTGCAAAGTTGCCGGTAAACGGAAAACGTTAGTTTGTTTCATGGCGGTTAGATTTGGTGAAGTTGAAATGCAATCCTTGAATATATATATCAAATTTGACCATTACAAGGGGGAAAATTCCCCTCTTGTTGTCGGAGAACTTCAATTACCCCTCAGATCTAGCTTTCAAGCCACCGGTAATGCATCGCTCCCGCAAGATGCCCGGGTTTATCATATTCACAGACCAACAGGTCGCAATGATGCGAATCAACTTAAGAATGCGGTCGTATGCCCGGGTCCTCAGGTTCAATGGTTCGATTGCTTATTTCATTAGATTTTCCCAGTTGTGCCCTCACAGTCGATGATCCTGTTGGAAATTTAGTGCTTACTGACAACCCTTTTACGTTGCCTTTTGCTGATTACTGTGAAGGGGTTTCCCAATTCTAGGAAATATTGTAAATTTAATGGTGGTCGGTTCTAGGACCGGCTGCCATTTTAAAATTATATATGACAATGGCCAAGTTTTGCTTATTCATCTCCTGTATCATTTTCTTCATAAGGGCTGATGGCCAGACCCTAACCAGATCTCAATATACCGGCACCACTAATTTGTTTATTCCGGGAGTTGAACGGGTAGCTTCACCAGTCAGCATGCTGACTGAGTTTGAAGTGTTAACAGACGGAACCTGGTTCCTGGTATTTAAAAAGAAGGTGAATATGGAGATTGGCGGTATGTTGCAGAATATGGAAAATGACGAATCTGATTCGGTTCTGATCAACAACAAAACTAACCTGTTGTATGAACTTGAAAAAGGAACGTTCTCAAAATATATACCGGTACTGGCCAAAAATTTAAAACTTACCATCGATAGCAGCGTGATTATCGAAAAAGGAGATTCGCTAACGCTCATGGAAAGTAAGTTATACAGGCCAGAGGTTACACCGTTTCCACAAATCAAAGAAAATCATTCCGGCATCGTAAAGTTGGTGGCAGTCAATTTTAGCTGTTCGCTGGTTTCATCGACAAAGGTTTCGGGAGGCTTTAGTCCGATCATTGCAAGGCTGAAACATTTCAAGGATACTATGAAGGAAGTCCCTGCTCCGTTTTAGTCGTCTTTAGGCTCAATCATTGTCGGCGATCAGTCCACAGGAATAATCCATAGGCAACAAGCTCCGCTCTGCTTTTAATATTTAGTTTCCTGAAAAGGTTGTCTCTGCTGTTCTCTACGCTTTTCAAACTTCTTCCCAGGGCAACCGCAATTTGCAAGTAGGTATAGGAAGTAGCAGATAGCCGGATCAGATTTACTTCATTCTCCGTCAGATGGACTTTTCCATTGAACCCCGACGAATAGTTTATCCGGTCTGTTTTGAAATAGGCCAGCGGTGCCAGGTCATTATGATGAAATCCGTTGTGGATCGCATCATTGATCGCCAGGAATAACTTATTGGGATGGCACCCTTTGTGCAGGAATCCGTTTGCTCCCCTTGCCAGCATATCCAGTACTGTATCTTTATGAAAGAGCAAAGAATAGACAATGACCTTTATTGCGGGGTACCGGGATTTGATATTCTTCAAGGTTTCCCTACCATTCATTACGCCGTCTCAGTCTAAAAACTGAGGCGGTTTCTTTTTTACGGGGATAGAAGGTAATTTTTGGGATGGAATCAAAAAAGGGGAGCTTACAGTAGGGAGTTCGATTGCAAAAGTGGAAGGAATGTTGCGGCACATGAAAATGACGGTGAACTTTTTGGCGGGCATTGTGTAAAGGTCAATTATTCCCTACTGTGATCAGGTCAGCTGCGCCATCCACACCGTTGCCCCGCCACAATCCGGATCATTGGTGACATGCAACAATACGGTAAATCCATTTGACAATAACTGTTCACGGTATTGCTCCGCATCGAGCGAGGCATGATACAGGTTCTCGCCTCCATTCATTCCCCATGCTTCCCCCGCTTCCGAACCCGAGGTAAACAGCAATACACCACCGTGATGCAGGTGTTTTGTAAAGACCGGGAACATCAATACCTGTTCCTCCTGCGAGAGATGAAAAAAGCTGTTCCAGGCGATGATCGCGTTGAATTTTGTGCCCAGTGAAAGATCCCGCATATCAGCGCGGATCAGTTCCGCTTGCGAAAGGTTTTCGCGGGCAATGGAAAGAATGTTGTGGCTGGCATCAACACCTGTGACGGTTAATCCTTGTGAAAGGAGATAGGCCATCACCGGCTCACCCGTTCCGCAACCGAGATCCAGCGCAGTCGCGGCTTCTCCCGTAATTTCGATCAGCTTGTCCAGGTATGGCTTTTCCAAATTATCGTTGTTACGATTGGATGCATACCAGTCCGCAATGATGTCGTAGGATTCAAACACGTTTCGGCGGCTTTCCATAGCAGGTCGATTAAAGGGTATACGATAAAGGTACGATTCCCACTGCCACTCCGTGCTACGCTCATCCGGCTCCAGGAAGGCACTCTTTACCATCTCTGCCGTCAGCTATTCTTCATGTAAATTCAGGCGGCAGTAACGGAGCATGATTTCTGACCGAAGTTCTTACAGGGGGAAAAGTCATTCTTTTGCATCAATGGATGTGAAAAACAAAAAGGCCCCTAAACAAACTTGTTTAAGGGCCTAATGGTAACCATCTAACCTGATTTTTAGTAGTACATTCTAAAAATCCAGTGTGTCGGGACGACAGGACGATCCCGACTTTCTATAAATAGCTAACTATCAAATAATTATCAAAGCAAAACATCATTACTCACCGATGTACTCACCGACAATTTGATAGAAAATGAAAGAGCTGATTCTTACAGTCCAAACATAGCAAAACAATCAAAACGAAAAATAAAAAAAGCCGCTCACCGGCGACTTTTATTTTTTCTCAGTAATTGAAACTCTACTGGTTCCTGCTTCGCGACGATCTGAACTCGCAATTATTAAACTACCGTGATAATCGTATTTGTTTTGTTTCCCTAACCAGTCAATAAACTTGGGCGGTGGCGTAGGTGATTCAATTGACCCATCTTTAAGTGTTGCCTCCAATATCGCTGTAAGTGTTCTATCCCAGTTTTCCTCTTTGTAGTCTTCGCGAGTAAGCATATACTTTTTTATAAATATAACATTTGTCGCGCACTAATCAAATAGCTACTTAAAACCCTCTGCCAACAACCGTTTTACATCCTCCTTATTATAATAGACTGTTCCGCCCACCTTTTTAACGCGTATCTTTCTTGCAGCCATGAGTGACATCAGTTTATTTACGCAACAACCCAATATCCGGCGAACATCCTTCGTCCGGTACCCGTCTATGGGTTCAACTTGTTTACCTGATTGCTCCGCCAATAACCCTCGTATGTCATTCACGAGAAGCTGCCGGAATGATACCAGGTCATCCTTTGTTACAACTTCTATTGCCATACCACCCATTTGCATTTTACAACCTTTTAAATCCAACCCTGCTTCTCCCCCGGCCGACCACCGGCTCATACCGGACATATCCAAACGTTTATGTTTAACCAACTGTTGAAAATCAATCAATTGGAATTTGATAGCTTTTAAATGCAAATAATAAAATAGCTTGTAGCAAGAACTCCAGCTAAATCCATGATTAAAGAATTAACCAACCAGCACATACTCGACATTCTTCATAATGGCTACGCGTTTGTCAATGAGAGAATTACAGAAGATTTCAGAAAAGAAGGCAGAATATTGATTAAGGACAGAACAATCATTGAGGCTGTCACGCAGAGCCTGTCCTCGAATGGACAGACCGGTCTGTTAATTTTCGACAATTGTATTTTCACTGAAAATGTTTCATTCAATGATATCAACTTTTCCAGCTTTACATTCAAAAATAATTGCCTCTTTAAAAAGAATCTGAAGTTATCAACGAGAGCCAATGATGTCCATATTGAAAACACGATCGTTGAAGGCACTTGCGAGCTACACTGCATGAACATTCAGCAACTGAAGATAAATTCGTTGAGAGTAAATGGAGAGGCAAGCTTTACCGGCTACGCGAAAAGCACTGCTGTGCATACGCTTTATTCTGCGACCAAAATAGAATTTGAAGGCTTTGCTAGTCAATCCTGTAGTTTGGATGATATCAATTGCAATAAACTGATTTTTAAAAACAATGCGATGACAGACCTGGTTTTTAAAGATTCGAGATGCGGATACATACTTTTTGACACTTACACTATTTCAGGCAAGTTGGTTTCCAGCGACCTCAAGAAAGCTAATAAAATATCTTTCATCAACAACAGCTTCGCAAAGGAAATAGAATTCACAAATAACGAGGTAGGCGAACTTATCTATGAAATGCACAAACCGTTGGATCTTTTCATTAAAGAAGGAACCATCAATAAATTTGAACTTGATGTAAAGCAACAGCTGATGCTTCGCTTACTGGAAGCAAACTTCGGAATTTTAAGATTTATTGGCGCACCTGATGAAAGCTCGTCAATAAACATTCAGAACGGAACATACAAGGAGATCTCTTTTAAAAGCTTTATCAACAAAGGGCATGTTGTGATCGCCAATGTTGAATTAACAAAAGAACAAACACTCGAGATATGCGCATCTGACATGGGAAAGACTGATTTTATTAAGTGCAATTTTAAGAAAGCAAAATTCGCTTTTGAAAACAGTAAGGTTTCAGAAATATTTTTATCGCAAACCGATTTCGGCAAAAAAGTATTACTGAATGGCAAAGAATCTTTTGCACAGGCACAACTTGCGTTCGGTCAGCTGACAACCGCTTTTCAAAAACAAGGGGATAATGTTCGCGCAGCTGAGTACCAGGCAAGGGAGGTTGAGGCTCACTATAAAAACATTGATCTCCTTTCCTGGAAATGGCCGCAGATCAACCTGACCAAAGTTGCACTCTGGCTCAATAAGTGGTCAAATAATTTCGGCAGGCAGTGGGGGCGCGCGCTGCTGTTCACATTTGGACTTGGCATAATGATATTTTACGCCCTCATTATTTCTACCGAAGAATATATAATCGGCTGGGGCTGGGATTGGCAGCCTTTTCTCCCAGCCTTCCTGCGGTTCATGAACCCCATCCGGTTTATTGACACCGAGCAGGTGTACCAGAAACTGGGCATCACATTAAATAACTGGTCATACTTTTGGGATCTTTTTGGAAGAGTGGTTGCGGCCTATGGCTTCTACCAACTCATTGCAGCTTTTAGAAAGTATGGAAAGAAATCATCTTAGATAACTAAACTAAAGACTCATGGCTACTCCAACCGCAGACATTATACCAAATATTGAACGTGATTATCCAATGCAACCGGTAGCAGTGATCGGAAATATTTCTGACCTGGATATGGATGCTAAGATGAACGTCACGAACCAGTATATCATTGGCCTCACAACTGATGATACTTACCCCGGTGGCATTGACCAATATAAACACAAAATGATCGAGTCATTAAAACAGGTGTCGCCCAGTGTGCGTGTGTTGGGATGGCCGTTTGAAATGGAAGAAATGGCGGAAGTAAGGCAGGCATTGGCTGACCTTGCAGCTTATTTCAATGCTAATCTTGATATCAACAAAATGGTGGAACGGGTTGCAGGAAGGGATGCCAATCACTACTATATCACCATCACTGTTGTGCAGATACCGATGTTTCATGCGTGAAAGTGAATACGCAATGCTCCCCATACGCTACTTTACTTGCCCGCCACCTGCAAGATAAGCCCCTGTATAACAGGAAATATTTTGTCGTAGAGCAGCGCCTTTTCCTCCGGCACATCACCTTTCTCCATACCCATAGCATATACCATGGATTGCGGGACACCCAGTTCTTTGCATATTTTTCCAAGGAGTTCTTCCGTTGGCCTTTCGTCTTTCTCGATCTGTGATAACCTTGACTGGGTAATACCAACCCTATCAGCCAGATCTGACTGGCTGATAGATTGGTTCTTACGAAGCTCTTTTATTGCTTTTCCTAAATTCATGTATGTTGGGCAATTAATAAACCTGCTGATGCAAAAGCGGTCAATAACTCAACCACTTTTACGACTACTTCTGTCTTGACAACTCTGCCGGCTTTCAATTCTTCAGCGGCAAACTGTAATAATACTTTCGCTCTCTCATTGAGCGTAGGCTCTGTATCCAACAGATCCTCTATAGCTTTCACTAACTCTTTTTGAAAATTCATGGGTGTAATAATTTTTAGGGTAATTCGAAACAACTCTTTCCAATGAAAAAGCTGCATCATCCCCTGAATTATCATCCATATTCTTAAATAAAAGCCTGACCTTATCTCTGAAGGACTGCCTGCGGTCAACCACTAAAAAACGGAAGATCCTGACTATTGCAACTACCAACCGGGATTTGATGTTGTTCCCGAAATACTGCATCTGTTTGAAAAAAGTATCCGCATCAAAAGTGACTAAAAAGTTGCGCTCCCTTGCTGTGAGATGTAACCTCAAACTTTCGTCCCTGCGAACAAAATCGTTCCAGGTTGCTTCGCTTGGATTATCCAGGTAAGACCTTAATAATTCAATGATCGACTCAACAGCGGCTATTTTTTTGTTAACGTCAAATGATGAATTGAATAATTCAATACCCGCACTTACTGAAACCTCAGATAAACGATAGTTAAGAAGACTGCTGTAAAAATCCTGCCCCCATTTATCCAGCTGAAGCAGGTTCAGAAGCGCAGAATATTTCTTGATATTCTTGCTTGCTTCTTGTCTATTAAAGGAAGCAAAGAATTCGTCGATAGAAAAACATATAGAGCCAACTAGCACTTTTTCGGTCTCTTTTGGGACATCTACACTCTTTAAAAGTCTGACCGCCTCTCTTAATGTATCAACTTCATGTTGATCATTTTTCTTCCTGAAACCAATTTTTATTGTCCCCATACTTTGCTTTTGTTACCCAAAGATATATCTATTTATTAGTTCTGCCTAATATTTTTAATCTTTTTATTAGCCATCACTAAATAATATTTTAATATGGATACAAAAAAAGCGCCCTAAAGGCGCTGCTATCGAAAACGTTCGTCCGAACTTATCTTGACTTTAGAACCTTCTCTGCCCCAAGCTTTTTACCAACCAGCAACCCGCTCGAAGCCTTCACGTTCCCAACCTTCACTGCAACAGTTTGAGCCTTTCTTTGCACAAACCGGCCACTTGTGGCACTAACCGTAACCACCTTTCCTGCCTTATGCGCCTTGATAAAAGAAGATGTTTGCTTTGCATCAGCACGCATCTGCGCCAGTGACCTGTCAGGATCACCCACAAACCCGATCTCGTCCAGTTCTTTGTATTTGCTGATAGTAGCCATTAGAGGTGATTTTTAAAGTATAAATTTACTAATTTTTTCGCATTTTTTGGAAAAATTGCCAACCGCGAACGGCCGGGGATCAGGTCAGCATTCAGGGTCTTGATATAATGATCAACCAGCTTGGTTTTGGCCGTAAATGCCACATATCCCCCAAAGTCCATATCGAAACTGGTCTTACAGCCAAATGCCACCAGGTTACCGCAGACGCCGTCATACTCCTTCGCCGCCCCGAAATTGTGCGGCGCATTTTCAATGTGCAGCAGTTCGATAAAACCATCCTCCGGTTTAAAACTGATAAGTCCCTGTATGACCTTATCCGGGTCGTCCTTGATAACCAGCTTGTAAACCTGTACTTCCGGGATCAACAGGAAATGCTTCCACTTGAAGTTCCACCCGTTCTTTTTAAGTACGGTTTTCAGATCGGCTTTGGTAACGGGTATCACTTCCGTTTCAAATATATCGCCTGTCTTTGTGCTCTCGATACACTCAGTAAGCCTGTCGATCTGAAAATTAAGTTTGTGTTTCATCGGTTCAAAGGCAAAATTAACGGGTTCCAAACCTAATTGGATCAAACAGGTTTATTTAAACTGGGAAATTATTCAACTTAGTTTAAGCACATCTAGCTGTTCCCCCAAAAAGGGGGTTTTTCCCCCTTGCAACACCCGATCCCAAACATTACATTTAGCCAACCAAACTAATCTGTCATGAGGACCTTCAAGACCTTTATCCGCATCACTGCGCTCTGGATAGTATCACTATCATCCGCATTCTCGCAGTCCGGCGACTTCATGACCGCCCATTATATCGATGTAGGCCAGGGCCAGTCGATGTTGCTCGAATTTCCACATGGTGCAGTGCTGATCGATGCAGGTGGTCAGCCCGATATGAAGTACAACGTAGTACACTTCCTGGAAAAATTTTTTGCTCGTCGTACCGATCTGAATAATACATTGAACACCGTTTTCATCACACACCAGCATGTGGACCACGATCAGGCACTGGAAACGATTGACAGCGCATTCACGATCCTGAATTACGTGGACAATGGGCACAATAACCCACAAGGAAGCGGCAAGAAACAGATCTGGATGCAGCAGAACCTTTCAGCAAAGCATATCAAATACAAACCGGTCACTTTTGATTTTATCACGAGCAGCGGCAATAAGAAGGGCCGCACCAGCAAAGTGATCGATGCGGTGGATGGCGATCCAACAGACCCTAAAATCACTGTATACAGCGGCGCATTTGCGGATGGCGAACTATCGGCGACCGAAGCGAAAAACGAGAACAACCACAGCCTCGTGATAAAGGTTGTCTATGGCAAAGCCAGTTTCCTGTTCATGGGTGACCTGGAGGAAAAGGCCATCGAAAAAGTGCTGGGCTATTATGCAGGTACGAAGGCATTGAGAGCAGATGTATTACAGGTTGGGCACCACGGCTCAGCGAATGCGACATCAGATGAATGGATAAGAGCGGTAAAGCCACATTATGCGATCATCAATGTTGGCCAGTGGACATTCGGCATGAAGCCGGATAGCATGGCAGTTAAATTTACCACGTATGCCTACGGCCATCCCAACAAAGCGGCGGTTGATATTCTGCAGTCTGAGATCCCTGACTTACGTGACCACCCTATCAAAGAACATCTCGGCATTAAAGGCGCGGCGCCAAAAACCAAAAAGCACCCCGCAATGCCGCCGGTGTTTAAGGTCAGAACAATTTCCCATAACCTATACGCAACCGCTTGGAATGGCAACATATCTATCAAAGCAGGTTCGGACGGAACCTATTCGATCGTTACAGAAAAATAATAGCCCTTATGCAAATTAAAAAAAGATATACGATACCAAACAGATTGTCTGATGTGATAAGGCTGATCACTATTATGTCAATAGATGAGTATTCCTTCAGAACAATAAGCAAATTAGATGAAGCTCTCAGGGGATTACCACTATCTGCAAAAACCTGGCTCGAAATTGCAGATAAACACCCTGAGTTTTTCCGTCCGAATGGCGATCGCACGTCCATTGCCCTGCTGATAAGATCATATCTGCCACAAGGCGAAAATGGAAGGCGCGAACCATTAAGTATTCCAGAAACACAAAAACTGATCGAAGTAGCAATGAATCTGCAGGAAAAAGATATCCAGCGGCGGCAAAGAAATACTCACTTATACTCGTTGATCATTGCATTCATGGCATTAACAGGCGCGATCTTTGGGCCGGTCTATACGCAGTATAGGGCCGTGAACACAGACAAGAAGATTGATTCATTGATCAGCAACGTAAAACAAATCCAAGATCGTTTGCCGGTACCTGTCAAAAAATAATCAATGAAAACCGGTTGATCATTATTACCCTTTCAATACCACTTCCCCCTTTATCAACCACGAGATCCCAAAGGCTTCAATAGCGACGGTCTCCATCCAGAAGGTCATATTATGTTGCTCGTACCAAGCATCTGCATTGAACAACCCGCAAAAGCCGCAAAGAAAAGCCACCAGCAGGGCTACTGTCATAAAAAAAGAACAGGTGCGGAAAATGCGGTTGCGCCGCCGCTTGTTATGCGATCGTTGAGATGCGGGCTTATCTGATCTCGTGAACAGAAAAAAGGACATTGCATCGAGGCTCCCTAAAAAAATTGCGGCCGACAAAAAATGAAAGAATTTCCTGGGCTCCTTGTCAGCAAGAAAGGTTATGATATAGGAAGGATGGGGGTGTCCGTAATCTGGCACCAGGTTATTGGTCGGAAAAAAAAGCACGCAGAGCGCGAATACACCGGCTGCAGACGATAAATAAAAATCCAGCGGACTTTTATCCTGGTAGATCAGCAGGAATATTGCAAGCGAGCTGACGATAACGATAAAAAATATGCTGGCCCGTGTAAAAAAATAATGGCTGATCGAAGGTAGTTCTTCAACCTGTCCGTAGGCTATACGTAAATATAGATACAAAAGGATCGGAAGTAGAATACCCAAGATACCTACAAGTCTTCTTAAAGTCTGCTGCTGAAGCAAAATGGGGTTGTCGGCTTTACTTGTAATACCCATGCAATTAGTTTCGAGTAAGATTGACATAAATCCTGGCAATTGCAAGGGGGAAAAACCCCTTATTTTAGAAGTGGTCTTCTCTAATCCATTGCTGAATTATATTATTAATATTTCTATTTAATTATTTACGATTAAAATCAATGTAACTACACTTATTTTCGGCCAAAAGTGCATTAAAATAGTGTACGCCCTGCCTTTTTATCACGGCGCCATAGACAAATTTTCATAAATCTCTGTTTGCATAATATTTGGACTACTGTAAACGGCCCATAAAAATCAGGGTCACTTTATAATATGAATAGCATTATCACTTACGACCTTGAAGAAAACGCGTTACAGGAATCCAAACATTCGCAGGTAAAGGATGCGATGAAAGAGTTAGGTTATTTTGATTCTTTTGTAAAACCAAAAGAACCGGGTGTTACGTACTATTTACCAAACACGACCTTATGGAAAAAGGATATTAATCCTGCTACAGCCAAAGATGATTTACTAAGGGTAGCCGCAGCCAAAGGTGCAACAGTAGAAAGATTATTTGCAGATGAATTTACGGGAAACTATTCAGCAATTCCTGGTAAGCCTTATGCAAAGAAATTAAAGCTGACTGTCTAAAATGCCTGGCTGGTAATTAACTGGCCTTGTTACTTTTTATACTCCTGTTTCTTCCGCGCGCACTGACCTTTAGTTTGACTTTAAAAGCCGCTGAATCTCTTACGTTCTCAAAAATCGGGAGTATATTTTTTTGCCATAGCTTAACGGCTTCTCCTCCTCTCCTCCCACCGCCCATTCCTATAATAAGAAATGCAATTCGGCGTAACCCCGATAAAAGCCGCGATCATCCTATCTGTACAACGCTGAATCATCCACGGCCACAACTCCCCAACCCGAATAAACCGCTCCCTTGCCGGCAACATCATCAGCTCCAGGTGTTTCTCCAACCGCCCAGCCTCCCGCTCCGCGATCATCCGCATCAAAAAGTTCAGATCTGTAAACCGCGCAAGTAAACCATTCATCTCCGCTACAGGCACATACACCAATATCGTCCCTTCCACCGCCCGTATCGTCAAACACGAGGGCATTCCAGAAAAATAACTCCCCGCCGCGATCAACACATCATTCTTAATAGCATACCCAAGCACCAGTTCCTTCGACCCCTCCTCAAAATAAACCTTCGCCATGCCCCGCTCCACGAACGCCGGCTTATCGCAAACCGCGCCTTGCTGCAGCCACACTTGGTTTCGCCTCAGCTCCTTCTGCCGCATACACTTCATCAGTGCCGCTACTGTTTCCGCCGAAAGCGGATGCAGTGAATGCAGGTGCGCAAATAACTCAAGCATCTATTGAAAATTTCCCAGGCTAATTCGCAAACTAAGCCCCCATGCATTCTGAAAAGGGCTAACTGCAGTAGCAACCCCAAACGGCACGAGATAATGCACATCCACGCCAAATGTCTGGTCACCAAAATTTGCTTTGTAACCCGCCCCAAGCCCGACATACTTCCGGTTACCTTTAAATTTATTCTCCAACGCGATCCCTCCGCGCAAAAAGAACTGATCCGCAAAAGCATATTCTATTCCGGTATTAACCCGCACTTCACGAAGCTCCTCCCCAAATCCACCAGGCGCATCCCCAAACGAACTATACAACGCTTTCAATACACCAACCTCCTCAGCGGCAGAAGACGGCACCAACAATTTATTAAGATCCATCGCAACCGTAAGCATAATTGATCCTCTCCTCTACCTCGGCCATGTCTTCTATTATTTTTTCTTCATCCACGTCAGCATAGATCTGCGTCGTTTTAATTTCTGAATGCCCCATCATGATCTGAACTGTTTCCATTGGGACGCCGTTCTTTAAAGAGACGGTTTTTGCGAACGTATGCCGGGCAACATGGAAGGTTATCGGTGTTTCGATGCCACGAGTTTCCCTGATCACCTGCAGGCATTTGTTTACATGCTGATTTGTAATCGCTGGGAAAACTTTCCCGGCGGCGGTCTTTGGATGATCCTGGTATTTCTTCAAAATATCTGTTGGTATTTTTAACAGCGGTATGGAACAAAATCCGTCAGATTTAGTTCTGTAAATTCTGCACCAGGCCTTTCCATTCTCATCCCATTCAAAATCTGTTTGCTTCAATGCCATTGCATCGACATATGCGAGACCGGTATAACAGCTATAAATAAACAGGTCCCTGACATAAGCCGTCGTTGTGTCAAAGAAAACCTGTTGCTCGATCGCAAAGACTTCATTCAGTGTCAGTTTCTTTCGCTTATTCCTCTTAAGCGGGCAGCTGTATTTTTCGATCAGGTTGGCCTTTATCCATTTGATCGTCACCGCCCAGTTCAGCATGGTTTTAAATCGCTGGATATGTTTTCCAATGCCATTGCCTAAACACGGATCGCTTTTTTTAACCGGATTGGTCCTTATGTAATGTTCAAAATCAGTAGCAAATTCCATATTGATCTGTGGTAAGAAAATGTCACCGGCCTTATATTTTACATGCAGGAATTGTTTGACATACCGAATAGTGGTTTCAATATTTTTAAATCCCCCCGGCTTAAGTTTTGGTTTCCAGATCATATGGTAATAGTCGAGTAACTCTATCATGGTGTGGCCCTTCACTGAAACATACAGACCTAATACGGACTGCTTTACAGTTTCTGCAGTTATCAACTCGCAATTCTCCTGAAGCTGCCGGTATTCGGCTTTTACTTTATGACGTAATTCACCGATAAGATCGTTGATCATTTTTACATCGGGTGTTCGGCCGCGCACCGTTTCACTGTCGCCATCCCAGTCAATTGCTTTGATTTCTTCTTTCAGCGAGATCTCTTTTCGCTCCCCATCAACAGTGATCCTCGCAAAAATGTATGCTTTCACTTTGTTGTCTTTACAACGCCTGATAATAAAGTCAATTCCGAATGAATGTGTCGCTCTCATCATGCATGAGTTTTGAACTGTATTAAAATAATTTAAAAATCACTCACCACTTATCTATCAATTTGCACGTCTAAATCACTCAAATCGATTCAAAAAAGGTCAAAATAAATTGACCTAAATCATTATGATTCAATAGATTACTCGAGTTCTGGTGAGTCAAAGCGTATGCCGCGTTTTACTCACCGATTTACTCACCGGAATTCTGATATTACTTGATATTCATTGATGTATAGGAAAGAAAAAAGCCTATAAATATTAACTATTTATAGGCTTTGAAGGCTTTTGAAAGCCATCTTGTCGGGATGACAGGATTACTGTTCTTCTTTAAAACACTCACCAGTATTGAGTTTCAAAATTCAGAAAGATTTACTCACCGAATTACTCACCAGGAAAATGTCAACTTCAAAACATACCCAAAATCCCATTAGTCGGGACGACAGGATTTGAACCTGCGACTCCACGCCCCCCAGACGTGTGCGCTACCGGGCTGCGCTACGTCCCGAACTGTTATATCCGCTTGAACGGGTTCAACAATCGCTTTCCCGCCAAACGGCGGCAAATATAAGGGGTAAACGAAAATTTCAGGTTATATTGCACAAAATTTTCAAGTTCTGCATGAAGATCCTAGTAAGGCAAGCGCATATTGCTGATCCTGATTCTCCTCACCATGGCAAGGTCACTGATATTTTTATACACGAAGGCATTATTACCCGGATTGGCAACGGGATAACCGATACCGCCGACCAGGTGATTGAAGCGGCGGGTCTTACCATTACTGCCGGCTGGGTAGATATTTTCGCCCATTTCTGTGATCCCGGCTTTGAATACAAGGAAACCCTGGAAACAGGCGGTGCCGCGGCTGCGGCAGGGGGTTATACCCATGTTTTTGTACTGCCGAACACCCAGCCTGTGGTTGACAGCAAGTCCCAGGCGGAATATATCAGCCGGCAATCGCTCAACCTACCCGTTCAGATACATCCACTGGGTGCCATAACCAAAGGCATTGAGGGTAAAGACCTGGCCGAGATGTACGACATGAAGAACAGCGGTGCCATTGCGTTTACGGATGGAACATCGCCCGTACAGTCGCCCGGCCTTTTTGTTAAAGCGTTACAATATGTAAAAGCCTTTAACGGGGTACTGATACAGGTGCCGGTTGATAAAAGCATTGGCGCAGGTGGCCTGATTACCGAAGGTATTATCTCTACCCGGCTGGGCCTTCCCGGTATACCGGCGTTGGGAGAAGAAATCATGATCAAAAGGGATATCGACCTGCTTAGGTATACGGGTTCCAGGCTGCACCTCACGGGTATTTCCACACAAAAAAGCCTGGAATGGGTGGCTGCCGCCAAAGCCGAAGGGCTGAATATCACCTGTAGTGTAACACCTTACCATCTTTTCTTCTGCGATGAGGACCTGCAAACCTATGATACCAACCTGAAAGTAAACCCTCCCCTCAGGAGCCGAAGCGATATGATGGCCTTGCGGGCGGCGGTATTGGATGGCACGGTTGACTGTATCGCCTCACATCATTTACCACAGGACTGGGATCACAAGACCTGTGAGTTTGAATATGCCAAAAATGGTATGACCGGCCTCGAAACCGCTTTTGCGGTGGTAAATGAGTTGCTGACAGGCCTTACCGGGGAACAAATAGCCAAATTATTTTCGCTGAATGCCCGTAATATTTTTAATTTACCAGTTACTAATATCACGGAAGGGGCCAGCGCCGAATTAACCCTTTTCACCCGGCAGGGAACAACATATTTACAGAAGGGAAATAGTAAAAGCAGGTCATTTAATACTCCCTTCCTGGAAAAAGAACTCAAAGGAAAAGTGATAGGCATCATCAACAAAGGGCAAACCATACTAACCTAAAACACATACCATGAAAGTAAACGTAGCAAAAGAAGGCGTTAAATACGGCTTTATCGGCGGGCTTATCACGCTCCTGGTAACATATGCCGCCTGGGGGTTAACGGATACCAATGGATTTATCAATATAACCGGTATCCTCACATTCATCCCTTTTGTTATTATCATATTGATCATTGCCGGCCTTAATTTGCGCAAAGCCAACGGTAATACACTTAGCTTTAAAGACGCCCTGAAGTTTGCGTTTGCGGCTTATGTAATCGTTGCGTTGATGGAAGCGATCGGCACATATGTATTGTATAACTGGGTTGACCACGACCTTACCGCCCGTTCCTTTGAAATAGGCAAAGAAAAAGCCCTGAAGATGATGCAGAAGTTTGGTATGTCTGATCAGCAGGTGGATGAAGCCATGAAAAAAATGGACAAAGAAGGGCCTGAAACAGGATTTAAGAAGATCTTCCTGGGAACCGGTATCGCGCTGATATGGGATTTTTGTAAATCATTGCTGATTGCGTTGGTGATCAGGAGAGAAGAAAAATTTGAGGACTAATATTGCCCTATGGATGTAAGCATTGTAGTTCCGTTGTTTAATGAGGATGAGTCCCTGCCTGAACTGTGCAGCTGGATAGAACGGGTTGTGACGGAACATAAACTATCGTACGAAGTAATCCTGGTGGATGATGGCAGTACCGATAACAGCTGGGATTTTATTGAGCGAAAGCATAGGGAAGACCATCATTTCAAAGGCATCCACTTTCAACGTAACTATGGTAAGTCGGCGGCATTGAATGAAGGGTTTAAAGCGGCTTCCGGAGAGGTGGTTATTACGATGGATGCCGATATGCAGGATTCACCGGATGAAATTCCGGGCCTGTATAATATGATCCGGTTAGACGGATATGATATGGTTAGTGGCTGGAAGAAAGTAAGATATGATAATACCCTTACCAAGAATATCCCTTCCAAACTATACAATGCCGTAGCCAGGCGCAGTTCGGGTATACAATTGCACGATTTTAACTGCGGTTTGAAAGCCTACAAAAAGAAAGTGGTAAAGAGCATTGAAGTGTACGGTGAAATGCACCGCTATATTCCGATACTGGCCAAATGGAGCGGCTTTAGGAAGATCGGTGAGAAAGTGGTGGAACACAGGCCCCGTAAATACGGTGTAACCAAGTTTGGCTGGGAAAGATTTGTGAACGGTTTCCTCGATCTGGCCACCATTATGTTCCTCGGTAAGTTTGGCAAAAAACCCATGCAATTCTTCGGCTTGCTGGGCACCCTTTTCTTTATTGCAGGTTTCATTGCCAGTATGTATCTCGTTGTAGGTAAACTGGTGACAGCCGATTTTGCCCTTACCAACCGGCCCAGCTTTTATATCGCACTTACAACGATGATCATAGGCATGCAGCTGTTCCTTACAGGATTTGTGGCCGAGATGGTGGCCAGAAATGCCCCGGAGCGAAACAGCTATTTAATTGATGTGAAGCTTGGGGTTGACCAATGAAAAAAGTCATCATCATAGGCCCTGCATGGCCCCTGCGCGGCGGACTGGCATCTTTTGATGAACGACTGGCAAGGCAGTTCAGCTCCATGGGCTTTGATACTTCCATCTATACTTTCTCGCTTCAATACCCAGATTTTCTTTTCCCCGGCACCACCCAATACTCAACAGATCCGGCACCGGAAGGCATTGCTATCAAAGTTCGCATCAACTCTATCAATCCACTCAACTGGCTGAAACTGGGAAGGGAACTACGCGCCCTCAGGCCCGACCTGATTGTTGTAAGATACTGGCTACCTTTAATGGGCCCCTGCCTGGGCACGATATTACGATTGGCGAAGAAGGGCAGCACAACAAAAGTGGTATGTATCGCCGATAATATCATCCCGCACGAAAAGCGACCCGGCGATACCCCTTTTACACGGTATTTTGTGAAACCGGTAGACGCTTTTATCACCATGAGTGAGAAAGTGCTGCAGGACCTCAAATTATTTACTGATAAGAAAGCGGTGAAAGTAGTGCACCCGCTATATGATAACTTTGGAGAAGCCCTTTCCAAAAAAGAGGCCCGTGAAAAGCTGTCATTACCGGTAAACGACCGCATCATTCTTTTCTTTGGGTTTATCCGAAAGTACAAGGGGCTCGACCTCCTGTTGCAGGCAATGGATACGGAATGGATCCGCTCCTCCGGCATTAAACTCCTGATTGCGGGCGAGTTCTACGAAAACAGGAAAGAATATGATGATCTGTTTGCAAAGCTCAACCCTGAGCAACTATCACTACGAACCGATTTTATTGCCGACAGTGAGGTAAGGTATTACCTCAGTGCCGCCGACTTTGTTATTCAACCCTACCGAAATGCCACCCAAAGCGGCGTAACCCCCCTCGCCTACCACTTTGAGAAGCCCATGCTGGTAACCAATGTAGGTGGCCTCCCCGACCTGGTACCCGATGGCAAAGTGGGCATCATCACTGAGCCCGATCCCCACTCTATTGCTTCAGGAATAGCCAGGCTCTATGAATTAGGAGAAAACTATTTTTTGCCTCATCTTCGCGAGGAAAAAAAGAAGTATGACTGGGCGGTACTGGCAAATGCGATCCTTTCTTCGTGAACCGTGAACCGTGAGACGTGAGACGTGAGGCGTGGGGCAAGCGTAAATGGCAAAATTATAACAACTCTAAACAAATAAACCATAAACCCAACCATCAACAACCCCAAACCCGAAACCGATACCTCTCTTATGAAGCAACCCATAGAAAACATCATCACTTCTTCCATCGACGTGAAGAAAAAAATCCTGTCAGACGGGCAGTTACTGCCTGTGATTGAACATGTAATTGAAGTAATAGTCAACTCCTTCAACGCCGGCAACAAAGTGCTTTTCTGTGGCAATGGAGGAAGTGCGGCGGATGCGCAGCACCTCGCTGCTGAGTTTTCAGGAAGATTCTATAAAAACAGGCGGGCTTTACCTTCCGAGGCCTTGCATTGTAATACTTCTTACCTCACCGCGGTAGCCAATGATTACAGCTATGATGTCATCTACTCAAGAATAGTGGAAGGAACCTGTGTTACAGGGGATGTATTGGTAGGATTAAGCACTTCCGGAAATTCAAAAAATATATTGAACGCTTTTGCGGCTGCAAAAGAACGCGGCGTAATTACGGTTGGATTTACGGGTGATACCGGCGGTGAGATGAAAGGTAACTGTGACTACCTGATCCAGGTTCCTTCCAAAGACACGCCGCGCATTCAGGAAAGCCATATTATGATAGGGCATATTATCTGCCAGCTGGTGGAGGAAAAAATATTCGGGTAATGGGGGTTACAGAAGCAATCATCCTGGCCGGCGGACTAGGCACACGCCTGCGTGAAACCGTTCCGGACCTTCCCAAATGCATGGCACCGGTTAACGGCAAACCCTTTATAGTGTATGTGATCCATTACCTGCAGCAACAAGGCATCACGAAATTCATTTTTTCACTGGGATATCGTTCAGAAGCATTTATTGATCTTTTAGCGGCAACACTGGACACAGCGAATTATACAGTTGTAATAGAACAGGAACCCCTGGGTACAGGAGGCGCTATCCAGTTCGCCTGCCGCCAGGCTTCCGACAATACACTGGCCGTACTGAATGGCGACAGTATTTTCAAAGTCGATCTTCAAGCCATCGCCTCCTTTCATACAGTGAAGGATGCCGATTGTACGCTGGCATTGAAACCTATGCAGAATTTTGAACGCTATGGTGTGGTAGAATTGAACGAGAACGGGTCTATAGCCGTATTCAAAGAAAAACAATCCTATGCCGCGGGAACTATTGACGGAGGCGTTTATATTCTCAATCGCAACCGCTTCCTCGAAAAAGGACTGCCCCCAAAATTCTCCTTTGAAACAGACTATCTTCAACGATTTTACCCGGCAGGAAGTATTTTTGGTGTGATAGATGAAGGGTACTTTATTGATATCGGGGTGCCGGGGGATTACAGGAAAGCGCAGAGGGAGATGATGGATGACTGATGGGGGAACAAGGCGAATGGCGACAGCTAACGGTTATTGAAAAAATAAATAAGAATAGAAAAATGCTGGACTTACGAAACATCGACAACACATGGACACTTTTCCTGGATCGGGATGGTGTAATTAATCATGATAAGGATAACGATTACATCCGTAACTGGGGTGAGTTCAGGTTTTATGATGATACGGCGGCGGCCATCGCGATACTTAGCGGACTGTTTCACAGGATTCTCATCGTTACCAATCAGAAGGGTGTGGGAAAGGGATTGATGAGTGTGGCCGACCTCGATGATATTCATTCGCGAATGGTGTTGGAACTGGCGAAAGAAGGGGGACGGATTGACAAGATTTATTATTGTTCCGATCTCTCAGACGATTCGCCTAACCGCAAGCCCAACCCGGGTATGGCACACCAGGCGGTTGCCGACTTTACAACAACGGAGCTTGCCAAAAGTATTGTGGTGGGCAACCGAATCAGCGATATGGGCTTCGGGAGGAACGCGGGGATGCACACCGTTTTTGTAGCTACCACACACCCGGGTACGCCTTTTCCTGATCCATTGATCGATCTTCGTTTTGACAGCCTGTATTCATTTGCACAGGCCTGCCTATCACTAAGAAAACCTTAAAGTTTCCCGGCGGGTGTAGTGAGTTGGGATTTTACATGGTAATTTAGAATTGAATTTCCAGTCACATGAGGCTTCCTGTTTTGCTTATTTCCTTTTTATTCATCACCTCTTTGCAGGCCCAGCAACGTACTGCGCTATCACCGCAGCTGGCGGCCACGGAGGAACGGATGGCGAAGCATGCGTTTGATATACTGAACGCCCCCGAACTGGTGGACAGGCTGCGTGCAGATAGTTTTTTTACACGGGAACTGGTGCAGGCACTTAAAACACCTTATTCGTTTGCATATCCTTTTGATTCGCTAAAAACCATATCCGTCTTATATGCCCCCGACAGCAGTTTCAGGATTTTTACCTGGCAGCTAATGCGCGACTTTGCCTATTTCAGGCAAAAAGGGGCCATACAAACGCGTACGGCCGATGGCTCACTGCAACTAACGCCATTGTTTGATTTTTCTCCTTTTACGGATAACCCGGTAGATTCTGTTAGAGACAACCAGCATTGGATAGGTGCCGTGTACTATAATATTATCAAAACCACCTACAATAATAAAAACTACTACACCCTTTTTGGTTATGATGAGAATGATGCCAGGAGCACAAAGAAATGGATGGAGGTATTAACCTTTGATGCCAATAATAAACCACAGTTTGGAGGAAGATATTTTAACTATCCGAATGATAAGATAAAACCTGCCCAGCCGGCTTACCGTTTTTGCCTGGAATATAAAAAACTGGCGAATGCCAAAATGAATTACGATGCGGACCTGGGCATGGTAACGTTTGCCGGCCTTGTAAGCGATATAGGTGAACCTTCGGAAAAATATACATTGGTTCCCGTGGGAACCTATGAAGGCTTTAAATGGGCCAATGGCAGATGGAACCATGTTCCGGTAATTGCCGAGCTGGACGCCCGGCCCAATGTAACCCCTGAGCAAGCCAGGGACAACCAGCTACCCAAACCCTTGTTTGGAACACCAAAGAAAAAAGGCGGTTCTTAGCACACAACCCTTTAGTCCAGCTTTAATACCGCTAAAAAAGCTTCCTGTGGTATTTCAACATTCCCTATCTGGCGCATCCGTTTCTTACCCTCTTTCTGTTTCTCC
This sequence comes from Sediminibacterium sp., assembly GCA_965229175.1. Lineage (GTDB taxonomy): Bacteria > Bacteroidota > Bacteroidia > Chitinophagales > Chitinophagaceae > Sediminibacterium. The sequence goes on along the minus strand of CBDDIT010000018.1, from coordinate 59,054 downwards.
AGCAGCTTTCTTTTACGGCTGATATCACCTCCGTAACACTTAGCCGTAACATCCTTACGCATGGCACTGATATTTTCACGGGCAATTACCTTGGCTCCAATGGCCGCCTGTATGGCTATCTGGAACTGCTGTTTAGGCAAGAGCTCCTTTAATTTTTCACACAACTTTCTTCCAAAATCCTCGGCGCGCGCACGATGTATCAATGCGCTGAGCGCATCTACTTTTTCACTGTTCAGCAGGATATCCATTTTTACAATATCGGCCTGGCAGTAATCAATCGGCGTATAATCAAAAGAGGCATAGCCACGCGTTGAACTCTTCAGCTTATCATAAAAATCGAATACGATTTCTGTCAACGGCATTTCGAATATTAACTCAACCCGTGTTGGGGTTAAATAACTCTGGTTGGTGAGAATACCCCGTTTACCCAGGCAGAGCGTCATGATATTGCCGATATAGTCGGGCTGCGTGATAATCTGCGCCCTGATAAACGGTTCTTCAATTTTAGCCACTTTCACCGGGTCGGGCATTTCGGCCGGGTTATTTACAATGATCTTTTCACCCCGGGTGGTATAAGCGATAAAACTAACATTGGGAACGGTAGTTATTACGGTTTGATTGAACTCCCTTTCCAGGCGCTCCTGGATAATCTCCATGTGCAGCAGACCCAGGAAGCCGCAACGGAAACCAAAACCCAGTGCCTGGGAGGTTTCCAATTCGAAAACCAATGAAGCATCGTTCAACTGCAGTTTGCCCATGCAATCCCGCAACACTTCAAAATCGTCTGTATTAACCGGGAAAATACCCGCAAATACCATGGGCTTCACTTCTTCAAAACCGTGTATCATCTCACCCGGGTTATTGGCCAGGGTAATGGTATCTCCCACTTTTACTTCTTTGGCATTTTTGATACCGGTAATGATATAGCCTACATCGCCCGCTTTTACCTCTTCCTTGGGTGTCATACTAAGTTTCAACACCCCTACCTCATCGGCAAAATAGTCGTTGCCCGAGGCAATAAAACGGATCTTATCCCCCTTGCGCAGGGTTCCGTTCAATATCCGGTAATACACAATGATACCCCTGAAACTATTAAAAACACTGTCGAAGATCAGGGCCTGCAAAGGCGCATCAATGCTCCCCTGCGGTGCCGGAATCCTTTCAATGATTGCCTGTAATATTTCTTCTATACCGATACCCGATTTTCCGCTCGCCAGCAGTATCTCCTCGGGCTTACACCCTATCAGGTCAACAATCTGGTCGGTTACCTCCGGTATCTTGGCCCCATCCATATCTATCTTATTGATAACCGGGATGATCTCAAGATTATTCTCAATAGCCAGGTATAAATTGCTGATAGTCTGCGCCTGTATTCCCTGTGAAGCATCTACCAGCAATAAAGCACCTTCACAGGCCGCCAATGCCCTGCTTACCTCATAACTAAAATCCACATGCCCTGGCGTATCAATCAGGTTCAGCACATACTGCTCACCCTTATAAGGATAATTGATCTGGATAGCATGACTCTTAATAGTAATACCCTTCTCCCGCTCCAGGTCCATATCATCCAGCACCTGGCTCATCATATCGCGCTCACCAATGGTCTTCGTATGCTCCAGCAACCTGTCGGCCAATGTACTCTTACCATGATCAATATGCGCAATGATGCAAAAATTCCTGATATTCTTCATAAGGCGGCAAAGATACGGGATGGTGATGGTAGAATGAGGGAATTTCAAAATTTGAAAATTTGAAAACGGGTAAATTTGAAAACGGCAAATGGATCAATAATAAACAGACATTAAACTTAAAAATCATATCTTCCCCCTAAAAAATAACCCGCGCCAATTGTCAAATTTTCAAATTCCCCACATTTTCAAATTCATCCAATGCTCTTAAAGAAACCAAACCGAAATGCCCAGGAGAACACGGAAACCGGCCTCGGTACCAATACCGCTTTGAGTGGCGGGCGTTTTTTCAATAATAACGGGTCGGCCAATATTGATATCACGGGTCTTCCCTTCTGGAAGCGGCTCAATATCTATCATTCCCTGCTTACCATGCCCAGTTGGCGGTTTATCACTGTTATTTTCCTGTTCTTTGGCATTACCAACCTGGTATTCGCATGTATTTACCTGAGTATTGGCATAGACCACCTGGGAGGTATGGTTGCCAGCACCGACGCAGAACGATTTGGGGAAGCTTTCTTTTTCAGTGCGCAAACCTTTACTACAGTAGGTTATGGCAGGATCAATCCTATCGGGTTCAGTGCCAGCCTTACCGCTTCTATGGAAGCATTGATCGGATTAATGAGTTTTGCGCTGGTAACCGGTCTTTTGTATGGTAGGTTCGCCCGCCCCAAAGCTTATATCAAATACAGCAGCAAAGCACTATTCGTTCCTTTCAAAGAGGGTATTGCCATCATGTACCGGATGGTTCCTTTCACCAAAAATTACCTGGTGAATGTTGAAGTAAAGATAACCCTGGCTATGCGCGTGGAAGAAGACGGGGTGATTAAAAACAGGTTCTATAATGTGCCGCTGGAAATCGCAAAAGCCACTACCATGACGGCCAGCTGGACACTGGTTCACATGATCAACGAGGAAAGTCCTTTTGCCGGGTATAGTAAAGAAGACCTCAAAACCGCCCAGGCAGAGCTACTGGTATTTGTGCAGGGGTTTGATGAAAGCTTTTCCAATACTGTTATCTCCCGTGCATCGTATGCCTACGATGACCTGGTATTTGGCGCAAAGTTTCGCCCCATGTTCCATCCGAATGAAGATAACACCAGGACTATCCTGCATCTCGACCGGTTGAATGATTATGATATCGTGGAACTACCGGGTGAATTATACCGATAGTTTTCAGGATTTTTTCAACGCGTTGATGATCGCAACAAACTCATCAGCTATTAATGAGGCACCCCCTACCAGTCCGCCATCCACATCGGGTTGTGAGAATAACTCAACCGCGTTGGCTGCCTTTACACTGCCACCATACAGGATAGATATTTCGTTCGCCGTACCGGAGCCATATTTTGTGGATAGTTGCTGCCTGATAAATGCATGCATTTCCTGCGCCTGCGCGCTGCTGGCGGTTTTGCCGGTACCAATGGCCCAGATAGGTTCGTAAGCAATAACCACCTTTTTCAGTTGTTCAGCGGATAAATGATAAAGCGATTCCTCTAGTTGCTCCGCTACGTATGAGTTCTGCGTACCCGATTCGCGGATATCCAGCGGTTCGCCGCAACAAAAGATAGGCAGTGCCTGATTAGCCAGGCAAATATCGATCTTCTCAGCCAGGAACGAATTGCTTTCCTGGAAATACTCCCTGCGTTCAGAATGACCCAATACCACGTATTTTATACCCAGCGACTGCAGCATTTCTACAGAAACCTCACCCGTATAGGCACCGCTTTTTTTGCTATAGCAGTTTTGCGCGGCCACAAATACGTTTTGTTTCCCGGAAAGCTTTTGTTGCGCCATTGACAAATAGGGAAACGGAACGGCGAATATGGCTTGTTGATGGGCACTAAGCGTATGCGGACTGGCAAGAATGGCATCCAGCAATTCCTCTCCCTGCTTAAGCGTAAGGTTCATTTTCCAGTTAGCGGCGGCGATTTGTTTTCTCATTTTTGTTTACACGAATTTTAGAACACGAATTATATGCATTAACTTTTTATTGCCTGGTTTTTGCAAATATATGCGCTAGTATATCAGCTTGTTCTTTGGTAATGGATTGTTGTTTCATTTTTTTCCAGTTATTGATAGCGGTCAGCGCCTTATCAAACTCATAACTTCCTTTTCCCCGCAGGCCCCAGTTGAAATTATCGATTACTGTGGGTAACAGGCCGGTGCCAAAAACATTGCAGCTTATCCCGATCATCGTTCCGGTATTGATTGCGGCATTGATAGCCACCCTTGAATAGTCGCCCATGATCACACCACACTTGTTGCCTACCGGCAAATACTGGCCGGATGCAAAATCCCAGATCTTTATTTCACCTGCCGTATTCTTAACATTACTGTTGGTGCTGCCAGCACCGAAATTGCACCACTCTCCCACTACAGAGTCGCCCAGGTAGCCATCGTGGGCTTTATTGCTGTACCCCATCATTACCGAATTCTTGATTTCACCGCCCGCCATACAGAAAGGACCCAGCGTGGTGGCACCATATATACGGCTGTTCATTTTAACTACACTGTTATTACCCAGCGCAAAAGGACCACGGATAGAAGTACCTTCCATTACTTCTGCATCGCGCCCTATATACACCGGGCCCAGGGAAGCATTAAGGTTACAGAAGGAAAGCTTCGCTCCGTCTTCGATGAAAATATTCTCTGCACCTGTTACGTTTACGCCCCCGGGAACAGGAGATGACACCCGGCCACGGGTAACCCATTCAAAATCCTGTCGTATCATCTCATCATTCCATTGCATCAGCTGCCAGGGGTGCTCTATGCGACGAACCGTGTAATCCTCGATCTCTGTAAAAACGGACAGGGACGCGTAATCACCCGCGATGCCCGGGTCATGGTTGGTGTTCCCGGCTATCAACCCTGATTCATCTGCCAAACAGTACCCTGCGGGTAAAGAAAGTACACGGTCAACCCATTCGCTGGTAACCATTACAGATGCGTCTATCCAGGTATGGTTCCCTTTTTCGGGTAGCGGATAAAGGGGTTGCAGGTAAGGCAGGGTAGCTACAAAAACCGGTTGCCCCGTCATCCTTTCCCAACGTTCCCTGACAGATAATATGCCGAAACGGATATCAGCAACAGCCTTGGTATACGTAAAGGGATATAATTGATCCCGAGCGCTGTTGTCGAAAAGAATAATCGCCATCTGCAAATTTATGGGAAAGAACCAGGAATTAGGAATTAGGAGTTAGGGATTAGGAATTAGGGATTAGGAATTAGGGACTAGTTCCTAGTTCCTAATTCCTAATCCCTAGTCCCTATTTCCCCTACCTTTGCACCCTAAAAAACAAACTATGAGTCTTGGTCAGTTTTCTTACCCCATGCCTGCTAATGAACCCGTATTACAATATGCTCCCGGGAGTGCCGAAAGAGCTGCATTAAAAAAAACATTGGCTGAACTAAAGAAAAAACCCGCAGATATCCCGATGTATATTGGCGGGAAAGCGGTAAGGACTGGTAAGAAAGTAGCCATACATCCACCACATGAGATTGCGCACACCCTGGGATTCTTTCATGCGGGTGAGGAGAAACATGTTCACCAGGCGATCGCCTCCGCACTGAAAGCAAAAGATGCCTGGGCTGCCATGAGCTGGGAGAACAGGGCGCATATCTTTTTGAAAGCTGCAGACCTGCTCGCAACCAAGTACCGCTTTCATATGAATGGTACTACGATGCTGGGACAGAGTAAAAATGCCTACCAGGCTGAGATCGATGCCGCCTGTGAACTGATCGATTTTCTTCGTTTTAACGTCCATTTTTTAAGCGAAATCTATAAGCAACAGCCTATATCGGCACCAGGAATGCACAATCGCATGGAATGGAGGCCGCTGGAAGGCTTTGTGCTGGCGGTTACCCCCTTCAATTTTACCGCTATTGGCGGAAACCTGCCTACCTCCGCGGCCATGTGTGGCAACGTAGTAGTATGGAAGCCCGCTAATACACAGATTTACTCGGCCCAGATGTTCATGCGGATTTTGCAGGAAGCGGGGCTACCGGATGGAGTTATTAATTTGGTATATGTAGATGGGCCAACCCTGGGCAAAGTATGCTTTGCGCACCGCGAATTTGCCGGCGTGCATTTTACAGGTTCAACCGGCGTTTTTAATAATATGTGGAAAGTGATTGGCGAAAATGTGGCCGGGTACCGTTCATACCCGCGTATTGTTGGTGAAACCGGAGGTAAGGACTTTGTGGTGGCGCATAAATCTGCCAACCCCGATGCGGTAGTTACCGCCCTGGCCAGGGGTGCCTTTGAGTACCAGGGCCAGAAATGTTCAGCTGCTTCCCGTGCTTATATCCCCAGTAACATAGCGGCGGAGGTAAAAACCAAGCTGGTAGCCGCCATCAAAACCATGAAAATGGGTTCGGTAGAGGATTTTGGCAATTTTGTGAATGCCGTGATTGATGAAAAATCCTATAACAGCATTACCCGCTATATTGCCAACGCCAAAAAAGACAAAAAAGCCACCATCCTGGTTGGTGGCAATTACAGTAAAACGGAAGGCTATTTTGTAGAACCTACCGTAATTGAGGCCAGGGACCCCAGATATGTAACCATGTGCGAAGAAATATTCGGCCCGGTATTGACCATCTACGTATACAATGCCGATAAATTTGAACAGGCACTGGAACTGGTTGACAATACCTCCCCATATGCCTTAACAGGCGCCATCCTTTCGCAGGATCGCCAGGCAGTAGAGCTGGCCACCGAAAAACTTCGCAATGCAGCCGGCAATTTCTATATCAATGATAAGCCAACCGGGGCCGTTGTAGGACAACAACCCTTTGGAGGAGCCAGGGCCTCCGGCACCAACGATAAAGCCGGTAGCATGCTGAACCTCTACAGATGGCTAAGCGCAAGAACGATAAAAGAAACCTATAATCCGCCCGTGGACTATAAGTACCCGTTTTTGAAGGAAAGCTGATTAGGAATTAGGAACTAGGGATTAGGGGTTAGGGGTTAGCAATTAGGCTTGCTGTAACGATTTCAAACCATTTTTTTTTTCGAATTGTTAATTCCAATTCCTTATCACTAATTCCTAGTTCCTAATTCCTAACCCCTAATTCCTATTTAATTAACAATTGCCTATATTTGCCCCTCTAAAATTAAGCTTAGTGGCAACCAAATTTTCAAAGGAAACTTATCTATACTGGTATGAACTGATGCAGTTGATCCGTCAGTTCGAGTTGAAAGCCGAAGAAATGTACAAGATGGCGGGCAAGATCCGTGGATTTTTCCATGCCTATGTGGGCCAGGAAGCGATCGCGGCGGGTTGTATGACCGCTACCGGGGCTGATGATCCTTTTATTACCGCATACCGCGACCATGGTCTCGGGCTGGCAAAAGGTATGTCGCCCAATGCCTGTATGGCTGAATTGTACGGAAAAGCAACCGGTTGCGCTAAGGGGAAAGGTGGTAGTATGCACTTCTTCAGCGTTGAACACCGTTTTTTTGGCGGTCACGGTATTGTGGGTGCCCAGATCGGAACCGGTGCCGGTTTGGCTTTTGCTGAAAAGTATAAAGGCACCCAGAACGTGGTACTCTGCTTTTTTGGCGATGGTGCCGCACGCCAGGGTATCCTGCATGAAACCTTTAACCTGGCCATGCTTTGGAAATTACCGGTAATATTCATTTGCGAGAACAATAACTACGCAATGGGTACCTCTATTGAACGTACCAGTAACGTAGTGGATATATATAAACTGGCCGACGCTTACGATATGCCGGCTGACAAGGTAGATGGAATGACACCTGAGAACGTTCATGAGAACGTGGCCCGTGCCGTGAAACGCGCGCGGGAAGGTGGCGGCCCTACCCTGCTGGAATTAAAGACCTATCGTTACAAGGGGCACTCCGTATCTGATCCGCAAAAATACCGCTCCAAAGAAGAGGTGGACGAGTATAAAGGCCAGGACCCGATCATTAAAGTTCGAAATACCATCCTGGAAAACAAATATGCAAGCGAAGCCGACCTGGCAGCGATCGACAGCCGTATTGGTGGTGTGGTAGATGAAAGCGTAAAATTTGCTGAAGAAAGCCCATGGCCGGATGACAGCGAATTGCTGAAAGATGTTTATGTTGATAAGGAATATCCGTTTATTGTAGACTAATAACACTTAGCCGCCAGATGCGGCGAAGCATTCCCATTAAAATTTCAAATTTGTATTATGAGTGATGAGCAGGAACTGAATGAAACGATTGCAAAAGTGCAGGGTTTCTGGCAGAAATTTCAAACACCGTTTTTAATCGTCCTGGCCGTAATAGTTATCGGTGGTGGCGGATGGTACGGGTATAAAGAATACATTCAAAAGCCAAAAGAAGAAAAAGCAGCTGATGCCTTGTACAAGGCCCAGTTATATTTTGGTGTTGATTCTTCACGCCTGGTATTAAACGGCGATGGACAATCCAAAGGAGCCCTGTATGTTATCAATAGCTACAGCGGAACCAAGGCCGCCAACCTGGCCAAATTTTATGCGGGTGTAAGCTATCTTCACCTGGGTGAATTTGAGAATGCGGTTAAGTACCTGAAAGACTTTTCAACGGATGCCAAACAGATTCAGCTACTGGCTTATGGTAACCTGGGCGATGCCTATTCGGAACTGAACAAAAAAGAGGACGCAGTAAGTTACTATAAAAAAGCGGCATCTGTATTTGAAACCGATGAGAACAATTCTGCTGAATACCTTTTCCGTGCCGCCCTCCTGGAAGAAACATCCGGTAAAACAAAAGAAGCCCTGGAATTATACAAAGAACTGAAAGATAAATTTCCAAAGACAGAAAAAGGTTACCAGGCCGATAAATATATTTACAGGTTGAGCATTGAAAAAGACTAGCAAATTGTAACCCATGGCTACAAAAGGCAATACAACAGTAAACAAAGGCATCCCGGTAATTAAGGATGCCTTTGTTGTACTGGTGAAAACAGAATGGAACGCTGCAATCGTTAACAAACTGGAAGCGGGTGTAAAAAAAATTCTCAAAGCGGCGGGTATCAGGTCAAAAACACTCATCGTTCCAGGGGCGGTAGAGATTCCGTTTGCGGTAAAAGCTCACTATGCTTACAGTAAAACCGTTCCCGATGCCTATATCACATTGGGCACCGTTATCAAAGGCGATACACCACATTTCGAATACGTATGCAATATGGTAACCGACGGTATCACCCAGCTGAACCTTCAGCTGGATTCACCTGTTATCTTCGGCGTATTAACCGTTAATACCGAGGAACAGGCCAAAGAAAGAACCGGGGGAAAGCATGGCAATAAAGGAGAAGAAGCGGCCATTACCGCTATCAAAATGATTGCCCTGAACAGAAAACTTTCGTGAGACGTGAGGCGTGAGACGTGAGACGTGAGACGTGAGACGTGAGGCGTGAGACGTGAGGCGTGAATCGTCAATCGTGAATCGTGAATATCAGAGTAAGGTTTAAGAGTGCCTCTCTCCCTTCTCACGTTTCACGTCTCACGTCTCACGATTGACGATTCACGATTGACGCCTCACGGCTCACACCGCAAAACTTAATATTGAAGAAATGACCGTAAAACTATTCGTTCCCTGCTTTGTAGACCAGTTGTATCCAACTGTGGCTTTTAATATGGTGAAAGTGCTGGAGAAAGCCGGTTGTACGATTAGTTATAATGCCAACCAGACCTGTTGCGGGCAGCCGGCATTTAACGCGGGTTTTTGGGGTGAGGCGAAGGAAGTGTGCACCAAATTCATTACAGATTTTGACGGAACAGATTATATTGTAGCACCCAGCGCCAGTTGTGTTGGGTTTGTGAAGAATTATTATTCCAGGCTGTTTGACAATTCGGCCCATACAACGCTGGCTAAAAAAACAGCGGATAGAATTTATGAATTTTCCGAGTTCCTGGTAAAAATTCTGAAGGTGGAGGACCTGGGGGCCAGCTTCGAGGGAAAAGCCACCTATCATGATAGTTGCGCCGCATTGCGTGAATGCCATATAAAAGAAGAACCGCGGAAGCTCCTGAGCAAAGTAAAAGGACTGGAACTGGTAGAAATGAATGATGTAGAAACCTGCTGCGGCTTCGGTGGTACTTTTGCGGTAAAATTCGAACCTATCAGCGTTGCTATGGGCGATCAAAAAACCAACAATGCCAAAGCAACCGGTGCCGGCTATATCATCAGTACAGATATGAGTTGCCTGATGCACATCGACGGCTGCGCCAAACACAAACACAGTAACCTCACCGTTCTGCACCTGGCGGATGTACTCGCCAGCGGATGGTAACCTAATCCCTAACCCCTAATTCCTAAACCCTCCCATGAACTACTGGCTTATCAAATCCGAACCCTCTGTGTATAGCTGGGATCAGTTTGTACAGGAAGGCGAGACCTTCTGGAATGGTGTACGTAACTATGCGGCGCGCAATAACCTGCGGGCGATGAAGAAAGGCGACCTCGCATTCTGGTACCATAGTAATGAAGGCATGGAGATCGTGGCCATAGCAAAGGTTACCCGGGAAGCTTACCAGGATCCCACCACAGACGACCCAGCCTGGCTGGTGGTAGATTTTAAACCACATAAAAAATTAAAGAAACCTGTCAGCCTGGCCCAGATCAAGGCGGATAAGCGACTGGCCGATATGGACCTGGTACGCCTGGGCAGATTGTCGGTAGGTACCGTAAAACCCGAGGAATGGAAGATTGTTCTCGAAATGGCAGGAGAGAAATAAAGAATCCAGCACCACGGTTCACCTGAAGAATTGTTAAAAAACCGGCCGGACATCATCTTTAATCCTTTGCTAACAGCGGCTTCTGTATACTTGCAGATGAGAATACCGCTACTCTCTTTACTGGTTTTGATGGTGGCCCACGGCGTAGCCCAACCCAGTGGCCCCTTCCAGGAATTGAAGGCATATGTCAAAATGCAACCGCCCAGGATCGAGGTGGATTCGACTTCATATCTTGAAATGTTCGTGCGCCAGAAAGGCAATCATTATCTTCTTCCTTTATACAAGGCTTTTATACAGGAACAAAAAGGCATGGTGCATGATTCGGCAGTGTTCTATGAGAGCCTGGCGCAGGCCGCTTCCTTTTTAGGAGATCAAAAAACGGTGATGGCGTACGAGAAATTATATTATGAGCCGCTACCGGATTCTTCCAAAACAGAGATCGCTAAACTGGCTGATATTACAAAAGATATCAGTTATATAGACGCGAAATCATTCATCATCAACCGCGCCAGAAAGAGCCGTGTACTGATGATCAATGAGGCACACGACAAACCTCAAACCCGTGTGTTTACCGCTTCGCTGCTGGAAGATCTGTACCAGCAAGGCTTCCGTTACCTGGCCCTGGAAATGCTGGCGAATGTTTCATCGAAGGCCGTTTTAAAGGTAAATGCCGCTTCGGGTTATTATACGGCAGAACCTGTTGCCGCGGAACTGGTAAGAAAAGCACTGGAAATCGGATATACCCTGGTTCCTTACGAAGATACCGTTGCAGGACATACCATTAACCAGCGGGAATATGCGCAGGCGGAGAATCTCTACAACTTCCTGTCCAAAAAAGACAGCACCACTAAAATACTGGTACACGCCGGCTACTCGCATATTGAAGAAGGTGCCCGCAATAATGAACGGATACCGATGGCTGCCTATTTCAAAATTATTTCGGGAATTGACCCGCTTACTATCGATCAAACCGAAATGATCGAGGGTGGCAAAGATCCCTATGGGGCCTGGCTTTATGAAGCATGGACCCGGAAGCGCCCCGTCTTCACCCCCTCTATCCCCTTGTTGAATGAGGTACCCGTTGACCCCTTCGATATCAACCTGTATGATATCCACATCGTTCACCCGTCCACCAAATATCTGAATGAAAGACCCGTATGGGCCGCCATGAATGGCTGGAGAACCGAAATACCCGTTTCTCCCGCTTACCGGACCAGCTTCCTGGTACAGGCTTTCTACGACAAAGAATACAACGAAACCAATCCCGGCCTCGCCATACCTGCCGACCAAACCTACCTGAATGCCGCCAACGGAATCTACTATTTGTACCTGCGCAAAGGAAAATACAAGATACTGTTCAGGGACAAGGCCTATGAGATCTTAGGCACAAAAGACATTGTAGTTAACTAGTCAACTCACCCCCTCATGACTTACGACTTACGACTCAAGACTTACGACTTAAAAAATATATAAGCAATCCCAATCGCAGCGATCACTCCTATCAGGTCTGCGAGCATTCCTGCCCAGATGGCATAGCGTACTTTTTTAATGCCTACGCTGCCAAAATAAAGTGCGATGATATAAAAAGTGCTGTCGGCACTTCCCTGGAAAGTGGAGGCCAGTTGGCCCAGGAAGCTGTCGGCACCGTAGGTTTTGAAAACATCCAGCATTAATCCCCGTCCACCACCGCCACTGAACGGTCGCATAATGGCAACCGGTAAGGCAGGAACGAATTCGCTGTTAATACCCGTGTGTACAAAACACCAGGTAATGCCGTTGATAATAGCGTCTAAGGCACCGCTGTCGCGGAATACGCGGATCCCCACGATAATTCCAACCAGGTAGGGAATGATTTTAATGATCACATCCCAGCCCTGTCTGGCACCTTCAATGAATGCGTCGAACACGTTTACCTTCTTCACAAATCCGCCGATAATAAAGGAACTGATAACCAGGAAGAGGATCAGGTTGCCCAGGACATTACTAAAAGTTTCCTTGGTTAGCAAGGTGGGTACCGGTATGTTTTTTTGGGAAGGAAGGCTATTGATAAATCCGGCAAATAATAAAATACCAACAATGATGCCCGAGAGCCATACTATCAGAACGGTGTCGAATTTCAGCCGTTGATACAATGCGGTGATAATAATACTGGCGATGGTAGCCACGGTGGTAGCAATCATTAAGGGTACAAAAACGCTGGTAGGGTTGGTACTTCCGCCACCTGCGCGGTAGGCTATGATGGATAAAGGTATCAGGGTAAGTCCGCTGGTATGCAGTACCAGGAACATAATCTGCGAATTGGAAGCCGTTTCTTTTTGCGGGTTCAGGGTTTGCAGGCTCTCCATTGCCTTTAAGCCAAAAGGAGTGGCCGCATTATCCAGGCCCAGCATATTGGCACTGAAATTCATTACCATCTGGCCCATGGCCGGGTGCTTTGCAGGCACTTCCGGAAAAGCCGCTTCATGAAAGGGTTTAACAACCGTGCCAGGAAATTGATGGCCCCGGCCTTCTCTCCTATATTCATCAGCCCCATAAAAAACACCATCACCCCCCGTTAGTGGCAAGCCAATATCCAATACCGACGATTTGGAGGCGTCAAAAATACCTTCCACCAGTTTCTTGAATATCTCGTAATCCCCAAAAAAGATCAGCTTTACCAGGGCGATGATAAGCCCGATCACAAAAAACAGTATCCAGACGTAATTCAGGGCCATAGCGACGATTTATAAGTGAAAATAAGTGTTGTGGGTCAAACATTCTATATTTGCCGCTCGAAATTCGGACGTCAGATGTTGGATATTAGAAGACAGAATGGCCACTAAAGCCTACGCAGTGCTCTAACATCCAACCTCTGACATCTAACACCTAAAAAAGAAAAAATGGCTCTTCAAGCAGGCATCGTGGGATTACCCAATGTGGGAAAATCAACTTTATTTAATGCGGTTAGCAATAGTGCCAAGGCACAGGCAAGCAACTACCGGTTTTGTACCATTGAACCCAATGTGGGTTTGGTGGATGTTCCGGATGCCAGGCTGAACAAGCTTGCGGAACTGGTAGTTCCCGACAGGATCGTTCCTACACAATTAGAGATTGTAGATATTGCCGGGCTGGTTCGCGGCGCGAGTAAGGGAGAAGGACTGGGTAATAAATTCCTGGGTAATATACGCGAGGTAGACGCCATCATTCATGTGGTGCGCTGTTTTGAAGACGAAAATGTATTACGGGAAGAAGGTAATATCAATCCGGTAGGTGATAAAGAGATCATTGAAACGGAACTGCAGCTGAAGGACCTGGAAAGCGTAGAAAAAAAATGGCAACGCGTTGAAAAAATGGCAAGGGTTGGCACGGATACAAAAGCCAAAGCTGAGTTCGAAATATTGAACCGTTGCAAGGAGCACCTGGAAAAAGGAAAGAATATTCATACCCTGGGCCTGAGCAAAGAAGAAAAAGCGGCGGTAGCCGATCTTTTCCTGCTAACGGATAAGCCGGTACTGTATGTAGCCAATGTAGATGAAGCCAGCATGCACACAGGCAATAAATTCTCAGAAGCGTTACAGGTTGCGGCCAAGGCGGAAGGTGCTGAAGTAATAGTGATGTGCAATAATATTGAGGCGCAGATTGCAGAAATGGAATCTACCGAAGACAGGCAGATGTTTATGGACGAATACAACATGAAAGAACCGGCACTGAATCGTTTGATTACATCGGCCTATGCCTTGCTGAACCTGGATACTTACTTTACAGCCGGTGTACAGGAAGTAAGGGCCTGGACCATCCACAAAGGATGGAAAGCCCCGCAGGCGGCCAGTGTGATTCATACAGATTTTGAAAAAGGTTTTATCAAGGCGGAAGTAATTGCCTACGAAGATTTTGTAAAATATGGAAGTGAAGCCGCCTGCCGGGAAAACGGCCGCTTACGCATTGAAGGAAAGGAATACATAGTTAAAGACGGGGATGTAATGCACTTCCGTTTTAATGTATAAATTGTACTGACTTACCCTATCATCCTATGAAAAAAGGTTTCTATTGTATTGTCGCCCTGCTGGTTATGTCCGCAGGCTGCCGCGATAATAAATCCGAAGACGCAGGCGGAGAAGCGGTTCCCGCCATTCCCGCACCCGTACCAATGGGTTACAGCGTGGTAAAAATATACCCGCATGACACTACCTCCTTTACAGAAGGACTGGTCTGGTTGAATGATCAATTGTACGAAAGTACGGGACTGAAAAAAGAGAGTAAGCTCTTACGGGCAAAACTGGAAACCGGCAAGGCGTTGCAGAAAATTGACCTGCCCGCCGAATACTTTGGGGAGGGCATCAGCATCATCAACAATAAGATCTACCAGCTTACTTACCAGGAACACAAGGTTTTTGTATACGACATGAACTTTAAAAAAACCGGCGAGTTTGAATGGCCCTACGAAGGCTGGGGAATGACAACCGACGGCACCCATCTGCTGCTCAATACCGGCGGCAGTAATATCTATTTTGTTGATCCCGCCACTTTTTCAATTGTAAAAACCCTGGGGATCGTTGATAACAATGGTTATGTAGACAGCATTAACGAAATGGAATACCTGGATGGATATGTATATGCCAACAAGTACCTCACCAACTATATCCTCAAAATCAACCTGAAAACAGGCCTCGTTGAAAAGAAAGCCGACCTTACCGGTATTCTTGAAAAAAATAATATCCCACAACCCGCCAAAATAGATGTACTCAACGGAATCGCCTACGACAGCACCAAAAAATCATTCTACCTGACAGGGAAATACTGGCCGGCGGTTTTGGAGGTGAAGTTTAATTAACAATTTGAAAATTTGAAAATTAGCGCGTGTTAGCTTCGCCTAAGCAGATTCTTATATGGAAATGATAGGCTATAGAAAAAAGGGTTATAAACTAACCATTTTCAAATTTCCAAATTTTCAAATTCCCCAATCCCCACTCTTCGAAAAAATATAAATCACCGAACTCCCCTTCCTTTTGTTGATAGCTGCTTTCAGATTCGACACTATTCCTGTCCATAAGGCACCGAAGAGGTTGGCACTGCCGTTGCGGTATTGTTCGCTGAGCATGGAAACATAGAAGCTGTCGTACCACATGGGGTGGATCGACTCTTGTGTAAAACCTTTACTGTTGGCCAGTATTTTCATTCCTTTGGGGGAAAAATGGTAGAGGTGGCGGGGAACGTCATAGGCGGCCCAGCAATTTTTATAATGTGTGGCATCATAACTGGTATAGTTGGGTACGGCTATGATCAGGCGGCCGCCAGGCTTTAGGAGTTGATGGAAACGTTCAAGATAATGATGGAGCTCATGTACATGTTCCAGCACATGCCAAAGCGTGATCGCGTCAAACTGCGAAGCCTCCAGTGAATTCAATAAAGACGGGGATAATAGCTGAATGCCATACTTATGCGCAGCGTTGGTTCTTGCGGTGTCGTCGGGCTCAAGGCCGGTGATCTGCCAGCCGGCTTGCTGCAGGGTATGCACAAAAGCACCCGTTCCCGCACCCACATCCAGCAATGAACCTGTTTTCTTTTGTGTTACTTTTTGCAGGAGCTTTCTTTTAGAAGAAAGGGTATGCTTACGAACGATATGGTACAATCGGTTGATAAAGCCTTTCTGCGTATCTGAGTGCGACACATAGGCCGCTGATTGATAATACACCCCTATCCCGCCCGCATCAGGTACCGACTGAGTAAAACGATTCGTACAGTCATCACAATGCCATATCTCAAACACCTCGTTTGATACCGTATAATCTTTTGCCGACAACGCGGGAAAAACAGCAGCAGAACCACAACACGGGCAGAGTGATAATGAAATCCTTGGAGACATGGGCTTGGCAGTTGGTTGGCTATTGGCTATTGGCTATTGGCTATTGGCTATTGGCTATTGGCTATTGGCTATTGGCTATTGGCTATTGGCAAATCGCTTCCCCTTTATATTTATTGTATAATGATCCCACTAATTTAAAAAAATCCAGCAACAACGGCCACCAGCTAACAGCCAAAAGCTAAGAGCTAACAGCCATCTACACCAACTTTACCAAAAGCGCCACTATCCCAAGTCCGGCAAGTATGGCGGCGTATAGCCACCACCTGTCTTTTGTTGTAGCTTCTTCGGTAGTTATCCGGGTCATTTCAACGAGTTTGCCGGTTGACTTAACCGGTTTTCTTTCGTCGCGGATAATACTTAACAACTCAGCTGTTTCTTTCTCGGTCAGGTGCTTGATAGGTTCACCGCCTGCAATTGTTTTCCTGGCTTCCTTACTTTCCTGTGGTATAACCGGGCTGGCAGCCTTTCTTTCTTTTGCATCCTCTTTTGCAGCGGCATTACCCAGTTTTATTTTATCACCCAGGCGTAGGGGAGGTAAAATATCAATCAGGTTACTGGCGGGCAGAAAAATAATGTTCCCATTCATTTCTTTTTTAATGCGCCCTATACCGTGCAGGTCGATAAAATGCTGCTCAACCATGTTTACCAGCAATTTGATGGAAAAATTCTGAAATTCCTTCCGTGCAGCTTCTTCCTCCATTCCCATCTCCGCGGATAAAAAATGAATCAGGTTTTTATCGGAAGCCGGTGCCGGCCCTTCATTAAAATCGATCACCGGTTTACGGGGAAACAACAGCCCTGTTGATTCATTGTAATGAGCCGGTTGAAATTCCACCATAAAGTTTCCCAACGCCGGGATGCTTAATTTATGGTGAAGCAGCAGGTATTTATACAGGTACTGTTGCATAGAGTCGGCGTTTTACCGGAACGAATATACAACTCCTCCCAAAACAGTAAAACCCAGTACCGGATATTGGTTCCAGCGCTGGTAGGCGGAATTAAGGATATTGTTCGCCTGTACCCAGAGATTAAGCCTGGGTAAGACAGTAAATTCGGCTCCCAGGCTGATATCAGCGGCAGGATCGGCCTTAATAGCCTTCCCCGTACCGGTTTCCCTGTAATAGGCTCCATCCCACATAAAAGCATCCGCCTTCAACAGCAGGTCTTTTAATACCTTCCATTTTAGGGTGCCTGTCATATCAAAAGGCAGCAGGCCCCAGGGTTTCGGGTTAGCCAACGGCGATTGCAAACCTTCCCCATATTGCGTAAAATTGGTTGACGCGAGCAGCGATATTTTTTCTCCTACCGTATAGGCTATTTCTGCGTGCAGGCGGATAGCTTTAAACTCGTCATTGGTAACATCAAACTTCCTCCCGTCCGGCAACCGGTTGATAAAAAGAGCCTGACCATGTAAATGCAGCAGAGAAATCCTAGCACCATAGGTAAAATGTTCCCCTGCGGTTCCTTTTACGCCCGCGTATTGCTCGTTGATCCGGTTATTAAACCTGGCGGCAGAATCGATATCGATCCAGGGATTGATATCACTGAGCGAACGATAGGTATTCTTTTGGTAGTATCCCTTCCATCCGGCTTCCAATAAAAAAGGGGCATCGGTAAGCTTGGCCTCCGCTGTCAGATCCGGCAGGGCCGAAAACACTTTATTATCCCAGGACGGCTGTACGCCTAGATGTAATTTCAGGTTAGGCGTTGTTAGCAGGAATGCAGGTTGAACATAATATATTCCATTGGTTTGGCTGCCGGCACCCGTGCCGAAATTAGTAGTGGTCATATCGGCCGTTACACCCACGGTAAAAGCGTAAAACTTATTAAACACCTTGCTTACTGGCAGCGACACAACGATATCATGTTGCGAAGCTTCACGGTTATCAGCAAAGCGTGTGTAGCTAACCTGTGGATGATACAGGATTCCATAGGGGTTCTCAAGGTTGTTCTGCACTCCCAATTGTATACCTACCGTATTAAATCTTTGCAGCAGGTCGTCTTTCAGAAAATTCAATGTGGCTGGCTGGTACCCATAAAAATATTGTGTACTGCTTTTATAAAACGCATGTGCATTCCATTCGTGTGCTTCCCCTTTAATGATGGATAATGCGTCTATACCCAGTTTATTGGCCTGTTGCGCAAACAAATGGCCGGTGGAGGTTACAAAACTGCCCCGGAGATTGGTGATGGATGATTTCCCGTCGCCGAATGAAAACCCCGCCTCTCCCAGGTAACTGCTGAAATTGCCGGCACCCAGTTTTATGTAGTGATCATTTTCCCAGGCTACACTCGAATCTACATTCAGCGCCAGAGGTTTAATAGAAACCGCTTTATAGGAAAAGAACAGGTTTTGAGAAGGTATCACATATGTTACCGGGATCTTCGATGAATCAATAACAGGTGTGGCGGCAATAAAATTTACTTTAGCGGCACTCCTGAGACTGGGTTTGAACGCAGATGTAATGGTAACCATTTTTGGTGAAGACGTATCCACTGCTTCCACTTTCCCGGGAGCCTTGCTGACAGAGGGTGCCGGCTTTGCCGTAACCACTTTTTTCTTTTTTTGCGCGGATACCATTGTTACCGCAAACAAAGCCAGGAAAAGGACGGGGATCTTTTTTGATGATTGCTTCATGTTCATTCCTGTTTACGGTTGTTCAATTTTTGTGGCTTTTGCTTTCTCCGCCAACACTGCCTGTAATTTCTGCTGCGCCTCTGCTTTCAACTCGGCAAATGACGCATTTTCTATAATACTCTTAAAAGTTGCTTCCGCATTAAACCAGTCTTTCTGCCAGGTATATACATCCCCTAGCAATACATAGCTTTTGGTTACCCAGTAGTCATAAGAGCCCATTTTCCTGATCACTTCAAAAGCCGCCTTTTCCGCCTCCTCCGGTTTATCCTGCTTCAGCAATATCTCGGCAATATGATACTGTGATTCCGCCGCATACTCCGATTTTCCAGCTGCTATTACCTGTTTATAAGCCGCAACAGATAGTTCCAGGTCGCCGTTCAACTGGTGATTCTTCGCCACAACCAGGCTGGCCATCATCCGGTCGTCCGTTGCAATTCCTTTTTCCTGTAACAGCTCCTGGGCATTGGCGGCTGCTTCTTTCCATTGCTGAAGTTTAAACTGGCAGCGCAATAGCCCACGCATAGCTTCCAACCGGTTTTCCTGCTGCGTTGCGATCGCTTTAAGCTGGGTGAAATATTTCTGAGCATTCGCATAATCCTTCAGATCGAAATAATAGATACGTGCCGCCTGCAATACACTTCTCTCTGCATAGCGGTTCTGGCCCTGGTCGGCAACCGCTTTATAGAAAGGCAGAGCCCCCATATTCGATTTTGCCGCAATCGCTATTTCTGCGGACAGGTAATTGGCGTCTATCTGGTAACGTCCTTCGGGAAACCGGGCTATATAGTCTCCCAATCCAGATTTGGCTCCTGCTATATCTTTTGCCTCATATCGCAGCATGGCCGACCGGAAAGTGAGGGAATCTTCTTCAGAGTAAGTAAGTGGTTTACCATTCTGCTTCATAAAACTGGCAAACTCACCCGGCTTTTGTTTTTCAATAAAAATATTACGGATATAGTCAATCGCATCTGCGCTCTCCTGTGAATTAGGATATGATGATACCAGCTTTTTAAAGGATTGCAGCGACTCATCGTTTTTATCCAGGTTAAAGTAAGCCACACCCAGTTTCAAATACGCCTGTGGCCCCAGTGCTTTCGCTTTTTCGTTCCCGATAATCTTATTCAGCGGCGCGATGGCAAGCTGATAATTTTCATTCGCCAGATAAGTATCGGCTATTTCGAGGTTCGCATCAAACACCAGTGGGGATAATGGAAACTGCTTCTCGAGTGATTGCAGCAGGCTGATCTTCTCGGGCGTTCGGTTCAACGCCCCCATTATGATCCCTTTTTGAAACAGCGCGTAATCGGATGAAGCCAGGCGGAGGTTCAGCACATTCTCATACATGGCCAGCGATTGCTTAAAATCTTTTTGCATAAAGTAACAATCGGCGGCCCGTAGATAGGCGTCCTGCTGTACTACACCGGATGCGTTGGAAACAGTTCCTGCCACCTGTTCAAAATTCTCTTTTGCGCCCGCGTAGTTTTCCTGTTTCAGATAGGCGTAGGCCAGGCTGTATTTTGCGTTAACAGGGTTCACTTCCCCATTCACCACGGGCTTTTTCAGGTAGTTCTGCAGGAACCATGCGGCGGAATCAATATCACCCTTCCTGTACGCAATCTCGCCTTTCCAGAACCAGGCCAGCGGTAACTGGATACTATTATACGGAGCATTCAACAAGCGGTTGAGCAGTTCGGTAGCTTTGTCGGTAAGCTGGTCGTTCAGCAATTCCACTGTGCTTCCATACAATAACCTCGGATAGAGTCGTACCAGGTTATCACTTTTAACACCCAGCGTTTCATATAACTGTAGTGCCTTTTTGTAATTACTGGTATTGGCCAGCGTGTTTACCAGCAGCTCACGCGCTTCCTGCAGGTAAGCGGATGAAGGATATAGCTTAACAAACGCTTCAAAAGCCTGTAATGCCACATCCAGGTACCCGAGGTCGTACGATAATTTACCATAGTTGAAGGCGGAAACCTCCTTTTGTACCGCATTACTGTTATTATCTGCACAGAACTGGAAAGCGGTGCGCGCATTGGCCTTATCATTAGTCTTAAGATACGCATCCGCCAGCAGGTACATACTGTTCTGCGCCAGGGAGTCCTGCCCTCCGCTTAATTGCTTGAAACCTTCAAT
This sequence comes from Sediminibacterium sp., assembly GCA_965229175.1. Lineage (GTDB taxonomy): Bacteria > Bacteroidota > Bacteroidia > Chitinophagales > Chitinophagaceae > Sediminibacterium. The sequence goes on along the minus strand of CBDDIT010000018.1, from coordinate 38,041 downwards.
AGACTGACGCCAGTTCTTTGCCTGGTAATAACAAAAGGAAAGTTCATAAATATCTTCCCGGCTCACTTTTTCCTTGCCATTTACAAACCGCTCCAGGTATGGCAGCGCTTTGGCAAACTCGCGCTTTTCAAATAATATATGCCCCGCAAGCTGACGCAACTGGAGATCATAAAACTGTTTCCCCGACTGCAAAGCCTCTTCCGCCTTAGCAAGAGCCAGCTCGCGCTCGCCATTGAAATAATAGATCTCAGCCAGGTAAAAGGGAACCAGGTTCTGGTATTCCACATTCTTTTCGGCTATGGTAAAACTTTCCAATGCCTGTTTATAATTTTTTTCAGTAAAGCTGATGAATCCGTAATAATAATTAGCGTCGATATAATTAGGATCATCAGGCATTTGCCGGACCGCGTCGAAAAGTGGTTTGGCTTTGTCGAACTGCTGCCCGATAAAATAAGCGTAACCCTGGTGGAACTTCATATCCGCTATCTCCCGGTTGGTAAGATTATCAATACCGGCAACTTCATAATAGGTAAGCGCATCCGGAAAATTCTTCTTGCGGAAATAATATTCCGCCAGCTGATAACTCATCATCTGCACCCTGGGTGTATTGTTTTCCAGCTGTGTAAATGAAACGGCCATAGGAACAACGGTTGCGTCATTCAACTGCAGCCCGCTGAGCACATAATAATAACGGCACTCCTGTTCAACCAAAGCCGGTATTTTGCTATTGGGTGTACCATTGGCATACAGGTTTTTAAAAACAGGATAGGCCAGGCTGAACTGGCCACGCTGGAAAAGTTCCTTTGCATTTTTAAAATCCGCGTCCGGATCCTGCCATACCTGCGCCAACTGGGCCTTCAGCGCAACTACCGGTAACAAAAAAGTAAACAACAGTAGTAACGAAAAGAGTTTCTTCATGATGAAATATTTATAACACGAATTGGGCCACGAATTGCACGAACTACACGAATTACACGAATTGTTTCTTAAGAAAAAGCGAAAACATCAGAAAGCACCCCTTTATTACATATTACACCCATCCTTCACCAAACTACCTTCCTCCATCATTCCATTACTTATCGTCATCCGTGTAATTCGTGTTCCTAAAATTCGTTTAATTCGCGCTCCTAATCCATCTAATTCGTGTTTGTGGAAAAACAACAAGAGGTTGTAAGTTTGTCAACAAATGAGCTGCACTTATGTATGAACATATAACTACGTTGCGGGTACGGTATGCTGAAACCGACCAGATGAATATTGTTTACTATGGTAATTATGCCCAATATTTTGAGGTGGGCAGAACCGAATGTATCAGGCAGTTAGGATATACTTACCGGGAGATGGAAGAACTGGGGGTTCGGATGCCCGTAGTAGAGCTTAGTACCCGTTTTCTTCGGTCGGCACGGTATGATGATCTTATCACGATCAAAACCATGTTAAAAGAGTTACCCTGGAACCACGAGATCAGGTTTCATCATGAAGTGTACAATGAAAACGGGAAATTGCTTACCACCGGCAGTGTACTCCTCTATTTCATCAACAGCGAAACCGGGAAGAGAATGCCTGTACCGGTTTACCTGAAAGAGAAGCTGGCTCCATTTTTCGAAAACCCTGTCGTGTAAAAGTCGCCGGTTATTGGTGCGGCCAGCTCACTTCAACTGATCCAGTACCTTGAACAGCTTCTTTACCATCTCTCCTGCTGAACCATCATAGTTGTTTACGATGATGGCAACCGTATAGGAAGTGCCATCTTTGGCTGTATGGTAGCCGGCAAAGCTTTTAGCGCCGCCTATCGTTCCGCTTTTCAGTTTCATCTGGTTATAAACAGGCAGGGCATCATAATAGTAGTTAAACCAGGGGCGGTCTTTCGCATATTGTAATACGCTTATCAACGCGTCTGTCGTTACCCGGTTTTGAGGCGAAAGCCCGCTTCCATCCAGTATATGGAGGGCCGACGCGTCTACGCCCTGCTCCTTCCAGAACTGCCTGATCTGTTTTGTTCCTTCATCCGTGGCCCCCCTGCCGGTCTTTTCCGCCGCTATGGTTTTTGAGAAAGCTTCTCCATACAGGTTAATGCTTTTTTTCATAAACCAGTAGTTGAGGCTGTCCAGCGTTGGCGACAGGTAGGTATAGATTTCCTTATATACAGGCAAGGGTTGCCCGGATAAAACGGAAACATGAGCGGGCGGTATTTTTTCTTTCCCAAGCCTTTCCGCAAAGGAAGCAACCAATTGCAGGGAAGGATTGGGAAAAGAGCCGGATATGGTAAATGCTTTTTCGTTTACCGGAATGGTGCCCCGTACAAAACCTTTGGTGGCATAGGGTGCCAGGTATATATAAGAGTTGTCCCCGGAACCCTTAGCCGCCGCCTTTACTTCAGATTCCAAAGAAACCTGGTACGGCTGCGGCCGGGCCTGCACAATGGTTACCGCACTATTCAATTCCGTTCCGGATGAGAGGACCAGGTCGTACTGGTTCTCGCGCCAGTTCAATGCGGTACTTCCCGCCCCATAATAGTTGCCCATATCATCCCAGATCCATCCCCCCGGTATGGTTTCTTTTTCCCAACGGGAATCAATTCCAACCAGGTTGCCCTTCAGTTGTGTAATTCCGGCAGCTTTTAGTGCCTGTATCCACTCTGCCCATACTTTCTCTTCTTTGGAGGCCTCATACCGCCAGCTTCCCAGGCTGGGATCGCCGCTGCCTATCACATAGAGATTTCCATTCAGCGTCCCGTTTACTATCTCACCATCATATCCCAGTACGGTCTTATACCGGTACTGGGCACCCAGTATCTCCAGGGCGGCCGCGCTGGTAATGGTTTTCTGGCAGCTGGCAGGTGCCAGGCCTATTTGGTCGTTTATCGCGAACACTTTCTCGCCGGTTCCTGTTTTTACTACGGATAAGCCCAGTAGGGCATGTTTCATCTGCGGATCCGCCCTCAGGCTCTCAACGGCACCGGAAAGCCGGTCTGCTACCGTTTGTGCCACCGAAACTGCCGGCCTTGCCACAAAACAAATCATCCAAAAACAAATAACCGCTTTAACTGTTCTCATAATTCACCTTTACCTTGCACTAAAATTAGGTGTAACCGGACTATGGAAAAAGTTTTTGCGTCTATCATTACCATTGGTGATGAATTACTGATTGGCCAGGTGGTTGATACAAATAGCGCATGGATGGCGCAGGAACTGAATAAGAACGGAATCTCTGTGAAACACAGGGTTGCCGTGGGCGATGATTGGGATGATATCTGGTATGCGCTGGATGAGGAAAGTAAACATGCTACCCTCATTCTGATCACGGGTGGGCTGGGGCCTACTGCGGATGATATTACAAAGCCACTCCTGTGTAAATATTTTAACGGTCAAATGATCGTGCACCAGCCGACCCTCGCGCTGATCAGATCCTTCTTTGCGAAACTCAACAGGCCCATGCTGGAAAGTAATAACCGTCAGGCCGAAGTGCCGGATGTATGTACGGTATTGTTGAATGAAAGAGGAACCGCGCCGGGTATGTTATTCAGGAAAGAAGGCAAGATTTTTATTTCCCTTCCCGGTGTTCCCCATGAAATGAAATGGATCATGGAAAACCATGTACTGCCCCTGATTCCCGAACTTTTCAACACGGGTTTTATCGAACACAAGACCCTGCTGACAGCCGGTATAGGAGAATCATTCCTGGCAGAAATGATCCGGGAAGAAGAAGCGGGTCTCCCCCCACATATCAAGCTGGCCTACCTGCCTAACTCGGGGATGGTGCGACTCCGGTTAAGCGGCTTTGGTGATAACCGGCAGCTGTTGCAGGAAGAAATAAGCGCGCAGTTTGAGTTGTTAAAAAATAAAGTAGCAGGCTACCTGGTAACGGATAAAGATATCCCCATTGAGCTGGTGGTGGGAGATATGCTGAGGGAGCGAAAAAAAAGAGTGGCAACGGCCGAAAGTTGCACCGGTGGTTATATAGCGCACCTGCTGAGTTTACATGCCGGTGCTTCGGAATGGTATACAGGTAGCGTGGTGAGTTACGATAATATCATTAAACAAAAGCTCCTCGGGGTAACCCGCGAAACGCTTGAAACGGTGGGCGCGGTAAGCGAGGCTACCGTAGTACAGATGGCGCGTTCGGTATTAACGGTAATGGGTACAGATTTTGCCATCGCTGTCAGCGGGATCATGGGGCCAGGTGGCGCAACGGATGAAAAACCGGTAGGTATGGTTTGGGTGGCGGTTGCCGGTAAAGACAAAACAGAAACACGGCTTTTTCATTTCCGGTATGACCGGAAACGCAATATTGAAATGACTGCCCTCCAGGCGCTGAATATGTTACGTGCCTTTATTGTGGATAACGGTTAAAAAGCAGATTGGTTTTTTCTTATACATTTGTCCGTTATTAGGCATAATAAAATGCTAACCTATTGATTTACAGTTTTTAAAATAGGTAAAACAATAGTCAATGACTGTATTAAAACAGCGCGATACATGGCAATTGCAGAACTGTTGATGCCCAAACTGGGCGAGAGCATAATGGAAGCCACGATTCTGAAATGGCATAAGCAGGTGGGCGATGCTGTGCAACAGGATGAAACCGTGCTGGATATAGCGACTGATAAGGTGGACAGTGAAGTTCCTTCCACCGTTTCGGGAACCGTTGTGGAAATACTGTTTGGTATAAATGATGTAGTTCCGATAGGCACCGTGATCGCCAGGATTGATACCGGGGGAACAGCATCTGACAATCATACACCGCAGAACGAGTCCCTGCCTCCTATAAGCCAGCCCGCTGCACCTGTGGCAGAAATAACGGCAGAAGCTGTTGTCAGCCCAGAAGCTGCCGCAGCGGAGGTTCCTTTTGTGCCGCAGCCGCAACCGTCAGAAGATATACCATCTCGAACATCGGCTGCCAACCGCTTTTATTCGCCACTGGTGATGAACATTGCCAACAGTGAAGGAATTACACTTGCTGAACTGGAAAATGTTCCGGGAACGGGAAATGATGGCAGGGTTTCCAAGAAAGATATTTTGCAATACCTGGCGGATAAGCGTGCCGGAAAGAATGTACCCCAACCTACATCAGCGGTGGCCCCCGTACAGGAAAGCAGAGCCCAGGATAAACCCGTGGCAGAAACTGTATTTGTAACCACTCCCATACTTACGCCGTCCAGTCCAGGCATCGAAGCGGGAAGCTTTGCGCCCGTTTCATCATCCGGCCGCTTCTCCGATCCTTCGAAAGTGGTGGTAAGCGGTGAAACCGAGATCCTGGAAATGGACCGGATGCGCAGGCTGATAGCGAAACACATGGTGGATAGTGTTCACACGAGTCCGCATGTGACCAGTTTTGCAGAAGCTGATGTTACCCACATGGTATTATGGCGCCAGAAAGTAAAAGATGAGTTTGAAAAGCGCGAAGGAACGAAACTTACTTTCACCCCCATGTTCATCGAGTGCCTGGTAGCGGTGATGAAACGGTTCCCGCTGATTAACTGTTCGCTGGATGGAGACAGGATCATTATCAGGAAAGATATCAATATTGGCATGGCCACCGCTTTACCCAGCGGCAACCTGATTGTGCCCGTTATCAAAGGAGCCGACCAGTTGAACATTGTAGGCCTCAGCAAAGCTGTAAATGGACTTGCAGATGCGGCCCGCAACAGCAGGCTGAAACCGGAAGACACTACCGGTGGTACCTTTACCCTTACCAATGTAGGCACTTTTGGCAGCCTGATGGGAACCCCTATTATCAACCAGCCGCAGGTAGCCATACTGGCCGTTGGCGCGATTAAAAAGCGCGCAGTAGTACTGGAAACCCAGGAAGGCGATACCATTGGTGTAAGGCACATGATGTACCTCTCTCTCAGCTACGATCACCGTATTGTTGACGGCAGCATCGGTGCTTCCTTCCTCTCCGAAGTAGCCAAAGAATTTGAGAAATGGGATATTAACAGGCAATGGTTTCATTATGTGTGATTAGGGACAAGGAGTTAGGGACTAGGAGTTAGGGATTGGGGGGGCTTGTTTTTTCACATCTTGTTAGTAAACAGCCCACTCAAGAATCACTTCAATTAATTAAATTCAGTGAACCAAACAGTAAGATATGAAGACCTTATCTCAAACCTGGTTTGCCGATGGCTATATCGATTTTGAGTTGAAGAAGTACACGCTCCTGGCCTACCTGCAGGAGATCAGCAAACATTTTTGTGAAAATAAGCTGTATCCGCAACTGGCGGATCTGATATTCCATTATAATAACATTATCGCGTTCCGGGAGAACAAGAAATACCTGCAGGAGCAGTTCCCTAAAAAATTAACGGGGATCCAGATTGAAAAACTACAGCTGCTGTACGAGGCGATGGTGGAAGATGATGATATGATGCGCGAGTTGGAAGACATTATCAATTATGCGTCTTCCTCCATGAAAAAAGCTATCACGAATGGTTCAGAGATATACGAGTTTGTAGAAAACAAACTCACCATTGAACCCATTGGTATTATGCCTCTGGATCACAATGAAGGATATTTTCTTTTGTGCGAAGGCAGTTGTAAAAACACCTGGGTGTACCAATACCGCCTCAGCATATTTGAGAAACATGATGAAAAGTACAGGAGTATTAAAACAGAATTTGTAGACGTGTGGCAACGCAGTATCGTTAACTCCTATCACAATATTAAAGCGCAACTGATTAAAAACCGCTCAGATTTCCCCAACCCTGCTGTTTACGCGGTAGAAACCGACCTGAGTTTACCTATGGAAGAAACCCTCTTGCCCATCGCTAAAAGAAGCCTGGTAAGATATATCACCACCCATAACGCCTAAAAAAAAATCTAACCCCCAACAGCAAACCCCTAACAGCTAACTCCTAACAGCTAACAGCTAACGGCTAATAGCTAACATCTACCCCCCTTCCTTTTCCATCATCAGGTAGGCCTTGATAAAACCATCCAGTTCACCATCCATTACAGGTCCAACATTACCTACTTCATAGTCGGTACGGTGGTCCTTGATCATTTTGTAGGGATGAAACACATAACTGCGTATCTGGCTGCCCCATTCAATCTTCTTTTTGCCCGCGTTATTGGCATCAATGGCTTCCTGGCGTTTACGCAGTTCTTCTTCGTACAGGCGGCTCTTGAGCATTTTCAGGGCCAATTCCCGGTTCTCTCCCTGGGTACGGGCCTGCTGGCATTCTACGATAAAGCCACTGGGAATATGCTTCAGCCGAACCGCGGTCTCCACCTTATTTACATTCTGTCCGCCACTGCCACCACTCCGGTAGAAAGCCCATTCCAGGTCGCTGGGGTTTACCGTGATCTCAATGCTGTCATCAATCAGGGGATATACATATACGGAAGCGAAAGAAGTATGCCTTCTCGCATTACTGTCAAAAGGTGATATTCTTACCAACCGGTGAACCCCGCTTTCGGCTTTCAGAAAGCCGTAAGCGAAATCCCCGTCAAACTGTAAAGTGGCGGTTTTAATGCCTGCACCGTCCCCCTCCTGGTAATCAAGTTCCGTTACAGTCCAACCCTGTTTCTCGCCGTACATACGGTACATGCGCAATAACATTTCGGCCCAGTCCTGGCTCTCGGTTCCGCCGGCACCGGAATTGATCTGGAGTATACCGGGTAGTTCGTCTTCCGGTTTGTTAAGTGTACTTTTAAATTCCGCTTCTTCTATCTGCTGAAGGGCTGTCTCATAGGCGGTTTTCACTTCTTCCTCGGTAGCATCGCCCGCCTTCCAGAAATCAAACAATACGGCAAAGTCTTCCACGGCAGTATCCAGCTGCTTATAGAGTTTAAGCCAGTATTCATTCACCTTAATTTCTTTCATAATAGCTGTGGCCCGGGAATTATCGTCCCAAAAACCCGGCGACAGAGAGAGTTGACGGTCTGTTTCTACTTTATATGTGCGGTTCTCGACGTCAAAGAAACCTCCTCAGGACAACTACACGGTCCCTCATAATCTTAATCTGTTCTTGTGTCATATCGCGAAAGTAAGCTAAAAAAAATGTTACAACCTCATAAGCCGGATTCTGTTTCTAAACTATCATTTATCTGGCCGCGCCATTACTGGCGCGATCTTGCTGCCTACCCTGGATCCTTCCCGCCAAAGCGGGATTGGGCGGGCCGCCCTCGAAGGATCCTATACGTGGCATTACAGCACCCAAGGTTTACCCGTGTTTCATGTTACCATGCTACACCGTGAGCTTTTACCTCACATTTTCACCTTTTCTCCCGCCGTTAAGCGGGAGTAGTTATTTTCTGTGGCACTCTCTCTTTCCCGCCCTGCGGCCGGAAGCCGGCTATTAACCGGTGGGTTGCCCTGCGCTGTCCGGACTTTCCTTAGCACGAAAACGCGCCACGATAGCTCGGGTTGTAACGCCGTAAAAGTAGGCAGAAATGATGGATTGCGGATTGTGGATTACGGATTGCGAATCTTTCCCTTTTGCGTAAGTTCTTTTCCCGATCCGGGGGTCATGGGATTGTCATATCAACGTCATTTGCGTTAAATAACTAACTATGTTCAAAAAAATCGCGGTACTAAGCATCCTTACACTTGCTGCTTTGACTTCCGGAGCCCAGCTCCAGGCGGGCAAAAAGAACATTGAAAAGCTCTGTGGCTGCTTTGATGTGGAATTCAAATATGCTGAGACCTTTTCCCCCGACCCTGCCTACGCGTTTCATGAAAGGGAGAACCTGCACGGAACAGAACTCGTTTTACCGGTGGAAATCAGTGCCAGGAAAATTGTATTGCAACACCTCCTGGTAATCAACGACTCAACCATAATCAAGCACTGGCGCGAAGACTGGATATTTGAGCATCCAACACTACTGCAGTATGAGGGAAACAAACAATGGACAAAGACCTCGGTGGGCAGGCAGGAAGCAGCCAACAAGTGGACCCAGACCGTATGGGAAACCGATGATGCTCCCCGTTATCAGGGCCTGAGCCAGTGGCTACATACAGACGGCAGGATCTTCTGGCAAAGCACCGTAAATGCCCCGCTGCCACGACGCGAATATTCTACCCGAAGCGATTACAATATCCTCAAAAGAGGTAACCGTATCGTGGTAACTGACAGCGGCTGGGTGCATGACCAGGACAACCAGAAAGTATCACATACTGCCGGAACTGCCGATAAACTGATAGCGGAAGAAAAAGGAGTGAATAACTACCATAAGATCAATGATACCTATTGTGAAAAAGCCAAAGAATGGTGGGCAGCCAACAACAGTTTCTGGAATCTGGTAAGAAAGACCTGGGATGAATATATTGAAACTCATGCTACCATCGCATTACAAGCTACAATAGATAACAAAACCTTGTCCGCGCATTTCACAGCACTTGCCAGGGAATGGGCGGCAAAAACTATCAGCGAAGAAATGCTTACCGCCAAACTGCGGAAAATTATTCAGCAGTTTGCGGGAACCAGGGACTAGGAATTAGGAACTAGGAATTAGGTACTAGGAGTTAGGTACTAGGAGTTAGTAAGGGCGTGTTCCTGGTCCCTAACTACTAATTCCTAGTTCCTAATCCCTAGTTCCTAATTCCTATACTCAAAAAAAATTTCTGTGGCACCATATCCGAACCGGGGGTCGTATTGGTTGATGTAGGTTTTTACTTCCTTTTTCACGCGGAGAATATCGTGTATTTCATCGCGGAGCTTACCCGTTCCCACGCCGTGTATGATGATAAGCGTGGGTTGCCGGTGCGCTACGGCAAGATCGAACCATTTTTGAAATTCATCCAGTTGCAGGGTAAGGATTTCAAAATTGCTCATATTCTCCCAGTTATCAGACAGCTTCTCGGCATGCAGGTCCACCACACTGCGGGCGGGAGGCAGGTGCTGCTTTGCTTTGGAAGCATCGTATACCTTAAAACCACGCGCCGCCAATGAACCCAGTTCGAAATAAGGCTCATCGGTTTTGTCGGGATAGTCCGTAAACAGCTGGTAAGAGAGGGTCGGCTCATTATTTTCCTTCATCTCTTCAATGCGTTTGAACACCTGCTTCGGCTTTAATTTCAGCGATGCCTCAAAATGCGGAGCTTTCTTTTTGTCGGGGATAGCCAGGGAGAAATCAAAGAAGAAGGATGGACTATCATTCACGCTTTCAAAAGGAATATCATGCAGGTAAAAATCATGAAACCCCGCTATTTCAGTGTTTAACTCAAAATGGGTGGTTCCCTGGAACTGCTGGGTATACACAAATTTGAATGACAGGGCTGTTTTATTCACCAGGTGAATCTTCAATACATCAACCACTTCATCATTAAAATCATCCAGCTCAAATTTAGGGAGGAAGGATAACCAAACCCCATCGGCTACTTTGATCTGGTTGGGTTGGGGCTTTTCTTTGGGCAGCTGGTCAACATATACTTTAGGCGCAGCTTTTTCAGGCACCAGTTTCTTTTGGGTAAACCTTTTAAAATAAGGGAAATCAATCTGGTCCATATACGCCGGGAACTTAACGCCCCGTATCTCGATCATCACCATTTTATCGCTCATGATCTCCACCACTTTCCCTTCCTCGTTGCTTAACAAGACTATAATATCATCACCTACCTGGAACTTCATCCCGCAAAATTAAGGAGGATTGATGGATTATGGATTATGGATTGTGGATTGCGGATTACGGATTGAGGATTAGGGATTCGTGCTGGTTCGGGCCAGGACGCTGCGTTTCCTGCCGTAGAGGAAGTAAATAGTAAGACCCAGGGCCATCCACACGAAGAACCAGAGCCAGCTGACAGGCGGTATCTCGATCATGAGGTACAGGCAACACAAAGCACCTACCACCGGTATCACCGAATAGCTGCCGATAAAACTCTTGACGGCGGTAATAACAGATATCAGCATAAAAACAAGGAATAATACCTCCTGGTAACCTTCAGAAGATAGATTACCTAATGCCGCCTGTATACGGCCGGAAAAGAGTATGGTCATAAGGATAACCAGCCCGGGAATAATATACTTTCCATTGAGGTAGGGAAGCTGGAAAGCACTGCTGCCTTTGGCTTTCGCAATCCTCGGGAGTACCAGTACACCAAAGCACACGAGCACAAACGCAAACAAGGTTCCGATACTGGTAAGATTGGTCATCATACTGCTGGAGGCGAACAGGGATGGGATACCTACCAGGAAACCGGTCACGATAGTGGCGAAAGAAGGTGTATGAAACCGGGGATGCACTTTGGAAAATCGCTTGGGCAGCAGCCCGTCACGGCTCATGCTCATCCATATCCTGGGCTGCCCCAGCTGGAACACGAGCAAAACGCTGGTAGTGGCTACAACGGCACTGATGGATATGATATACCCTATTTTATTGAGGTGTAGTTTCTCAAAAACATAGGCTAAGGGATCATCCACATTCAGCTCGTTGTACTTAACCATGCCCGTTAACACAAGGGCGATAAGTATATATAATACGGTACAGATCAGCAGCGCATAGATCATACCCCGGGGCAGATCCCGCTGGGGGTTCTTACATTCTTCGGCCGTAGTGGAAATAGCGTCAAAGCCGATATAGGCATAGAATACGGCTGAAACCCCTGCCAGTACCCCTCCGAAACCATTGGGCAGAAAAGGATCCCAGTTGCTGGTATCCACATAGAAGAACCCCATAATGATCACGAAGATGATCACAATGATTTTAAATACCACCATAAAATTGGTACTCTTTTTACTTTCTTTTATCCCAACATAAGCCAATATGGTAATGAGGAAAACGATCAACAATGCGGGGATATTCAATATTAGCTTCCACCCTCCGATCACCGGGGCGTTCATAATCGCATCGTACCCCATTTTGGCGTTTTTACTCAGGGTTTCCACCGGGTGACCGGCAGCTATCCCTTTCAGTGCTTCTTCATAGCCCACCTGGGCGTTAGCGGCGTTGGTAGCCAGCCAGCCGGGCAAGCCGATATGAAAACCTTCGAGCAGATTATTAAAATACCCGCTCCAGCTGATAGCTACCACAATATTGCCAATGGCATACTCCAGTATAAGAGCCCATCCTATTATCCAGGCCACTACTTCTCCAAACGAAACATAGGCATAAGTATAGGCACTACCCGCAATAGGCACCCTGCTGGCGAACTCGGCATAACAAAGCGCAGAAAAACCGCAGGTAATAGCGATGATAATAAAAAGAAACACTATGCCCGGTCCACCATTGAAAGAGGCGGTTCCGATAGTGGAAAAGATCCCCGCCCCGATCACCGCAGCAATCCCCATAAAGGTAAGGTCGCGCACCCCCAGCACTTTCCTCAGTGCAGTTCCCCCATGCCCGTCGCTTAATCCCGCCGCAGAATCCGCTACTATTTTATCAATCGATTTTTTCCTGAATAATGAAGACATGAATGGAGTTTTGGTGTACCAGTTCGAATATAAGGAATATCCGTGAGACGCCTCACGCGACTCAGTGTTCCCGCTGAATCAGGTATTCCGCCAGTTCCACCAGTGGCTTTTTCCTGGCCGATAAAACAGCGATGGCCTCGAGGTGGCCGAGAGCCGTTTGGAGATATTTTTCTTTGAGCTGCTTTGCCCATTCGTCAACATTGCAGCTCCGGAAAATGGCCAGTACTTTTTGTACTTTATCGGGATGGTCTTGCTGCATCAGGCTTTGAAGTTCCTGCTTTTGTGCGGGTGTGGCTACTTCGAGGGCATGGAGCAGGAGAAAGGTTTTCTTATTCTGACGGATATCACCTCCTACATCTTTACCGAATTTTTCAGGGTCGCCAAAAGCGTCCAGGTAGTCATCCTGCACCTGGAAAGCGATGCCCAGGTTCTTTCCAAACTCGTATACATGACGGCAATTACCCTCACTTGCACCTCCCAGTATAGCACCTATTTCTAGGCTGGCGGCCAGCAATACCGATGTTTTGAGACTGATCATTTCTATATAGGCATCCAGGGATACGGATGGCATGGTTTCAAAGTCGATATCGAGTTGCTGCCCTTCACAAACTTCACGCGCGGTTTTATTGAATAACTGGAGGATATGGTGGAGATGGGGCGATTTGATTTTATTCAGGTATTCGTATGCCTGTATCATCATCACATCCCCGGTAAGTAAAGCGGTATTGGACCCATATTTTGTATGCACGGTTTCCATCCCCCTGCGCAGTGTTGCCTTGTCCATGATATCATCATGAATCAAGGTAAAGTTGTGAAACAGTTCGATAGCTATGGCCATCTGATAAGCGTCCGGATGAATCTCATCGAACAATTCATTACCCATCAGGCACATCACAGGCCTGATGCGCTTACCACCCAATGTTAAAAAATATTCTCCGGGCTCGTATAATGTTGCAGGTGACGCAGGGAAATGCCTTACCGCAAACGTTTCAGCAAAAGAGGCGACCAATTCTTTAAATGTGTGCATGGTACAAACCTAATTATAAAACACGAATTACACGAATTACACGAATTACACGAATTACACGAATTGCACGAATTTCACGAAGACAAGAATTTCAATTCGCATAATTCGTGCAATTCGTGTAATTCGTGTTTAACTATTTTTTAGATGTACGGCCCCTGGAATGGCATGGTTTTGAGTGGTAGAGTGAAAACTGTTTACATGAAAAAGATCTTTTTGTTCTGCCTGATATCCTTATCAGCAGCGGGTTTGCATGCCCAGGAATTTAATGTGGGTAGCGACTACCAAACCGCCATCGGGGTTAAAGTATATCCCGGTGCTGTTACCGTTAAGCACTTTTTAAAGCCAACAGCCGCCGTGGAAGGGCTGGGCTATCTTTCGCAGGACGGATTCCGTCTTACCGGCTTGTACGAACTGCATAATAACCTGGGAGACATTGAAGGGCTAAAATGGTATGCCGGCGGCGGAGCCCATTTTGGTGTCTGGAGCGATACCTGGAAAACCAAATATCCCACCCGTGAGGCAGGAATTGCCATTGGCATTGATGGGGTCATCGGCCTCGACTATAAAATAAAGGGAGCCCCCATTAACCTCAGCTTCGACTGGCAACCCTCTTTTAATATCATCGGCTACAACTACTTTGAAGGAGGATGGGGAGGACTGGGGGTTAGATACACTTTTTAAGGAAAACTGGTTTTTGGGTGTTGGTTTTTGGGTGTTGGTTTATTGGTTTCTTGGTTTATTGGTTGTTAAAGGTTACCAGCAACCAATAAACCAACAACCAATACCCAATAAACCAAGAAACCAAGAAACCAACACCTAAAAACTAAAAAGCGTATCCACAAATTCGCGCTTATCAAAAATGATGAGGTCATCAATCTTTTCGCCTACGCCGATGTACTTCACGGGTATGCGGAACTGATCGGCGATAGCGAGTACTACACCGCCTTTGGCGGTGCCGTCTAGTTTTGTGATGGAGATGGCGGATACTTCGGTGGTAGCGGTAAACTGTTTGGCTTGTTCCAGCGCGTTCTGGCCGGTGGAACCGTCCAGTACCAGCATTACTTCATTGGGGGCATGGGGAATTACTTTCTGGATGGCACGTTTGATTTTCCCGAGTTCGTCCATCAGGTGAAGTTTATTATGGAGACGGCCGGCCGTATCAATGATCACAACATCAGCATTTTTGGCAACGGCACTGGCTACCGTGTCATAGGCAACCGCACTGGGGTCTGATCCCATGCCCTGCTTTACAATGGGTACGCCTACCCTTTCGCTCCAGATAGTAAGCTGGTCAACAGCAGCCGCACGGAAGGTATCGGCAGCACCGAGTATTACCTGCATGCCCGCTTTCTTGTAATTGTGCGCCAGCTTTCCAATGGTGGTAGTTTTTCCTACTCCATTAACACCTACTACCAGTATCACATAAGGCTTTTGTCCGGCCGGAATGGTGAAATTCTTATAGTCCTGCTCCGGCGAATCAACCAGCAGGGCTTCGATCTCTTCTTTCAGTATCTTGTTAAGCTCGGCTGTACCCAGGTATTTATCGGCTTTCACCCTCGCCTCAATTCTCCCGATGATCTTAACCGTTGTTTCTATACCAACATCTGCCCCTACCAGTGCTTCTTCCAGGTTATCCAGCACTTCCTCATCTACCGTACTCTTTCCAACAACCGCTTTTCCAATCTTCGCAAAGAATCCCTCCTTGGTTTTTTCAAGCCCCGCAGTAAGGCTTTGCTTTTCTTCCTTTCCAAACAATTTTCCGAGAAAACTCATGTTTAGTGATTTAAATACAAAGATAAGAGGGATTAGGAATTGCGGATTGCGGATTGCGGATTACGGATTTACAATTCGTAATCCGCAATCCGTAATCCATCATCCGCAATCCATCATCCGAAACACAGAAGCCCTCCAAACTGGAAGGCTTCTTAATAACGTATGAGCGGGCGCAGGATTATTTCTCCAACAGGAAATCCTTCACCTTGTCTTTGTGCACGATAGACTCTTTAAAAGTATAGGCACCGGTTTTAGGGCTGCGGATAGCCTTGATCACTTTGGTCCAGTTTTTGGCCTCGAGTGCGGCTTTTGCATCTTTTACCTTCGCGTTTTTTGAAGCTACTTTTGCCATGATTATTTAATTTCTTTATGAACAGTTACTTTTTTAAGAATAGGATTGTACTTCTTTAACTCCACACGTTCAGGTGTGTTCTTCTTGTTTTTGGTAGTGATATAACGGCTTGTACCAGGCAGACCTGTGGTCTTATGCTCTGTACATTCCAAAATCACCTGAACCCTGTTGCCTTTCCTTGCCATTGTATTAAGTGGTTTGTGTTATGATTAGATCTTTACGCCTTCTGCTCTCATTCCCTTGATAACAGTTGAAAGACCATTTTTATTGATGGTCCTTAAAGCATCGGTTGATACCTTAATAGTTACCCAACGGTCTTCTTCCGCGAAAAAGAAACGCTTTTTCTGCAAATTAGGGAGGAAACGACGCTTGGTCTTAATGTTTGAGTGAGAAACACTGTTTCCCACAATAGGCTTTTTACCTGTAACCTGACATACTCTTGCCATGACGCTGAATTTTTTCCGATTTTTTTCGGGAGGCAAAGGTAAGGAAAACCGTCAAATTACCAATATGAAAACAGGTTTTTTTAGATATTTTGTTCACATCGGTGGATTAAACGGGGTTCCTCCCGTCAACTCAGGCGTATAATTCCGCCCTCAGTTCCTGTACCCTCTTGTCTTCCATATACTCATCAAAGGTCATTAAACGGTCAATAATACCCTTGGGAGTGATTTCTATGATCCGGTTGGCCACGGTTTGCATAAACGTATGGTCATGCGAGGTAATTAACACTACCCCCGGGAAGGTCTGGCACCCTTCATTGAAGCTTTGGATACTTTCCAGGTCCAGGTGGTTCGTAGGCTGATCCAGGATGATCAGGTTAGGATTCTGCAACATCATCCGGCTTACCATACACCGCACTTTCTCACCCCCGCTCAACACATTTGTTTTTTTCATAATGTCATCGCCGCTGAACAGCATTTTACCCAGGAATCCCCTGATAAATGGCCCATCGGCATCCGTAACATGCGGGGGTACATACTGGCGCAGCCAGTCCATCAGGCTCAGCCCCTCCGTAAAAAACTCCTGGTTTTCCTGCGGCAGGTAGGCCTTGGTAATCGTGGTTCCCCACTCAAACTTGCCGGTATCCGGCTGCATTTTATCATTGATAATCTCAAAAAAAATGGTCACCGCCAGCGGATCGCGGCTCAGAAATGCTACTTTCTCTCCTTTATTGATGCTGAAATTCACTTTATCAAACAACTTCCTCCCATTTACGCTCTTGCTTAAGTTCTCAACATTTAATATCTGGTTCCCCACTTCACGCAAAGGCTGGAAAATGATACCGGGATATTTCCGGTTGGAGGGTTCAATTTCCTCAATCACCAGCTTTTCAAGGGCCTTCTTTCTCGAAGTGGCCTGCTTGCTCTTGGAGGCATTGGCAGAGAAACGGGCAATAAAATCCAGGAGATCCTTACGTTTCTCCTCATTCTTCTTATTCTTATCATTTATCTGGCGGCTGATCAACTGCGAAGATTCATACCAGAATGTATAGTTTCCGGTAAACACCTTGATCTTGGAACGGTCAACATCCGCCACATGCGTACAAATGGTATCCAGGAAGTGGCGATCGTGACTTACCACCAATACTATGTTCTCATAGTCGGCCAGGAAATTCTCCAGCCAGCCGATGGTTTCGATATCAAGCCCGTTGGTAGGCTCATCCAGCAACAGGATATCCGGGTTTCCAAAAAGGGCCTGGGCCAGCAATACCCGTACTTTAAAAGTACTGGGGATATCCTTCATCAGGCTCTGGTGCATTTCTTCTTTCACGCCCAGGCTGCTCAACAGGCTGCCTGCATTACTTTCGGCTTCATATCCACCCATTTCGCCAAACTCGCCCTCCAGTTCACCCGCCTTCATCCCATCTTCTTCCGTAAAATCAGCTTTGGCATAAATGGCATCCCGTTCATGCATCACTTCCCACAAACGTTTATGCCCCATTAACACCGTGTTCAAAACGGTAGAATCGTCAAATTCAAACTGGTTCTGCTTCAGGAACGACATCCGCTCTCCCGGTGTGATATCAATGGTTCCTTTATTGGGTTCTATCTCACCGCTGAGAATCTTTAAAAAAGTAGATTTTCCGGCTCCATTCGCGCCAATTACACCATAACAATTTCCCTTCTGGAAATTAATATTTACTTCATCAAACAATACCCTTTTGCCATAGGCCAGGGTTATATTTCTTGCACTGATCATGTTGATTGCCCGTTTTCGGCGGCAAAAGTAGGTTTTTTAAGTCAGAATGACGGATGGTCACCGACTGATAACTGATGTTAATCCTTTCTATCTCCGCCGAGGCTATAACTGTTATTTTCCTCATCCTCTTCACCCAGTTCCTCGTCTGAATCATCTTCCTCCGCGCCCGGAACATCAAGGTCATCACCGGAGGTATCATCTTTCTCATTCAGGGGATCACCGTCAAGATCGGTTTTGTCCAGCTCCAGGGCCCGCCTGTCTTCATCATCTATCCCCGACATGCTTTCGTCGGTTCGGCCCAGCAGCTCTTTTTCCTCTTCCGTAACATCGGTGTCAGGGTCTACTCCGTCGTCCTCAAAAAGTCCCTCTCCTTCCTCATCAGCGGAGGAAATCGTCGTATCATGAAACTGTTTCATTTTAGGAACCTTTATATGTTCCTGCCCCGGAATATCTTTTACATCGGGCATATCAATGGTAGTCTCTTCCCTTTGCATACGATCCGTATCGCGCTGGGGGTCTGTAAGGTCTGTTTGTCTGTTGATGGGTGCTGACATGGGAGATGTTTATACGATAGGTATAAAAATAATGCCAGGGACGGTTTGTGGTTGGTTTGTGGTTGGGTTTGTGGTTGAGGTTTACCAGTCTGCGCGTGCGGTGGGGCCGGCTTCGAGGGGGGTAAACTGGCCGCTGAGAAACTTGTAATAGGCGGTAATAGCGATCATGGCGGCATTATCAGTACAGTACTGGAAAGCCGGGATAAAGGTCTTCCATCCTTCTCTTTCACCAGTTTCCTGCAATCCTTTACGCAGGCCGCTGTTGGCACTTACGCCCCCGGCAATACAGACTTGGGTCACACCGGTTTGAATCACGGCTTTTTTCAGTTTTTTCAGCAGGATTTGGATGATGGTGTACTGCACAGATGCGCACAGATCCGCCAGGTTGGACTGGATAAAGCCAGGCTCCTGCTTTTGCAGAAAATACAATACCGAGGTCTTTAATCCACTAAATGAGAAATCGAGTCCGGGTAGCTGGGGTTCGGCAAATTTGAACGCATGAGGATCACCTTCTTTCGCGTATTTATCTACCAACGGTCCACCCGGGTAGGGTAAGCCCAGCAATTTGGCCGTCTTATCAAATGCTTCGCCCGCCGCATCATCAATGGTTTCGCCAATCACTTCCAGTTCGAGCGGCGATTTTGCCAATACGATCTGTGTATGGCCACCACTTACGGTTAAACATAAAAAAGGAAATGCCGGCGGATGATCTCCTATCAGGTTGGCGAGCACATGCGCCTGCATATGATGCACCCCGATCAATGGCTTGTTTAACGATAAGGCCAGCGATTTGGCAAACTGGGTACCCACCAGTAAACTCCCGATCAGCCCGGGTGCCTGTGTAAACGCAATGGCATCAACCGTATCAAGTTTCTCTTTTGTTGTTAACAACAACGGGAATGCCTCATTCAGGGCCGCATTCACTACAGGCACAATATTCTGCATATGCGCCCTGCTGGCCAGTTCCGGCACTACACCCCCATACTTTTCATGAACGGTTTGATTCGCAATAAAATTCGACAGAATCCTCCCGTCCACACAAACAGAAGCGGAGGTTTCATCGCAGGAGGATTCTATGGCGAGGAGGGTTGGCATTTTATTGAATTTGAAAATTTGAGAATTTGAAAATTTGAAAATTATAGCCTATAATTTTTTGTAGCTAACTCCCATTTCCAGCATTTCTCCATTTTCAAATTTCCAAATTTTCAAATTAAAAAAAATCCAAATTCAATCATTACTTCGTCCTAATAGCCACCACCGGATCCATCTTTGCCGCAATGGATGCCGGGATGATGCCGGAAATGATACCGAGAATAATGCAGATGCTCAGGGCCAGGATAACGATATTGGCGGCTATGAATATCGGGAATGGCAGTACGGCACTGAGCACGAGCGACAGCAGCCATACCAGGCCCAGCCCGATCAGTCCGCCGATGATACATAAGAATGCGCTTTCGATAAGGAATTCGGTCAGTATCGTTCGTTTTTTTGCACCCAGTGCCTTTTTCAGTCCTATCTGGCTGGTTCTTTCCCTAACCGTTACAAACATGATATTGGCAACCCCGAAAGCACCTACGATCAGGCTGAGGCCGGCAATAGCCCAGCCGCCGGCACTTACCTGGCCGAAAAATCCTTTTACCTGCTCACTGAACATCGCCACATCATTACAGGAGAAATTGTCCTCTTCTGTTGGGCTCAGCCGGCGCGCCTGGCGCATAATACCCACCAGCTCGTCCTGCAGTGCCGCCGATGGGATAGACGGTTTGCCCTGCACCATGATGAAAGGACTGCTGTTATCCGGATTATAGACGCTGGCAAAATACCGGTAGGGAACGATGAGTGATTGATCGTAATCAAATCCACCCACAAAACTCTGTCCTTGTTTTTTAATAACACCCACAATAATCACTTTCCGTCCACCATAGGATACCTCTTTCCCTACACATTTTTCAGGGTTGGCAAACAGTTCTTCCGCCACTTTATACCCGATGATACCGGCAGGGATACCCCGGCTGAATTCTGATTCGTTCAGGTAGCGGCCGGTTTCAATATCAATGGTTTGTATGGTATTGAATTCCTCGGAAACGCCATACATATTTACATTGCTCAAAATATTATCCAGGTAGCTCAAATTCACATTGGCGGAAACAAACATCGCCGCATTGGCCGCCAGTTGGCTCTTGGTTTTGATAAACCGCATTTCATCAATCCGCATGGGCGGTCGCTTGATGAATTTCCACCAGGGGTAGTCATTGCCACCGCCGCCATAATTCCATTTATCTACATAGATGGTATTATTACCGAAGGACTTGATATCATTCTGCACCTTCCTTTCCAGGCTGTCAACCGTAGCCAGCACCCCTATGATACAGAAGATGCCGATGGTAATACCAAACAGCGACAGGAATGTCCGCAGCTTATTCACCCGCAGTTCCTGCAGGGCCATCCGGAAACTATTCCATAGAATGAGTAATAGTTTTAACATGGTTCAAATGTAAGAGAGTCTGGGATTTGTAGGGCTATTTTTATTTGAGCGGTTGCCCTGCCGGTTTATAAAGCCCCGTTTTTTATGCGTATCAGTTTCCCATTCACTTCATCTGTAAGGATATACAATAGGCCGGCAGGACTTTGGGTTACTTTTCTTACTCTCACCCTGTCATCTGTAAAAAGCTCTTCGGCTGCTGTAATGGTTTCACCTTCTACTACCATGCGCCATAAGCTGCCTCTGGACAAACCGCCCACCAGCAGGTGCCGGTTCCAGGCGGCAAATTCGCTGCCGGAGTAAAAATGAAGTCCGGTAGGTGCCACCGTTTGCAACCAGTACCATGCCGGGTCCGTGTAGGTTCTGCCCGCAACGGGTTCGGGGGCGTATGCTGTGTATCGGTACTTACCTGTTGTTTTAACCGGCCACCCGTAATTGGCTTTGGGTTGTAACACATTGATTTCATCGCCCTGGTGTGTGCCATGTTCGGTAAACCAAATAGAACCATTAAACGGGTTCACCGTAAGTCCCTGTGCTGCCCTGATGCCCGCAGCATATAAACCGGGTACGGATTTCTCTCCAAAATCGGGATTATCTGCCGGTATGGTTCCATCGGGGTTGATCCGGTAAATCTTGCCTCTTTTATCCTGCAAATTCTGGGCAATGGGAATGGCCGGCTGATCCTTTTCGGAGAATAGCCGTTCGCCTATTGTGAAATATAACTTGCCGTCTTTCCCGAAAACCAGGCCGCCACCATAATGAAAGCGCTCCTGTGTATAGGGTTCCGCCACAAAAAGTGTTGTTACCTGTTGCAGTGAATTACTGTCCAGTACCGCCCTGATAATTTTCGTGGTTCTGAGGGTATCTTTCTTTGCCGCATAGGCTATATATATGTAATGATTGCCGGGAAAAGAAGGGTCCAGCACAACATCAAACTTACCCGTATTATCTCCAAAGCCGGTGAACTGGTTCTCCATATCTGCCGGGAAACCTTCTACCCGGGTCTTTCGTTTTGTTGCCAGGTTCAGTTTCACAAGGTCGCCATCCTTTTCTGAAACCAATACCTCGTCTTCTGCTATAAACGCGATGCTCCAGGGACGGTTGAGGCCATCCATCACCATTTCCTTCCGGGGCTTTATCACATTTACATCCACAACCCGGTGTGGCGTGCGGGTGGAAACCTTATCGGCAATGACCCAGCCCCCGGTTGTCTTCATCAGGTTAAAATAATCCGTGAATAAGTCACGCTCTGTACTGATTTCTACTTTGGCACTGCCCATATTATTGGTAATATCTACCGAAACAATCCGGGTGACGAGGTTTGGCGGCCGGTTGCGGAGCTTATAAAGGCTCAGGTACTGGTTCCGGGTATATTCGGTAAACTTTCCGTTGCTGTAATTTTTTAAATGGCAAGAGGCGTGCATGGCTTTTCCCAGCTTAAGGGTATCGCCAGTTGCCCAGCCATCGAAATACAACTGGATAAGTTCTTCTATTGATTGCCTCTCCGTTCCTGCCTGCTGTGAAAATGCCCGGAAAAAAACCGCTGAAAAGGCGGCCAGTAAAAACACTTTTCTCATAATACGTTGTTTTAATGATGGAAACGATTCGTTCGTTTGCAAACATCCGATGTACGCTTAAAAGAGAGGTATTATAAACAGGAATCCGTAGTACGGATTTATAAATCCGGAGGAAGAGACTGCTGGTACACGCTGGGCGTAGTGCCCATGATCTTTTTAAAACTGGCAAAAAAAGTAGACCGGGAATTGAAACCCACTTCCTCTCCTATCGCCTCGATGGTTAGGTTGGTGGGCTCTGCCAATAACTTACACGCTTCCGATATCCTGTACTCATTTACAAAGAGCGTAAAGTTCTTCCGGATATTTTCATTCAAAACCTGCGATAACTGGTGACTTGATATATGTATCTCCCTGGCCAGGTCATGTATCTTGAGATTCGGGTTTCTGAAGAACTCTTTCTCTTTCATGGTCTTTTCAAGCCGCTGTATAATCAGCTGCACTTCAGACGGATCTAGTTTTTTGTCGGCGTATTTCTGTACTGCCGGTGAAAACAGTTTATCGGGGTTCTTCCTGTATAGCAGCGTAAATACAACCCCATACAGGATCAATGAAAACCAAAGCGCCCCATTAATATAGCTGCCTTTGGTAATATTGAGATAAGCCCAAACATAGGAAACCAGGAATAGCGTAACGCTTGCACAAATCACCAGTACCCATTTCCCGGATGTATGCAGTTTTTCTTTCTTGCCAATGGCCTGTAACAGGGGGATTACAGCAATCACGGAAAGGGCAACGTAAACCGCCCACTGCAGGTAAATAAGGGGAACCATATACCGCCCCCATAAACGTGGGAAGCGTTCGTAAGGAAATATTAGCCCTGCCGTTATAATCAGCAGGAACCATAGAACAAGTTGCCAAAGCCAGGGGGAAGGAAGCTTTTTAACCTGTCCTGTTTCAGCTTTAATATAAAAAAACAAAAAGGGCCCGATAAAAAAACAGGCGGTAAGACCAATCTGCAGGTAAATTTTCGGAAGTCCGTAGTCAAAAAAATAAACAACTGATTTCCCTATCCTGATACTCAATACCAGTAACAGCGCGCCGAGCAGGTAACCCGGGAGGTGTTTTCTGGCATTAAAGAAAAAAAAATAAATGCTAAGGATGACCCCGTTGAATGCCCCCAGGCAACTAAAAAAGAATAAAGCTTTATCGCCTGCCCCCATAACAAATTCTGTTTTACCAGATACGCAATTAAAGGATAATATCTTGCACAATTTAGTAAAACCGGATGGTTGGCAGGGCCTGAACGCAGGGGTTATGGCCCTTAACTTCCAAAATGTTTTTAAATCCCAATGACCCAATGCCTTAATGACTTATTTTTGCACCGATTTTCTAATTAAAACTGCTATATGACCTGGAAACAAGTCTTTACTTCATCTATTGGTAAGAAGCTGGTGATGGGTTTTACCGGTATTTTCCTGATCCTTTTCCTTATTATTCATGCGGGTCTTAACGCTTGTATCTGGGCTAATGATGGCGGTGAGATGTTCCTGAAAGGGGCTCATTTTATGGGTAGCAACTGGGTGCCGCGTATTTTGGAGATAGGTCTTTTCCTGGGAATTTTACTGCATATCATCCAGGGCTATATGCTAACCGTACAGAACCAGAGCAAGCGTTCCATTGGATACGCGGTGGACTATGGTAACCGTGGCAGTAAATGGTACAGCCGCAGTATGGGCTTGCTGGGTACTTTGATTTTATTGTTTTTGATATTGCACCTTGCTAATTTCTGGTATCCCAACCGTTCGCACCAGGGCTTTTTGCTGGGGGAAGAGATCAACCTCTACGAAAAAATGAAAGAAGAGTTCAGTGTATTGTGGGTGGTGATTGTATATATCGCCGGCTGCATCTCACTGGGATATCACCTTGCGCATGGTTTTCAAAGCGCATTCAGAACCCTGGGCGTTCATAATAATCGTTATGTGCTGATGCTGAAAAGCCTGGGCTACGGCTTTGCCGTGCTGATCACTTTGATCTTTGCACTCATGCCTTTGAGCTTTTATTTTCACTGGATTGATTAATGAACGGTAAACAGATTTACAAGTAATACAAACGACAAACCTTCTCATATGTTAGATGCGAAAATTCCAGCAGGCGTTTTAGATGATAAATGGACAGACTACAAAGGGCATTGTAAACTGGTAAACCCCGCCAACAAGCGTAAGCTGGAAATCATCGTGGTGGGTACCGGGCTGGCCGGTGCTTCGGCTGCCGCTTCTCTGGGTGAGATGGGTTATAAGGTAAAAGCCTTCTGTTTCCAGGATTCCCCACGCCGCGCGCATTCCATTGCCGCCCAGGGTGGGATCAATGCCGCTAAAAATTACCAGAATGATGGCGACAGCGTTTTTCGTTTGTTCTATGATACTATTAAAGGAGGCGACTACCGCGCCCGTGAAGCCAATGTTCATCGTTTGGCAGAAGTGAGTGCCAATATTATCGACCAATGCGTGGCGCAGGGCGTTCCCTTTGCGCGTGAATATGGCGGCTTGCTGAGTAACCGGTCTTTCGGTGGTACACAGGTACAAAGAACTTTTTATGCGGCTGGTCAAACCGGTCAGCAATTACTCATAGGTGCCTACCAGGCACTGGAAAGACAGGTGGCACTGGGTAATGTTACCATGTACAGCCGCCACGAAATGCTCGAAATCGTTAAGATTGATGGCAAAGCCAGGGGGATCATCGCCCGCGACCTCGTGAGTGGTGAACTGGAAAGGCATTTTGGTCACGCCGTCCTGTTATGTTCCGGTGGTTATGGTAACGTGTTTTATCTTTCCACCAATGCCATGGGTAGTAATGTTACCGCGGCATGGAAAGCGCACAAACAGGGAGCGGCTTTTGCCAACCCCTGCTTTACACAGATACACCCTACCTGTATACCGGTAAGCGGTGACCACCAGTCGAAACTAACCCTGATGTCTGAATCACTCCGTAATGACGGAAGGATATGGGTTCCCAAAACAAAAGGCGACACGCGAAAGGCCAGCGATATACCCGAAGAAGAAAGGGATTACTACTTAGAAAGAAGATACCCGGCCTTTGGTAACCTGGTACCCCGGGATGTGGCATCGCGTGCTGCAAAGGAAAGATGTGATGAAGGATATGGGGTGGGAAGCAGCAAGCAGGCAGTTTACCTTGATTTTGGCGCGGCCATTATCCGTTACGGAAAAATTGAAGCGGGTAAGGAAGGAAATAATACGGCCAGCCAGGAAGAGATCATCCGGCTGGGTAAGGAGGTGGTAAAAGAGAAATACGGTAACCTTTTCGATATGTATGAAAAGATCACCGGCGAAAACCCCTATGAAGTTCCGATGCGGATTTACCCTGCCGTTCACTATACCATGGGGGGGCTTTGGGTTGATTATGAATTGCAGACCAACGTTCCGGGTTTATACGCGTTGGGAGAAGCTAATTTCAGTGATCATGGCGCTAACCGCCTGGGGGCTTCCGCCCTGATGCAGGGACTTGCCGATGGATATTTTGTCATCCCTTATACAGTAGGAAATTACCTGGCGGATGAGATTTATGCCAAAGCCGTTGAAACCACGCACCCTGCATTTGAAGCCGCGGAAAAAGCGGTAGCAGAACGCATTGAGCGGCTGATGAATATCAAGGGCAAACAAAGTGTTGAAAGCATGCACAAACGCCTGGGCAAGATCATGTGGGAAAAATGCGGCATGGCCCGGAACGCAAAAGGCCTGCAGGAAGCGATTGGAGAGATCCAGGCCCTGAAAAAAGAATTCTGGAGCGATATCCGTATCCCCGGAAATATCAGGGAAATGAATCCCGAGCTGGATAAAGCCAACCGCGTAGCTGATTTTATCGAGCTCGGAGAACTGATGTGCAAAGACGCGCTCAACAGGAATGAAAGCTGTGGCGGACACTTCCGGGAAGAATACCAGACACCCGATGGAGAAGCCCTTCGTGATGATACTAATTATATGTATGTAGCGGCCTGGGAATATGCCGGAGACAGCAACTGGACCCTGCATAAAGAACCGTTGAATTATGAAGTGATTAAACCGAGTCAGCGGAATTATAAGTAGCTTTTACGCGTATTTTCCGCATGTGATTCTTCAAAAGATGTTTAACTGTTACATTGCTTAATTGTTTTTTTGCTTTGTATGTTAAACAGCTGAAAATGGATAAGAAGTTCTTAAAATTAAGTGATATTGAAGCATACCGGATTTCGTTTCATTTAAGCAACTATGTATGGAGTATTGTTGTTAAATGGGATTACTTCTCAAAAAGCACTGTTGGAACACAATTCGTAAACGCTTTGGATTCTGTTTCAGCTAATATCGCAGAAGGTTTTGGCAGGTATAACAAGAAAGATAAAATAAGATTTTACCGTTTTAGCCAGGGATCACTTTATGAGTGTCTTGACTGGAATCAGAAATCTAAAATCAGGAACCTGTTTTCTGAAGAGGAATACAGGTATATATTTTGCGAATTACAAAAATTGCCCAAGTCTTTAAATTCATTGATTTTGTTTACGAATCAAAAATTAAGAGTCTAGCTAACATAACAATAAAGCGATTAAGCAATAAAACAATTTAACAATAAAGCAATTTAACAATAAAGCAAGCTCCATGGAACACTACCACATGAACCTAAACCTGAAAGTCTGGAGACAACCAAACGCGGCTGCGAAGGGTGGCTTCAAATTGTATCGTGTTGAGAACATTTCGAGCGAGATGAGTTTTCTTGAGATGTTTGATGTGCTGAATGAGCAGTTGATTCATGCCGGTGAGGACCCGATCACTTTTGATCATGATTGCCGTGAAGGTATTTGCGGAGCATGTTCCATGTATATCAATGGAAAGCCGCATGGTCCGTGGCAGGCCAATACTACCTGTCAGCTGCATATGCGTGCCTTCCAGGATGGAGATACCATTGTTGTTGAGCCCTGGAGAGCCAATTCTTTCCCGGTTATCAAAGACCTGATGGTAGACCGCAGCGCGTTCGACCGGATTATACAGGCGGGTGGGTATATCAGTGTTAATACCGGTAATGCGGTGGATGGCAACTCATTGCCCATTCCGAAAGACGCTGCGGATGAATCATTCGCAGCGGCCATGTGTATCGGTTGCGGTGCCTGTGTGGCCGCCTGTAAAAACAGTAGTGCCATGTTATTTGTCAGTGCCAAAGTTTCACACCTGGCCTTATTGCCGCAGGGTCATCCTGAAAGGAAGAGCCGTGTGTTGAATATGGTGGCGCAGATGGATAAGGAAGGTTTCGGAGCCTGCACCAATACAGGTGCCTGTGAAGCTACCTGTCCGAAAGAAATTTCATTAAGTAATATCGCCCGGTTGAACCAGGAGTATACCCTGGCATCACTCACGGCGAAATAACCAGTTATGCCCTACTCCGCCCCTGCCAACACAAGAATTGGTCATGTACACCTGAAAGTAGCTGACCTCGACAGGGCACTGGCTTTTTACCAGGGGCTGCTGGGCTTCGAACTGATGCAGCAATACGGAACGCAGGCGGCTTTTATTTCCGCCGGCGGCTATCACCATCATATTGGGCTGAATACCTGGTACAGTAAAGGCGCCGCTCCGGCACCGGTACATGCGCCCGGCTTGTTTCATACCGCTATTCTATACCCCAGCCGGAAAGACCTGGCCGCAATCTACCAAAGACTGGTAAACGCCGGCTATCCCATAACCGGCGCATCAGACCACGGTGTTTCAGAAGCTATTTACCTGGATGACCCCGACGGCAATGGTGTGGAACTCTATTGGGACAGGCCCCGGGAAGAATGGCCATTGGATAGCGAGGGTAAGCTTGCCATGGTAACCGAACCACTCGACCTGCAAGAATTGCTCCGGGCGCAGGACTAAGCCCGGCCCGAAGCAGGTAATTACACACTACTAACTTTCTATAGCAATGCCCTTTGCCTCTTTTCGCTTAAGAATAGCGGCTGCTATCAGGGCTATGATTACACCCAAAGGAAGGATTTCGAGATAGGTAAGCAGGATCACGAAAAGAGGGTTCTTATAGCCCGCTTTCAGCTGTTCCCCGCTGGCAACGGCCTTGCTGATAGCTTCGGCACTGGCTCCGGAAGCTTTGGCTTTTTCTACCGTCATCAAGGCGTATTTTTCGGCAAAATCGGGGAAAAAACAATAGAACTCAAACAGCCAGGTGACTACGTAAATAGTAGAGGCCAGCAATGCGATAAAAAAACCGACTTTAAAGGCTTTGCCAAAGCTGATAACACCCTGGTTGTATCGATCCCTGAAGTTTTTAATGCCCACAAAGATCATGGAAAAGGCAACGATCATGCCTGTGTAGCCATAGATCATACCATTTTCGAAATTGCCGGTTTTCATACAAGTACCGGCAGAATACGACATCATTCCCGCAACAATCAATCCGGCAATGGCACCGAATATGAGTACTGTTTTTTTCATATTTTTTGTTTTGGTTTGAATGCTAAAATTCGGGATTCAGGCGATGGGGAGGGTCATACTTTCGGGTGATTTTGTGGTGTTGCGGATAAAATCATACTATTGGGTGGCTGAAATGCTTAATTCACCTGATCACACCCAACCTCTTCCCTTTCTCAACCGCCTGCGTTCTCCTTTTTACGTCCATCTTTTCAAAAATCCTCGATGAATGGGTTTTGATGGTATTTAGCGAAACGTATAAACGGGCGGCTATCTCTTCGTTGCTGAGTCCATCGGCCATGAGTTCCAGCACTTCCAGTTCCCTTTTGCTGAGGCCAAGGGCCGCCATTTCATTTTCGTTCAGGATAAACCCGGAGCTTCTTTCGGTATACACGGGCTTCTCAACGATCACCGTTTTTATGGCAGGCTTTGCCAGTTTCAGGGCCAGCCAGACGCCGAGTGCGGTAAACAGCACGGCAATCAGACCGATATAGATTTCCGTGGCATGATCGTAAATCAGGAATCGCAGTTCCAGCCATTTGAGCAGGAACAGCAGAACCGAAAACGAAATACCGTATAAGAGTATCGTTTTATTACGGGAAAGAAAACGTTGGATCATACTTTTTATAACAGAACTAAGATAGGAAGAATGAGAGAATTCAGGTGACCGGTAACAGCCACGATCGGGATGATTATCTTTGGGGCATGGGGAATTCTTATTTCCGTTGTAAGGAGTTTAACGTGAACCAGGAGCATTGTGCTATGAAGGTTTGCACGGATGCGTGTTTGTTTGGCGCATGGGTGGCGGCAGCGGTGGAAGCGGGGCGGATAACGACAAACAGGATACTGGATATCGGAGCGGGTACGGGCTTACTTAGCCTGATGCTGGCGCAAAAAAGCCAGGCGCTGGTGGATGCCGTTGAATTGGATCCGGCAGCGGCTGACGAAGCGGCCGCCAATTTTCTGGCCAGTTCATGGGCTCACAGGCTTCGTGTGGTAAAAGCTGATGTGAGGCTGGTTGAATTTGAACACAAATATGATCTTATCCTTTCCAACCCACCCTTCTTCGAAAATGACCTCGCCAGTGCTGATGATAAGCGCAATCTCGCCCTGCACAGCAGCGCGCTGAGTCTGGAAGAACTGTTATCGGTTATACAACATTGCCTGGAAGACAATGGCCGTTTTGCGATCCTGCTTCCCTACCATCGAAAAGGGTTTTTTACAGCACTTGCGGAAGCAAATGGTTTTAGTGTAGAAGAGGAGGTGAGCGTGAGACAAACTAACGAACACGCATATTTCAGAAGCATGATGCTTTTCGGAAGATCAGGAAAGATAACCCGGATCAGTAATATTAGTATCCGTAACGGTGCGGAATACAGCACTGCGTTTGTACATCTGCTGAAAGATTACTATTTGAACCTGTAGCTGTTATTCCGGCCGGCCACCAGGCATTCAGGTGGCGGCATAATCGCTTAAATAAGAAAATGGTGCTGTAAGCACCCCTTTGTTTACAATGGTAGCCCGGTTGATGATATCGCTTCCGCCCTTCCTGATGTCATCCAGCACATATTTTATCAGTTGCTCGCCGAAATAACGGCTGGCATCCCGCGGTAGCTCGTTGGGCAGATTTCCTACAGCCATTACATCAACAGAACCTGCTATATAGGGTGCCGTTTTCAATCCTGCTGTTTTGTTAACGCCATACACAGGATCACTGATAGTGCCATCCCCCAGGTTGCAGGGTACACTTCCTTTTATATCATCTGTAATATCGGCAATGGTTTGTATGCGGAAGCCCGGTTGCTTCAGTGTTTCCATACTGAAAAGCCTTGGAATGGATGCGTCCCAGTAGATGCCATTCATCAGTATATCGGTATGTGCGCAATAGTTCTCAAACAGGCAAACGTACTCGCCCGCATGCCCGTGAAAATCATCGCGGCTGTATTTCCCGGTTATGGCATGCCTGTACAGGTCTTTCCCTTTCAGGTGTACATATACCGGGTAATTAAATTCCCTGGCGAGATACTCATCCTGCTCAACTTCCTGTACATCCATCAGGTTCATGATCTCCAGGATGCCATGGGCCACCCGGCCGCTGCCGGTTACCGCAATCTTCACCGGTGGTAACTTTAACCCGAAATAAGTATGAATCAGCTCCCGGTAATCTTTCACCTCCGCCACCCTTCCCAGGTGAAAAGCCCCGGAACGGTTACCATAGGCCATCATCCCGTTATGGGCACCTACAATACCGGCAAAAAAGCCGAAGCCGATGATCCTTTGCCCGTCTTCATGCTCCAGGCACTCATAATCAATCAGCGTGTTTTCCAAGGCCACCATTGCCTGTAATAATGCCCTGTTATGGGGTTGCTTTTTGCGGGTGTGGGAGAAAAACAGGTATTTCTTGCCTGCCAGCAGTTGGGTAACCGGTATTTCCTTGATGCCCAATAACAGGTTACAGTCGTTCAGGTCCTCAACCACTTCCACCCCTGCATGCCGGTATTCCTCGTCGGGAAAGCACCTGTGGGCCGAACTTTGCGCAAGTACACGAACATCGGCAAAGTGCTTCATGAGCCATTTGCATTGCGCCGGCGTAAGTGCTACCCGGTTGTCGGCGGGTATTTTTCCTTCTCTGATAAGCCCGATGACCAGCATTAGCGTACTTTTAGGCAATATTACAGCATTCGCCGATAGCCCTTTACTACTACCTATGAACTATTTTGATCTATACGAAATACCTGTTACCCTCTCTCCGGATCCATCCCTGGTGCGGCAGAAATTTTATGAGCTGAGCCGGAAATACCACCCGGATTTTTATACGGATGTTACGGAAAGCGAGCAGGCCGAGATACTGGAAAAGTCATCCATGGTCAACCAGGCCTATAAAATATTTCAGCATCCCGATGACACCATTCGTTATGTACTGATGATGAAAGGGCTGATGGAAGAAGAAGAAAAATACCAGCTCTCACCCGATTTCCTGATGGAGATGCTGGATCTGAACGACCAGGCACTGGATGTTTCGGAACAGGCCGATGCAGACAGGCTGCAGGCTACCATTGCGCAATTTCAAAAAGAAATCTATGAACCTGTTGAAACGATTATTACAAATTATAAAGAGGGTATTACTTCCCAGGAAGAACTGCTGCAGGTAAAAGAATATTATTACCGGCGTAAATACCTCGACAGGATACTGGCGGGTTTAAAATAATACTACTGCGAAAAATCATTTCTTTTCCTTTCCCGGGTAGTTTTTGCCCACGGGACGATCGGCTTTGTAAGGGCCGTCATAAATGAGTTTCCTGCTTTTATCATAGCACCTTCCGACCCCCTCTTTTCTGCCCGCAACAAAGGTACCGGCAAAATAGCGGCATCCGGGCGACAAAGGAATATCCGGAGACTGGCCAACGGATAAAATGGCACCGGGGCCGTTGAGAAGATCGTCTTTAAAAGCACCGATAATAATAATACCATTGCCGAGGTCGTAGGTACCGAAACCATTTTTTACTCCTTTCTTCCAGTCGCCGGTGTAACGGATACCTTCATCCAGGAAAGTTCCATGACCTTCATAAAAACCGTTCTCCCATTCGCCCACGTATTCCTGCTTGCTGCCCGCGCGCCAGGTTCCCCTGCCCTCCTGTTTGCCATTCCTGGTGTACCCCATAAAGCGTCCACCGTCTTTCAGGTTAATTACTTCTATTTCGGCACCTGTATATGGCTGAAGGCTTTTGTTGGGATAAGGCGTGGAAGGGAGATCATTTTCAAACATCCCCTCATACAGCAGGTGCATATCCGCATCATAACAACGACCGGCACCTGATTTCTGCCCGTTCTTAAAATAGCCGGTATACACTTTGCAACCCTCACATCCCGCAATATCTTTCTTTGATTTTAACCTTCCGATACCGTGGTACTGGTTACCCAGCCAGAAACCATTGTAGATACTTCCGTCTTTGTAATTGTATTCACCATACCCATTAAAATGCCCCTGTTTAAATTCGCCGGTGTACGAATCACCGTCCGCAAAACTGAGATAACCCATACCATCGAGCAGATCGTTTTTTGCGTATCCATCATAACGGGAGGTATCTTTGGTGGCAAAACTGATGCGTCCTTCTTTCTGCCCGGTATAATCGCTTACATGAATCTGCTGGGGCATTTTAGGCACACTGAAAATGCTGGAAGTAAGGGCCGGACAGCCATTATTGAATCTGCTGAATACATCGGGGCATTTATCAACTTCATCGGCAAAGCCATCGCCATCAGCGTCTTTTATCCTTTCCTTAATTATTTTGCCGGTTGCCTTTTCAACGGCAAGGATCAACGAGTCAAGCGACTTCCTGCTACGATAGCCCAGGCTTTCGCGGCCACAATCCTCTTTCATTTGAAGAAGCATGGTTAGTGCCAGCTGGTAATCTTTTTTTGTGTGGAGTACGCGGGTAACCGATTTAATGTAACCATCGGCACAGGGTGAACCCTGGGCGGTGGCGGCTTGATTGAATAGAATAAGAAGGATCCCGGGAAAGACTAACCTGATGAGCCTCATTTTCCGCTACATTCATTTAGTTCCTTTTTCAGGGCCACGCTGATAGAATCCGGATCGATGCTGTAAATCTTTTTAATAAGGGCGATGCGTGCGCCTTTACAGCCTTCGTTTCGTGGCAGTGCCGGCAACTCCGCGTAATACTCGCTCTGCAATTCCTTTTTCTTTTTGTACATATCCAGCAGCCTTGTTTCTAAACGAAACTGGTTGAACTTAAGCGATATCGCTTTTTCAAGCGAATCAATCGCCCGCTGCATTTCACCCTTCTGCTCAAAATAGTTAACAGACATCACCAGTGTATCTATCATACCGTCAATGGTAGGCTTTGTGGCAATGGTATTGGGAATATGCTCATCACCCGTAAAACTTTTATATAATCCCTTCACAGTATATCCTGATGTTTTAACGCCCCATCCGATCAACAGAACAGCAACAACAGGTGTCATCAGCAGGATCACTCTTTTAATGAGTCGCGCTTTTTTTGCTTGTTTTTCCATGATGTAAGAGTTATAAATAGGTAAGCGATTTCATCACACGTTAAAAAAACGATCACAACGGTAAAATTGAAAAAAAATTATGAACGAAACTATATGATATTAATCCGGCTAATTCACTAGTAAAAGATAGCTGCCTAGCCATTTTTTGAGCGGGTTAGTCCTACAGCCTGTAACATTCCTATTGTTCCGGAGTTCAGGAAGTATACACAACGGCCGTTCCAACTTTTTACGGCTTCCCTGCTCTTATTGCCGTTGAACTGAAAGAAACGCACTGATGAAAGCTATTGTATACCTGTTGCTCGCATATATCCTGATGCCTTCGGAAGCCATCGCACAGCCAGCTACCGCGGCCACCTATACCGGAACTTGTATTGATTCCATCAGCCGGAAGCCACTGGCATCGGTTTCCATTCAGTTGCAGGATAGTGCCGGAAACAGAACCCTGTCTACCAACAGCGCGGACAACGGTGCTTTCCGGCTGGATATTCCCCGGCCGGCGGGCAAAAGATACCGGCTGGTGGCGAGTATGGTTGGTTATACTTCAAAAACGATTGAAATAGATGCCGGGGTACCGAACCAGGAGCCGGTCACAATTGCCTTGTTACAGGAAGGATCAGCATTACAGAACGTAACCGTTACCGCCGGCAAACCCCTTGTAAAACAGGAGATCGACAGGATCAGTTACGACGTCCAGGCCGATCCGCAAAGCAAGGGCCAGTCGGTAATGGATATGCTGCGCCGGGTTCCGCTGGTTACAGTGGATGGAGATGATAATATACAATTACAGGGAAGCGGGAACTACCGGATATTCCTGAATGGAAAGCCTTCGGCCATGGTATCGAGCAACCCGAAAGACGTTTTAAAGAGCATGGCTGCCAATCTTATCCTGCGGATAGAAGTGATCACTACCCCCCCGGCAAAATATGAAGCGGAGGGATTGGCAGGCATTATTAACATTATAACCGTTAAAAAAACCGACAATGGTTACAACGGAAGTCTTTCGGTAAGGGAGAACATTAATTACGGTCCCTCATTCAACTTTTCGGGAACCGTTAAACAGGGTAAAATGGGGATCTCCGCTTTTGGAGGAACCGGAATACGAACACCGCTATCACAGAACAGTCAATCCCTGCGCAAAACCTACGGTTCGTCACCGGAAACCTTAACGCAAACTGCCTCCAGCAACAACGACGGGCGTTATGTTTATACAGGTTCGGAACTTAGCCTGGAAATAGATTCGCTGAACCTGTTAACAGGGTCGCTCAATTATTTCAAAGGCGACTATTCACAGTATTATGACCGTTCCTCCCATTACCTCCAGGCAGATGGTCAAATGCTTCAGTCGTACCGGCAGTTGAACAATGGTGGTTTTAACTATGATAACCTGGATTTTGGCTTTAACTACCAGTTAGGTTTCCGAAAGAAAAAAGAGCAGTTACTCACTGCCTCCTATAGCTACTCATCCTCGTTGGACGGACAGTTTACGGATTTGTCTGTTTATGACAGGTTTAAATATTACCAGCCCGATAACAGCCAGAAAAACGATGCTGGTTACCATGAACATGTGTTCCAGCTGGACTATGTGCACCCGGTAAAGAAACTAACCATCGAGGCCGGGGCGAAAACCGTGTTGCGAAATAATTATAGTTTTTCAGAAGGGCGGGTATATGACCCCATCAATGGATTTGTTCCGGATCCGCTGCGAACCAATCATTTCAGGTATCACCAGGATGTTACCGGCTTATATAATTCATATACCCTGAAGATGGATAACTGGAGTATTAAGGCCGGGATACGGGCGGAATTCACCAGTGTGGATGCCAATTTTAGTTCCACGGGTACATTATTGCGGCTTAACTACAGCAATTTTATCCCTTCCCTGTCTATCATGAGGAAGCTTCCGAATAATAACAGCATCACACTGGGAATTACCAATCGTTTAATGCGCCCTTATATTCAGCAGCTAAACCCTTTTGTTGACCGTACCAATCCACAACTGATCAGCAGCGGCAATCCCAACCTGCTGCCTGTGGTGAGCCATCTTTTCGAGATCAGTCACAACAAAACCGGCAAATTCTCCCTTAACACCCGGGTAAGCTTCATGTATACCAACAGCAGTATTGAGTCGGTTACCAAAGTGCTGGCGGATACGCTGAGTTATACAACCTATGAGAACGTAGGCAGGAGCCGGATAGCGCGGTTGAACCTGAACGGCAGTTATAATTTCAATCCCAACTGGAGTGCAAATTTTAATACCGGTATATTTTACGTGTGGATCAGTGGTACTTACAATGGACGTGTTTACAGCAACCAGGGGCCGAGAACCAATACGTTTGTAAATACAAATTATAAATTGCCCAAAGACTGGCAATTGGGTTTCAGCGCCGGGTATAACAGGCGGTATATCACCTTGCAGGGCAGTTCAAACGACTATTATTACATGAACTTCAGTGCTACCAAGACCATTAAAAAGTTCACATTCACCGTGGTGCTGGTAAATCCATTCCAGCAATATTATCCCTTTACGCAATACAGCGACACACCGGATTTTTACCAGTCAAACACCCAGTTCCAGCCGTACAGGAACCTGAACCTGGGTATTACGTATAAATTTGGCAAACTCAGCAGCTCTATTAAGAAAAACCAGCGGGGAATTGTGAAGGATGACGGAGCGAATTAGTGCTTTTGTAGAGAAATTTCCCAAAATTTTGCTTGTACGAACTTATCCATTACTTTTGAGCTACGGCGATGGTCCTCATCGTCCTGACTATACATCCTGAATTTATTTACCTTTTTTTACTGTTAGTATTGTACCTATCAGGCCCGCTGGCTGGTAGCGTTGCATTTGTATGTATCCTGTTGAAGAACCCAACTGCTATGACGAAACATATATTATTGATTGATGATGACCCTGACGAGATAGATATTGTGGTGGACGCAATGAGGGGAACTTATACGGAGCTGAAAATCATTGCCGCGAGGGGTATTGCGGAAGCATTGGAGATCCTGAAGAATACCCTTCCGGATTGTATCATGCTGGATTATAATATGCCGAAGGTAAATGGGATTGAGGGGTTGGTGGATATTAAAAAAATACCCGGTTTATCAGCGGTTCCGGTAATCATGTACTCTGCCACTATGGATGAAGATATCATGTCTATAGCAAAAGAGCTGGGGGCCGCAGGATGTGTGAAAAAGCCGTATGACATGCGTAAGTTACCGGACTTACTTCAACCTTTTTTACCGTTATGATCCGGGGTGGTATATTTTTTTTATCTATTATCTTTGATTCACCGTTAAACAGCCGGAATCAATACATACTTACCACAACTAATATGTTTGGCGGCCCATTCTTTCGTTATTTTTTTAGAAGTGTTTCAAAGATTGCCGCAAGCTTTGTGAGGGCACGCATTGGTTTTACTGATACTGTATAGATTTTGATATGAACACATTGACTGATTTGCCGGGGCATGATTTGCTCCAGGCGATTTTGATGCCTTTAGCAGTGGCATACATGTTTATGCCGCGGTACGTGACCGTAACAATACTATTGTTGACTTTGAGCTGACCATGATGAGCAGGAAAAGTGCGGCATTTAACGGGCGCGAGGGTATGGTAGGCAAACGGTTACGGGCTGATCTTCCTGCGTATGCGCATCTTTTTGAGAGTTATCAACAGGTAGTTGAAACCGGTATCGCTAAAAGCTATGAGGTGGAGGCGGATGGCAAATGGTACCTGGTGTCTGATTCAAAATATGCGGATGGATTTATCAATGTATGGGAAGACATTACGGAACATAAGCAGGCCGAAGAACAGATCAAGGAGCTGAACCGTAGTTTACAGATCAATAACCGCGAGCTGGCTTCGGTAAACTCAGAGTTGAAGACCTTCAATTCCATAGCAGCGACCGACTATACCGACACGTTAAAAAAGCTCTATACCAACCTGGAATTTATTATCAGCAATGATGCAAGAAAGCTCTCCGATGAAGGAAAGGCAAATGTGAGACGGGCGCAGTCGGCTATTCAGAAAATGAAATTGCTAACGGAAGATATTGTTTCCTATTCCAGCATCAAAACAAAAGACAGCGACCTGCAATGGGTGGATGTTGTAGCTATGTTACATGGTATAGAGGAAGACATGGCAAGGGTTTGGCCGGGCATCACCATCAAAATGGACTGTACGGATGATATGCCGCCTATACAGGGCTACCCTTTCTTACTAACATTGCTTTTCAACCATCTTATCGACAATGCCATCAAATTCAGAAAGGAGGACCACCAGCCGCTGATTAAGATA
>CBDDIT010000017.1:0-52257 GCA_965229175.1 Sediminibacterium sp. | reverse complement strand
CTGTTTATTGATTAACTTTCTCCATCCATTTTCCGAAGTAAACAAACCAATGTACAGGCTATCTACCTTTATCCTCATTATAGTATTTGCAGCTATTGTGCATGGCAAAATAACGGCACAGGGTCGCGTTCCTTTAACAGGCAATGCCAGGGTTGACTCGATGAATGAGGCGGCTTTTATTCAAAAACGCTCTGATGTAGCCAGCTCTCTTAATACACTTTTTGTTTCTGAAAATCTTGCTTCAGCTAATAACTACCAGAAAGGGCTGGCAACGGCCTATTTATACGAGGCAGGAATTTTTCATCAGAATGGATACGAGAAGAAGGCACTTTCTACTTACTATAAAGCACTGCAGATTTTTGAAAACCTGAAAGACACGTTTAATATAGCGCGGGCAGGTAAAGAAATTGCTGCTGCCCTCCAGGCGGAGGGGAAGATGGGAGAGGCCATCCGGCTTTTTAACAGTTCTCTTGGCGTATATACCAAATTGAATAACAGGAAAGAGATCGCCAATATCAACAATAGCATCGGGTTGATAGAAATGGATCTTGGCCACCAGGCTGCCGCCAAAAAATATTTCTCCGATGCGCTTGCCATCAGCCTCACTGAAAAGTACATCTATGGGGAGAAAAAGTCGTATTATAACCTGGGGTTGCTTGAAGAAAGCCAGAACCACCTGTTGGAAGCAGAAAGTTATTTCAGGCGTTCATTGGCAAAAGACCAGGTATTGAATGACAGGTATGGAGCGGCACTCAATCAACTGGAGCTGGGTAACATCCTGGGGAAACAAAATAGCCAGGAGGCATCCATTAAACTACTGAAAGAAGCCTATGGCAGTGCTTCCCGTGTGAGAGCCTATAACATACTTAAGGAAGCGGCCACACGGCTGGTATCGGCTTACCGCGGGCTGGGCAACAGCCGGGAAGCCGGCGAATGGCAGGATTCACTGGTGAAAGTTTTGCAAACCCAGTTGAGTAATGAAAAAGAATATGCACTCAATTTCATTGCGGTAATCCGCAGCCAGGACCAGTTAAAAGTAAACGCCGAGAACCTTGTGCGCAAAACGCAGCGGGTAGCCAAGGAGCAACTACTGATTATTACGGTAGGCACTTTTATCCTCATCATCGTTGCCGTTCTGGCAGTGCTCGCCCTGGTTAACTACCAGCGCCAGCGGTTCTTTGGCAAAGAATTGAGAAAGAAGAATGCGATTATTGAAAAGAATGCAAATTCGCTGGACCAGCTGAACAAAGAAATATCGAATCAAAACGCATTACTGGAAGAAGATAACAGAACGAAAAACAAACTTCTCTCGATCATTTCCCACGATCTGCGAACGCCGTTGGTAAATACAAAAGGAATATTGAACCTGGTAAACCAGGGAATGATACCGCCAGAGGAAACCGAAAAACTTTTGCTGCAACTGGAAGCCCAATACCTTAGTACTACTTCTTTACTGGATAATCTTCTCTTTTGGATAAAAGGGCAGGTGAGTGGGAAAGAGAGTGAAAAAGTAGAGATCAGTTTCTATCACCTTATAAAAGGGCTCGAAGAAGAGAATCGTGTTTCGCTCAGTAAAAAAAATATCACACTCGTCAATAACGTTGATAAATCGGTGAGCATTTTTGCGGAGAAGGAAATGATGCGGATTGTATTCCGTAACCTCATCAGTAATGCGATCAAATTCACACCGGATAACGGAACGGTGGAACTGGATTCAAAAATTACCCGCGGGTATATTTTTCTAACGGTAAAGGACTCGGGTATTGGAATGACCCAGGAAACCATCAACAAAGTAAACGCGAAGCAGTACTATAATACCAAGGGAACGGCCCTGGAAAAAGGCAGTGGCTTCGGATTGATGTTATGCCATGACCTGGTAACCCGTCAGGGCGGCGAGCTGATAGTAGAAAGTGAACCCGGCGTAGGAAGTTCTTTCACCGTTCGGATAGCGTACGAATAGGCGTGAGACGTGAGGCGTGAGACGTGAGGCGTGAGACGTGAGACGTGAATTTGGGAACCGTGAGGCGGGAACGAAACTCTGCGGTCCCCAAATTCACGATTCACGTCTCACGTCTCACGTCTCACGCCTCACGTCTCACGCCTCACGTCTCACGCCTCACGTCTCACGCCTCACGTCTCACGCCTCACGTCTCACGCCTCACGTCTCACGCCTCACGTCTCACGCCTCACGTCTCACGCCTCACGTCTCACGCCTCACGTCTCACGCCTCACGTCTCACGCCTCACGTCTCACGCCTCACGTCTCACGCCTCACGTCTCACGCCTCACGTCTCACGCCTCACGTCTCACGCCTCACGTCTCACGCCTCACGTCTCACGTCTCACGCCTCACGTCTCACGCCTCACGTCTCACGCCTCACGTCTCACGCCTCACGTCTCACGCCTCACGTCTCACGCCTCACGTCTCACGCCTCACGTCTCACGCCTCACGTCTCACGTCTCACGCCTCACGTCTCACGCCTCACGTCTCACGCCTCACGTCTCACGCCTCACGTCTCACGCCTCACGTCTCACGCCTCACGTCTCACGCCTCACGTCTCACGTCTCACGCCTCACGTCTCACGCCTCACGTCTCACGCCTCACGTCTCACGCCTCACGTCTCACGCCTCACGTCTCACGCCTCACGTCTCACGCCTCACGTCTCACGCCTCACGTCTCACGCCTCACGTCTCACGTCTCACGTCTCACGCCTCACGTCTCACGCCTCACGCCTCACGTCTCACGCCTCACGTCTCACGCCTCACGTCTCACGCCTCACGTCTCACGCCTCACGTCTCACGCCTCACGCCTCACGTCTCACGCCTCACGCCTCACGTCTCACGCCTCA
This sequence comes from Sediminibacterium sp., assembly GCA_965229175.1. GTDB lineage: Bacteria > Bacteroidota > Bacteroidia > Chitinophagales > Chitinophagaceae > Sediminibacterium. Next base: position 49,410 of record CBDDIT010000017.1, on the reverse strand, counting down.
CGTCTCACGCCTCACGTCTCACGCCTCACGTCTCACGCCTCACGTCTCACGTCTCACGCCTCACGTCTCACGCCTCACGTCTCACGCCTCACGTCTCACGCCTCACGTCTCACGCCTCACGTCTCACGCCTCACGTCTCACGCCTCACGTCTCACGCCTCACGTCTCACGCCTCACGTCTCGCGACAAGCTCAGTCTTCTTTGTTGCCGGCGGCGAAGATCTGGTCAACGGCCCCGCCCAGCATCGGGAATCTTTCTTTTACAAAGTTGGCAATGGTTTCCACTGCTTTTTGCGCCTGCTGGGCGTCTATATTGGCTTCTTTAACCAGGCGATCTATTAATTCGTTCATGGGGGTGGATTTAGATGTTTGAATTACAATATTAGCGGTACTAATAAAAAAGCGATGAGAAAGTTATTCCCATCGCTTTTTTGTTATCAGCTGGCTGCGTTAATCACGCAACCTTAAGTATACTCAGCTTGCTTTTGCCAAACATTTGCTCCGCGTAGCTGAGGGTTACATGAAGGTCTTTGGTATTGGTGCCTGGCAGCTCAAACATAGCGTCCGTTAAAATACTTTCACAGATGCTTCTTAAACCACGGGCACCCAGTTTATATTCCAGGGCTTTTGTTACCATGAAGTCCAGTACCTCATTATCTATCTTCAGTTCAATGCCTTCCAGCTCAAATAAGCGGGTAAACTGCTTGATCAGTGAATTTTTGGGTTCCGTTAAAATATTGCGGAGTGTTTCTTTGTCAAGGGGGTTCAGGTAAGTGATAACGGGTAACCGACCGAGTAATTCCGGGATCAATCCAAAACTCTTCAGGTCCTGGGCATTGATAAACTGTAGCAGGTTTTTGCGCTGGTGTTCCTGCTCTTCTTTATTAACGCTGAAACCAATAGCATTGGTATTAACCCGGCGGGCGATCACTTTATCGATCCCGTCAAATGCGCCTCCGCAGATGAACAGGATATTCTTGGTATCTACCTTAATCATTTTTTGTTCGGGGTGCTTGCGGCCTCCCTGCGGCGGCACCAACACCTCCGTTCCTTCCAGCATTTTTAACAATCCCTGCTGCACCCCTTCTCCGCTTACATCGCGGGTAATAGAGGGATTATCCCCTTTGCGTGCTATTTTATCAAGCTCATCCACATATACAATACCCCGTTCGGCCGCCGTTACATCATAATTGCAATTCTGCAGCAGGCGGGTAAGCATACTCTCAACATCTTCGCCCACATATCCCGCTTCGGTAAATACGGTTGCGTCTACGATGGCAAAAGGAACATTCAGCAAACGGGCGATGGTTTTGGCCAGTAAGGTTTTACCGGTTCCGGTTTCCCCCACCATAATAATATTGCTTTTTTCTATCTCAACATCATCAGGCTGCTGTTTGTGATTAACGCGCTTATAGTGGTTGTATACTGCTACAGATAGCACTTTTTTCGCTTCATCCTGGCCAATCACATATTCATCCAGGAATTTTTTGATCTCGGCAGGACGGCGAACATTCAGCTTAAAATTGGAAGAATTATGTTGCCCGGCCTGACCTTCCTGTTTGGAGGTAAGCTCCTGCTCGATAATTTCCTGCGCATGCTCCACACAGTTCTCACAGATATGACCATCCTGTCCGGCAATAAGGATTTTTACCTCATCGCGGCTGCGGCCACAGAAAGAACAATGTAATTGAGAAGATGCTTTTGCCATATTAAATTGTATTGGGGGTGCAAAAAGAAACCTTATCTATAGACAGCTTTTTGCAGCGTACTGTTGCAAATTTACCATAGATAAGGCTTCCGGAAGAAGATTATTGGATAAAAGGGCTGAAAAACGGCAATTTTGACCTAGATTTTGGTTAAAACGGCATCCACAATGCCATATTTTACGGCTTCCTGGGCGTTCATCCAGTAGTCCCGGTCAAAATCCTTCATAATCTGTTCAACGGTTTTACCGCAGTTATCGGCCAGTATTTTCGCTCCCAATTCCTTGGTTTTTCGGATCTGGGTTGCCTGTATTTCAATATCCGCACTGTTAGCCTGGAAATATCCGCCGATGCTGGGCTGGTGTATCATCACTTCGCCATGAGGATAAATAAAACGTTTACCCTTAACCCCTGCGCTTAAAAGAATGGAGCCCATACTCGCCGCCAGGCCCATGCAGGTGGTACTCACCGGGCTGCTCAATAACCGCATCGTATCATAAATTACCATACCGCTGGTAACAATTCCGCCCGGACTGTTGATATAAAACTTTATTTCTTCACCCGGTTTGTCAGCGTCCAGCAATAATAATTTGCTAACCACTTCACGGGCCGATTTATCATCCACCGGCCCCCAGAGGTAAACCGTTCTTCGTTCAAAGAACAACTTATCCAGCTTTTTCATCATCAGCTCACCGGCTGGCTCAGGCTTTGATTCTTTCTGTTCTTCCACCTCATCATCATCCATCCTGGGGTTCAGAAAATATTTTGTTTCGATCATGGTAGGTTTATTTTTTTTGGAGTAATGTGTTTTTAGCTGTTTGCTGTTTGCTTTTGGCTTTTAGCTGCTAGCCACGAGCTCTTTGTATTCACGATTCACGATTGACGATTCACGTCTCACGTCTCACGTCTCACGCCTCACGTCTCACCCCCTCTTAGCTTTTTTTCTCTTTTCGGGGATTCGTGAGCAGAACCTCGTCTATCAGGCCATATTCCTTGGCTTCCTGGGCTGTCATCCAGAAATCGCGGTCGCTGTCCTGGGCAATCACTTCGGGGTCTTTTCCGGTGTGATGGGCTGTGATGGCATAGAGTTCCAGCTTAAGTTTCTTGATTTCGCGGGCAGTGATCTCGATATCGGTTGCCTGGCCTCCAATAGCACCGCTGGGTTGGTGTATCATCACACGGCTGTGACGCAGGGCCGTTCTTTTACCCGGTACGCCCGCACACAATAAGATCTGGCCCATACTGGCTGCCATACCGGTACAGATGGTAGCTACATCCGGGCTGATAAACTGCATGGTATCATAAATGCCAAGTCCCGCGTAAACGCTGCCCCCGGGGCTGTTAATATACATCTGGATATCACGGGTTCGGTCGGTGCTTTCCAGGAACAGCAGCTGTGCCGTTACTATATTGGCCACATAATCATTAATGCCCTCGCCCAGGAAAATAATCCTGTCCATCATCAAACGACTGAATACATCCATGCTGGCTACATTCAAGGGCCTTTCTTCTATAATATAAGGTGTAAGATTGGTAACGCCAGCCTGCTTATAATTATGCAGAACGCCGCTGCTGATACCTCTGTGTTTTACCGCGTATTGTTCAAATTCTTTTCCAAGGTTCATTTGCTATGATTTTTCGCTTTGAAGGTAAGTGATTTGCTATTTCAAGCGTAATTCTACTGGCAAATACTGTGCGAGGGAAGTTTTGCGACATTTTGTCCATAGGTCAGGGACTGTTTCAGGTTTCCCGGTCCGGTCCTTGCAAAAAAATGCCGGGCCCTGAAAGCCCGGCAATATAGTAAGGGTTGGGACCGTGATTAATGGTGGTGATGATGCAGCTTCTCTGCGAAAGCCTCCGCACTGATCGACTCTTCTTTTTTGGTTACCTGCGCTTCCAGGAGCTGGAACATTTTATCCGTGCTGATGCGGTGGTAGCTGTCTTCAACAAATTTCCTGTCCTGCATCATCCGGTTGGCGTAGTCATCCACCCACTGCTGGTTATCGCCCAGTGCTCCTAACTGGCCACCCATATAGCTGAAAAGCTGCTGCTTGGCAAAATCGCGGATATCGTCGGGCAACACCTCAATTTTATTGTCCTGTATCAGTTGGTTACTCACCAGGGTCCACTTCAGTTGGTTTACAAAAGTTGGATAGTCCGCTTCTGCCTCTTCGGCAGTTTTTGGTTTTTCCCCGCCATTTTGCAGCCAGCGTTTTAAGAAACTCTCCGGAAACTCCATTGGTGTATGGTCTACAAAATGATGGTAAATCTGGTCGTACACCTGGTTACGGGCCTGTTGGGCAAAATGATTCTCTATCTCTCCCTTAACAGCGGCACGAAAATCGGCTTCGGTTGTAATCTGGTTGTTTGGATACACGGTGGCAAAGAATTCCTCGTTAAGCTCCGCTTTTTCTACCAGGCCCACTTTTGTAATCAATAATTTGAAATATTTATCGCCATCATCCTTGGTAAGCCCCAGGTCGCCCAGGATCGCTTCCCTTTCCTTGTCCTCAAATGCTTTGCTTACCTGTATAACCACCGTATCATTATTCTTCTTACCTATAAAATTCTTACGGAAAGATTCTTCAAAATACTTCACCAGCAAAGAATTGTCTTTACGGATACCACCCTCTGTTTCATTGCCATCGGCATCGCTTTCAATGAAAGTAACATTCAGCACGTTGTCGTCTCCCGTAACCGCTTCCGGCTCGGTCATTTTGCCATTCCGTACCTGCAAACGCTCTACTTCCTCCTGCACCATACTGTCTGTAACCTCAACTTTATAGTTGGTTACAGTAATAGAAGCCGGATTGATAGACAGTTCAGGTTTCAGGCCGATTTCAAAGGAAAAAGAATAATCCCTGGGTGCGTTCATGTCCAATGTGCTGGCGTCATTATCCAGGGGTAAAGGCTGGGCAAAAATATCCAGTTTCTGTTCGTTCAAATAAGCATTCAGCTCAGATTCCACTTTGCGTAACACTTCTTCGCTGAAAACACCCTGGCCATACATCTTTTTCACCAGCCCCGCAGGCACCATCCCTTTTCTGAAACCCGGGATATTGGCTGTTTTCGCGTATTTTTTCAGGCTTGTCTCAAACCCGGTATAATAGTCATCTTTATTGAGTTGTACGGTCAGCTTATCATTCAGCAGGCCTATGTTTTCCCTCGTAACTGTTGCCATGTTTTATAAAATTTGGGCTGCAAAGGTAGTAAATGGAGATGATAGATGGCAGATGTTAGTTGTTAGATATTTAATTTTCTGGCCTTCGGTGGCCGTAAGAGGATTTTGGGTGCCGACGATCATGGTTAATGTAAATCATTGAATATCAATGAATAATAAATTTTATTCCTGTCACCTGACATCTGTCATCTAACATCTGTATTTTCCCATAGCCAAAACTGCTTGCTATGCACACACTCCAGGGACTGGATTACATTGTATTTTTTATCTACTTTATTATTGTTAGCTCCTACGGGTACTATATATATCATAAGAAACGGGGGGCAACCACCAGCTCCAAGGAGTTTTTTTTGGCTGAAGGATCACTTACCTGGTGGGCTATCGGGGCTTCCCTTATCGCGTCCAATATTTCCGCCGAGCATTTTATCGGCATGTCGGGCTCCGGGTTTGCACTGGGCCTGGCCATTTCAACCTATGAATGGATGGCTGCGGCAACCCTTGTAATCGTAGCGGTTTTTATTATCCCGGTATACCTGAAGAACCGGATTTTTACGATGCCGCAGTTTCTGTCAAAACGCTATAACGATAAAGTGAGTACGGTTATGGCCGTATTCTGGCTGCTGGTATATGTTTTTGTCAACCTGACCTCCATCATTTATTTAGGGGCATTGGCTATTTCTTCTATCTCCAATATCTCCTTCGAATGGGCCATTGTGGGTCTGAGTTTCTTTTCCGTGATCGTTACACTGGGTGGAATGAAAGTGATAGGCTATACCGATGTGATACAGGTGCTGGTATTGTTAATAGGCGGGCTGGTTACCACTTACCTGGCACTTACACTTTTATCGGAGCATTTCGGATTTGGCAAAGACATACTTGCCGGGCTTTCTGTGTTGAGAAAGGAAGCACCTACGCACTTTCACATGATCTTCGATTCATCACATAAATATTATAAGGAACTGCCGGGGATGTCGGTACTGATAGGCGGAATGTTGATTAATAACCTGGCATACTGGGGCTGTAACCAATATATTGTTCAGCGCGCCCTGGGTGCCGATCTTACAACTGCTAGGAAGGGAATACTGTTTGCGGCATTTTTAAAATTACTGGTGCCCGTAATTGCCGTGCTGCCCGGAATAGCCATGTATGTGCTACACCAGAATGGGATGTTCCAGCAGGAAATGACAGATGCTGCCGGCACATTGAAACCCGATCATGCCTATCCCACTTTAATGAACCTGTTGCCAACCGGCCTGAAAGGCGTGGCGTTCGCGGCCCTTACCGCGGCTATTGTTGCATCACTGGCGGGAAAAGCCAACAGTATCTCCACTATTTTTTCACTGGATATCTATCGTAAGTTTATAAACAAAGAAGCTTCCGAAAAGAAACTGGTTCGTATCGGCAGGTGGGCCGTAATTATATCCATGGTTGTGGCGGCCTTGGTTACTCCGGCATTACGGTCGCTCGACCAGGCCTACCAGTTCATCCAGGAATATGTAGGATTTATCTCTCCGGGGGTACTGGCCATTTTCCTGCTAGGGTTTTTCTGGAAACGAACTACAGCCGCCGCCGCTCTTACCGGAACCATACTCACGATACCCGTATCCACCATCTTAAAATTTCTGCCACGCTGGACCAATGGCGCTTTTCCCGACTATCCGTTCCTCGACCGGATGACCATCGATTTTGTTTTTATTGTCATTTGTATGGTGGCTATCAGCTTAGCCTGGCCGGAAAAGAAGAATGAGAAGACACTAATAGAGGTAGATACCTCTCTTTTCCGCGTAACCCCCGGTTTTACCATAGGTTCCATCATCATCATGGGAATACTCGCCGCCCTCTACACCGTATTCTGGTAGAGCCTTCCGCCCTTGTGCGAGATCTAGCCCGCTATGCCGCAAAAGCGCAGTTTGTTAAAATTGACGGAATATTTGGGTGTTTACGAAATATTCGTAGATTTACGAAATAATCGTAGCGTTCGTGTAATTCGTCTAAAATTCGTGTCATCAATGGAGAAATTAACCCAGCAGGAAGAAGAAGTAATGCAGGCCATCTGGATGGCAGGTGAAAACAATATCAAGGCGTTCCTGGAGTACCTGCCCGAGCCCAGGCCACCCTATACTACATTGGCTTCTACGGTTAAGAACCTGGAGAAAAAAAAATATGTAAGCAGCCGGCTGATAGGGAATAATTATCAGTATAAACCTTTAGTGAAAGAACAGGAGTATAAACGCAGGCTGATGCAGGGCTTTGCGCAGGACTATTTTAATAACTCCTATAAAGAGATGGTGAACTTTTTTATTGAGCAGAAAAAGCTCAAGCCGGGAGAATTGCAGGAGCTCATTAAAATGATTGAAGACAAGAAATAACGCTAAACTGTTTTTATGGAACCACTATATGTATACCTGCTGAAACTCTCTTTATGCCTGGGGTTGGGCTATGGTTTTTATTACAGTTTACTCAGGCGCATGACCTATTATCATTGGAACCGTTACTACCTGTTATTGTTCCCGCTGTTTTCCTTGCTGGTTCCCGTACTCCCTTTTTATCCAAACGAGGCCCTGCATTCGCTGAACGCGGTTTATCACATTACGCATGTTCTTCCGGCTGGCAGCACAGTTGCGGCCGGTGAAACACCGCAACCATCCGGCTGGGATTTTTTACGTGTCGGCAGTTTGTTGCTGATAGCCGGTTATATCTTTTTCCTGTTGAGGTTTATCACCCGCCTGTATTCTTTAAAAAGAACCACACGCCGGGCCCGGCTGCTAAGTGATGGCGATATAAAAGTATACCAGCTGGAAGGAACCGAGGCGCCATTTTCCTTTTATAACAGTATCTACCTGGATGCAGGTCTTTATAGTGAGATGGATCTGCAGAATATAATCGCGCACGAAACGGTGCATGTTTTAGAAAAGCATACCATGGACATGCTGTTTACCGAAGTACTCTGCATACTCCAGTGGTTTAATCCATTCGCATGGCTGCTTAAAAACGCCGTACGCCAGAACCTTGAGTTTATTGCGGATGAGCAGGTACTTCAAAATGGGTGTAATCGCAAGAACTACCAGTATCTTTTATTGAAAGTATCCGGTGCCATGCCACAAAGCCTGGCTAATAATCTTCTTTTTCCTTCCCTGAAAAAACGAATTCATATGATGAACCGCGCAAAAACAAGAAGGGTGCACCTGCTGAAATTTATATGTATTGTTCCGCTGGCTTGTCTGTTGCTCTTGGCATTCAGCGGTCCCGCTACCCGTTCATCTGCCCCCAGGGAAGTGAACGGTATAGAGGCTTTCAGTCTCACCTCACTAAGTTTTTATATCAATGATGAACAGGTGGCAGCTATCGTAAAAAAAGAACAGCAGAAAAGTTTTCTAAAGCCCGGAGGGCCGCTAAGCCTGTCGCTTATCAGTGAAGAAAAAGCCAGGCTGGCAAGCCTGCTGCAGAAGAACGGGTATGATAATATTACCCCCCACTCAATCACTTTTGTAATGGATACTTCCGCCACCACTAAAAGCTTTTCTGTGCAGGTATCAATACAGGTTAACCGAAAGAAGGCCTTAGTCGCGGGCGATCAGCGGGAAAATACATGGATAGTGGAAGCGGAACCGTATGCCGATAAGCGAATGGATATGGCGGATAAACTAAAGATGAACAACTGAATTGATACGCTTATTGCTGTATCCTCCCATTAGATAAACCTTTCGTATAAAAAGCAATTCCCACAGGGTTTAGCTGCTGCTTTGCCCTTATTAAAAACAAATAGCGTATGCCGTTTAAAAAAATTAACACCATAGCCGGCTGGATCATTTGCGCAATCGCGTGTACCGTATATATTCTTACAGCGGAGGCCGGTGGCAGCCTTTGGGATTGTGGCGAATTTATAAGCTGTTGTTATAAGATACAGATACCGCATCCTCCGGGTGCGCCATTGTTTGTGTTGCTGGGGAGATTCTTCATTATATGTTTTGGCGATAACCCGCTAACAGCCGCCCGGGCGGTGAATATAATGAGCGGGATGGCAAGCGGGTTTACGATATTGTTTTTGTTCTGGACTATTACTTATTTCGCCAGGCGGATTGTATTAACGAAGACGGGGGATGGTGAACTCTCTACCCGAACGACGATATCCGTTATCGGTGCGGGTGCTGTAGGTGCCCTGGTGTTTACTTTTTCTGACTCATTCTGGTTCAGTGCCGTTGAAGGCGAAGTGTATGCCATGAGTTCTTTTTTCTCCGCCATCGTTTTCTGGTGCATTCTCAAATGGAGCGAACAGGCCGATGAGCCCTATGCCGATAAATGGCTGGTACTCCTTTTTTTTCTGATTGGTCTTTCTATCGGGGTTCATTTGCTATCACTGCTGGATATACCTGCTGTAGTAATGATATGGTACTTTAAAAAGCGGAAGAGCATTCAATATGCGCTGCTGCGAAAATATTTCATCCGTATCATCATCCTGGGAGGTGTGCTGGGTATGATCGTATCCCTGTTAGGGGCGCAGGCCGAAGCGGCGGCCGTTGATGGGCTTTCACTAGACGGAGCACAGGCCGCACTGGTATTCTTTGGCGCGTTGGCGGTAGCCGGATCATTATACGCGATAGAGCGGATCTACCCGGCTAAAAAAGAAAGCTACGGCGGCGCGTTTATTTTTCTTGTTACAGGCTGCGTGCTGGAGTTAGTAATACAATTGGGCATTATTCAGTATTCAATTAAGGCGGCCGGTAAGTTGGATGTGTTTTTTGTGAACACCCTGTCACTTCCCTATTTTTCCGGCTTCGCATTTTTCTTTATCCTACTGGCAGTGGGTATCGGGTACGGGCTCAGGTATGCAGCCAGGAAGAACCGCCCCATGATCAGGCTGTCCTTATGGTGCCTGGTGTTCCTCATGGTGGGTTACAGCTCTTATATCACAACACTGATCAGGAGCAATGCGGATACTGCGGTAGATATGTTTAATGTAGATAATCCCATCAGCCTGGAAGGATACCTGGGTCGGGAGCAGTATGGTGATTTCCCGCTATTATACGGGCAAAAATTTAATGCCCACCCAGTAGGGGTTTTGGATGGTGCAACCCGGTATCAGAAGGGCGAAAAAGGATATACGGATATCGGCAAAGACTTCCGGTATGTTTTTGCTCCCGAAGATAAAATGGTGTTCCCGCGTATGTGGGATATGAGTAACGACCAGTCGCACGCGGATTATTATGCCGACTTTTTAGGCGTTGGTAAATCGAAAGATGGTGAGTATGATATCGAAAAAGGTGACAATGGTCACGCGTTACGCCCGAATTTTATCGATAATCTATCCTTCTTCATCAATTACCAGAACTATTATATGTACCTCCGTTATTTCCTCTGGAATTTTGCCGGTAGGCAGAACGACCAGCAAGGGTTGATGGTACACAATGTGAGGGATGGGAACTGGATTACCGGCATTCCTTTTATCGACAATGCGTTGTATGGTAACCAGTCTATAATGCCGGATAGTTTGCGCAGGAACAAAGCCCGTAACACTCTTTTTGCCTTGCCACTCATATTCGGGCTAATAGGTATGTTTTTCCATTTCAGGAAAAAGCCGGGTGACGCGCTGGCAACCTTGTTGCTGTTCTTTTGTACAGGACTGGCCATCATTATCTATATCAATCAACCGGGTATGCAGCCCCGTGAGCGTGATTATGCATATGCCGGATCTTTTTACGCGTTTGCTATATGGACAGGCATAGCTGTTCTTTACTTTATCGATCTGGCTTTGCATTGGAACAAGACACAGGGAAAAAAGATGATGATAGCAGGTGCTGGTTCTTTTGCTGTACTGGCTGTTCTTTGTATGAGTGCCGGGCTGGATGCCGGTGGCAGTATAGCTGCGGCCATAGGAGTATTTATGGTGTATGGCCTGGCAGCTGTAGGTTTTCCTTATTTGCTCGGGTTGGTTCCTGCCAAAACGGTAAGTATGCTGGCCGTGGCCGTTTCGATACTGGTTCCTGTTGTTATGTGCATCCAGGAATGGGATGACCATGACAGGAGCCGCAAGCAACTGGCCCGCGACCTGGCACGGAACTACCTGGAAAGCTGCGCTCCGAATGCCATCCTGTTTTCCATGGCCGACAATGATACTTATCCCCTTTGGTATGCCCAGGAGGTAGAGGGGATACGCCCCGATGTGAGGGTAGTGATTACAACATTGCTGAGTGCGGATTGGTGTATTAACCAGTTGCGGTATAAAATTAATGAAAGCGATCCGGTAGACCTTATCTGGACCAAAGAGCAGATAGAAGGGAATAAGAGAAATATTGCATTTTACCGCCCACAGGCACAGTTTCCGCAAGACAGGTATTATGATCTGTACGACCTGATGAAGAATTATGTGGGGGACGATAAAAATGTAGATGAACGGGGCTATAATATTCTGCCGGTAAACCGGGTTTCTATTCCGGTAGATGAGAAACGGGTACGCGCCAACGGAACGGTAAATGCTTCCGATACCGTTTTGCCTGCCCTTCAGTTTGATATCGCCAAAACGGTATTGTATAAAAATGACCTGGCGATACTGAATATAATCGCCGCCAATGAATGGAAACGCCCCATCTATTTTACCATGCCGTATGACCTGGGCTTTGGTAATCATCTCAGGAAGGATGGGTTATCGTACCGCCTGGTTCCCGCCATGCCGGCTGAAATCAATACCGACAAGATGCTGGATATAGTAATGAAGCAGTTCCATTTTGGGAATGCGGACAAACCCGGTGTTTATTTTGATGAACCCAATCGTAACCAGCTGAGCATTATCCGTAACGCGATGACCGAGCTCGCGGTAGATTTATGCGCTAAGAACAGGAAGGCTGATGCCGTTAGGGTACTTGAGCGCGCTGATACAATGATGAGCGGACAGAATTTTCCGTATGGGATGGTTTCAAGGGGTAACCAGTATAACAGGACGTCCTTATTTTTTGCACAGGCCTGTTACCAGGCAGGGGATATGGCACTTGCCAAAAAAGTTGCGGCCGGAGTACGTACCGACCTGGAGCAGCAGGTAAGATATTATAACGGCCTTGGCGGAGGCAGGGAAACATCTATGCAATACGATCTGCAAACGGCGCAAGGGTTGTTGACGAATTTGGATGCGATGACGAAGATGAAGTGGTAGGCTCGCAAAGGCACAAGGGGCAACCGATAAATCATGATGGGTAACCGGTTCCTAGATTTTTTTCAACTTTCTTCCAACCTTTTATGGATTAACATATCTTTTTACATCCAATATATATATTTGATTGTTGTTTACCCCCCCCCCTAAGCAATAATCGACACCAAACTGACCCAATTATTGCAGAAACCGCTACCCAACTAACTGTACATCCATGACCAAACTAACCGCGGCTATTGCTTTGCTGTGCTTTCTTGCAGCTAAGCCGGCTACTGCGCAGCCACCTGTAAATGCCATAAAGGGAGCCGTTTCTGACACCCTTGCCAAACAGGACCTTTATAAAGCGGTGGTAAGTGTTCTTACCGCGAAGGATTCCATGCTGGTAAAATTTACAAGGACAGATACCAAGGGTCGTTTTGAGATCAGGGATCTTCCCGCCGGCAAATACATTCTTCTTACCTCGTTTCCCAATTACGCCGATTATACAGACATTATTACCCTGGCGGATAATAATACAGTTAACCTGGGCACGATCAGCATGATTACCAAGGCACACCTGCTGGCAGAAGTGGTGGTAAAACAGAACAAGAGCATCCGGTTAAAAGGAGATACGACCGAGTATAGCGCGGATAGCTTTAAAGTGCAGCCCAATGCCACGGTGGAGGAATTGCTGAAGCAGTTACCGGGCATACAGGTAGACAAAAACGGTAAGATTACGGCGCAGGGGCAAACGGTGCAGAAGGTATTGGTAGATGGAGAAGAATTCTTTGGCGATGACCCCACCCTGGTTACGCAGAATATCCGGGCGGATATGGTATCGAAAGTGCAGGTATTTGATAAGAAAAGCGACCAGGCGGCTTTTACAGGTGTTGACGATGGTCAGAAAACAAAAACCATTAATCTCAAACTGAAAGACGACAAAAAGAAAGGCTATTTCGGAAAAATAGACGCGGGCGCAGCCACTCATGATTTCTACAATGGACAGCTCATGTTCAACAAGTTCAAAAAGAAAGAGAAAATTTCTTTCTACGGAATACTATCCAATACCGGCAAACTGGGGTTGAACTGGCAGGATCAGCGGAGTTATGGCGATAACTCTTCGGATATACAGTTCGATGACAATGGCAATGGATATTACACCAATGGCCGCGATGATCTTGAAAACTGGAGTGGCAGCTATAGCGGTCAGGGATACCCGAAAGTACAAACCGGTGGCGCGCATTACAATAATAAGTTTGCGGATGACAAGCAATCCATTAACGGCAATTATAAAATAATGGACCTGACCGTGAATGGTGCCAGCAATACCAACACGCAGTTTATTTTGCCCGACACACTATATTATAATACGCAGAAGCAGGTATTTAATAACAGAATCACCCGGAATAAGGGAAACCTCACATGGGATATTGATTTTGATTCAACCTCCGTGCTGAAAGTAATGGCCGATGCCAAGCTGGATCATAAAGTAACCCTGAACGAATATACCACACAGGCCCTGGCAGAAGACAGTTCCCTGGTGAATGCGGGCAACAGGCAGATATCCACCACATCTGATCTCAGTGGGTTTAACAGCAGTATTCTATGGCGCAAACGGTTTAAGAAAAAGGGAAGGACCATTTCTATCAATGCGAAAGAGAATTACAGTGTTACTACAGCCAGCGGATTTTTATCAGCCAATAACTATTTCTTTAAAGGTAATATACCGGTCACCAGCCAGGTGGTAGACCAGCTGAAACTAACCAATACCAGGCAACTGGCGTTTGATTCAAAGATCACCTATACTGAACCCCTTTCCAGCGCGGCGTCGTTGATCTTTAATTATGGCGTTACATTGAATAACAGCAATTCCAATCGTACTTCTTATAACCGGTCCGCATCAGGTAAGTACGATTTGCTGGATACCACTTTCAGCAACTACTACAAGTTTAATATTTTCACTCAGAAGGGTGGGGTTAACTTCTCATATGTGAAGAAGAAATACTCTTTCAATTTTGGCAATACCACAGGCTATACCCAGTATACCCAAACCGACCTCCGGACCGGCTTACAAGGTAAAAGGGATTTTGTAAACTGGTTCCCGCAGGCGACTGCCAATTATAGTTTCACTACACAGAAAAGTATATGGTTGGGCTACAATGGCTCAACCTCCCAGCCCAGCCTGCAGCAGATACAGCCCTTGCGAACAAATGATGATCCTTTGAATATCAGTATCGGTAATCCGTCCTTACTTCCTTCTTTCCGAAACAATATCAATATTGGTTTTAACGATTACAGGGCTTTGTCGGGTACAGATATTTACGCCTATTTTAATTACAGTACCACCAGCAATGCGTTCGCAACCCGTGATTTTGTTGATTCACTGGGAAGAAGGGTTTCCCAGTCTATCAACGTAAATGGGAATAATACCATGAGTGGTTATTTCAGTTATGGGTTCAAGTTTTTGGGTGCCAATACCAATATTAACACCAATATCAGCCATTCGCGGTACGTGAGTGAGGTTAACGGACAGCGAAATGTAACCCAAAGCCAGAGCTACACGCTGGGTGCATACGCAGGCAAACAAATTGAAAAATTCTACGATAACAGTATTTCAGCTAATGCCACCTACACAACCAGTACTTCTTCTGTACAAAAAAACGCGTCGATAAATTACTGGACATATAATGTTCGGCCTGATCTTGATTTCTTTCTTCCCTGGAAGCTGCAGATACATACGGATATAGATTTCATTTTCAGGCAGCGTACCAGTGTGTTTGATAAGAATAACAATGTGATTTTCTGGAACGCCTGGTTTGGGAAAAAGCTGCTGGCGGGAGACGCGCTGATAATAAAAATATCCGCGAATGACATACTAAACCAGAATATAGGGTTTACCCGGTCGGTAAACACCAACTATGTTACCGAAAATACCTATTCCACCATACAGCGGTATTTTATGATCTCAGCGGTATGGAGTTTTACCAAGAAAGGAACACCATTGCCACAATCCAATAACTAGTTGTAAAAAAAATATTGTATGAAGAAGATACTTACTATAGCAGCACTGTTGACAGGTATGGCAACCTACGGGCAGCAGGGTCAGCAATTTATCTCCCAGGGAAGGATAGAGTTTGAAAAAAAACTTAACCTCTATTCCCAGTTCAATGATGATGACTCATGGACAGCGGAGTTTAAACGCAGGATACCGCAGTTTAAAGTCACTTATTTTGATCTTTATTTTAATGAAACCAAAACGCTTTTTAAGCCCGGAAGAGAGAATGCCGACAATAATCGTTTATGGGAGCAGCCGGCAGAAGCCAATATTGTGTATAGTGACCTGGAGAAAAAAACGGCGGTAAGCCAGAAAGCCGTATTTGAAAAAGTGTTCCTGGTGCAGGATAGTACGCGCCAGATTCGTTGGAAAATTACAGATGAACGCAGAAATATCGCCGGCTTTGAATGCCGGCGTGCCAATGCCGTGATCATGGATTCTATTTATGTGGTGGCTTTTTATACAGATGAAATTTCAACGATTGGCGGACCCGAATCTTTTTCCGGGTTACCCGGTATGATACTTGGCCTTGCCATCCCACGTGAACATGTAACCTGGTTTGCCACCAGGTTGTTTACCGAGCCGGTTAAAGAAACCGATCTCAGGATACCTACCAAAGGAACGAAGATCACCAACAATGGCTTGAAGGATAACCTGCGGGCAAACCTGAAAGACTGGGGTAAATACGGCGAGCGGTATATAAAAGCGGCCTTGTTATAATAACCGGGTTACCCTTCATACATTTCCAGGCTTAGCCGCGTTTCTTCCAGGTCGAGCTCACGTTCGATCTTGCGGATAATCTCTTCACTGGCTTTTCCATGTTTGTGAAGAGTAGCCAGTGTTTTGCGTTCTACCGCTATAAGTTCGATCTGCATTTTGGTAAATTCATTAAAAATATTTCCTGACAGCGTTTTGCCGGCACCAAAATAATTGGAAGGCAGGTCGGTCTTTTGGAGCCGGTT
The DNA here is from genome assembly GCA_965229175.1 of Sediminibacterium sp. GTDB lineage: Bacteria > Bacteroidota > Bacteroidia > Chitinophagales > Chitinophagaceae > Sediminibacterium. The sequence goes on along the minus strand of CBDDIT010000017.1, from coordinate 33,391 downwards.
ATATTTTACCTCGTATTTGCTTTTAATATTGTTCAATAGCTCATCCGGTGCCAGCGACAGGTTTTCTTCTATATAGTTAATGGCATACGTAACTACTTCTGTTCGTACATCATATTCTTCCAGAACAATGGAATGAGGCTCTATTTTAAGTTTTTTAATGATCCAGGGTAGCGTTAGGCCCAGCAAGATCAGGGTAGACAAAATAACGCAGAAGGTAAGATAGATGACGAGGCTCCTGTGTGGAAAAGGGGAGCCATCGGCCAGGGTAAAAGGCAATGCCAGTGCGGCTGCCATCGATACCACACCACGCATACCGGACCATCCGAAGATCACCATATTCTTACCATCGAATACCTCCCCCTTGTTTTTACGGCTGTTGAAAATCCTTGGAAAAAATTCAACCGGTAAAACCGCCAGGAACCGAACAACGATCACTACCAGGCTGATCACAATGCCGTAAATAACTAATGAGCTGGTGGAATAGTCCTGGGTACCGCTCACCACACTGCGCAATTGCAAACCAATCAGGATAAATATAAGGCCGTTAAGAACGAACATGATGATATCCCAAACCGCATAGGCCATTACCCGGATTTGGTGGGTTAGTATTTCTGAAGAACGGAAGGAAAGATATAAACCCGAAGTAACCACCGCCAGCACCCCCGACCAGTGAAAATGCTCGGCCAGCAGGTACGATGCAAAAGGAGTAAGCAGGGTAAGCACTACATCAATGGTATCATCACAGATAAAATTTTTGTGAATCAGGTACATTGTATAAGCTACCAATAACCCAACCCCGATACCTGCTACAGAAACGATCAGGAAGTTCAACCCGGCATCCCATAAGAAAAAATTGCCGGCCGCCACGGCGGTTAGCGCGTATTTATAAGCAATCAGTCCGCTCGCGTCGTTTACCAGGCTCTCTCCTTCAATAATCGCTACCAGCCGGGGTTTCAATCCCAACCCCTTGGTAACCGAAGCCGCCGCCACTGCATCCGGGGGTGAAACAATGGCCCCGATAAGAAAAGACAATGGCCACCCGATACCGGGTATCATTACATGCACGGCAATGGCCACCAGCGTTGTGGTTAATAAAACCAGACCGATAGCCGCATAGGATATGGGTTTAATGGAAGCCTTGAAATCGTGCCAGCTCGTGTACCAGGCAGCATTGTACAGCAAGGGAGGAAGGAATATCAGGAAAATTATATTGGGGTCCAGCGCAATTACCGGCAGGCCTGGTATCAGGCTGATGGCAATACCGCTAAATACCAGCACGATCGGGAACGGGAAATTATATTTTTTACTCAATACCCCCAGGAAGGTGATAGCGAATAAAAACAGGATGATTACGGCTACGTTTTCCATAGTAGTAAAAATAAGGAGAAAAGTTTTTACCTCTTAGCCTCTGTAGAAACGGGAATGGCTCAAATATTCAGCCGGATGGATTGCCCCGGAAGAAGCAAAGATTCATCGTTTTCTTTTTTTATGTTGGGGCCGTTGGGCCCTGGATAAGCATCGGGAAGTGGGGAAGGGATTTTTTATACCGCAGCCAGGCAATAATATTTTAAAAAAGATAACTACACTGGTGACAAGAGAGTTACGAAGATCCCATCCTTAGGCTTGTAAAGGAACGACTACAAGATTCGGCTTTTCCCATTTGGTGGCATACGTTTTTCACAACAGATCATAACCTTACAGTTTATTACGTTGTTTTTCTGAAACCTTTTGGTTAAGTATAGTCGCATTCCTAAAAACTAATTATTATGAAAATCCCTGTAGCCAACATCTATTCCCAATCCACTGCCCGAATTGTAGCGGCAGCAAAAAGTATATACGATATAAAATTTAAGAATAACGGCGAAGCTACACTGGCCGGCATTTTTATTTTTATCGTTCCGATTCTGTTCAGCCTGCTTTGCTATTACAATTTCAGGTTGATGAATGACCGTAATTTGTTTCTCATCGGCTTTATCCTGGGGGCCTGCGCCATTCGTGCTGTTGTAGCCATGTGGGTGGTAAAGCTTTCAAAGGAACTGAACCGGTTATCGTTTAACTGGATAGTGCTGTCGTTTTTGGTTCCGGGCATTACGCTGGTGATCATCGGATCGCGCAAAAAGATCAAAGATGTAAATGACTACAAAAAATACCTTTGGGTTCCGAAAATCAAGGAAATATTATGCACGGTAGTCGCTATCCCGAAAGTGAAAAAGACTCTTTTGCCTGACGCTTTCTAATTACCTCAGTACGACCGGGTTCGGTTACTTCATTTGACCCGGTAGATTCTTTTGGCAAATCGGTCGATAGTAAGCCCTTGGACGAAAATTGAAAAGAACACGACCAGATAGGTAATAAATACCAGTTCGTCTTTAACGGGAACCCGGTCCGACAGCGATAGTACCATAGCGATGGAAAGACCGCCGCGCAGTCCTCCCCAGGTCATCAATAAAAGGGTTTTTCGGCTTAGGTCCAGCCATTTCCTGGCTGCATAGAAAGGTATGGCCAGGGCAACATAGCGCCCGAGTATCAGCAATGGTATCAAGCAAATGGCAATCAGCAGGTAAGACCCATCATAATGGATCGAAAGTACTTTCAAGCCCATGAGCACAAAGAGAATAGCGTTCAGCAGAACATCCAGTAAATGCCAGAGCTTATCGATATAGAGATTGGTCATTTCACTCATGGCTTCATTCCTGGATTTATGTCCCGTGATCAAACCTGCCACGACCATCGACAGTGGACCCGATACATGCAGGAGGTGTGCGATCCAGTTACCGGCCAGCACAGCGGCCAGGGTGATAATAACTTCGGTTTCGTAATCATCAATACTTTTCAGTACAAGGAAAATCACATAACCCAGTCCAAGGCCCAGTAGCACACCGCCCAGTGCTTCCCTGCTAAACAATACCAGGATATCGGTAACACTAACGGAGGCAATTCCGTTGTTGATAATAGAAAGCAGTGAAACAAATACAACTACACCGATACCATCGTTGAACAGGGATTCGCCAACGATATTGATCTCGTCTTTTTTGGGCACTTTGGCTTTGGTCAAAATTCCCAATACAGCTATCGGGTCGGTAGGCGAGATCAGGGCACCAAACAACAATGTATATAGGAAATTAATAGGAATGCCGGCCAGTACCGACAGGTAATACAAAATGGTTCCTGTTATAAATGTCGATATAAGAACGCTTATGAAAGAGAAAATGATAATGGAACGCCTGTTCTTTTTCAGCAATGCATAGTCGGTATGCAGGGCACCCGCAAACAAAAGGAAACAAAGCATCACATCAAAAACGATCTTGCTGAAATCAAGTTCGTTGATCGCTTTTGTGACCGGCGAAGAAATGCTATCGGCAATACCGCCTATTGCGATCAGCAGCAGCGAAAAGCCGGTGCTTAAAAGCATCAGGCCAATGGCTGTCGGCAGTTTCAGCAAACGTTTGTTCACGTAGGCAAAAACCGCGGTTAAGATTACAATAGCGGAAAAAAAATAAAATGTAAACATAGTACAGGAGGTAATGATGAGTATTCATGTGAACCGTGGTATTTCCTTGTATCTTATATCCTGAAGATAGGCTGTTTTCAAGTGATCGTAAATTGAATGCCGGTCGATAAAATAAGCGGCCAGGTTGGCAATCATGGCCGCCAGCATGAGGTGGAAGATCACGTTATGACCATCGGTCATTTCCAGTACCAGGATAGCAGAGGTAAAAGGTGAACGGGTGATGCCCGTTAAAAATGCAACCATACCTGCCAGTATCACCGTATTGGTATCAGGCCCTGAAAGATGCAGCCAGTTACCGAACACGGATCCGATAGTGGCCCCGGTACTTAAGGCAGGTGCAAAAACTCCGCCTGCCGCACCGGTAACAAAGGATGCAACGGAACCCGTGATGCGCAGTAAAGGCGTATACCAGCGCACAAATTTATCGCCCGAAAAAAGCAATCTTGTCATCAGGTCTTTACCTGAGTTAAGACTGCTCTCGTTGGTAAATACCGCCATTCCTGCCACCAACAATGCACATACAATGGCAAACATATAAGCCTGCCAATTCTTTTTAAGGCTTGCTTTCCATCTCAAAGCCCTGAGGATCATACGGCACATGATGGCTGAAAAAAATCCGCTGACAACAGCCACGAGCAGCACCACAGCAAAAATCAAGAGCGAAAAAGGGCTCACCTGCGGATAACCTAAGTAGAGATAAGGGCCCAGCAGGGCTTGCGCCGTGAGACCGGCAATGATCACAGCCGAAAAGATGGCAGTTTTGTAAAAGCTGATATGCGTCCGGGTAAGTTCCTCCATGGCAAAAACGATCCCGCCCAGCGGTGTGTTGAAGGCGGCCGCCAGTCCTGCGGCAGCTCCAGTCATGATCATGTTACGTTTGGATATCCGTGGCCACCAGGTGGGAAGACAGGTATTGATCTTGCGAAATACGGCACCTGCGATTTGGATGGTGGGCCCTTCCCGCCCGATGATGGCACCACCAAGAGCCATAATACAGCTGGAGATGATCTTAACCAGTATGACTGGAATATTGAGCAGCCTGTCCGCCAGCTGATTTTCTTTTGGGGTGGAGAGTTCCATAGCTGCGGTTACTTGCGGGATCCCGCTGCCCTTGGCGTATGGAGCAAACCTTTTTACGATCCAAATAGCAACAATAAAACAAACAGGCGTTACTGCAAACATCAACCAGGGCGATAAATGATAGAAATATGCCGCGGATTTTTCCGCCGCCTGGAAAAGCCGGCTGTAGGCTACCGCTATAAATCCTGTGATAAGGGAGGCTATCCAGAATGGCAGGGCCTGCAGCAGCATCTGCCTGATATTTTCATTTTTGATCTTATCAAAATAAATCTTGGCCGTTCGCCTGACGATATTGATTTTTTGTCCTTTCATACGCAGGGTCCTCATGGCAAAGCTAACTTTTAGAACCCGGTCGTAAGACCGACGGACAGCTTTTCGCAGGATTCTAATCAGATATTAATGTGGTACTTATTTTGTCTTTATACCCCTGGTCTATGTTTGTATCTATCACATTTTATTCGTCCACGTAAATTTAGAAATATATGAAAGCCCGATTAACTATCATAGGATTTGCCATTTTACTGGCAGGAGGCGTTTTTGCCCAGACCACGGAAGAAGGTATCAGACAATACCGATACGAGCGCTATACCAGCGCATCCAATACATTGCAGAAAGTGATCACCCAGTCGCCAGGAGATATAAATGCATGGTACTGGCTGGTAAGAAGCTATCAGCAGGACAATGAACCCGCAAAAGCAGAGCTGACCTTTACCAAGATTCCTTATACGCTTTTTGACAATCCTTACTATCATATCATCAAGGGACGCCTGCAGCTGCAAAAGGGTGATACGGTGATGGCGGCCAAGGAATGGGTAGCCGCTCTCGGAACTGCCCGAAAAAAGGATCCTGCTATTCAGCTGGCGATCGCCGAAGCCAATGTCGAGCTGGACAAAGGAAATTTGAACTTCGCTATCAGTATGGCAGACGAAGCACTTCGCAGGGATAATAACAACCCCGCCATCTATATGGCAAAAGGGGATGCCTACCGAAAATTGTATAACGCCTCTGAATCCTATCGCAATTATGGAAAAGCCTCAGAACTTGCCAATGCCGATCCTGTGGCCTATTATAAACTTGGAAAGATCTATCAGGCGCAGAATAATGCTTCCGTTTTTTTGGGTTATTACGATAAGGCGATAGCCGCAGACCCTGGATTTGGCCCTGTGTATTTCCAGATGTATTATTACAACTACTACAATGATTTGCAGGAGGCAGAACAAAACCTGAAAAAATACCTGGCCAACATGGATCCGGACCCCAAGAGCGATTACCTGCTCACTGATCTGTATTATGTATCCAAAAAATACGGACAGTCAATTGCCGAAGCGAACAAGCTACTTGCCCGGGAAGGCGATAAGGCAAAACCCAGGCTCTATAAATTACTGGCTTTCAGCCAGGAAGCCCTGAACGATACTTTGAATGCCTATACGAATATGAAGACCTATCTAGAAAAAACACCAGATACCGCTTACCGTTCAGAGGATTTTATAGCACTGGCAAGACTCGCAGACAAGAATCAATTGAACGAAGAGGCGATGGCCTGGTACGAAAAGGCGGTTAGTCTTGAAAAGGATCCATCAAAAAAGGCAGATTTAGATCGAAAGCTGATAGCCTATTTCAAAAAGAACAAGAATTACCAGCAACAGGCTTACTGGTATAACCAACTCAACCTGTTGCATGCACCGATGACCAATGTAGACCTCTTTAACTGGGGACTTGCGACCTACAACGCAATGGATTATCCGATGGCAGACAGCATCTTTGGCATGTATGCGAGCAAATACCCGGATCAGACATTTGGTTACTACTGGCGCGCCAGGAGCAATGCCGCCATCGATACCGCCATGGAAACCGGCATCGCCATCCCGCATTATGAAGATCTGATCAAAGTAGCAGAAAAGGACACTCTTAATGCCAACAACCGTAAATGGCTGATCCAGGCATACGGTTATATCGCGGCCTTTAAAGTGAACAAAGAAAAGCAGTATAATGATGCGCTGGCTTATTATGATAAGATACTCGCGCTGGACCCCGCTAATGGCGATGCAGAGAAATACAAGGATATCCTGGAAAAAATAATTGATTCAAAGAGCACAGCGAACAAAGCCGATAAGGCTGTTAATAATTAGTTTTTTCATAGTTGGTTTTATGCAACACCGGCCGGGGGAGCGGTCTCCCGGCCATTTTTTGCCCTTTTGTATAAGGCCTCCTCTATAAGTGGTAACTTGAGGAAACTATAAATCATTGCTATGAAAGGCCGGCTCACCGATATTTTCTCCCTGCATTTCGAAAAAGAAAAATACGAGACCGTTATCGAGAACATCGACAACGGCGTCAGTTTCAGGGGAACCAATCTCTGGATACTGATCTTCGCTATCGCAGTAGCATCACTGGGCCTTAACGTAAATTCAACCGCAGTGATCATCGGTGCCATGCTGATCTCGCCTTTGATGGGCCCTATCATGGGTATCGGGTTAAGCTTAGGGATCAATGACACAGTACTCTTACGCAAGTCCATTTTCAACTTCGGTGTGGCGACTATAGTGGCACTTTGCACCTCCACCGTCTTTTTTCTGGTATCACCGCTAAGCGACGCACACTCGGAGATACTGGCCCGGACCTCGCCCACCATTTACGATGTGTTAATAGCACTGGCAGGTGGATTTGCTGGTATTATCGCCACTTCCAGCAGGCAAAAAGGTAACGTGATTCCGGGAGTAGCGATTGCAACCGCACTTATGCCGCCGCTTTGTACAGCTGGATATGGATTAGCCACCTTCCAGTTCAGTTATTTTTTTGGCTCTTTTTATCTATTTGTGATCAATACCGTTTTCATCGCTCTGGCGACATTGCTGATCGTACGCCTTTTGCGTTTCCCTCACAAACATCTGCGGGATACAAAAACCGAAATACTTGCATCGCGAATTACCTGGCTGGTCGTAATAGTAACCCTTGTACCCAGCATTTATTTCGGGTATGACATGGTCAGGCAAGACAGGTTTGATAAGAAGGTTAACAGGTTCATCACTGAGGAAGCACATTTTACCAATGACTACCTGCTTAATAAAAAAATCAATGCAAAGACCAAAAGCATTCTCCTTGTATTCGGGGGCAAGGAAATCCAGCCGAAGGAAATAGAGCAATTAAAAGGCCGGTTAAAATACTATGGCCTGCAGAATGCAACCCTTGAGATAAAACAAGGATTTGCCTACCTGGCTGATAAGATCAGTAACCCTGATAACAACGACCGGCTCAACGGGGTTTTGGCAGAAAAGGTCAAAGAAGCAGCACTTATGCAGGGGGTACTCGACAGCATTGCCACTGAGAGAAAAAACGCATACCAATTGTATAGGGAACTGAAGGTGCAATACCCGGCAATCAGATCGGCTGTGCTGGAGCCGTCCACCGTACATGTGAATGACAGCATTGAGACAAGAACATTCCTGGTTATTCTGGACTTGCCCGGTGACTTGCCGAAAAAGGAAATGCAGAAGCTCGACACCTGGTTACACGTAAGGTTGAAAGAGAAAAATATCACATTAATACGAAAGCCATGATTACAGTTATTATACCCGCACTCAATGAAGCATCCACGATCGCAGCGGTGGTGTCTCTCGCCAAAAAAGCGAAGGACGTTACGGAAGTGATTGTAGTGGATGATAAGTCTATGGACGATACGGTGGTCAACGCACGATCCGCTGGTGCCATGGTCATCACCAGCACTATGCTGGGTAAAGGTGCGTCAATGAAGGATGGGATTCTTGTGGCCTCCAACGAATACCTCGCTTTTCTCGATGCAGATATTACCTCCTATCCTGACAATGTGATCGCTACGCTTACAACGCCGCTTGTCTGCGGGGAGGCTGATTTTGTAAAAGCTTATTTCGCCAGGCAGGCAGGGCGTGTTACCGAGCTGGTGGCAAAGCCCTTATTGTCCGTACTTAATCCTAGTTTCCCTGCTTTCAAACAACCGCTTAGCGGCATGATAGCCGGAAAGAAAAGTCTGTTGCTGCAATGTGAGTTTGAACCGGGATATGGCGTAGACATCGGGATACTCATGGACATGTACCGGCTCAAGGCACGGATCATAGAGGTCAATATTGGTACAATCGAAAACCGGATGCGGCCACTGGAACAACTGGGAAAGATGTCACGGGAAGTGGCGCGTACCATCATCAAAAAATCTTCTGGCATGTCACAGAACCTGGAAACATTCGAAAACATACAGGTGATCCGTGAACAGATGGACTTTGCGATACGCGAAGGACTTACATCGTTAAAAAAGATCGCGATATTCGACATGGACAATACTATTTTCAGGGCTAGTTTCATTCATACTGCCGCGGCAGCATTTGGATTCAAAGATGCACTGGTTAACGTGGTTACAGGCAACAATAACAATCCCTTCGTCAGGACCAAACTCATTGCGCGCCTGCTCAAAGGTAGAACCATCGCGGAGTTACTCGCTGTTGCCGATACAATAGAGATAACACCCAATTTATCTGAACTGCTGACTGAACTCAAGCAACAGGGTTATATTACCGGCATTATCAGTGATAGTTACGACTGCATCACCAATTACATCAAGAACCGGTTTGGTTTTGATTTCACCATTTCAAATGAACTGGAATTTTCCCAGAGTATTGTTACCGGTGAGGTTAAGATACCTTCCTTCTTTCTATCTGATGAGACAAGCCAGTGCAAGCATGATCATTGCAAACTTAATGCGCTTGTAAGCATCTGTGAAAAATACAAAGTTGAGCTCAAGAATACGCTTGTGATCGGCGACGGTGAAAATGATATATGTTGCATAAGGAAAGCCGGTATCGGGGTCTCCTTCTGTTCAACCAACAGTTTTGTGGATCCCGTAGCCGATTTTGTGATTAAGCAACCTGATTTTGGTTTGCTGATACCCATGCTGAACTGATATGATACCAGCCCGGCTCTCGTATTTTTTACCTGGCAACAGGTCTGAAACAAAAAATATTCTGTGTTATGCATATACTGATCGTTGAGGATGAGAAAAAGATCGCCGATTCCATTAAGAAGGGCCTTGGAGAAACGGGCTACGAAGTGAGTGTAGCTTATGATGGAAATATTGGCGAAAAACTTTTTCTTCAGCAGCCGTTTGACCTTGTGATCCTTGATATCAATCTTCCCGGCATCAACGGTATTGAACTCTGCAAGCGAATCCGGCTGAAAAACGATTCCGTTCCGGTGCTTATGCTTACCACATTTGGTTCGGTGTCCGATAAGGTAGAAGGATTTGAGGCAGGTGCCGATGATTACATGGTCAAGCCTTTTTCATTTGCTGAACTGATCGTAAGGATACGTGCATTGCTGAAAAGAAGTTCTCCTGAAAACCTTCCTGTAGGTAATATCTTGAGGTGCGGCGATCTAGAGATGAACATGGACACCAAACAGGTACACAGGGCAGGCAAACCCATTAGTCTTACGGCCAAGGAATTCCAGCTGCTGGAGTATTTGATGCGTAACAAAAAGCGGGTACTAAGCAGGAGCGATATAGGTGAAAAGGTCTGGAATATCGATTTTGACACCAACACCAATACCATTGAGGTCTACATTAATTACCTGCGCAAAAAGATCGACCGTGATTTTCCAGACAAGCTCATCCACACCCAGGTGGGCTTTGGGTATGTGCTTAAAGAATCAGACAGCTGATGAAGGTCCGTTTTAAAATAACAGCCGCGTTCGTGCTGCTGACGGTCACATTGCTGGCCGCATTGTGCGCCATGATTTATGTGATAACGGCTGACCAGCAGAAAAGCGATTTCTATCAGCGACTGCATAACCGTGGTATAACGGTGGCTTCGCTGCTCTCTCGGTTGCCTGCTAATGGTTACGAAATACTCTCCAAGTTAGACAGTTCAACCACCAGCTTGCTGGTGGCGGAGAATATACACGTGTATAACAGCGACGGTAAGATCCTTTACCAGTTCAGCAGGACCGGCAACGCAAAAAATGCCGATGATCTAAAAATCCTGCAGGAGGCCAGGGATAAAGGGATTGCAAAGGCAAGCCAAGACGAAAGGCAAACCGTTGCTGTGTATTTCGACCACACGGGCCAGGGAATAATGGTGGTTGTTTCTGCATTTGATGAGAACGGTAAAAAGAACCTGCACAAACTAGTCAACAGCTTGTTACTTGCCTTTTTTTCAGGAACAGTTTTTTCCTTACTCACTGGCTGGTTCTTTAGTCGGCAATTACTGATACCGGTGGACAAGATCGCGAGCACGGTTAGCAATATTACAGCCAACAATATCGAGCGAAGGTTGCCTGAACCTTCGATTGATGATGAGTGGAAAAAGCTTGCGGTCACATTCAACAATCTGCTGAAAAGATTGCAGGACTCCTTCGAGATCCAGGGCCGGTTTATTTCCAATGCATCACACGAACTCTCTACTCCACTCACTGCTGTTAGTAATCAGATTGATGTGATTCTGCAAAAGGACCGGACAAAGGAAGAGTACCTCGCCGTGCTGCAATCTGTGCAATCCGATGTGGAACAGATGAGTGCACTTACCCAGCAGTTACTTGACCTCGCCAGGACGGCACGCGGTGGTGCTCTTCAGACCGAGCCCATCCGTGTAGACGAGGTACTGATGGAGATACCTTCGCTGCTGAAAAAGATCTCACCGGACTATACCGCGCTCGTTTATTTCGATGAGCTGCCGGAGGAGGAAAGCCTTTCTACGGTTAACGGTAACTACGAACTGCTTCTGTCCGCGATGCGCAACATTGCGGAGAACGGCTGCAAATACGCGCCCGACCATACCGTAAACATCTCACTCTCTTTTGTAGGCAACCGGATAGTGATCCTGTTCAACAACAAGTATACATTTTTCAATGAAGAGGATCTACCCTCTATGTTCCAGCCCTTCCAGCGGGGCAGCAATGCAGGCAAGGCACCTGGTCATGGGCTGGGATTATCCCTCACACGACGGATCGTTCTTTTGCACAAAGGGGAGATCAAAGCTGAAATGATGCCCGATAAAAAGCTGTTGGTGTCTGTTGTACTGCCCTCACTATTCTAATGCAATTCTAATCCGGTGCTTATACATTACCAATAGCCGCAGTGTTACTTTGTATAACACTCCGCAACTGGCGATTAATTTAAAAACATGCCGAGGTTCACATGAGGAACTAAAAATAATCCACTATGAATGCTGAGATAGACACAAGCAATACGGATAAGCCTGTCACCAATATCCTGGTGCCAGTGAAATTGACAGAAGCCTACCTGTCCGTGATACGGCAGGCAGCAGAGCTGGCTAAGCAACATGGTGCGTGCATTCATCTGCTGCATTTGCAGGATTTGAATCAGTTCAGACAATCATTTTTTCCCTGGCTTGTCCGTCACCAGGAATTCCAGGAAGCGATCATTAGACAAAAGGCAATCCTGAATACCTGGCAAAGATGGCTGGAAACCGAATACGGGCTCGTGGTCACCGCAACGATGGATTGGGGAAAATGGGATAAGGCGGTTCTGCACCACATAACTGCAAGGAGTGCAGACCTGGTTATTCTGCAGGCCGATAAAGGGGATAAAAAATGGTATAGGTTCTGGCAAACTCCGCTCGAAGAGATTATCGAAAAGAGTCCCTGCCAGGTGATCACATTTTTTCCGGCAAGGGCAGCATCGCTGAGTGGCAGCATGTCGTGATCCCCGTAACTGATTTTGTGCCGGACGCACGGATCCGTACCATCCTTGCCCTGGCCCGGCTGTTCCGGTTCAAGATACACCTGGTTACCATTTCCGGTGGCAGCGTGGAAGACCACGAGAATGAATATTTTTTTCTAACGGAAGCCCTTAAGCGATTGAAACCTGCAGCGGATTTACAGGTGGAATGCAAGGTACTTGCATTCGGCAGTAGCCTTGTGCATAGTTTTGTAGATTATGCCCGTAAGGTGGGCGCGGATATACTCATGACCAACATGGCAGTTGTAGATGCCGAAAAAGCCGGTTTCCGCGAGATGAATCTTTTTACCGAGTATTAGTTGTGAAAATTTAGTTTGTTGTAAATCGTTATTGGCATATTTTGAAAAGAGAAAGGTCCACATTTCGCGGACCTTTATAACCAATTGAAAATCAGTGTGCGGATGGAGGGGGTCGAACCCACACGCCTCGCGGCGCTAGATCCTAAGTCTAGTGCGTCTGCCAATTTCGCCACATCCGCTTAGGGCTGGCAAAAATAGGGGTTTTAGGAATACATTATTGAGGAAAAGCTTCCAGTATTTTACGGATTACCTCATTCAACGCCTTGTTATCTGATATCCAGCGAACCACGGCTACCAGCTCATGGTCGGGGTCTACATAAATAATATTATTGCCATTCCCTACATGCATAAAAGCATTGGCGGGTGCCGCCGGTAACAGCTTTTTATCCGTATTCAGAAACCAGTTCATATAACCGTAATCTGTTTTAACCGGGGTGGGCGTTAGGGCCTGCTGCACCCATTTTTCGCTCAGTACCTGTTTGCCATTCCAGTTGCCTTTATGCAAACTCAATAAACCGAACCTTGCCATATCATAAGCATTAATAAACATCCCGCCACCCCAGTGCCCGCCTCCGCTTACAGATTGCACGGGTTGTCCGTCCAGCACAATCCACGCATTCCGGTACCCCGTCCATCGCCAGGTAGTGGAAGCGCCTATCGGGTCCATTATATACTGCTTAAGTACCTGGGGTAATGGCCTGCGCCAAACACTGGTAGCAGCCAGTGCCAATACATTTACCCTTACATCATTGTATTCATACACACTGCCCGGGGCATTCCTTTTGCGGTTGGTCCATTTAGACGGGTCAGCATCCGGCCGGTCGGCCCATTCGGGCTTACCCCAAAGTACGCCTTCCCAGTCGCTGGTTTGTCGCAGCAAATGCTCCCAGGTAATGGTTTTGTTATGGGGCGTGGAAAATAACGATAATAGTTGCGGCTGCCCGTACAGGTCGGCGGGCCGGTTCACCTGCCCGGGCGTAAAGAGTTCAATGGGCGGAATATAAGGCGCAACGGTATCACTCACACTGTGTATCAATCCCTGCTCAACCGCCACACCCACGATACTGGATAGAAAACTTTTGGTAACACTATGGGTCATATCACAACGCAGCGGCTCTCCCCAGCTGGCAATGATATATCCCTTGTAAACGATAATACCCGTGGGGTCGCCCCGCTCCGCAAAAGGACCGATACCTTCCCCATATGGTTCTTTGCCAAAACTCTGGTAGTGACTGATCTCCATATTCCGGGGGTTCTTCGACTCTGCGGCTTTGGCTATGCCAATGGCTTCATTGATCTTATCCGCGTTTAATCCGGACTGCAACGGCGTTTTCTGTTCCCAGTTGGTGGCCGCAGGAAAATAAGGAGCCTGGGTGGCTGTTGTGGTTTGCTTTTTCTGTCCGTAGGCAGAAATGCTTACTATCAGCAATAGCAGGTAGCTGTAACGTTGTATCATGCCAACTAAATTAAGCAAATATTTCCCCCTCCTAAACTGCCTTGTGTCTTCCTGAAAAAATAGTCCATAAAAAAAGCCGGGTATTTACCCGGCTCTGTATAGATAGCAATGAAGAATACTAGTAGTTCCTTGCCGAAGCATTATTTCCCGAATACCTCCGGCTATCGCCACCTCTGAAAGAAGGACGCCTGTCGTTATTCTGACGGTGACGCTGCACAGGTCTTTGCGGAAGGGATTTGTAGGTGGTAAGCGAAGTATCGGCCATGGCATAAGGATGCTCCGTTACAATGGGAACAGCCGTGCCAATCAGTTTTTGAATATCACGCAGAAACTCTTTTTCTTCCATATCGCAGAAAGAGAAAGCGATACCACTGGCACCTGCGCGGCCTGTACGGCCAATGCGGTGCACATAAGTTTCAGGAATATTGGGTAGCTCATAGTTGATCACGTGCGACAGGTCATCCACATCAATACCTCTTGCCGCGATATCGGTAGCCACCAGTACGCGTGTGTCACCACTTTTAAAATTACCCAGGGCACGCTGGCGGGCATTTTGTGATTTATTGCCGTGAATAGCTTCCGCGCCAATGCCGGCACGAACCAGGTCTTTCACCACTTTGTCTGCTCCATGTTTGGTGCGGGTAAAAACAAGCGCACTTTTAATGGTATTGTCTTTCAGCAGGTGAATCAGCAGGTGCCGTTTATTTTCTTTCTCAACAAAATACATGGCTTGCTGAATGGTTTCAGCGGTGGAAGAAACCGGTGTAACTTCTACTTTGGCAGGATTCTGCAGCAATGTACCGGATAATTTCGCAATCTCCGCTGGCATCGTAGCCGAGAAGAAAAGCGTTTGTTTTTTTACCGGCAGTTTGGTCAGGATCTTTTTGATATCGTGTATAAAACCCATATCCAGCATACGATCGGCCTCATCCAGCACAAACAGTTGAATCTGGGAAAGATTGATGTATCGTTGTTCGATCAGATCCAGTAAACGTCCGGGTGTGGCTATCAGGATGTCCACACCATTGCGCAAGGCGTTGGTTTGCGGCACCTGCGATACACCCCCGAATATTACCAGGGGCTTGATACGAAGGTTGCGGCCGTAGGCAACAAAACTTTCTTCGATCTGGATAGCCAGTTCGCGTGTAGGTGTTAAGATCAGGGCTTTAATTCCTTTGGCAGTATTACCTGCTTCTTTGTCTTTTTGCAGCAACTGAAGAATAGGAATGGCAAAAGCAGCCGTTTTACCGGTTCCGGTTTGAGCGCATCCTAACAAATCCCTGCCTTGTAAAACATAGGGAATAGATTGTTCCTGGATGGGGGTAGGACTGGTATACCCTTCGGTTTCGAGCGCGTTTAAAATGGGCTCAATGAGTTGTAATTCTTTGAATAACAAAATGTAAAAATTTAATAAATGAACACCTATAATAAATGATCAGGTGGTATATAGCCTGCCCGTAATTGACTTGATAAACTTTGTCACGGAAGAGTGATCAGTCTGTAGAGAGAGTATATGAATGGTGCAAAGATAGGGGAAATCGGGGATTTTCAATGTCCAATGTTGAATGTCGAATGTTCAATGTCCGGGGTATAACGGAAATGTGGCAGCTGTGGCAGGGTTATAGTAAGCCGGTGATCATTTCAAGGTAATGCTGGTCTGTTTCATCGAATGTATCCAGGTATTCGCTGTCCACATCAAGCACACCCCAAACTACACCGTTTTTTATAAGGGGAACCACTATTTCTGATTGGGAGAGGCTGCTGCAGGCGATATGCCCTGGAAATTTTTCCACGTCGGGAACGATCAGTGTTTTGGCCTGGGCCCAGCTGGTTCCGCAAACACCCCGGCCCTTGTTGATGCGGGTACAGGCAACCGGTCCCTGGAAAGGAGCCAATACCAGCTGTTCTTCTTTTACCAGGTAAAATCCCACCCAGAACCATCCAAACTGCTCCTTTAAAGCACCGGCCATATTAGCCAGGTTGGCCACCAGGTCTGTTTCCCCCTCCAGCAAGCCCTTGATCTGAGGGATGAGGGATTGGTATTGCTCTGTCTTGGTTCCTTTTGCTATTGATAGATCTTCCGCCATAATGAATGATGTTGCTATGCAAAGTTATCTATTCTTATTGAGTGTTGCCAAAGCACCACGATCTTTTCCCTTCATCCCCCGGCGGGGCACCATGTTGCTTCTATTGGGTTCTTAAAGAAAATATTTACCAATCACCGGCAATTTTTGCATCTCCTTCTTCTCAACCAGTAAAATAAACCCTGTATATAGCGAGAGTAAAACAACACCCAGCAAAAGACCTACCAAGACTGATGGGATAAAGTGGGTTATTCCTTTGTGAATAAAGAACAGAATAACAACGATAACGAAATAGGCGATCATTTTTTTAGTTGCATATGGAACCGGATACTTTTTTTGTCCCCATAAATAGCTCACTACCATCATTGTACCATAACATAGGAAAGTAGCCCAGGCACTGGCCATATAACCCATCACAGGAATAAGTGAATAGTTGATCCCTAATGTGATTGCTGTACCCAATAAGGTAATATACATTCCGCGATAGGCCGGTTGCTCAGTTTGAACCATATACTCAGGTTATAATAAACCCCAAGAAAAATATTGGCGAGGAGAAGCACCGGAACGATTGTAAGCCCCGAACGATACTGTGGGCCAATAATTCTCGACCATAACGGCAGAAAGAGACTTACAACAAGAAACATGGTAGTAACAACTATAACGAAGAACTTCATTACCCGGGCATATACTTTTTGAGGATTTCCACCTTCAGCCTGCTTGAAAAAGAAAGGCTCTGCTCCCATTTTAAAAGCCTGTACAAAAAGTGTAATCAATAAGGATAGTTTATAGCAGGCATTGTAGACACCTACCTGTTCATTCCTGTATTCAACATTTCCCGGCAGCCATGCTTTGAGCATCAGCCTGTCAAAAGTTTCGTTTATAATGCCGCCAAAACCAACTATAACAAGCGGTAAGGCATATATCATCATTTCTTTCCAAAGACGTATGTTAAAAGTAAAGCGTACAGATAGCACTTCTTTGCTTAGCAGTAACAGCGTTATGATGCTTTGTACAAGATTCGCGAGGGCGACATAAACAATAGGATTGGTATTCATGTTAAAAAAAGCTCGCACCCAGCTGTCAGGATTTTTTTCTATTTGCGATGGGCAGTAGGCTACAAAAAACCAGGTGAGCAACACCATCGTTAAAATACCGGTTATCCTTACGAACGCATATTTCACCGGGCGTTCTTCCTGTCTTAACCTGGCGAAAGGAATGGTAGAAAGTGTGTCGATAGCAATAATAAAAATGGTTACCCGTGCAATCTGAGGAATATCTGAAAAGCCCGCCACGCTACCCAGCGCACCCTGAAATTGCCATAGTATCCATGAAAAAATAACGGTTGTAAAAAAAATCGACAGAAAGGCCGTACTATATAACGACTTTTTGTACTCAGTTCTTCCCGAAAACCGGAAATAGGCTGTTTCAAATCCGTAGGTAAATAGTACACTTAAAACAGGTATGGCAGAATATAACAAACTCTGCCTGCCAAAGTCAGCCGTTTTTACGTGTGCCGAGTAAGTAAGTAGTGGCGTTAACAAATAACCAATAAACCTGGCCCCTATCGAGCTCACCCCATACCACATCGTTTGTCCTGCTAGTTTTTTAATTCCTGTCAATTGGTTTATTGGTTTTTGGTTTATTAGTTTATTAGTTTCCACAATCCACAATCCGTAATCCGTAATCTAAAGTAACAAATGTACCATTAAGGGTGGATATCAATGGGGGCTTGCCGGTAATTCGGGTGCCGGGAGGGGCAAAACGGGGGTCTTGTAAAAAAGTTGAATCGGTTAGCGTGTAAAGAAACGCCGTTAACTGGCCCACTTCAAAATTAGACAGGGGTAGCCGGTTTTGTAAAAGGCTGTCGGTTGTTGGGCCTGGTTGCATGTTTTTCCTGTAATGATCAAAAACACTGATCAGGGAGTAAAAACGTCCATCATGTCCGTAGGGAGCTGTAACGGCAATATTGCGAAGGCTGGGTACCCTGAACTTCAGCGAATCTTTTGCATGGCCGGTTATCTTCATCCGGCCCATATCATTCAGGGTTGTATCAACCGGCATACCGGTATTGCGATAGCTGAAATCTGTAAAAAGGGGCTCGCGGTGGCAGGAAGCGCATTTCTTTTTGAAAATTTCATAACCCAGCTGTTCTGGCAATATAAAGCTGGCTTCTCCCCGCATTACTTTATCATACTTGCTGTTACCACTCACCAGCTGAAGCATGAACTGGCTGAGGGCCTGGCCTATCCGCCGGGTATTTATGTCATCGGTTCCAAAAGCGGCTTTAAATAGGATACGGTAGGCTTTATCCCCTTTTAATTTGTTAACCACATTCTCCAGGGTTTCAGCCATTTCGTTTTCCGCCGTCATAGGCGCCAGTGGCTGCAGATCGAGATGATTAATGCCCCCATCCCACATAAATTCTCTTTGCCAGGCGAGGTTAAAAAGGCCGGGAGCATTGCGGTTAGTAAGGGCATTGTTAAAACCGTGACTGAACGGATGTTCATAGGAATTGAAGGCACCAAATTGCTGGTGGCAGCTGCCGCAGGAAAAATTTCCATCCCTGCTCAATTTCCCTTCATAAAAAAGCCGCCTGCCCAATTCAATCCCTTCTGCCGTTAGCGGGTTCTTTGAAAGATCATACACAGGAGCGGGCCATCCCGCAGGTATTTTTAATTTTACCGGAATAGGCTTTGCATACCGGCTATCAATGGTTACCCATCCCACACCTGTTATCATGATAAACAGCAGCACCCCTATCGTTTTCCTGAACCTCAATTTTCACGGGTATGGATGGAGAAGGAAGAGCTGTAATTGTCAGCAATCCGCATAGCCAGTTCTCCCGGGCTATGGCATACGGGTGTTGCGGCAATCCGGAGATCCGTTTTTCCCTTGAACCATCGGTTAATATCCACTGTAACGGTAAGCTCGGGCGAACTTTGTTTCTGCCTATCCGTAATATCCAGGTGTATCATCCGGGTTGTATTCATTCCCGTTCTGAATCCGCCTATATGATAGGTAAACCTGTGTCCCGGTGATACTGATACATCCGCCCTTCCTTCCAGTTTTGCCATTACATACCCCGTGTTCCAGGTCCAGAACATTCCTTTCGCAGGATCGAGTGCGCCGGTTTGTATACCCGACACATTACGAATGCTATCAACCCCCACCAGGAAATGAATGGTTGATACGGCCATATCAGGAATGGACAATACTATTTTTTTACTAGGCGAATCCGATTCATCCACCAGGAAATACCGAACGGGTAATACTGTTGTTTTACCTTGTGGGTCGGTTATGGAAAAATTAGAAAGATAATACCGGAACCTTTCGATGATCATGGTTTCTCCGAAAATATTGGTAAGGGCCGAATCAAGACAGAGCGGTTGATCGCCCACTTTATGTTGAAAGATCAGCGTAAGCGTTTTTTGCTGCTGTATCGGTGGTTCCGTTGTAAAGGCAGGAACCGAAATGGCCAGCATAATGAATAGAAATGGAACCAGGCGATTCATCAGTAGTCGTTGCGGTTTATTTTTTTGCGTTGTTCTTTTGTGAACGTATTTTTCTTTTTCGATTCCAGCCGCTTTTCTTTGGATGCTTTGGTGGGTTTGGTAGGCCGCCTGATCTTATGTTTGGTTAGTGCAGCCGCCAGCAACCGATTCATTTTACCGATCACTTCCTGTTTGTTACCCAGCTGTGATCTTTCGGATTGTGATTTCACCAGCAGGAAACCTTCATCCGTGATCTTGTTATATAATTTTTCCCGTACCAGCTGCTTTTGCTCCTCTGTTAGCAGCAGCGAATCCCCTATGGGCCAGCGACCTTCCACCATGGTTTCCACCTTGTTCACATGCTGGCCACCTTTTCCCCCGCTCCTGGCCGTTTGGAACTGTATCTCCTGTGTAATGTCTATCTTCATTCCTATAAAGTTCGTATAAAAAAGCGGAAAGGATCATGAGAATTATCATCCAGCGGGTTACGCGGGCCAGTGTTACAGTTGATGGAAATATAACAGGTGCCATCGCCACCGGGCTCATGGTATTACTGGGTATTGAAGACGCCGACACGCAGGAAGATGTTGCCTGGCTCAGCAACAAGATCACCCACCTGCGCATTTTTAATGATGAGGACGGCGTAATGAACCTGGGAATTAAAGAAGTAAACGGCGATATATTATTAGTGAGCCAGTTTACCCTCCATGCCAGCACCAAAAAAGGCAACCGCCCCTCTTATATCAGGGCGGCCAAACCCGGTTTCGCCATCCCCATGTACGAAAAAATGATTGAGCAACTGGAAACAGATATGGGCAAAAAAATACAGACAGGCATTTTCGGAGCCGACATGAAACTGGATCTGCTGAATGATGGACCGGTTACTATTATGATGGATTCAAAGAATAGAGAGTAGCCTAAAAATAAACACCGAATTAGAAAAACACGAATTGTAGACGAATTACACGAATTAAAATCGCGAATTTGTTGCAAACTTCGGAGAAAAATCATTCAACTTTAAACGCGTTGTTTTTTTTTAAATAATTCGTGTAATCGCCAAAAATTCTTGTTATGAAAATTACTGAAGCGCAATCCCTCGTTGATCAATGGATTACAACCGTGGGGGTAAAATATTTCAGCGAGCTTACCAACCTGGGTATACTGATGGAGGAAGTGGGAGAGCTAAGCCGTATTATGGTTCGGAAATACGGGGAGCAATCTTTTAAGGAATCTGATAAAGGGAAGGAACTGGCCGATGAAATGGCCGACGTGTTATGGGTGCTGCTCTGCCTGGCCAACCAAACGGGGGTTGACCTGACAGAAGCACTCCAAAAGAATTTTGAAAAAAAGAATATACGCGATGCGCTGCGGCACCGGGAGAATGATAAGCTGAACTAAATTTTACTTGAAAATACTTTTCATCTTCGCCATTTTTTCCACTTCCGCAACGGTGCGGGGAGAGCCGGCTGATAGATTCTTATATCCATCGGCTGTTATCAGTATATCATCTTCAATTCTCACCCCGATACTCCACCATTTGGCATCACACTTGCTTCCGGGTGGAATATAGATACCTGGTTCTACCGTAAATATGTTTCCGGCCTCCAGTGGCCCTGAGCGGGAACCCAGGTCGTGTACATCAAGCCCCAGGTGATGCGATGTACCATGCGGGAAATAAGTGCGTACTTCCGCATCGGTTGAAATAATGCCCAGGGCTTTAAGTCCACGCGTAATAACCCGTACAGCCGCCGCATGCGGATCGGTAAACAGGTTGCCGGGGCGGCATTTGAGGAATGCAGAGTCCTGCGCGGCCAGTACCAGCTCATAAATGATTTTTTGTTCAGGGCTGAACTTCCCGTTTACCGGAATGGTACGGGTAACATCGGCACTATAACCATGGTATTCAGCGGCGCAATCGCTCAGCAAAAGGTCGCCGTTCTTCATCAGCCGTTGATTGGTTTCGTAATGAAGCGTACAGGTATTTTCACCCGAACCGTTAATGCTGGGATAACCCACATATTCCGATCCGTTCTTTTTAAACTCATATTCCATAATGGCCTGGGCCTGGTATTCGGTCATGCCGGGTTTGGCGGCTTTCATTACTTCATTATGCCCTTCCACACTCATCCTTACTACTTTTTCCATCAACGCTATTTCTTCGGGCTGCTTAACGCCGCGCAGCTTAATCATCATGTTGGTGGTAGACCGGTTGGCCAGGCCAATATTTTTGGCGGTAATGAGGCTATCCACCAGTTTGGCCATCCTGCTCAAAGGATCGGGAACCCTGCCGGCCTTGGCATGGATCTCTTCATTCCTGAAAAGCGTAAACACAGAATCGATACCGTTTAATGTAATGGAAGCCGCATTAAATTTATCATGCGTAAAAACATTCGTAAACCCCAGTTGTTTTGTTACGCCTTCAACACCCAGCAGTTTGCCGGTCCACATCTCACGCAGCGGATCGCGGGGCTGTACAAATACAAACTCGGTTCCTGTTTTACCCAGTAAGGTTACCGGGTCCTTAAATAGAAGAAGCACGGCGTTAGGCTCTTCCAGGCCGGTGAAGTAATAAAAGTTCTTGCTCTGCGCATACAGGTAGTCAACATCATTGTTTCTCAGCCGCACCTGCGACGCGAAAAAGATACCCACGCTGTTTTTAGGCAGCATCTGCCGGAAGGCGGCCCTCCGCCCCTCGTGAAAGGCCGGGGTTAAATGGTCGGCCGGATATTCGGTAGTTTGTTGCGCCCATAAGAGTACCGGGGCCAGGAAAAGGGTGAATAACAATGAGTACTTTCTGGTAAGCATACAAGTTGGTTTATGGCAGCTAAGCTAATTTTTTTATGGTTCCCATTGTTTTTTTTGGGATGAATAAACCAAAAAGGAACGCTTACCGGTTAAAAAGGGGTTGTATGGGTTTCGCAGACCAAGGGTAAAAGCATATTTTTGCCGCCAATATGAGCACACAGACCGAGAATCAGTTCCAGGCAATTATTTCGCATGCCAAAGAGTATGGCTTTGTATTTCCCAGCAGTGAGATCTATGATGGCCTCCAGGCTGTATACGATTATGGCCCCTATGGCAGTGAGCTGAAAAAAAATATCCGCGATCATTGGTGGAAAAGCATGACGCAGCTGCACGAGAACATCGTGGGTATTGATGCCGCTATTTTTATGCACCCCACCACCTGGAAAGCCAGCGGGCATGTTGATAATTTCAGCGACCCGATGATAGATAACCGAGACAGCAATAAAAGATACCGGGTAGACCATCTGATAGAAGCCAAAGCCGATGCTTTAAAAGAGAAAGGCAACGAAAAGGAAGCCGAAGCATTGTTAGCGGCCATGGACAGCTTGCTGGCCGCCGAAGATTTTGCCGGCCTGAAACAATTAATCGCAGATCAGCAGATTGTATGTTCTGTTAGTGGTACGGGTAACTGGACAGATATACGCCAGTTTAACCTGATGTTCTCTACCCAGCTGGGTTCCGTTGCCGAAGACGCGGATACCATTTACCTGAGGCCCGAAACCGCCCAGGGTATTTTTGTGAACTTTCTTAATGTGCAGAAAACAGCCAGGATGAAAGTGCCATTCGGCATTGCCCAAACCGGTAAAGCATTCCGGAACGAGATCGTGGCCAGGCAGTTTATCTTCAGGATGAGAGAGTTTGAACAGATGGAAATGCAGTTTTTTGTACGCCCCGGCACGGAAGGAGAATGGTATAAATACTGGAAAGAAGCACGCCTGCAATGGCACCTGGGGCTGGGTATTGCGGCAGATAAGTACCGCTACCACGACCATGTTAAGCTGGCCCACTACGCAAAAGAAGCCTGCGATATAGAGTATGAATTTCCCTTTGGGTTTAAAGAAGTGGAAGGCATCCACTCCCGCAGCGATTTTGATCTGGCACAGCACCAGGTATACAGCAAAAAGAAACTGCAGTACTTTGATACCGAGATCAACCAGAACTATGTACCCTATGTAATTGAAACTTCCATCGGGCTAGACAGGATGTTCCTGTTGATACTGTCTAATGCGTATGAAGAAGAAGTATTAACCAAGGAAGATGGCACCACAGACAGCCGTACCGTATTGCATATTCCACCCAAACTGGCACCGGTAAAACTGGCGATACTGCCCCTTACCAAGAAAGACGGCCTGCCCGAGCTTGCCCGCGAGCTGATGAACGAGTGCAAACCGCATTTCAAATGCTTCTATGAAGAAAAAGACGCTATCGGAAAAAGATACCGCCGCCAGGATGCCATCGGTACGCCGTTTTGTGTAACCATTGACCATCAGACCAAAGAAGACAATACCGTTACCATCCGCCACCGCGATTCCATGTTACAGGAAAGGATGCCCATGAGCGAGGTAAGGAAACTGGTATCGGACCAGATATTTTAGCCCGGCAGGCTTATCCATACAGTTCCAGGTGAATGGCTTTCCGGTCGTAGCCCATGGCCACAATACGGTCACGGGCTTCATCTATCATTACTTTCCAGCCGCAGAGGAAAAATTTGGCGGGCTTTTTCCCGTTTTGGGTGAGAGATTCGTACACCGCATGAACATAGCCTTTGTACGAGCCTTCATCAACCGTGTCTTCTCTTGAATAGCAGGGGTGGAAATGAAAGCCGGGTACCTGCTTTTCCAGTTCTCTCAGTTCGTTTATATACAGGCCGTCTTCTTTTTTGCGGCAGCCGAAAATAAGGTGAATATCCTGGTGGGGTTTGGGATGTGTGTGCAAATGGCTGATCATAGAGCGGAAGGGGGCTATGCCGGTGCCGGTGCAAACCAGGTAAAGGTCTTCATCCAGGGTTTCGGGCAGGGTAAATTTGCCCTGGGGGCCCCGTAAACTAAGCTCCGTGCCTACCGTAACCTCATTAAACAGGTACGTAGTGCCCAGGCCGCCTTCCAGTAAAACGATAATCAGTTCAAATACATTGGTACCATCGGGCGCGGAAGCGATAGAGTAGCTGCGCCATCTTTTGTTGCGCTGTTCGTGTATGGGAAGGTCGAGGGTTACAAACTGGCCGGGCTGAAAATCAAAGCTTTCAAGCTCCGGAACTTCTATCCAGAACCGGCGCAGTATGCCGGTTTCATTTTCAATTCTAATTACTTTTCCTATAC
Organism: Sediminibacterium sp.; assembly: GCA_965229175.1. GTDB lineage: Bacteria > Bacteroidota > Bacteroidia > Chitinophagales > Chitinophagaceae > Sediminibacterium. The sequence continues at coordinate 8,627 of CBDDIT010000017.1, read as the reverse complement.
GCCAGGGTTCTAACATAACGTTGGTTTTGGTGCAAGCGTTATAAATGTAAGGAATGATGGGCAAGATTTCTAAAATTGAGTCCTCCTATTTACGGTTGCCTCGTGCGGGATAGTTTCCTAAGCAACTGGTTTTTAATGGGTAGGATGAAAAAAGCGTATAAATACGCAGTTAATGCGTATTTATACGCGAACGACGCCTCTGCATTTCGTTTAAATTGCCGCTAACCAAAACAAAAAATTATGCGTAAATTTCAACATGATCACGAGATCAGTCTCGCACAGGCAATAGACATGACAACCCTGTATAGGGCCAACCGTCCTGCCAATTTCCCGGTTTGCGAAACATTCCCCCTCATAGCCATACAGTCCCTGCTTGCCAATCCTGCAGCCGCTTTCTTCCGCATTTATTACGGAATGAAGGAAGACATGAGCGTGCATGCAATTTTAGTGGTGGCAGATGATAATAATGATGACCTGCTTCCTGCGGCCAACCGATCGGATGAGGATGATGATAATGAAATTCTGGAGGATTCCTTTCGGTGCCCGAATGTATGTCCGCCTGAATCGCCATTAAATCAACCATAAATGTTTTTTACCGTTTTAAGCAACACTTCCGCTTTCTCAATGCTGATTGCCTGTGGTATTGGCATGGCCCGGTTTGCAGGAATATTGCCTGCTTACCGGCCATTTGTAGTGTTTATCTGGGTGGCTGTGGCAAATGACCTGCTCAGTTATCTGGTGATTAATACAAAAAGTAACAATGTAGTTAATTCCAACCTGTATGTATTGCTTGAATACGGGCTATTACTGGTAGTATTTTACCGGCTGAACGGCTCCAGGGCCGCGAAACGATATGTATGGCTCTTTGGAGTGGGTTTGTTGATATGGATTGGCGACAATCTCCTGTTCCATACTCTTGATCATATCAATTCTACCTATCGTATCAGCTATTCAGTTATCATACTACTTTTAAGTATACGTCAGCTAAGCGATTTAATTGTATCAGAGAAAAGATCCTTGGCCCGCAACGCGATATTGTGGATTTGCATATCATTTATGTTCTATTTTAGTTTCAGAGCTTTTTTTGAAACTTTTTATATTCTCCAGGCCCCCTTCAGTTCCTCTTTTTATTTTAACCTGTTTGTAATTTTCTGGATCATTAATCTCCTTACCAACCTTACATATGCCATTGCTATTCTATGGATACCGAAGAAGCAAGAATTTACTATACCATAGTAATTGAAACAGGAGTTATTGTATTCCTGGCCAGCTTTTTCATAGGAATTATGATATGGGGACACCGGAAAATAAAGTTGTCGTATAAAGACAGGATTTTTACTGAAAGTTTAATCGCGGAGAATGAGAGGGCGCGGATTGCGGCCGACCTGCATGATGAACTCGGCTCTTCCCTGGCCGCTATAAAGTTGTACCTCGAATGCATCGAACCCTACAACACAATGCAACGGGATGGCATTGCGGCAACGGCCGCTTATATTGATACTGCCGTAAATAAGATTCGTGAAATATCCAATAATCTTACTCCTAAAGCACTGCAGCGAAGTGACTTTTTTACGGCCGCGCGCCATTTCTGTGAAACCACTGCCCGTAATGCAAGAATTCAGTTGCGTTTTCATTATGGGGATGGGCCACAGTCAATAATAAAAGACAAAGAAATTCACCTTTATCGCATCATTCAGGAAATAATAACAAATGCGGTTCGACATGCCAAGCCATCGCATATTGATATTTCCCTGCATATCAGAACCAAACAACTCTATATGGCCATTTCTGACGACGGATGTGGGTTTGATAAGGAGCATGCTAAAACGGCCACCGGTTCGGGGTTGCATAATATTGTTAACCGCGTGCATCTTCTGAAAGGAACGATCTACCTCGATACAGAACCCGGATTGGGCACGGAATACACGATTCAGATACCAATATGATGCATGAAACAAGGAGTCTGATAAAAATACTGATCGTGGATGATCATGATGTTTACCGGGATGGACTGCAGATGTTGCTGGAGAAAGATAAGAGCATGGTGATATGTGGACACGCCACCAATGGAAAACAGTTGATCGAGTTAGCCCGGAAAAAGAACCCGGACGTAATTATTACCGATTTGCGAATGCCGGTAATGAATGGGGTAGAAGCTATTCGATACCTGGCGGGATGGAATCCATGGATGGGGGTGCTGGCTTTATCGATGTTTGATGATGAAAGCCTGGTAATCGATGCCCTGGAGGCAGGCGCATTGGGATATATTATCAAGAACGCCCAACGAGGGGAGATTATAGACGCCGTAAGAACAGTATATGCGGGTGAACCCTATTACTGTCTTTCCACTTCGGCGCAACTGGCAACCAAAATAGCAAAAAGTGATTTTAACCCTTACCATCTTCGAACGCCAGTTGCATTTGATACACGGGAAAAGCAGATCATCAGTATGGTGTGTAACGAATGGTCAACCCGTGAAATGGCAGACTCACTTGCCATGAACAGCCGTACGGTAGAACGGATACGCGCCGGCATACTGGAAAAAATGCGGGTGAAATCTGCTGCAGGAATAGCGATCTATGCGGTGAAGAACGAATTATTCCTGAGATGAATAGATAGTTTCTGTTTTCTGTACATGGATCAGTAACTGCTATATGATTGGCAAGTATTAAAAAAAAATGACTATGAAAAAGCTCAGAAAAATAAAGGTACTCGTGGCAGATGACCATGATATTTACCTGGATGGCTTAACCGCCTTGTTGTGCACCTATCCCGAAATAGAGCTGGTAGGATCGGCTAGAGACGGGAAAGAATTGATGGAGATGGCCAGGAAGTGTAAACCTGATGTAATTCTTACCGATCTTCGTATGCCGGTAGTGGATGGCATTACAGCTATCCGGCTGATTGGTATTTCCTCCAGGCCGGTTCCCATGCTGGCTTTATCTAACTACGATGATGACAGCCATATTACCGATGCTATGGAAGCAGGAGCCAAAGGCTATATTATTAAGAACTCACAAAAAGGCGAGATCATCGATGCCATCAGAACGGTATACAGTGGACGAGACCATTATAGTCCGGCTACATCGCTGAAATTAATGACTGCCCTGAGTAAGAGCAATATAAGTTCCGCGAGGATTGCCGTTCACGAGATGTTTAGTCCACGTGAAAAAGAAATTATCCGGATGATCTGCCAGCAGCGTTCTAACCGCGAGATAGCAGAGCGGCTGTTCATGGGAAAGCGAACCGTAGAGGGTAAACGGAAAAGGATTATGGAAAAGATGGGGGTAGACAATAGCGTGGGAGTAGCACTATATGCAGTTAAACATGGGTTGTTTAATCTTGCGGATTTGCGGTAAATACGCTAAGAATGCGTATTTATACGCTATGACAGTACAGGAGGGGTTTCTAGCTTTACGTCATGAGAAAGAATATCCTTATCCTTTGTATTTTCCTCATTTCTGTACTGTTCATTTACACAGCCACTTCTAAATTCATAGACCTTCCCCGCTTCCGGCATGATCTGCTGAACCAGCCTTTTCCGCACTGGATGAGTAAAACAGCGGTTTGGCTGGTACCCTCACTTGAAATACTGGCGGTTGTATTGTTGTTTTTTGAACCTACCCGTCTCAGCGGGCTATGGCTGGCCTGGGGGCTTATCTTCCTGTTTACCATTTATACCGGCCTGGTGCTGGGCAAAACATTTGGCCGGATACCCTGCGGCTGCGGCGGTTTTATCCGGGAACTCAGCTGGACACAACATTTATTGCTGAACGTATTTTATCTCATAACAGCATCCACAGCACTGGTACTGCAGTGCCAGCTGGAGCTCATCAAGCTATTTCATGCGCATGAAACAGGACAAACCGAAAACCTGTAAAAAAGAGTAGGTACCACTTTAATTAAAACAAAATTGTATGAAAAAGATGAAACTGTTTTTACTGGCAGCCATGATTGTGGGTGTGGGTAGTGCGTTTACCACTACAAAGGCAAGTAATACGCAGCTTTGGGTGAAAGGGCCCAATGGAACCGGAATTACCATTGAACAAGCTGAAAACGAGTTCGGCGGATCTTGTGATGAGAGCCAAACCGAAACACATTGCCGGTACACAGACCAGGCATTAACAACTCCTGAAGTTGGTTCTCCTCTGGGAACCTTTGTGTATCCTTAGAAAGCTACGGCCAGGTCTATATTCACAATAGACCTGGCCTTTTTTAAACTGGATTTGAAGCTGCAGTTATTATCTTTTTTATCCTGTCAGTCCATACGTTCCTGGAATTTCCTGAATCCGGATTTATTGAAAATATTTTATGGTTCTTGTCAATGATTATCAGGTATGGGTAAGAACTAATACGATAGTATTCTATCAATGGATGCGCCGCTCCGCCTTTCCCCCCGGTATATAAATTAATCTCGTCCTCTGATGTATATTTTCCACCCTGCAAACTCTCAAGCCAGGTATGCCGGTCTTTGTCAACATTAACGGTAATAAATACGGTATTGGGATCTTTTAGCGCAGCGATGGGTTTAAGTACGGATGCAAGCCCGGGACAGGCTGGACAACCCGTATACCAAAAATCTAATACTACAACTTTACCTATATAATCGCTCAACTGGATCGTCTTTCCTTGTTGTCTTTTAGCTTGAAATTAAAGGCAACTGCGCCGGGTGTTTTTCTTTCCATTTCCTGAATCAGCTCCCGCAGATAGGGTTCAGATACCTGTGATATTGCTTTTTTTACAACTATACTGGTACGGTCATCCATTTTTCGCTGCCTGGCAATCAGGATAGTTAACATGCGTTGCTTTAAAACGCCAGCTAACTTACTGTTAATAGTTTTACACATTTCAATAAAGGTTTCGGTTGTTGTGGCTCCATATGGTATTCTCGCTTCATACATTTTGAATTCACAGTCCAGCTTGATTTTTGACAGGACGAAGTCTGTGTAGTAGCGGCTCAACATCTTGATTCTGCTAGTGCTGGTGTCCATTTTTAGCTGCTGGTATTTTTCTTGGTAATATTGATAAAAGAGTATTCTGCTCAATGAATCTTTAATAACATATCTCATAAGTAAATCAGCAGAATCATATAGTTCTGCCAGCGGCTCATAGATGCAGTCAGCTTCGAGTATCCCATACAAACTAGTGGAAAAGTAGCGGCGATATTGGCGCAGAATTTGTAACCTGACCGCCGATATAGAATCATTCGCCCGATACGAGAGTGCCAATTCTCTGTTGTGATCGATTCCCCCGCCTGTATCTTTTTTGAATGTGGATTTTACGTTTTTAATAAGGTATTGGCATAAAAATTTTATTGCGCCTTTTCCAGAAAAGCCCGGTCCCATGCGATCTTGCTGAATGTGAATGCTATCGCCCGGTTCAATAAGGTAACAGCTTAAGTATTGGGTAGTGCTGTTTGTGGTGTAACTTATTGATATGTAGGTTGGTGCAGAAACTTCGTTTAGTCTTACAGAAAAAGAATCAGTCACCGAAAGTCTGAGCTTTTTTACATATTTCGATGAGTTGATGATATTGTAGGGACTAAGTGTAATGGAAACTTCGTTTATGGAATCTATTTTTCCCGAAATCACAACACTTTGTTTTCTTTCTACTTTCTTTTCCGCCCTGGTCAAGATTGGAATTGAAAGCATGGCGGCAAATATGAGCGGGAGCATAGCGTAGCTGGGTGTATGATACATTGACGTTATTTTATATTGTGTTTTTATCGCGGGTTTTGCTGAATGCCACTAAGACGAATTTCCAGATCGGGAATTGGTAGTGTGTATTTCGGGTCATTGGGAGCCAATGTGTAAGTCTGACCATTCAGTATACGCGTGAGAGTTTTCGCAAACCGCGAGTCCTGGTTCAGCCGACGTAAATCCTCCCATCTTATGCTACCTGTAAAGGGCAGCTCTTTCCGTCGCTCGGTCAGTATTTTTGTAAGAGCATCGGCAGCATTGCTAGCAGAAACCGGAATAAAAGTGCCTGTTTTCCATCTTTTTTGTAACAGGGTGTTTAGATCTGCCATTGCTGCCGTAGTATTCCCAAGCCTGGCATTGGCCTCCGCCCTTATCAGGTAGAGTTCGTTTGTAGCAATCCCGGAGAAAAAGCTGTTTAGTTTGCCTGTATACGTACCCTTAAAGATGGGTAAATTGGAGTTTAACCTAAACAACACAGTTTTTCTCAGGTCATTATTGATGTACGATTGATAAAGTATTGAATCTACTATTGCATTAGTGTTAGTCATCAATACATATGATCCCGTTGTATTGAAGTAGATTACTTCATTGTTTCCAGGGTACGCCGGAAATGCGGGATTGGCGTTAGCATTAAGCGAGTTAAAATCAATCAAAGTGCTATAAAGTGAAAGAGCTTTGTCGGAGTAAGTAAATGCCTGACTAAAATCGCCCATGTTCAGATATGCTTTTGCAAGCATAGCATATACAGCTGCTTTGGAAGGGCGGGTCTGCAATGCCGGCAGATTTGGCAACAGGTTTTCAGCGGCTTTTAAATCTGATAGTATTTGATCATATACCTGTTTTACAGTTGATCTTACTGATACCTCGTTTACATCTGCTGAAAGCCTTATCGGAACACCCAAGTCAAGTTCAGCAGACGAAGCAATATAAGGCGGAGCAAAAGTCTGCATTAAGTTAAACAGGCTATACGCTCTTACGAAATAGGCATTCCCGTTTATATTGTTCCATTGTACCTGCAAGTCAGGTTGGGGTGAAATGGATGCCAGACCTTCCAATACAATGTTTGCGTTTTCAATATTCCTGTACGGCCTGGACCAGTCTGTAGGATTGGCCCCTTCATAAATTTCTGATGCCCATATATATGAGTTTCTTTCGGTTGCGCTTCTGGATTGCCAGGTGGTATAGGAGACATAAAAGTTATCAATGCTGGTTAGTGCAAGCCCTGGGGTGCCACCATCGTTAAGATAAACATCATTATCAATAATTGCCTGGTAGTCTGCAAGTGTTGTTGGGGTTACATCCGAGAGACTAGATTTTACATCCAGCCATTTGCGGCAACTGGATATGCTAAGTGAAAGTATAATCAGCAGTATATAATTTGTTTTCATTCTCTGTGTTTTTAAGAGGATTATAAATTTGCCTTAACTCCAAATGAAAAGGTTTTTGGTTCCGGCATAGCATATACAGCTCTGTAATCCGGATCAATTCCCATTTTGTTGGCTTTCCAAAGAATTCCGAGATTGCTGGCATACAGGTAAACCTGGATCTGGCTGAATGGCATTTTTCGACAGTTGTTTTTGTCAATTGAATAACTGATATTCACGTTTTGCAGACGGATATGATCTGCTTTTTCCACTAGGATTTCCGCGTTTTGATAAAAGCTATTCCTGTTTGTGTTTACCGGATATACAAGTGATGGAACTATCGTTGATGTTTCATCGCCAGGTTTCTGCCACCGTAACAGGTAGTCATTGTTGGAACTGGGTGGTGTAAGCGCATCTGAATAATTAATAGCTGTAGAGTTGCGACGGAAGTAGTATCCAAGTTTATAGGTGATATTGAATGATAGGCTGAGTCCCTTCCAGGATAATGTATTTAGTAGTCCACCAAATAGCGTAGGTCTTGTTGAGCCGCTGTAAACCAGGCTGTCTACCGGGGTGCTGCTAATAATAGAAAGGTAGTCTTTGCTGGGGCCGCCTTTATAGAATCCGACAGGGTCGCCATTGGCGGCATCCAGTCCATTCCATTTATAGCTATACATACCATACATCGATTTCCCTTCTACTGCATACAAGCCGGCAGTTCCTGAATTATAGTTCGCGAGGGTTGTAGGTTGGTATTTGGTATTGAATTTAGTTATCTTGTCTGTTGTATAGCTGAGAATAAACGAGGATGACCATTTTACTTTTCCATTTGTATTAATAGAGTTGATGACAAGATCAATACCCTTCGTCAAATTAGATGCAGCATTGCCTTTAAAGTTTGTGAACCCGGATGAAGGTGCCAATGGGGAACTTTCAATCAGGTCTAAACCGGCTTTTTCATAGTATTCAAGTGAACCGACAATAGTTTCTTTTTTCAAGCGGAAATCAAGTCCAATATTTATGTTCCTCACTCTTTCCCATCTTAGTTCCGGGTTGGGTGGTGAGGTAACTACGAGATAATTATTCCCATTCAATCCATTAGAAGAATAAGCTCCTGTCAAATATGCTGAAGCATTATATACATTCCCATTAAAGCCATATGTTGTTCTTAATCTTATATAAGGGATTGCAGCAAAACGATAAAACTTCTCATCACTGATATTCCAGGAAGCTCCGAGGGATCCAAGTGGCGTTATTCGCTGGTCGGCTTTTACCCCAAAGATATTGGCACCATCCTGCCTGCCGCTAACGGAAACGGTATACCGTTTTTTATAAGTATAGGCTGCATTTATATACCAGGAAACAAAACGATTGGTAGTTCCGGTGATCCCTGCCGAGGGCGTAGGTATTTTTAGACCTGTTGCGGATGGATTGCCGCGGAATGAGGAATCATAATTGATATTGGCAACAGCAGTTCCCAGTAAGGGATCGTAGCCATACGAACGGCGCGAATATCCATCCGTTACGAGTTGCCTTAGCTCTGTTCCGGCAATCACTGTGATGG
>CBDDIT010000016.1:0-10268 GCA_965229175.1 Sediminibacterium sp. | reverse complement strand
GCAGGTATTGACAAAACGCTGGCAAGAGTTATCTTTGCACCGCATTTCGCATCACTTACACACTTTCACAGCGGCTTAAAAATCCGTGCCCACCCACGCAAAATCCCAAACCTGGCTGAAGAGAATTCCGGAAATGTGAAGATCGTTTAACCAACAAAATTTGACATGGCACACGCAACAAGTTGATTTTTAATTTGTTAATGTGCCATCAAACCAAAGGGGAGTATGCAAAAAAAATTACTGATCGGCCTGCTGGGTCTGACAATTTCTGTAAGCGGTTTCAGCCGGATTACAGACAACGAAAAAGATAAAGCACCGAAAAAAGATTCTGCTTCGGCAAAACAGGATGAGACTTTGGAGAACATGGGATTTAAAAACCTGTTTACCAGCGATAACTTTAATCCAACCCAACCTTACGTAAACCAGATAAACCCGATGGCAGTTGCTTTTGTGGATGATTATATCCGCAAACAAGGCAAAGCGCTGGAGGAAATGAAAAGCTGGGGCCAGCCATATTTCCGCATGATGGATGGCATATTAGCGAGTTATGGCATTCCAAAAGAAATGAAATACCTGGCCGTAATTGAAAGCCAGTTAAAATCGTACGCATTAAGTTGGGTTGGTGCTGTTGGTCCCTGGCAGTTTATGCCGGAAACCGGCCGCCGCATGGGCCTGGTGGTAAATAACCGTATTGACGAACGTACCAATTATTATAAAAGTACCCATGCTGCAGCCCGTTACCTGAAAGAGCTGTATGGGCAACTGGGCGATTGGTTGCTGGTGATAGCTGCATATAATGGCGGACCTGGCCGTGTCTTCAGTGCCATGCGCCGCAGCGGAAGCAGCAATTTCTGGGAGCTGCAAAATTACCTGCCCACGGAAAGCCGCAACCACGTAAAGAAGTTTATTGGCACTCATTACATTATGGAAGGCAGTGGCGGGTTAACCACTTCCACAACGGAAGAATGGGCGAAACACCAGCAAAATATGATGGAAAATGCCACCCAGCTGCAGGCACAGGCGCAAATAAGTCCTGAAGTACTGGCTACGCTGGAAGAACAGCAGATACAGGGCAAATACAATGGCCTGGTATTGTGCAACAAGCTGCTGATCGATATCAATGAATTCAATAAATGGAATCCGAACTTTGACAATGTGGTGGCTCAGGCTGGTTACAAACTCCGCCTGCCCAAAAAGCACATGACATTGTTCAACATGAGTAAATATGTTATATTACAGGAATCAGTAATGTCTGCCATTAACAACGGCAATGTTACATCTGCAGAGACGTTCCCGGAAGTGAAACCTACTGCTGCATTGCCTGTTAAACGTAAAAGATAATTTGGTTTATAATGAAAAAATGAAACGTGCTGCTTAAAGGCGGCACGTTTTGTATTTTCAACCATTGCTACAGCAGCGCTTTTAAAATAGCAGACAGGATCACAGTACAATTGTTGGTCAGAAATGGAGGCCGCTGTCAAATAAAGCAACCAAATACCGCCAGCGAAGGGCAGGTTGGTATTTTCAATTCAACTAAATAATTGCAGGGCAGCGGTAGCGCAGGTATTGATACCCAATTACCTGACTGAATGATCTAATTATGTTCTATGATCTGCAGCTTAATGCCGTAGGTTTCATCTTCATAATGCCCCTGGCTGCCACCCGGCGTTGGTGGTTGCCATACTGTATGTAAAAAGTTGCGGTAGATCAGCCCTATACCTTTGCCGTACACTTCGGTGCTTTGGTTTTCCTGGTAATAAAAAGCCGGATCAAAAGCCCGTTGTTCCGGGATGGTTTCAGACCGTTGAAACACGGTCACTGTGCTGTCGTAAGTTTTACCCAGCACCGGATATTTTTGATCGACCTGCTGGTATTGATACACCCAACCGGCATAATAGCCAAATGGCAGGTTGCTCTGGTTCAGGTCGTCCATGAACAGGCTGTTGCCTTTCCATTCAAAATTTTCCAGCACCGGAAAGCGAAGTTTCATGAACCGCAGATTGTTATCATTCAGTTCAACCCAGTCGGTACCGTTGGGTACGGCCAGTAAAGTAGCCACCTGCCGCCAGGGGCCAATACCCAGTGTATCGGTAACTGAACGGAAAATGCGGTAGGCTTTGCGCCCCAGGGCATCCGTAACCTCAGCATCCACAATGTCACGCATACGGTAGCTGCGCACCACCAGTTTGCCGTTGTTTACCACGCCATTGGATGTAGGTACGGTACTGTCGCACCGGTAAATAATGTACTTGCCCACTTTCAGGGGGTAGTATTCGGCAATTGGCGTGCTGGTAAGCTCGGTTTTCTTTTTACAGGCAGTGGAAAAAAAGCCTGCGGCAGCGCAAAGGGTGAGGAGTATGGTTCTCATTCGGGGCAGTTATTGGTTAAAAGACAGTATCAAATGTAATTACGTTGCCTCTATTTCGGGTGAAATAGTGGAATTGATAAAACGCAATGCGGTTCTTTTTAGTGTATGAATATGTATGAATCTTGTTGAATTAAGCAGGTTACCAAGATTAAGGTTCAAAGTTTAAGGTTCGCAAATGTTCCTTTTTTTAAAGCAAGTCGCACATAAAAACTTTAAACTGAGGAGTTTCCTTAAGTCAACGACATTGGTATGAATATCTTATAGCTTACGGTTTAATAAAGTTAATTAGACCCAGCTTTCATTGTTAACTTTTTAGCAGATTAGAACTGCCTGAATTTTCGGCATTAGCAAGTTAATGACCGTAACTTTGTGCCTTAATTTTAAAGGATATGTCGAGGGAATCTGTACTTATTGCCAATACAACGGACCGTGTTTTGCAACAAATTGCCGGTAAGATCATTGCTGGTGAACGGATAAATGCGGAGGAAGGACTGGCGCTGTTCGAGCAGGCATCGTTGCCATTTACTGGTGCGCTGGCCAATTTTGTACGTGAGCGCCTGCATGGCCACCGAACTTATTTCAACCGTAATTTTCATATAGAACCAACGAATGTGTGCGTATTCAGCTGTAAATTTTGCAGTTACAGCCGCCTGTATAAAAACCGGGAAGCTGGCTGGGAATTAAGTACTGAACAAATGCTTGACATTGTAAAAGGCTACGATGGAAAGCCCGTTACCGAAGTGCACATTGTTGGAGGTGTGCATCCTAAAATGGATCTGTATTATTTCATCGACCTTATAAAACAGATAAAAGCACACCGTCCTGAACTGCATGTAAAAGGTTTTACGGCAGTGGAGCTGGATTATATGTTCCGCAAAGCAAAATTGAGCCGGGCAGAGGGCATGAAGTTGCTGAATGAAGCGGGATTAGACTCTTTGCCTGGTGGCGGGGCCGAGATATTTGACCCGGTGATCCGCGAACAGATCAGCGCCGACAAGGTGGATGGTGCAGGCTGGCTGGATATTCACCGCACTGCCCACCTGCAGGGCATGCATACCAATGCCACCATGCTGTACGGGCATGTGGAGCAATTCATCCACCGCATCGATCATATGGAAAAGCTGCGCAGCCTGCAGGATGAAACGCATGGTTTCAACACGTTCATCCCGCTCAAGTTTCGTAACCACGATAATGAAATGAGCCATGTGCCAGAAACAACGCTGATAGAAGACATGAAAATGTATGCTGTGGCCCGTTTGTACATGGATAATTTTCCGCACCTGAAAGCTTACTGGCCCATGCTTGGCCGCCACAATGCGCAAATGAGCCTGAGCTTTGGCGTAAATGATATTGATGGAACAATTGATGACAGCACCAAAATTTACAGCATGGCAGGCAGCGAAGAACAGAGTCCGGCCATGAGTACACAGGAATTGGTGGCGCTGATACAGCAGGCGGGCCGTTTACCAGTGGAGCGGGATACTTTGTACAACGAGATAACAGTGTTTGGTGATGTGGCGCCGGAGTTGCCGCAGATTGAATTAAATTGAGTCAATATATAACTGATAAAATATAAGGCCTGCTACCAAAAGTGGCAGGTTTTTTTGTGCGTAAAAATGACAGTTGTTTTAATGAAACAATTTAATGCAGAAAAACAGTTCACACAAAAGTTGTTGCAGAGAAAACACAGTATGGAGTTGGTTTTTTTAGAGAAAATATTTCAGCATTCAATGCTTGCTCGCTGTTTGCAGCGCTCAGAAACAGTATTTAAGATGAACAAATTTGCCACTTGCTCATAAAATGCAGCCAGATACGCAAGGCATTTTTTTATTTTTTATCAATATCCGCCACTTAATAGAAAGCCCTTTTTTTCATTTTTTGAGGCTTATACATGAATTGAAATAGAGTAGCAGTCTGTATTTCAGCAAAAAATTATTTCAAATCAAAATGCTTATGCAGCCTGCTTGCTGCAAGGCTCAACGCAGAAGCGACTTTGGTATATCCGTTTCAAATTAATATTTTATAATAAATTATTATCACCGGCAGCATATTGTAACTGTATGATAAACTTACCACAGGCAGGTTACCAATTTAACCCGCCTGCAGGCAAAACATCTCAGCCAGTAAGTCTTACTTCAGCCGCCAGTTCAGCGCCTCCAGCTTGCGTATAAAATCGTCTTTTCTCCTGCGGCTCACCTCCAGCTCGCTGCCATCGGCCAATATAACAAAGCCGCCATCACCCTTAATGTATTTTTCTATGCGTGCCATGTTTACCAAATGGCTGTGGTGAATGCGGAAAAAATTCTGGCCTTCTAAAAACGGTTCAAATTCACCCATCGTTTTCGATACTGTGATCTTGCCTTTGCTTCCCGTATGAAAAACAGTGTAATTGGAGTTGGATTGCAGGTACAAGATATCTTCAATGTCAACAAACAACAATCCATCCAGCGTGGTAAGGGTCAGTTTTGAATTCTCTGTATTCTTTAAATGTGAAAGAAGATCCTGTATGGAGTTGTTGCTTTTTTCCGTGAGGTTCACCAGCCGCGATTTATACCGGTTGATGGCATCCTGCAATTCATCAATGTCAATGGGCTTCAGCAAGTAATCCACTGCAGCAAAACGGAATGCCTTCAATGCAAACTCATCGTATGCAGTTGTGAAAATAATATCTGACCGGATGTCGCCAGCTTTTTGCAGCAGATCAAACCCGGTCATATCGGGCATTTGTATATCCAGGAACAACAGATCGGGTTCTGAGAATGAGATCAGTTCCAGCCCGTCTTTACCATTGTGCGCCATGCCGCTCACCTCTATATCGGGCGCCACCCGCTGGATCATGTTCTGTAATGTTTGGCAGCCACGTACCTCGTCGTCAATAATGATCGCTTTCATACTTTTTGTGTTATTTATTAAAGTGTTTATGTGTTCAGTTTATTTTGTAATGGAAGCTCAACAGTCACCCTCGTTCCCGTCATCCCTTCTGTGCCTTCCAGGTCATCTATCTGGTAACTGCTGCTCATATCATACTCCGAAGACAGCAACTGGATACGCTGTTGAATAATGCGCATGCCTTTTGATTCGTGTGTTTTAAATTTTGCCCGGTTGATCTCGGAAGAACGTTTTCGCCCGATGCCATTGTCCTGTATAGAACATGTGATGCTGTTTTCATGCTGCCGGAAAAACAGGATCAGTAAATGCCCGTCTTTTCTGCCGAATAAACCGTGCAGAATGGCATTTTCAATATGCGGCTGCAGCAGCATAGATGGAATGCAGGCCTTCTCCTGGTTTATATCCGGCGTCACGGTTATTTTATATGAAAAACTGTGGTTCAGCCGCAATGATTCCAATTCGATATAATTGTTCAGCAACTGGATCTCTTTTTGCAGCGTGGTAAAATTGGTATCGCTGTTATCCAGCACCAGCCGGAACAGCTTCGCAAATTTTGACAGGTACCGGGATGCTTCCACCACGTTATTATCCAGCACATAACTCTGTATGGAATTCAACGCATTAAAAATAAAATGGGGGTTCAGTTGCGAACGCAGGGCCTTCATCCGCAGTTCGTTCAGCTGGTTGTTCACATGTATCTTTTCCGCTTCCTTTTTACGGGAAAGCTTGCTTTGATAACGGAAGGTGAAGAAAATAGCCAGCATCAGCACATTGTAACATACCACAATAAACAGGCTGGTCTTCCAGAATGGCGGCACGATCTCTATGCGTACAACGGCAGGTTCATCGTTCCAGATGCCCTGGCGGTTGGCGCTTTTTACTTCAAATGTGTACATGCCCGGCGAAAGGTTGGTAAATGTAGCGGTACGGTTTCCACCCGCATATATCCAGTCATTATCCAGGCCAACCATGCGGTACATATACGTATTCAGCGATCCGTTGTCGAAATTGATGCCTGTAAATGCTACGATAAAATCGTTTCGGTTATAACGCAGTTGCAACAATTCTTTGCCTGATCCAAGCCATTCGCCACGCAACGATTGCAGTCCTGTGATAACAATATGCGGTGCTTTTTTTTCGCCCAGCAATACATCGGGTTTAAACAGGCGAAAATGCTTTTCCGTGCCAATGTACATGAGGTTAGAAACACTGTCGATCATACCCACACTGCTCACATAATCTGATGGCAGACCGTCCTGAACATAATAGGTGGTAAAATTTTTCAATCTTGGATTAAAGCAATTCAGCCCGTTTGGAGTGGCTATCCATATATATCCATTTCTGTCTGCAGCCATTTCCTGGATGTTGGTGGTGGAAAGACCATTCGTTTTGGTGTAGATGTCGTATTTCCGGGTGTGCATATCCACTTCCACAAAAGCATATTCCGCCTGCAGGTATAATTTATTTTTATATATAACAATATGCCCGGCAAGGCTGCTGCTGTAACTCCGGTTACTGAATGTCTGGATGAATGTTTCCCATTGACCTGTTTTGGTATACAGTTTTACGATGCCGCCGGAGCTACCCCCAAAATAAAGGTCACCCTGGTCGTCTTCTGCAATGCTGCGAACCCGGTTTATCAATGGTTTACCCGTTTTGCCCAGCGGGTATGGCCTTTGCGTGAATTTTTTTGTTGCAGGATCAAACTCGTACAACCTGCCCCTGCCGGCATACCAGATATGGCCACTTTTTGTGAGATAATTGACACCGCTTATGCTGTCGAGCATAGCGGGTTTGGTGGCGTTGCTAACCTGCCCGGACCGGCCGGTTTTCAGGTCGATGTAGTTGACACCATAATAAGAGTTATTCCAGATGGTATCGTTGTCGTGGAAGTACATGCCGGTGGATACTGAGTACCGGACCATATCTTTCGGATAGTTATACATACGGCAGCGGCCAGAAAGAATATCCCATATAAGGGTACCGGCACCCATGGCAGTAATGGCCATAGTGGTGCCATTGCTGCGGGCCTCGTTAATGCCCACCAGCGATTCCTGCCGGTTGAGCAACGAATCTGCTTCCGTAACGGCTTCAAATGCAGGCGCGGTAAGTTTTACCTGGTACAGTTCTTTGCCTGTACCGATCCACATATTTGGGCCATCGGTTAGTACACTCATATTTATACCATCTGGCACCGAGGTAAAAATGGGTGGCGGCGTTTCCGGGTACACCTGTTTTTTTAAGCGCAGATCGTAAAAGAATGGATTGCCAAAATAGGATGCGATCATCAGCGTTTCGCCGGGCAGTATAAATGCTTTACCCAGTTCAGGCACCTGCTTCCTGGACCACATTAATTTTTGCCAGCTGTGGTTACGCAGGTTATAACGCATGAGTGTGTCCGTAGTTATTTTTTCTGAAAGGGGCCTGCCATATGTAATGTACAGCACACTGTCGCCCGATGCGGTAACGGCACTGATCACATTTCCGTTTACTTTATTATATGCATTGCAATTTTTAAACAAGGTTGCGCCATTCATAAAACGTTTGCCCTCCCAGTTCGGAATGATAAGATGACCATTGTGAGTAAGGCATACCGGCAGGCCGTTTTGTTGTACAAATACCACCCGGCCAATGTTGCCACTGTTTTCCGGTGCAATTTTTTTATCAAATGCAAACAATTTTTTAAGGATAAGACCGGCAGTATCCATTTGTACCAGACCATTGGTGGTGGCCACCCAAACAGTTTTTCTGGTCGGGGTCGGCAAAGACGTTTGAAATGTTATTGGTGGCGGTCTTTTGGTCGGCAGGACTTTCAAAAAAACACATTTTTTATTTGGCGGGTGCGGGTGTTAATAATGTTGAGCCCGCAGAGTGTGCCTGCAAACAGGTAGTTTTCCTGAACTGTAACCAGGCTGGTGAT
Organism: Sediminibacterium sp.; assembly: GCA_965229175.1. Lineage (GTDB taxonomy): Bacteria > Bacteroidota > Bacteroidia > Chitinophagales > Chitinophagaceae > Sediminibacterium. The sequence goes on along the minus strand of CBDDIT010000016.1, from coordinate 2,091 downwards.
ATAATTATGGCTGAGGCTTTGCCCATGTTCTTGTTTCAGAAAGGTGGAAAAATTGCTGCCATCAAAACAATTCAGTCCTTCAGCCGTTCCGATCCATAAAAAGCCATCGCCATCTTTTGCCAGCGAGGTAATAGTGGGGTGACAAATACCATCACGGGTGGTATAGCGGGTATACCGGTTCAGCAACGGTTGGGCACCGGCTTGCATAAGCATATTTGCCAGCAGCAAAAACATAATCAGGCATTTACATTTCACCAGTTTGGGAGCGCTTTTGTTGGTTGAAAATGATAAGGTAAAATAAAACCATTAACGAGAGAAACGTTTTGCCAGTTACGCAATCAAAATCGCCACTTAGGAAAAAGTGCTGCCAGTTGCTCGATATATACTACCACTTACTCATGAGTTGATTTTTGACCAGTTGATCAACCGGTGCTTGTGCCGGATTTTAACAGGTACATGGAAAAAATATCCAATGCTTGTTGTTTGGCATGCCATTGAGTAAGTGGTTTTGTACATGATGTTTTTAGCCCAAAAACCAGTTAAACGGCTTTTATCACAAGCTGCGCAATTGTTACAGCCACTTACTCGCAAGGTGTTTTTGGATAAAAATGGGGTTTTATACTTGTAAAATCATTGCAACAACCCAGCCATATGATCATGATTTTTTCTATTCACAGCGATCTGTCAACCAACCAGGTAATCGATTGGCTGTCACATGCCGGGCATCCGTTTGCCAGGTTCAATGGTGTGGGATTTGAACAGGCTCATGTTACTTACCAGCTTACAAATGCCGGAGAGCGCTGGGTATATGATCATGAAACAATTCCGGTTAATGACGTGTATGCTGTATGGTACCGCCGCGATGCACCTGCACGCCCCGATATGCCTGCCCTTACCGGTAAAGGCATCGAAAAAAAGGTTCGCAAACATTTGGCGGCTGAATTGTCTGCCTGTAAAAAAAGCCTGCTGCATACTTTTCAAAACTGTTCCTGGCTATCGTCTCCGCAAACGGTAAGCCCCAATAAACTGCATGTATTGCGCAATGCCATTGCCTGCGGGTTACAGGTGCCTGCAACATTTGTAACCACCGCTAAAAACGAGTTGCTGCATTTCATGAAAAAGTATGACCGGGCGATCACCAAGCCTGTGTACGAATCGGATTATTTTGAATATGAAGGCAGTTCTTACTGGATGTATACAGCAGCGGCTACAACAAAAGAAGTTGAAGATTACCCGGAGCATATGTTTCCGGTACTGGTGCAGGAGAACATTGAGAAAGAATATGAGCTGCGTATTTTTTATCTCGATGGAAAGTGTCATGCAATGGCCATGTTCAGCCAGTTAGACAGCAAGACTGCGACTGATTTCCGGCGTTACAATTTTGAGCGGCCAAACCGTTGCGTACCATATGCATTGCCCGTGCCGGTGCAGGAAAAACTGCATACATTAATGCAGTGTCTTCAATTGAATACCGGCTCAATCGATATGATCCATGCCACAGACGGCCGCTATGTGTTTTTAGAAGTGAACCCGGTCGGCCAGTTTGGTATGGTTTCGCAGCCCTGTAATTATTACCTGGAAAAAGAGGTAGCGGCATGGCTCATACAGCACGATATACCCTGAAGTAATATGGAAGAACTGAAAATTTACACCGAAGTATTTACGGAAGAATTGCTGCACAAGTTGCCGCTAACTTTCCGGCAACTTAAGCCGGGCGATAAGCCTGCCTGCGCACAACACCAGGCGGTATGGCCAAAGTCATTTCCACAAAGACGACCAATATAATATGTATGGGTTTAACAAACCGGTGTCCAAGATCATTGCTGATCACCATGCCTGCGCCGGTTCACCTGCCAAATAATCATATGCTATGCCCGCCACCCCAAATAAACCGTATTTTAAACTATACGCCTGCTGCATACCCGTAAAGGGTGCGGCAAGAACCGTTATTTGCGATCTGCAACGAACTGAATTGCAGCCGGTGCCAAATGATCTGTACGACATTCTGGTCAATTATAAGGATACATCGGTCGACCAGATCAAAGCAGATTATGAGCCAGATGCTCATGCAGCCATCGATGAATATTTTGA
>CBDDIT010000015.1:0-14950 GCA_965229175.1 Sediminibacterium sp. | reverse complement strand
GCAGTGATGATAGCGCCCGCATTGCTCACAGCACCTATTCTGCCTCCGGATTCTCCTCCGGCACCGCCACTGCCGCCGCTCCCACCGCTTGTCGCGCAGACGTTGGTGACAGCTGGCGTCAGGCCCAGAGGCGTATATTCATCGGCGACTGTGGCCGTCACGTCCGCAGTGACGGTGCCGCAGGTGATCCGGATCGCGTAAGTGCCTGCGGGCAGGCCGGTAAAGTTGTTGGAGCTTTGGGCTGTGGTCTGGTACCCGCCGCCTGCTGGCCCGGAAATGATCTGGTAGGTCGCAGATGGCTCTGTTTCAGCGCTGGAATGCACCAGGATCTGACCCGATGATGGGCAGCTCGCGGCTACGATATCCGGTGTTGTCGTTGTAATCGTAGAAGGGCACTGGGCGTTGGCTGTCAAACTGACCACAACGACGCAGAAAGCCAGCAAATAACGGAAGTAATTAGTCAGTGGTTTTGGACATCTAAATGCAAAAGAAAGGGAAAAAAAAACGGCTCTTAACACCCGGATTACATGAAATTGATCCTCTCGTTGTAACGGAGGGAGGTGGGAAAATCTGCGTCATTGAAGTGTAAAGTAAAGGTTACTAAATAAAATAACTGGTCATTGTTCTTAATTGGGAGGGCATTCGAATGCCCTCCTTCATGCGTGTACTGTATGATACAGGGCTAGTAGTGCCGGGCAACTTAACCCGGCACTGCCTTGCGTTAGTTTTTGATGATTGTCCGGGAAGTCTGACTGCCATCCTGGTATGACAGGGTCACGACATAAGATCCAGCTTGCAGATGCGACATGTCAATTTGGGAGATCGGGCCCTCTTTGAAGTATACTAAAATGCCGCCTTTACTGTGAACGGTAATTTTACTGATCCTTGATGAATTTGTATCGCTGATATGCAGTTTGTCTGCAACTGGATTAGGATAAGTAGTCATCCCCGCATGGCCGAATGAGACCGAACGAATATGGCTATACGTATAGGTATCATCCAGGTCCACCATTTTTAATCGGTAGTATATTGTCCCGAATGCAGCCTGTCGATCGGAATATTCGTAGGTTATCCGTTTGTTCGAAGATTCAGCTGCTTCTACTCTTCCTGCTGCTTCCCAGTTTCGAGCGTCGCTGCTGCGCTCGATCTCAAAATGAGAGCTGTTTGTCTCACTGGTTGTTGCCCACCTTACGGTCACCGTCGATTCGGCTTTCGTAACCTCAAAGCTAACCAGGGTGACGGGCATGGGGTCTTCCCACCTAAGTTCGTAGACTGCCGGAGTGGGATCAGCACTACCGCTTACATCCACATAGGCGTATTCAAATTGTGTGGTAGTGTCGCCGAGAGTGGCCGTGGTGAATTTGATCTGCAACTTTGATGGATCAAATCCCGTGATCGTTTGGCCTGAGCTCACCAATGCATTGTCATAATACAGTTCGGAATTGGTAGGAACTGTCGTAATTGTCACGGTCTTGCTGGTGAGCACGCCACCTGCCGGCATATCCTCGGGGTCCGTACCCGAAAGTACCGGCGGATTTGCTCCTCCATTTAAAGTGATTAGCTGACCAACAACTGGTTGGAAGATCTGAGTAGACTTTGGATCACTTTCAGGCAGTTGCTGGATGCCGAAGTTGGCATTATTCACATTTGAATTACCTAAAATAATCGTCAGCACCCCGTCGGTCGCGCCGTCGCCGCCAGTGTTATCGCAGCAATCTTCTCCCGTTACAACCCAGCCATTGCTTCCCGTCCCCGTAAACACCGATGTTGCATTTGCGGTTGCGTTAGTACCCAGTACCACCGTGTAAGTCGTATTGGCGGGCACATCGAGGAAACTGTACGTTCCATCCGCATTGACAGGGATGGTGCTTAAAAGTGTGGTTCCATTGTACAGGCTCACATAGAGCTGAGTTGCAGAAGCCTGGCCGATCCCCATACCATTTACATTGCTGTCTGTCAGTCCGTTGGCATCATGAAACACATTTCCGCAGATTGCTGCCAGTACCGCTGCCTGCGTAGAACTGTTGGTACAATTGGTGGTTCCTGTGAAACGGACGGAAGCCGTGTAGGTACCAGGTAAAACATTAGTAAAAGCAGGCGATGATTGCCAGTTGTTACCGTCGATGCTGTATTCGTAGGCCCCGATCGGAGCGGTAACGGTGATCGAACCCAATCCACCGGCGCAATCGCTGTTTTGCAGTACCACAGTCGGTGTAGGCGGAGCCAATGAGAAACTAATATCATCGATAGCCAGATCGTTACCATTTCCGCCTAGACCGTTGTTGCTGATTACCAGGTCAATATCCGCAGAGGATCCTGTAAAAGAAAAACCATACTTTTGCCATGTACCCGGCGCAGTATTATTTGACAGCTCACCGGTGCTGTAAGTCCCTAAAACCGCCTGGGTATTATGATCGAAAACAGTAAAAGTTACATTTGGATTTACTTGTGCTGCTGCTGTTAGGTTTACAATCCAGGCCGAAAAACTGTAATGTGCACCTGCTATCACACCTGTGAAGCGACGTCGGAAAAATTCACCTTTATCATAACCCGCATTTACTGCGTACATGTAGCCCAGGTCTCCATCCCCCGGCGTATGATCGACAATGCCGGCGGCATCAGTCCAGGTGTTAAAATCAGGGTTTGCCCTGTTCACTATTTTATAGTAACCATCTTCGCCTGGGGCATTTCCCGTCAGGTAGTGGTAAGAGGTTTGCCCTGCAACGGGAAGTCCAAAAGAACGCTTGTGGTTGCTGTACCCACGGCTGATCCTACTCCGAAAGTTTCCAGGTAAGCGTTGGCGCAATCGCTGGTCATATTGAACGGATTCAGTTCTCCGTTCTGGAATACAACATGGACTACCTCGCCGGCGGCTACATCGATGTTTGCTATACCAGCTAATTGATTCGAATTAGAGTTTGACGTTGGATCATAGATAAGGATTTTTTGCAAATCCCATCCCGCAACCGCAGATTCTGATATGGTGTAGCTGCCAGCTGCGACAAGGATCAACTGAGAGTTACCCGTACTTGTCCGCACACGCTCGTCATCAATGTAGACGGGGGTCGCCCCATCCAAAGCGCGGGCGAAAATATTGTAGAACGGGTAGGGGCCAGCAGCCGGAGTCCAACCGCCGGAAGTTCCCCAGCCTCCACTAGCCATGGTCGACCATAACAAGTTGGATGGTCCTCCTGTGATCCTGTATGCATCAAATGAGCCTAGCTCCTTACTCCATGTAGTACCGGATACAAACTTATGTACATACGTCCCCCGTGGGAGAGTTTGTCGGATCGTGAATAACAGCGTATACTTCACCATTTTGATTCACAGCCAAATCCTTATAAGCGGAGTTATCTGCAACAGGACTGCCCAAGCTGGTAATGACGGGCGTGGCGGCGGGTGTGATCTCGCGAATCGTTCTCACTGACCCAATGTTGCCACCCACGTACACGTTCCCATTGACTGGGTTAACATCGACTTTGTATTGAGTACTACTGGAGATGACGGCGTAGACATTCCAAACTGTACCAGAGCCGCTCCATTTATAGACCCCAGCGGCGTCTTTTACTGCGTATACCGCCGGACCCGGAGCGAAACTAGAAGTCGGCGTGCCTGTCCATCCCGAACCAATATCATTATAGCCGCTGCTATTGGCAAACTGAGCTGTTAGCGATATCTGAACTTCGGGACTCACGCCATCGTACTGAAAAATTGTGCCTTCGCTATTGATAAAAAAGCAGCTTCCACTTGGGCCGCCGTCTACTTTTGCCACACCCGTAACGCTGGTTTGAACCCAGGTGGTGCTGTTTAGATCGCGGTAGTATAATGCGCCCGAGTTGGTCACAGCCCAAAGACGGCCATTTTCCGAGGCTCCTACATCCTGAGATACAACATTCTGAGCTGGATCGTCATTTAACGTAAATGTGGGGATGGAGGTTGCCCCGCCGCTTACATTAAAACTGATATCGGGACTGCCGGCTTCATTCAAAGCTTTCGAATGCACATAAATGTAGCCATTCTGCGCATAGGTGGATGCGGATATTGACCCAAGCAAGAGCAAGGGCAAAGTGATTTTTAAAATACCCTGGCAAAGCAAGGTACATCGGCTGGTATTCATCATTTCATAGGTTAGTTAAATGTTACAATTCACTCTTCAAGGATGAAAGGCTTCCTGGGCGTTGGACATGATATTGTCCTGGCGATCCAGATGGGTTTTAAGGGAATCTCTCAGGTCTACCATTTTCGTAATGTTCAACTTTTTGAATATCCTGCTTTTGACGGCGCGGACCGTTGTGGCTTTGATTTCCATTCGTTTACCGATCAGTGAAATGGAATCTCCCGAAAGCAGCATATTGGCCACATCATATTCTCGTGGGGATAGCCACGCCCGATCTTTTCTTGACCCTTTCTCACTGGTTTGATAGTCAGGAAGTATCAGCCCCAGTGCATCATGACAGATGTAGATACGACCTTCACAAGCCTTGGAGACGCACTTGTAAAGCTCCTGCATGTCGGAAAGTTTTGTCAGATACCCCTTCGCGCCAGCCTTGAAGCTTCTCACGATCTTGATATGGTCCGGAGCTTCATCAAAAATGATGATTTGTGAACTATGGTTTATTCTTTTGATCTGGGCAATTGACTGACAAATTGAATTGAATAGTTCCATCGTATTTCCCACAATGAAAACATCGGGTAGAGTATCTGTATGGTGCATCAGGTATGCGGACAAGCTATCGAGTTCAATGATGGTGGTACTGGAAAAGTGCTGGGTGACAAACTCCCTCAGGCCGGTCCTTATGATAGGATATTTGTCAACTATTGCAATTGATTTCATTTTCAATGGTAGAGCGGGTTGTAAGAAAAAAATTTCCGGCACGAGGCCGGCTTCCTTTTTTATTGTTGCAAAATTCCGCCTTATTTGCCAGCTGGGAAATCACTCATAATGAGCATTTTTCTAATAGTAACAGGTATTGTTCTACTCCATTTATAGTAGATAGGCAACCAGAGATTTCACTTATCTTTGCCCAACTTTATTTCTTTTTATGAATAGCATCATTGACATTTCGGCTGCCCGGATTATGTTGGTCGATGACCATTTGTTGGTAGCGGAAGGTTTCAGGGAGCTTCTAAGGCGGATGCTTCCCGGCGGGGCTGTCGTAGATGTGTTTGCATCCGTGGAAGCGGCAACCACCGCATTGAAGAAGACGAGCTACGGTATTTTGATTACGGATCTTAACATGCCCGGTGAAAACGTGCTTGGCTTTATTACCACTTGTCGCAAATGCTATAATAAGCTGGTTATCCTGGTAGTGAGTAGCTCAATGGATTCTAATGGCATCAAAGCATGTTTTGCGGCGGGGGCAAATGGCTATCTGAGCAAGGCGGTTAACCCGGGCGAAATCAGGCTGGCCTTGGAGTATACCATGGCGGGGAAGAAATTTGTGAGCGCCGACCTGGCCGGAAAACTGGCTGACAACCTGTTTTCAGCAGAAAATACCGTACTTACCAGCAAAGAGCGGGAAGTTCTTTCGCTGATCGGCCACGGCAAAAGGACCAAGGAAATTGCCGACCTGCTCTTCATCAGCCCCATAACCGTGATGACCCACAAGCGAAATATTATGCGAAAGCTGGATCTCCATTCGGTAAGCGAGCTGGTCAGATACGTGTTCAACAACAACTTGTTTTGATAACCCTAAACAGGTTATAAGCTATGGGTGTATTTAGCTCCTTATCAAACAGCATACAGGCGAACTGGGCTCGCAGAAACATATTGGTTAAATGGATCCTACCAGCATTCATAGCGTGTTTGCAAGCCGGCCCCAGGGAATGCGTCGCGCAAGCGATATGGCCGGCAGATTCGTCCTGGGAGTCGATCCGGATAATGCACCAAACGAAAAAGATGCACGATACGGTTTACCTGGCCCAAGCGCAGGCTCTCACCGAAGAATCTTTTAAAAACCCGTTGTTGAAAGAAAAGCTTTCCACATACAAGGTCGTCGCGTGGAGCAGCCCTGCATATCAGAAGTACCGGGTGAAGTACTATGCGTTTCTGGCAAATCATACCACTGCTCTTCACCAGGACGGTTATGCGATCTACTACCTTCAAAAAATGGAGGAAGAGTTAAAAAGAATCCCACCCTACATTAACTCGCTCAATCAACCAAGGCTAATGCTGAATCTGTATGGAGATAAGGGGCACGCCAATATGGAAAAAAGTATCGCTATAATTGACAGTATAACGCCATTTTTGAAGACATTGCCAACTGCTGTTTCCAAGGGTCAGGTCAATATTAACACCTGCATTAATGCATTCACAATCCTCAAACAGGCTGGGAGTATTTATATCGCAGACAACGATAAGAGGAAGGTACTCGAATTGCTAAACATTGCTAAAAACCTTTGGCAGCAATTGAAGCGTCAGTCCGGTTCCGACAAGGGAAAGCTAACCCAATGTCAGCTTTCATACTATTTGATGCAAGCGGACGCTTCCAAGTACCTGGGTCAGGATCAGAGGCAGGCAGACTACCTGAATTCGGCGTATGGCATTATTACATCGAACGATAGGATAATTGTCCCTTTGTTTAAGCTACCCTTTTCGGGGACAATCCTGGGCAGGTTGATCGACTTATATATCGAAAAAAAACAAATAGATAGTGCCGGATATTTCTTGGATCAATATCAGGCGAGTGTAAGCAAACCTAGCCAGGCAAAAAGCTTGGATGGTTCAAAGATTTTACGGTATACAGCGAAAGTACAGGCTGCGAAAGACAATTATCAATCCGCATATGAAAGTATGTTGAAGGCTTACGCTATCAATGACTCAATCACAGTCATAAGGGTAGCCGATATCCAAAATAATATGTATGCGCACCTGATCGCTGAGCAACGAAGTGAAGCACTTCTCGTTCAGCAAGCCGGCATCGCCCGCAGGAATAATCTCATTTTCGGCATTATAACGATCCTGGTGATTTCGGTGGTTGCATTCTTGTGGCTTTTGAAAATCAATCAGGAGAAATCAGAAAGGCAACTTAGCAAGCTTAATGAATCGACCCAAATACAGATCGCACAGCTCGAATCCCACGCAAACGAAATCCAGAAAAGATTCGGAATGGAGCTGCATGACGATGTTGCAGGGAAACTTGTCCACTTAGTCAATTATGTCGAACTGCAGGCTGCCGAGGAAAACGATAGCCGGGTGCGCGATCAGCTTGCGGGGATAGCTGAAATCGCGCGTGACGCATACGCATCCACCCGCACAAAGAGCCATGAATGGTATCTGAGGGGCTCCGATAGCGATAAGATTCTATTTTCCGAACGGGTCCGGCAAATTGTGGGTTTAGCCTTACCTGGCAGTCGTTACGAAAAGCAAATCGAAATTGACGATCAATCCCTCGAAAAAATAGATTTCCAAACGCGTATTGAATTACTCAGAATCATCCAGGAAGCCGTTACAAATACGCTCAAACATGCTCGTGCGCGCCGCGTCAAGCTCTTTATTTACGAAGATGACAATGCAATAATATTGCAGATTTCTGACAACGGTCGGGGATTTGATGTGCTGGCCGGCCAACATCGACCGGGCCTTGGACTTGCTTCCATCCGACAGCGGACCCGGCAGATTAATGGCTCAGTCGAAATCACCTCCTCAACCAAAGGCACAACCGTTTTGGTCAGCATTCCGGTTTCCTAAACACCGTTGATTAAAACATCGGTCGCGATGGCCGTAGTAACGCGGATGCCGCGAACGTTTATACACCTTCGGTAGATTTCTTCCAATTGATTCTACAACCGTTGGTTCCAGCCCTACTGTATTTACGGTATAAAAATCCCCCAGCCTCTGTATTTTTTAATTAGACAGACGCTAATACTTTTACAGCGTATCCAAAAAGCCCCATAACGCTATATTTTACAGTACACCGGTTTGGAAAGTACCACAAGGACACTTCTAATCAATTAACGTTGAGTGTTTAATCATACCCCGGCACTGCCGGGGTGATGATTTGTTGAAAATAATGTGGAGGCGAGTTTTTGGTCAGTCTATCAATTATGTCGGTAGACTGATTTTTTACCAACTTCATGTACAACCATGCGATAAATGCCCTCGATAATGTTTCTTCGAACCTTAGTGCTGATAATGGTTGTTGGAAAGAGCCGGCCTGTCATGGCAAACGAATACGCCAGCTCAAAAAATGCCGGACAAGGTGGCATACGTGTACGGCCAGCCGCTAAACCAGTTGAGCATTGTAAGCTCCCTTTCGTTGCTATCGCAGGGGAAATACAGTACCCGGGCCGACACGCGCCTCTTTTCTCCCGGTACGTCCGTTTGCATTTATATTCCCTATAAGGTGCTACTGGCCGATACAACCCGTAACTTTCTGGTAACGGGCTATCAGGATCGCGTAGACCTTTTCCAACATCAAAATGGCAGCTGGATAAAGATCCGCTCCGCGGGCAAGTATGTCATTCCAGACCGTGGCGGTGAAACGCAGAGAGCGTTTGTCACGCTTTTTGAAAAGTTCCCAACCGACTCCACGACCGCATTTATCGCCGTCTGCCGAAAGCAGAATAACTACTGTTTTTCAGAGCTTCGGGCAGATCTTGTATCGGAGCCCCAACTGGTCGCCTGGCTATCTGCATTCAAAGCATCGGCGGGGACCTATCCCAAAATCTCACTTCCTTTCTTTGGTATATCAATCACCACGATCGTGCTGCTTTTAATGAAGTATGCCTTGTCACGCGACCCGGCTTACGCGTTCCATGCCGGCGGACATACCCTATTCCTTTTATTTTTTATCCTGCTGTACTACCAATACCCGGTAAACATCGACAACTGGCCGTTCAAGAACCCCTTGATTGGTATTTACCTGGATAAGCTTTTCCTGTTTCTGAGCATGTCTTGCCTACTGTTATCCATTCGCTTTTTTTACCGTTCAGGAAAACTCGTTGCATTCAGCAAAAGGGTAATCGGCAGGCTTGCGGCCGCTTCGGGCGTCATCGCCGTTCTCTCACCAATCGGTACACATTTTACATCGCGCTATTACCTGATTAACAATGGTTGCATGGTGGCAGCCACGATTATCATTTGCCTGCTGGCCCTGCATTTAATCCGCATTCGGAAGGAGATTACCGGAGCCTTTCAGATTATAGTCCTGGGCCTTGTTTGCCTGATTTGTTTTGTCTTTGCCGGATTCGTGCTCGTTCTTGCCACATACAACCGACAGGAGACCGGGTACGAGGTGCAGCAAGCCTTCCCGATGCTTTTGGGTGTGGGTGTCAGTAACCTTTTTATTATCGCTGCATTTACCAAACGGGAGCATCAGATTTATCAGGAAAGCATCGATTTAAAAGCCAGGGCGTATGAAGCGGAAATGTCCGTCGTGCAGAAAAGCCTGAATCCGCATTTCATCTTCAACTGCCTGAACCTGATCGACTCTTTCCTGTATGTCAACAACTGTAAATCGGCCAGAAAGGTACTCTTTGATTTCAGCGACCTGCTTCGGTTGGTCATAGAAAAGTCCCCGCAGAGGCTTATCCCAATTAGTGAGGAACTTAGGATTGTAGAGCTGTACGTGGAATTGGAAAGGTCCCGGTCCGACCAATGCTTCGCTTTCAACGTCACCGTCCCACCATCACTGGACATCTCAAAGCTTTGCGTACCACCCTTGATCGTTCAGCCAATCGTCGAAAATGCCATTAAACACGGGATACTCAACAATCCGGGTGGCAAGGGTGTGATCCAGCTTATACTGGGTTTTTCTGACAACCTGTTAAACATAAAAATTGAGGATAACGGGGCCGGGTTTAATGCAACCCAGGGATCAGGTCTCGGCCAAGCCGCCGGTCGCAGTCATTTTGGCATATCACTCACCCGTAAACGGCTGGAAATTATGGCGGAGGTTTACCAGGTTAATGCCAGGATTGATATCAGCGACAAAGGCGAGATGCAAAAAGGAACGGTAGTCGAGCTGGCCCTACCCATCATAACCACCTGAGACGATGGCAACGGCTTATATTATTGATGACGAAACGAGGTCTGCCGCGCTACTGAAAGCGAAAATACTGGACCTAACTGACTATTTTGATGAAATCGAATGCTTCAACAGTCCCGTATTGGGCTGCAAAGCTATTTGGGAAAAGGCGCCCGACGTCTTATTTCTGGATATTCAAATGCCGCTTCTGAATGGAATCGATTTGTTGGAAAACATCAAGGCCCTTGAAATCCCGATTGTGTATGTTACTGCTTTTACTGACTATTCGATCACGGCCATCAAGCAGCAGGTGTTCGACTACATTCTCAAACCTGTGAAGGAGCAGGAGCTGCTTCAAACAATTGTCAAGTTCATCGGAAGACATAAGCCACTGAGTACCAGCTCCCAACCCAGGCCGACGTTCTGTGAGCTGCTTTCCAGACAGCACAACAAGATCTCCATCCCGACCTCCGAGAGTATCAACCTGGTGGCTGTCAATCAGATCGCGCTTGTAATGGGAGTTGACAATTACTCCATGTTCCATTTCGTCGACGGCACAAAGCTTCTTTCCTCCAAAACCCTGAAACATTATGAGCACCAGCTGATACCCTTCGGATTCATCCGGCCGCACAAATCGTATCTGATCAATGCCGTTTATGTAGACAAGGTGCTCGTGCGGGACGGCGGATATCTGTTGATGCGCACTTCGGAGCTCGTCCCGATATCGCGGGACAAAAAGCCCGATATTTTGGAATGGTTTAGAATATGAGTACGGCAATGCCTAACCGGTACGGTCGGTTCGATAACCCGGAAATGCAGTTGCACGATTGGGTATGTTAAGAGAATCCTGCGGGTGTTACCTTCAATGTATCAGCTATTTTTAACATTCTCACCGTACCCATACAATGGAAAATCTCTTAATCATCGACCGGCAACCGCTGCTGCGGATTGGCTTGAAACTGCTTATCGAATCGCATTTTCCGAAATTCAAACTTTTTGAAGCAAATTGCAGGTATTCACTTCCTGCCTCGTTTTCTCGTAAGGCGATGTCTATTACGATGCTTGGATACGATCCCGACCATGAGCAGGTAGAGCCTGCTGACATTGCCAGGATTCGCGATCAATTTCCCAAAAGCAAGTTAATTGTTTATGCAGGCGAGATGCCGGAGCAAAGCATCAGTCGCTTGCGTGAGCTGGGCGTTTTCGCGTACATATCTAAACAAGCATCCGTCGAAGAACTAATCAATTGCTTACAGACGGCATTCTGTGCAAGTAAATTTTCGCTAGCCTAGACAGAACATAGTTGATCTTAGAAGACAACTGGAAAAACGATTGCTGGTTCCTAGTTGGTTGCAGCAATCATTTTCCTAGCCAGTTCAATGATGTTATCTGATTTCATTTTTTTTAGGACTCTACGTTTTATCGCGCTGATTGCCGAACTGGTTGTTTTTGTTACGTTCGCAATGGCCTTGGTGCTCATTCCCTGGGTGAGGTAATAGGCGATTTCTGCTTCTCTTGCAGTAAGTCCTAATCTTCTCATGTTTGGTTCTGAACCTTGCAAACCTTGCTGACTATATGCGATCTCGCCTAAAACATTATAATGCAATTCTTGCGAAATATATCTCTTGCCCGCCAAAACCGACTTGATAGCCCAGACTACCTCCAACTCCGGACAACATTTAGTCAGGTTGCCCATAATGCCTGCCTTGAAATAAACTTCGATTTTCCCCGTCTGATAAACCTCGTCTATCAGGATCACGGGTACATTCGGACAAAGCCTTTGGAAATCGATAAAAATGGACAACCAACTCGTGGTTGTGAATTGATCGTGACCTATTATCAAAACATCAAAATCGTTTGACTCACTCATCAGCCTTAGATTCGTAACACTGGTCGCCGAATGCAACTTAGCATCTTGAAAATGATCTTCAAGCAGCACTCGCATACCCTTGTGGGCCACGGGATATTTATCAATAAACCCAATTTTTAGCATGTTGTTGATGATAGACTCGATGAATGGGGTCAGCAATCTTTGCCTTCGAAGCAACTGCGCCCGGTTAATACCGAATTGGAATTCGTTTTTGCAAAAATGCGACTTAATGATTAGTAACGAAATCACTCTATTTGAGTGTTTTCATTACTTCAAACTATTATATATCTACTATAAATCTGGTAGATCATGTTAACCTTAAATTTCTGTGGGATCACGGCAAGGTCAACTGAAGTGGTTCTGTTTGGGTTTACACTTTTCCGGCTAGTAAATATTAAAACATCGATTCTTATCCAGTTTGCCGGTAATATTCTGCTTCAAAAAGCTATCGGATTTAGGTAGTTCAATGATGAATGTAATCTTCTGGACCAGCAACTTCCGGATGCACCTGCATACGACCAGGAAGCATGAGCGGAAATTACTCCGCAAAATCCGCAATTCGCTAATTTAAAGGAAACCTCAATTGAGGCTTCTGAATTCCTGGGGAGTAGTTCCCGTCTTTTGTTTAAACAGCTTACTGAAGTACTGAGGATATTCAAAACCCAACGCGTAAGCTATTTCACTTACCGACGCATCCGAATTCAATAGTATGTTTTTAGCTTCTTCAATCAAGAAGTAATGGATGTGGTCCTGCGTATTCATCCCGGTTTCCTTTTTGAGAAGGTCACTCAGATAGTTCGGTGACAAATGTGCTTGCTCAGCCAGGTACTTTACTGTTGGTAGCCCCGCTGCCTCTAAGACCATCGGCCGTAAAATATTCCTTCAACAATGTCTTGACCTGAGAAACGACGTCTTTGTTTGAATTTTTTCTGGTGATAAACTGTCTGCCGTAGTACCGGGAACAGTAATTGAGCAATAACTCTATGTTTGATACGATCAGTGTCTGGCTGTGATTGTCAATATTCTCTTCAAGTTCGGTTTGAATCTTGACTATGCAGTCGAAAAGTGTTTGCTTTTCTTTCTCGGAAAGGTGTAGCGCTTCCGTAGTTTCGTAAGAGAAGAAAGTGTAGTCCTTCATCTTGTCCCCAAGAGAGGTGCCCCTTACCAGATCCGGGTGGAAGAACAGCCCCCACCCTATCATATTGTCTTTCTTTTCAATTTCGGAGTCCATCGTCAGTACAAGCCTGGGCGCGATGCAAACAAGGCTGCCCTCCTGAAAATCATAAGTTTGCCTGCCGTAGCGCATTTGGTTGGCACAGTAGTTCTTGAACATGACCGAATAAAAGTCGCAGCTGACACGGATATCTTCATCGATATGCTCGTCAACCTTGCTAAAATCGACTACCGCGACCAGTGGGTGCTTGGTGACACCTTTCACAAACCTATTGATTTCAGAAATACTCTTTATTTGAACAATCGGCTTCATCTTAATTACAATTTACTTTGTTTCAAGAGATATAAAAATAAGGCCTATCGCGTAACAGACTGACAACTCGCTGGCGCCTGCATACTGGCCAGGCGCGCAGAGAGGTAGCCGGCCATGAAAAAGTAGTCTTTGTCCGGCCCGGTGGCTACATGTCCGCCCAAAGACTACCTCCTTACGCGTCAAGCTGTACACTCTGCCAGCCCACGAACGCTGATTGCTATTGAATTACATTTGGCTCATCACGATCTTGTCAAATATCTCATCTCCCAGGTAAGTACGCATCCAGACCATCGGCTTGGCGAATTTTCCGACACGGTAGCGTGTCTTGGGCTTTCTGGTGCTGACAATTTTGCTGACCGCATCCGAGATTACAGATGCCTTTGAAGAGCCGTTACCTTCGGCGGCTTTCCTGGTTCCCGCTATGATCTTGTCCATCATATCCCGATAGGCGCTATCCTTTCGGATTTTGGCAAACCCTTCCAGCAGTACCGACCCGAATTCGGTAGCAATAAATCCTGGTTCCAGGACGACTACATGAACATTAAAGGGTTTAAGTTCAAGCCTGAGACAGTCGCTTAATCCCTCTACGGCGTGTTTGGAGGCATGGTACCACGCCCCCATTGGAAAGTACATTTTTCCTCCCATCGATGAAGTGTTGATAATAGTACCGGATTGGGCGCGGCGCATATAGGGAACAACCTTTTGAGTTACAGCCGCCATGCCAAACACGTTTACTTCAAATTGCCTTCTGGCTTCGTCCAGTGGTAGGTCTTCGACTGAACCGTAGAGACCAAACCCTGCATTGTTCCACAGCACGTCTATCCTGCCCTGCTCTTTGATGATCGTTTCAACCACACGCTGTATGTCGGTTGGCTCTGTTACGTCCACTTGCAGCGGATGACCGCCGATTTTTTCCAGGTCTTGCATCAGGTCAACCCTTCTGGCGACGGTATACACTAAATGCCCTTCGTTGATAAGCTTTTGGGCCGTTTCCTTACCCATACCGGAGCTTGCGCCGGTTATTAAAATTACTTTTTTCATGAGTTCTGACATTTAACTTGATGAAGCAAAATTGGCGTTTAAGCAGCCCTGTCTGTTAACACAAATCCCCGTTTGTTGTATGCTTTTTACTGATTGGGTCAGAAGCAGCAACAAATTGGGCTAAGGGTGACCGTGCAGAAAGGCGAACATCCCAGAAATACTTCGATGGCGGCCATTTATGTTTGCGAAGTTGTCTTGCTAACCAAATACCGGCAAAGTGGGCGCCGGGTTGGGGGACAGCTAAATCGAGTGCTTGCGGACGGACCGAGTATCCCCGATCTGGTTCATAAGTCTCCCACTTTTCCTAACCTCAACAAAATCAAGCGTGTGCGAAATAGGACTGGCATGTGCGAAATCGGACATGCCAGGAGGCTAAAAAGTACTCTCCAAAGCGATCTGGTGCATTTGTCGAGTCGGGTATAATTATTTGTTCACACTAGTATTTGCTTCGGGTGGCCAACTGCCATCGCAATGTGACTACGGTAAATCAGAACTATCGGAATATGCTCCTTAATTATACCATCATTGCCTTGCGCAACCTTCGGAAGAATAGTACATTTTCGTTCATCAACATATTCGGGCTGG
>CBDDIT010000014.1:0-11561 GCA_965229175.1 Sediminibacterium sp. | reverse complement strand
GCAACAGGTTATTGCTGTTCTCGCCAACGCCTTTAACCATTGCATCGTAAGCGAGTTTAATGCGTTCCCAGCGTTTATCACGGTCCATTGCATAGTAACGGCCCGTAACGGTGGCAATTGTGCCAACCGTGCTATCCAGGTGGTGTTGCAGTTCTTCAATAAATCCGTAGCCGCTTTTGGGGTCGCAATCACGGCCATCGGTAAATGCGTGCACATATACCTGTTCCAGTCCTTCATTTTTACAAAGGGTGGCAATGGCTTTTACATGGTTAATATGGCTGTGTACGCCGCCATCGCTTACCAAACCCAGCAAATGAAGGGCTTTACCGTTTTCTTTGGCAAAGCGGATGCTGTTGAGCAACACTTCATTCTGGTAAAAACTCCCGTTGCGGATGGCAACATTAATGCGTTGTAATTCCTGGTAAACAATGCGGCCTGCACCCAGGTTCAGGTGGCCCACTTCGCTGTTGCCCATCTGGCCTTCGGGCAACCCCACCTCTTCGCCAAATGTAACCAGCGTAGTATTTGGGTAAGTGCTGTATAAACTGTCCACAAACGGTGTATTGGCGGCGCGGATGGCGTCAGCTTCAGGCACCTGTCCAATGCCCCAGCCATCCATGATACAAAGGATTGCTTTTTTGCTCATGGGCCGCAAGGTAGCGCAATTTGAAATTTGAAGATTTGAGATTTGAAGATTTGAAAATTGCATGCATTTTTAACGCAATTCCCTTTTCCTGCAAAATTCATTCACCCAGAAAATTTGCCGGGAAAAAAAACATTTGCATATACAAATAACATGTATATCTTTGCCCTGTCAATGAAACTTTCTGACAGTAAATACAATCAATGCCTGTACTTTATCAGCAATGCTTTGGCACGCAAGGTGGAGAAGCTGGCGATCGACAGCTGGAAACCCGTTGGGTTAAGTCCCAGCCATGCTTATTTGCTGATGCTGGTACTGGAAGAACCCGGTGTGCAGCCAGGCTTTATCAGTGCACATTTATCGCTCACACCCAGTACCATTACCCGTTTGATAGAAAAGCTGGAAGAAAAAAAACTGGTTGTGCGCACCACGGAAGGCAAGGTAACCAATGTGTATCCCACACCAAAAGCAAAAGAAATGTTGCCTGAAATGAGAACCTGTGTGGCAAATTTCTATGAAAGTTACGCTTCGGTTTTAGGCGAACAGGAAAGTACAAAAATGGTGCAGCGGATGTGCGCCATATCTGATAAACTCGCAGACTAATTTTTTATTTCGAAATTTGTATATACAAATATTAATCATTTATTAAACTTTTACCACATGCATTACGTACTTACCGGCGGCGCCGGCAACATTACCAAACCTTTGGCCCTTAACCTGCTTAAAGCCGGTCATGCTGTAACTGTTATTGGCCGCAGCGAAGCCAATTTGGCGCCGCTGACCGCTGCCGGCGCAAAAGCTGCCATTGGTGAAGTGGAAGACATTGCCTTTTTAACGACCACATTTACCGGCGCAGACGCTGTGTACCTGATGATCCCGCCAAAATGGGATGCTGCTGACTGGAAAGGATATATTGCCGGCATCGGCAGCAATTATGCAGCCGCAGTGAAAAGTGCGGGTGTAAAAAAAGTGGTGTTGCTCAGCAGCGTGGGGGCGCACTTACCGGCAGGCTGCGGACCGGTTACCGGTCTTCACCGCGTGGAAGAAATTTTTAAACAGGAACTTGCAGAAACCAGTGTGAAAATTTTACGTCCTGCTTACTTCTATAACAACCTGTTAGCCAATGTGGGCATGGTAAAACACGCAGGCATTATTGGCAGCAATTTTGGCGGCGACATTGTTTTCCCGATCGTTGACCCGGCGGATATTGCCGATGCAGCCACCGAAGAATTGCTGCGACTTGATTTTACCGGCCACACGGTACGGTATATTGCCAGTGATGAAGTTACAGGTAACCAAATTGCTGCTGCCCTTGGCTCCGCTATTCAAAAACCGCAACTGCCCTGGATAACTTTTACCAACGAACAGAGCATTGAGGGTATGAAACAGGCCGGATTAAGTGATGAAGTTGCCAGTAATTATACCGAAATGGGTGAGGCGATGAACGGCCCGATGGGTGAAGATTATTTTGCCAGCAAAACCCCGGTTTTTGGCAAAACAAAACTGGCAGACTTTGCACCGGTGTTCGCTCAGGCGTATGGGGTTTGAAGATTTGAAAATTTGATATTTGAAAATCAGGTTCAAATTCAGGCAGAATGATTATTTGCAAACTTTCAACTAATAAAATAGCCCGTATTTTACGGGCTATTTTATTATTACTTTTTTTAATTATTATCTTTTGCAAATGAACATACTCCTGAAACCCTTTTGCTGCCTGCATTGCAGCTACATCTTCACATCTCAATTATTCAAATTCTAAATTATTTAAAAAATTGCCAGCCCTGGAAAAGGCCGGCGTATTTATGAGAAAACTATGATAAGCACATGTGTTATTTGAAGATTTGAATATTTGAGATTTGAATATTTGCTCAATAATTTGAATTTTTTAAATTGTTTTGAGACAACTTCTGCTATTACACCATTACTGTATTTATTATACATTCAAAACAGTAATGAAATCTTCAAATCTCAAACATTCAAATTTTCAATTTCCTCCCCCTACCCTTTCTTCTTTACATCACTTGCACCTGAGGTGTTGGCTTCTTTTACAGCTGCATTGCCTTTGTAAGAAATATCGGAAGCACCACTGGCACGGGCTTTCAATTCTTTATTTGCCGTGATCTTTACATCGCTGGCGCCACTGGCCTCAATATCGCAATAATCGCAACTCAGTTCATATGCTTTAATATCGCTGGCGCCGCTTACATCCACTTTTAAATTGGCTGTAGTTCCGCTGATGGTAAAATCGCTGCTGCCGCTGCCCAGCAATTTCAGGTTCTGCACATTTACGGCGCCTTTAAAATCGCTGGCACCGCTGATGTCGATCACCAGGTCATTGCTGTTGAGGCTGCCATCCACAAACACATTGCAGGCGCCGCTGGCTTCAATGCGGTTAAGGGTTTTGGCAGACACGTATGCCTTCATTTTTTTAGGCCCGTTCCAGTTGTTATTGCTGCTTTTGTAATAGATATAAAGCGTGCCGTTCTTCACTTCTGTAACAATACTGGCTTTGCCGCTTTCGGGGGTGGCACTTACAGCAACCTGGTCGCTAGTGCTTTGCGAAATATACAGATCGATAGCGCTGGATATTTTTACCGCATTAAAGCTGCCACTCACATTCCTTACCTCCACATTGGCATCGTACACGGTTTTCTGCGCAGCCACGGGCGCAGCAAAAACAGACAATACGCCCAGCAGCAACAAGAGTTTATTCAGGATCATTGTAAAAAATTTTTAGGGGTGAAAGTGTTGTGTTTGTTGTTGTTTGAGAGTAGTACGAAGCATGTCGCAGATATGTTACAATATTTTTAAACTTTTTTTTCTGTTACATTTGCAACGCATTTGCCCGGGGTGGCATTGAAGCAACCGCTTTAATACCTGAGATTACACCCGTAGAACCTGATCAGGGTAATACCTGCGAAAGGGATGGCGAAGGTTCCCTCCTTCCATTTTTCTACTGTTTTACCGGGCGAATACAATCATTCATCACCGCTGCACCCTGTAAAGGGCGTGGCACAAATGTTTTTTCATGAAAAGATTGTATTTGCTGGCTGTGCATTTTTTGATCGTTTTTTCAGCTGCAGCCCAGCTTAGTATCCGCGGTACCGTAACCAGCGGCCAAACACCATTGTCCGGTGCCACCGTATCGTTAAAAGGTGCCAAAAACCAGTCTGCACAAACCAACGACCAGGGTGTTTTTGTTTTGAACCGGATCGCAGCCGGCAATTATTCGCTGGTGGTATCTTACACCGGCTATGGTTTGTACACCAAAGCACTCACGCTCTCTGCGGATCAAACGTTGTCTATTGACCTTTCCAGCATGCCCATGCTGCTGGATGGTGTGGAAGTGAAAGCCACCCGTGCCGGTGAAAAGGCGCCATTTGCCAAAACGAATATCAGCAGGAGCTTTATTGAAAAGAACAACATTGGCCAGGACATTCCCTACCTGCTGAACCAAACGCCCAACGTGGTGGTGAACAGCGATGCAGGTAATGGCGTGGGTTACACGGCCATGCGCATCCGCGGCACCGATGCCACCCGCATTAACATGACCATCAATGGCATACCCTACAATGATGCGGAAAGCCAGGGTACATTTTTTGTGAATATGCCCGATTTCCTGTCGTCGGTGAACAGCATACAGTTACAGCGTGGCGTGGGCACCAGCAGCAATGGTGCGGGAGCATTTGGCGCCACCATGAACTTCAGCACCAACAGTTATAATCCGCAGGCCTATGCAGAACTGAACAACAGTTTCGGCAGCTTCAATACCTGGAAAAATACCGTGCTGGTGGGCAGCGGCCTGCTGGCAAAACATTTTACGGTGGATGCACGCTTCAGCAATATCAGCAGCGACGGTTTTATTGACCGGGCCAGCAGCAAACTGCAATCGGCTTACCTGAGTGCAGCTTATTGGGGCAAAAAAACGCAACTGCGCTTCAATGCAATTTTAGGCAAGGAAAAAACCTACCAGGCATGGAATGGCATTCCCCAACACTTTTTAGATACCAACCGCACATTCAACAGCGCTGGTACTGAACGGCCGGGCACTCCGTACGATAACGAAACGGATAACTACTGGCAAAACCATTTTCAATTGTTCTGGAACCAGCAACTGAACGGCGGATGGACCTTTAATACAGCACTGTTTTACACGCCCGGCCATGGTTATTACGAGCAGTACAAAGCGGGTGAAGACCTGGCTGATTATGGAATTCCGGCCATTATTAATGGCAGTGATACGGTGCGTACCACAGACCTGGTACGCCGTTTATGGCTTGATAACCACTTTTTCGGACAGGTATTATCGCTGCAGCAAACCCGGGCCAAACACCAGCTTACATTTGGCGGCGGCTGGAACCGCTACCTGGGCAATCATTTTGGCGATGTGATCTGGACGCCCGGTAAACCCGGCTTTTTTTACCGGTGGTATGATCACAATGCGTACAAAACAGACATCAATGTGTTTGTAAAATACCAGCGCAAAATTAGTACAACGCTGGAGCTGTTTACGGATCTGCAATACCGGTTCGTGAACTATAAGATCAGTGGCTTCCGGAATAACCCCGGCGTAAAAGTGGATGCGGATTACAATTTTGTGAACCCCAAAGCCGGCCTGAGTTACACCAATAAAGAATGGAGTGCTTTTATAAGCTATGCCATGGGGCAGAAAGAACCCAACCGCGACGACTTTGAAGCAGGCACCACGCAGTTGCCAAAACGGGAACAACTGCATGATGTGGAACTGAACGTATCAAGAAAAAACATTATACCTGGTTTAAGTGCGGCGGTAACATTTTACTACATGTATTACAAAGACCAGCTGGTGCTTACGGGCAAAATAAATGATGTGGGCGCTTACACCCGCAGCAACCTGCCCAACAGCTACCGGGCTGGTGCAGAACTTGAATTAAAGTACGTGCAACCTAAATGGAACGTATCGTACAACGGTGCTTTCAGCAGCAATAAGGTAAAAGATTTTACGGAATACCTGGATGATTACGACAATGGCGGGCAACTGGCGGGTGAACCATGGAACCACGGATATTGCCTTCTCTCCTGCCATCGTACAAAATATTGCGCTGAATGTTACGCCGGTTAAAAACCTGGAACTGAGCGGCTTCAGCAAATATGTGGGCAAACAATTTTTAGACAACACGGGCAGCATGAACCGGACGCTGGATGCATTTACCGTAACAGACCTGCGTGCAGCTTACAGCCTGCACCTGCCTTTCCTGAAAGAAGTACGCTTTATTTTCCAGGTGAACAATGTGTTCAATGCCCGGTATGAGCCCAACGGCTATACCTTCAGCTATATCTACGGCGGCCAAAAAACAACGGAAAACTTTTACTTTCCCATGGCAGGAACGAACGTGATGGCGGCAGTGAATATTAAATTGTAACAACAATTTGTGTGAGATACAAATGAGTGTAAAGTTTAATGTTTAAGGTCCGGCACCTGTGGCATAGTTCAATAAATGACGCCATTTGCTTTAGATGAACCTCAAATATAGGATTAGGTAGAATATGCGCATAGATGTATAAATAGGGAGTTTTTTTTCCAGCTTGCTGGTTTGAAACACTTATCGGTACTTACATCGCATTAGTGGTGATTTGCTACTTTTTGCCTTGATGCAAAAAGTAGCGCAAAAAAATCAAGGCAACCCGAACCCTCCGGGCGTTTTGCCAAGCCATCTCCTCCCCCTGTTAAGCTTGTCCATTAGCATTTAAAAGTGCAAACTCAATGCTGGTCGGCATATGCACATATTCTAACTAATTCTGAATTAAACATTGAACCCTAAACCAAAAAAACTGGCCTTTGAAGCATGCTGTTTATTAAAAACCTGCATGCCTCAAAGGCCGGTATCTGATATCTTGCATCCTGAATCTACTCCTGCCATGCCAGCATACCACCCACTACATTTACCGTATTGGTAAAGCCCATGGTATCCAGTATAAGGCAAGCCTGGCCGCTGCGGTTGCCGCTGCGGCAATACACCACCACTTCCTGGTCTTTCAGTTCATCCAGCTCATCGGCCTGCATGGCCTGAATTTTACCCAGCGGTATGTGCTGGCCGCCAATATTAAATTCAGCACGTTCATGTGGTTCACGCACATCCACCAGGTTAATGGTTTCGCCACTGTTGAGCCGTGCTCTTAACTCCTGTACGGTGATCGTTTTCATATGCCAGAAAATATTAATTTATATATTTTATATATTATTGAAATAAAATTTTACCGGTAATCTTTTGTGCTTTTATCAACCGGCTTTTCTTTCTTTTTTTCGGCAGGCTTTTCATCGCTGTAGTCATCAGTACTGCTGCTGTCATCTTCTTCCGTTTTGCGTTCTACCTTATTTCTGCCCAGCCAGAGGTCCATGGCCTGGCCTTCACGCATATTATTTTTTTGGATAATATAACTGCCCTGACCATCATCTATTTTGGTAATCCGTTCGGGGTATTGCTTGTTCACATACGCATTGGCGGTATCACGCACATCCGGGTCAACCACCAGGCCGCCCACATCCAGACCCAGCGATGCCAGGTACGATTTAGCTTCGGCATAAGTCATTCCATATACTTCCGGCACCGGAAATTCATCTTCGCCCAAACCACTGCCCAGCACAAAACTAATGGTACTGCCCTGGAATATTTTGGTTCCGCTTTTTATAATGCGGCCATTGTACAGCACTTCCAGCACAGCATCTTTGGCAATATTTGGCCTGCGGGTGGTATCGCCCAGTTTCAGCCCCAGTTGTTTCAGGTACATCTCCGCATTACGGAAAGAGAAACCGGTCATATTCGGCACTTCCACCATTGGCGGCTGCGTACGGTTAACAGTTACATAAATGGTACGGCCTGCTTTCACCATCATATCGTACTCCGGCGATTGTTTTACAATGGCCAGCGGCGGCATGGTGTCTATGTACATGGAATCGGCCACCTCTACCTTAAAACCTTTTTCTTCCAGCAATGCAATGGCCTCTTGCAGGGTTTTGCGTTTTACGTTGGGCACTTTTTCGTATTCACCATGGTTGGTTATAAAGCCCAGCATCCACAAAAAACCGAACAACAGGCCCACTACCAGTAAAATGGCCACC
Source organism: Sediminibacterium sp. (assembly GCA_965229175.1). Lineage (GTDB taxonomy): Bacteria > Bacteroidota > Bacteroidia > Chitinophagales > Chitinophagaceae > Sediminibacterium. The sequence continues at coordinate 3,819 of CBDDIT010000014.1, read as the reverse complement.
AGCAGGTTCACTAAAAAATGACGTTTGGTAATAAATCCGAACACGGTATATAGTTTGGGTTTGATGAACTTGCTGTTTGCAAGAAAAGCATTTTTATACTATGGACTTAATAATTCCCGCAATTCAGGGCTGGGTTTGCTCAGTTGTATCATGCTTTTCATTGTGTTAGTAAAAGGTTTCAGGCTTTTTGCACACCTTAATTTTAGCGGCAGACAATGGTAACCCAAATTAAAAACGTTAAATCATTGCAATGCTGCTTCTATCAGGCCGCTGTAAAATTCCTTCAGCGTCCAGCCTTTAGCTTTTACCTGCTGTGGTACAATGCTGGCGTCACTTTGGCCCGGCACTGTATTTATCTCCAGCATAAAAGGCTGCCGGCTAGCTTCGTTATAAATAAAATCGATGCGCACCACACCGCGGCAGTTGAATAATTCGTAGATCTTTTTGGCAGTGGACCGCACCTTTTCAGCAATATCTTCATCCACCTGCGCCGGGGTTATTTCCGTGCTTTTGCCCTGGTATTTGGCTTCAAAATCAAAAAAGTAATTCTGGCTGATCACTTCTGTCATGGGCAGCGGCGTAACCACATTATTAATGCGGCAAACGCCAATGGTAAATTCGCGGCCTGCCACAAACTCCTCCACCAGCACCTGTTCATCTTCTTTAAAAGCCTTTTCGATGGCCGCCTCCAATCCGCTTATATCGGGCACTTTACTCATGCCAATGCTGCTGCCGCCACTGTTGGGTTTTACAAACACCGGAAATTGTAACTGGCCTGCAATGGCTTCTACATTTACCGCATCGGTTTTATAAAAATGCAGGCTTTTTGCCACGCCAATACCGCTTACCCCTGCAACAGCCGTAGTAAAGCGCTTATTCATGGTTAGGGCCGATGTGGCTGCGTCGCAACTGGTATAAGGTATGCCCAGCATATCGAAATACCCCTGCAGTTTGCCATCCTCACCCGGTGTGCCATGAATACCGATCAGCACGGCATCAAAAACAATTTTGTTTCCATTTATTGTTAACGAAAAATCATTTTTGTCAATGGCAGTTTCATTGTTGTACCACCAGCCATCTTTGCGGATGTCAATGGTGTAGTAATTGAACTTATCAGTATCAATATTATTCTGGATGGTGATGGCGCTTTTATAAGATATTTCAGCTTCACCGGAATAGCCACCGGTAACAAAGGCAATGGTTGGTTTGCTCATGGCACAAAGAAAACAGAAATTTGAGGATTTCGGAATTTAAGATTTAAGATTTACCGCTTTTGCGCCTGCCAATAAAAAAGTAACTTATCCGGTGGATTTGAAATTTTGAAACAGCTGATTGGTAAAATCAATCACCATGCAAACTGTTCTTTTTTGCGATCAGTTCTTCCACAGTTTCAGCATATAATTCATCCGGCACGCAACTATCTACCGGGCATACTGAGGCACATTGCGGTTCTTCGTGAAAGCCCTGGCATTCGGTGCATTTATCCGGCACTATATAATAATAATCATTGCTGATGGGTGCATTTTTTTGGGTTGCATTTACCACTGTTCCATCCTTCAAAATGTATTGACCTTTTATGATCGTTTCATCGCCAATTGCCCATTCAACGCCTGGCTCATAAATAGCACTGTTCGGACATTCAGGCAAGCAGGCATTGCAGACAATGCATTCTTCTGTGATTTTCAAAGCCATAAGGGTAAAATTTGGATTTGATTTAAAAGTAAGAAGGTTATGAAATTTAAGCTTCGGATTACTTATGCTTAATATAAAAATCGGACTTTCTATCCTCACTTTGCAACCATTTTGTCCTTGCAAGCAAAATTGGCCCGGCAACCGCAATCTTCAAATCCTGAATTTCAAATCTTCAAATTTTGCTGTACAGCGCAAAAAAAGGTGAAGGCCTTCAGCGCTTCACCAGTTCGGCACGAAATATCACATGCCAGTAAATGGGGTTTTATCCCCGCAATTGAAAGTAAGTTAACGCGGCAATTCGGGTATACCAAGCATGTGGATAGTTTTATACAGTTCTTTAAAAAATACCCGCCGGCGCAGCCTTCCCCAGCCTTTAAATGTGCATTTGTTCTTTCTTGGCAAGCAGTTGCTCCACCGTTTCCTCGTACATCTCGTCGGGTACACAGCAATCAACCGGGCAAACAGCCGCACATTGAGGCTCTTCGTGAAAACCCTGGCATTCGGTGCATTTATTGGGCGTAATATAATAAGTATCCATGCTCAGCGGGGCATTCTTCTGATCGGCATCCACCGCAGAGCCATCCATTAAAGTAAACATGCCTTTTATAGTTGTACCGTCGGCAACCGCCCATTCAACGCCGCCTTCGTAGATCGCATTATTCGGACATTCGGGCTCGCAAGCGCCGCAATTGATACATTCGTCAGTAATTTTAATAGCCATATCCGGGAAATTTGAAAATTATGGTTTGAATTTTGAAGATTAATACAATTCCATGCCTGGGTACTGGCCCGGACATGCTGCTGCTGCTGAACGCTGAAATCTATTATCGAACATCCTGCATCTGCTTCTATCTTGCGCAAAAATAACCGGCTGCAATGAATTTACAACAACGGATAAATATATTGGTGGAATTGGGCGATTACCTGGCTGCAAACGGGGATGCATGGCAAACTGCAAAATCCAGGGCTTTTATCGAAAATGGCTGGTTTACGGCAGAATTTGTTGACCTGGCAACCCAAAACATTGTTGCGCAATTTTTACAGCGGGATAAGCTGGAAACCTGGGTAAATAAGTATGGCCTGCCCGATGAAAATCCCGAACCAAAGACCGTTGGCCTGGTCATGGCCGGCAATATTCCGCTGGTGGGTTTTCACGACCTGCTTTGCTGCTTTATTACCGGGCACTGCACGCTGGTTAAAACTTCATCTAAAGACGATGTGCTGATTAAACACCTTGTACAAAAAATGTATGCGTTTGAAGTAACGGTGCAGAACTATATTTCATTCGCCCCCCTGCTTAAAAATTGCGATGCTTATATTGCCACTGGCAGCAACAATACCAGCCGCTACTTTGAATATTATTTTGGGAAATACCCGTCCATCATCCGCAAAAACCGTACTTCTGCAGCTGTACTGGATGGCAATGAAACGCAGGAAGAACTGGCGCTGCTGGCAGATGACATGATGCTGTATTTTGGCCTCGGCTGCCGCAATGTCACCAAACTGTATGTACCCGAAAATTACAATTTTGAGCCGCTCATAAAGGCGCTTGCCAAATACAACTACCTCGCAGATCACAACAAGCTTAAAAACAACTTCGACTACAACCTCTCGCTGCACATTTTAAACAACAAGTATTTTATGAGCAGCGGTTCCATACTGCTGGTGGAGCATCCCAGCCTGTTTTCGGCCATCAGCCAGGTGCATTATGAATTTTATACCGGCAAACATGCCGTTGCGGCAATATTACAGGCATCAGAAGAAGTGCAGGCCATTGTTGGCCATGGTTTTATGCCTTTTGGCAGCGCCCAGGTGCCAACTTTGCCGGATTATGCAGATGGAGTGGATACGATGCAATTTTTAAAGGATATCAGATAATTGATATCATACCCCCTGCATTTTACCGCAGGCTTTGCTGAAATGAATTGACAAGGTTGAAGAAGGATGATTGCCCACCGTTAAATTATGCCCTGAACGCTTTCACTATTCACTGTGCCTGCCCAGCATCCGCAGCCAATATCCGGTATTAAAAAGTCAGCATCACCTGTCTGCCCGCCCGCCTGTCAAAAATTCAGCGTATCTTCCGTTGGCATTTGGTTTGAAGTGCTGTTAAACAGCGGTTAAACT
>CBDDIT010000013.1:0-149064 GCA_965229175.1 Sediminibacterium sp. | reverse complement strand
TGCAATCACAACAGCCTCATGGACGTTCCTGTAAGCACCCCGTTTATGCCGCGCGCTAACAAAACCATTGCCAAGAAAGGGTTTACCAAGGTTCCGGTGTTTGGATGGATTTATGGGTTCGGCAGTGTCCTGGTAGACCGCAACAGCGATGAGAGCCGCAGGAAGAGTTATGATGAAATGAAGCAGATGCTGACCATCGGCCTGGACATGCTTATTTACCCGGAAGGAACCCGGAACCGAACCGGCGACCCCCTAAAGAAATTCTATGATGGTGCTTTCCGCCTGGCCGAAGATACCCGGAAACCGATCCTGCCGGTTGTATTGTTTCACACAAAAAAAGTGCTTCCCGCCAACAAGTTTTTTTATCTCCTTCCCCATCGCCTGGAAATGCACTTTCTGCCTGCCGTTTCCGCCGACGGAATGGACACAAAGGACTTAAAAGAAAAAGTCTTTACCATTATGTGGGATTACTATTCAGCGAATGCTAATAATTAGAAAAAGTCCGGCTCCTGTTAATCCTCAGATCACGAAGGATACCCGATTTTGGGTTGACGGTGATGTTGAACGACCGGTACAACCCAATAGGCGTTACATTGATAGCCAGTTGCCAGCAGTGCATTTCGCGGGTGATGAACATACTTAACTGCTGCACGGCACCGGAACTAAAATCGTAATAGCCCGTACCGCCCAGCTTCCATTTGTCGGTGAGGCTAAAATCGCCATTAAAGTAGAAGCTTGAATTGGTAAGGGTTTGAAACCCGCTGTAATCGGGTTTTAACTGCCTTGAAAAGTTAAGGGAGTAGGAAATGCTGAGGTTCCACGGTATATCAAAATCGGTAAATTCTGCAGGGTTAGCCCTTACAAACTGCAACTGTCGCTGTTGTTCATCCGGTGTCATAAAGGGGTCAACAGGCAAGGCCTTGTCCTTATCTGTTTTACCGCTTTTTGATTTGCTGGAGAAGCTGGTATTGAATGCCAGGCTACCGCCGGTAATCCTGCCAAACTTGAAATGGCCCGGGTCAAACAAAATCCTGTTTACCCGGTACCCCTCGTTATTTATTTCGTAAGGGTCTAAATTGGCTGAAGCGGTAATATTAAGTTTATCGAATAAGGTGCTGCGCGCATACAACGAAAAAGCACCCAATGCAAAACTGTCAGCCAGCAGGTTGTAGGAAGAATTGAACCCGAACCCATCAAGCAGCTTTATCTTGGTAGTTGCTTTTGAGTCGGTGGAGTCTTTGGTATTCCTGCGTTTCATCTCGAGGGTGTTATCCAGGCCAAAACTGAATCCTCCAAATGCCCCCTCTGAAAATGATCCTATGATGCCCCCGTCAAACTGCGAGAACCGTAGTTGCCTGCCAGCAGTATCTACCTGGGTATTATAAAAATATTTACCTGCAAAATCAGGATGGTAGCTCAAGGCAAAGCTGGGCCGCATTTCGTGGCGGATAGCTACTATCCGCTTCGACCTGGGGAACTCATAGGTACCAAATATCCGGGTATTCATAGATACACCAAAACTCATCTGCCTCGCTGTATAGAAGCCCTTCTGTAGTGTAGTGTCTACTTTCTCGCGAACAGCATTCCAATCCCTGAAAATGCGCTGTCCATACCATCGCTCTTCATAGGATATACTGGGAGAAACCGTAATAGGTCCCAAAGAAGGCAATGACAAAGTGATGGGAATATTATGTACCGCACCATACTGCAATGTATCCAGCATCCTCCTGAAATTAAATGCGGTATCATAAAAAGACAACTGGTTCTGAAAGTTACCACTATACCCTATCCCTATCTTCTCGTACCATTTTCCGGATCCTACCGATTCCTTTTTCTGGAAGGGATAGAATGTGGTTACGTTAAAGTTCATGGTAGGCAGGTTCATGTTTACCAAACGTGACACACTGTTCTGGTTATGGTTAAGGTTTATCGATAGGTTATACTTACCTCGCCAGTCTTTTGTATAGTTTACAGAGGAACTCAACTGGTTCTGAAAATTCTGGTAAGGATTGTTCAGCAGTAGCTGGTTGAACCGTGTGCTTCCGAAATTCACATTGGCGGTAAAACTGGTTCCCGGCCTGGCCTTCGAATCCCGCGAATGGCTCCAGTTGATCATGAACGACCTGGTGCTGTTGAATTCTTCCATGATCTTGGGGTTCCGGTTCAATATCCGGGAATTGATAAAGCTGAGGCTCACATTCCCGGAAAGCTTATACCGTTGAATATACTTGGAAGTAAGATTCAGGTTCCACCCCCCGTAAGAATACAGGTTGGTTCTGGCGGTTACATCAATATATTCGTTGATCACTTTGTAGTATCCCAAGCCTTCCAGTCCCAATCCAAAATCTTCACTGGTAGTAAAAGAGGGAAGTAATACGCCTGAATGCCGGGCCCTGTTAAGCGGGAATATGCCGAAGGGCAGGGAAATAACGGGAATAGGTACTGATTCGAATTCCGGGTATACTCTTCCGGTAACGGCCAGCTTATTCGTTACCATTTTCATTTTCCGGGTACGGAAGGCGAAATGGGGAGTATCCAGGTTACAGGTAGTGAACCGGGCATTACGCGCAAAAATCTCGTCGCTGCTAACTTTTTTTAGGTATTCCGCATTTACATAGATCTCTCCTTCCTGTAAAAATGTATTCTTGGTTAACCCCTTGGCGGTTTTCATGCTGTAAATGATAGAATCGCTGATGGTTTTCATCTCTCCCTGTGTAAACTGCGGCTTACTGTTGGGGTTGCCCGAACTGTCCAGTGCTCCGTAGGCTTTTACGATCTGCGTTTGCTGGTCGAATAAAATAGTGGCCGCATCCAGCTTAAGGTCTTTATACTCGGTTTTCGCTTTACCGTACAGGATAAACTGCTTACCCTGCACCAACAGCACCGCCGAATCCTCGGCATGGGATTTTATAAGGGCATCGATGGAGTCTTTTGAGATCCGTATGGTATCTGTCTTTACTACCAATGAATCTTTGTTCCTGGTTAGTGTATCGGCGGGTGTGCGTAGTAAACGGGAATCCTGGCGGGAACTGTCTTTTTTAACGGCGGGAACGGTATCAGCCCGCTGGTTAGAAGCAAAAGGAATGCTGTATTTGTTGCCGCCGGCCAGTACCGGTATATGAAATGTTAATATCAGTAAATAGGCTCCTGCGAGAACACCAAAGGCAGTTTTTGCGTTAATTTTACGGTGATTGGACATGTTCACAGGGGCAAAAATAAGGTCTTAACGGTGTAAATGGTGTTCCTGGTAAAATCCTTTAACGAATAGATATGATGCCTAGAAGATCTGCTGCATTGGTTTTGTTAAGCTTGGGCGTATTACTGTGTACATCTTTTACCATCAGGACCGGCAAACCCTTTCAGAAGCCTGCCCTACGTAAAATTGTGATAGATGCGGGCCATGGCGGGGCCGACTTTGGCGCATCCGGCAGGTATTCGCACGAAAAGGATATCTCACTGGCCATCGCTCTCAAACTGGAGCAGATGATCCGGCAGGAGATGCCGGATGTGGAAGTGTATATGACCCGTACCACCGATGTATTTGATCCGGTTACCCAAAAAGCCCGGCTGGCTAACCAGGCCAAGGGTGATCTGTTTGTTTGCATACACGTAAACGAGGGCGGTGGCCCCATCAGGCACAGCGAATTTATTGGATATAAAACAGTTACAGCTTACAGGGGTAAGGGCAAGAAAAAGAAGGCCTATACCAAAAAAGTAAAGGATTACCGTACCTGGACCACCCCCAACCCGGCCAAGGGCACGGAAACCTTCATTTATGGGGTGGATAAGAGCAATGCGGCCAAGGAGGCCCTGAGCCAGCACGAAGACCTTTTTCTCGACAGTGTTTCCGCCCGGGAGCTTAAAGATTTTAATCCAACAGATCCCGCTAAGATGATGATCATCAATATGAAAACCCAGACCTATTTTTCACGCAGTGCCAACCTGGCTCTTACCATTGAAGAGGAGTTTTCCAAGGTGGGCCGGGTAAGCCGGGAGGCCAAGCAGCGGCAAAAAGGCATCTGGGTGCTTCAGGCGGTAGCCATGCCGGCGGTGCTGGTAGAAACCGGCTTTATATCCAATCCCGATGAAGAAGACTACCTCAATAGCGAGGCCGGACAGCGCGAAACCTGCGAAGTCCTGATCCGCTCATTAAAAAGATACCGATTTTCCCTGGAAAAACAACTCTCCACTTCAGGGCAGTGAGGTCGTGAATCGTGAATCGTCAATCGTGAATCGTTGGTGTGGGGGTGTTAGAGGAAAGTTGGTAAACCCTCCGCAGCAATTCCGGCTCACGATTCACGGTTCACGATTCACGGTTCACGGTTTCTGCCAAGATTCCTTAGCTTTGCCCCTATGAAAATATCGAACGAAACGAAGGTGGGAGCTCTTACCGCCGTCGCCATTACGTTATTGATCCTGGGATTTAATTTTCTGAAAGGCAAAACGTTGTTCAAAACAGGTAATATTGTTTACGCCAAGTATGCCGATACCAAAGGTATTATGGTATCCAATGCTGTATATGTAAATGGGTTCCAGGTGGGTTCCGTGTATGATATTGAGAATGCCGATAAGAACCTTTCTTCCATTATTGTAGCGATCAAATTAAAGGACAATTACAATATACCTACCAACTCGCTTGCCGTTATCAAAGACAACCCGCTGGGCTCACCCAGCATCACGGTTACACTGGGCGATGCGAAAACATTTATCCAGCCGGGCGATACCTTAATTACCGGCTCTAACGCGGGATTACTGGGTGATGTAATGAGTAAGCTGGGTCCTGTTAGCGACCAGATCAAGGTTACGGTTCATTCGCTGGACAGCGTACTGAAAAATATCAATTCCATCTTTGACCCCAATACCAAAAACAACCTGCAGCAGGTGATTGCCAATATTAACCGGACTACGGCCAGCCTGGTGGTATCTTCCGGTTCTATACAGGGCATGCTGAACGCCCAGTCGGGAGCTATTTCACAGTCCATGTCGAATCTCAACAGCTTTACCCGCAACCTGGCGGATAATAATGAAAAAGTAACCCGGACCCTGGGTAACCTGGAAACGGCCACCAATAATTTTTCAAAAGCGGATATCAATGGCGCGGTGGAAAAATTTAAAACCTCCATTACCAGCCTGAATTCCATACTGGAGAAAGCGGGTTCTACCAATGGTTCACTCGGAAAACTGCTGAATGATAAGGCCCTCTATGATAATTTAACAAATACTGTTAGGAGCGCGAACATTTTAATGGACGATCTTCGTGTTCATCCGAAACGGTATGTAAACATTTCTGTTTTTGGCAGAAAGGAAAAAGGTGGCGCACTAACCGCGCCTCTTCCGGTTGATACCGCAGCGGTTGTGAAATAACGCAAATGATGCTGGCAAGACCTTTATTATATTTTTTACTCGTTCTTCTGTCATCGCCCTTTACCGGGATGTTAGGCAATCATTTTGCGGGTGTCGATGCAAATAATTATGCCGATACGCTCAAACAGGCGGGAAAATTGCTCGAGATCAAGGCCGCAGAACGGCTGGGATTTCTGAAAGTAGATTCAACGCACGATTTCACCTGGCTGGCAGGCGGGGTCGTTGTGAAGCAGGAAAAAACACTTTTTTACGCAGACAGTGCCATCATCAATCGTTTTGACAATTCACTGGAAGCCTTTGGTAATGTACATATTAATGATGCAGACAGCGTGCATACCTACGCCCAGTACCTTCAGTACCTGGGAAAAGACAAAAAAGCATTCCTGAAAAAGAAAGTCAGGTTAACCGATGGCAAGGGGGTACTTACCACCGAGGCGTTGGAGTATGATGTAACGCTCAAGATCGGAACCTATCTTAACAACGGGAAAGTGGTGAACAAGAAAACCATACTTACCAGCAAGGAAGGTTATTATTATGGAGATACAAAGGATGTGATCTTTAAGCAAAAAGTGGTATTGGTAGACCCCGATTACCGTATTATCACTGATACCCTGCAGTACAATTCATCTACCGAGATTGTTACTTTTACTTCTCCTACTACTATTTACGATTCATCTAAGCGGACCATTAAAACAAGGGATGGATATTTCGACAGGAAGAATAAAAAGGGATTCCTGTACAAACGTTCTGTAATAGATGACAGTACCTATACTTTTACAGCCGATGATATGGCTTTTGATGATTCTTCCAAATTAGGAGAGTTCAGGGGAAATGCGGTTTACCGGGGAAAGGATACAGCCAAAGGGTTTGACCTGATTGCCAACAATATAAAGACAGACCGGAATAAGGACATCCTGCTGGCAACCGAAAAACCGATCTTACTGATCAAGCAGGGCCGCGACTCGATTTTTGTTTCGTCTGATACCTTGTATTCCGCAAGGTTGTCTGACCTGATGAAAACCCGTGAGGTGCCCCGCATCCGCAGCAACCCGGCGGATACCACCGTACAACTGCCAGCAGCGAAAAATAAACCCGACAGCAGTAAGGATAAATTCTTTGAAGCTTATTTTAATGTAAAGATATTTTCTGATTCCCTCCAGGCGCGGGGCGACAGTTTGTTTTATTCGCTGGAAGATTCCGTGTTCCGTCTTTTCAGGAACCCGATTGTATGGGCCAAGGAAAACCAGATAACCGGAGATACGATCTATCTCTACGTAAAAGACAAGAAACCCGAAAGACTATATGTATTTGAAAATGCGATGGCCATTAACCGTGTAGACAGCACCCAGTATTTTAACCAACTGAAAGGCACAACACTGAATGCGCTTTTTGACGATGGTAAGATATATTTCATGCGAGCCAAAGGCAACGCCGAGAACGTGTATTATATACAGGATGAAGACAAGGCTTTTGCCAGCGTACACAAGTCTTCCTGCGATGTGATCAATGTATTATTCGAGGATAGCAAACCCGCCCGTGTATCTTTTATCAATAACTATGAGGGCAATACATACCCTATCCGCCAGGCCAACCACGAAGAGCTGAAACTGCGAAGATTTAAATGGCTGGATAATCTCAGGCCAAAGAGTAAGTTTGATATTCTGGCGAATTAATTTGAAAATTTGAGAATTTGAAAATGAGTGTTGTCAGGATACCTGATATCAAACTATTCTTTAATTTTCAAATTCTCAAATTTTCAAATTTTCAAATTCAATACCCCAACCCCAAATCCCTGCCTTTCATGGTAGCTGGCACGCCTTCCGCTATCCATTTGGAGGGTTTATCGCCTTTCAGGAGGTAGTCAAAAAACTGTTGTTCCCTGATCTGTATGTCTTTGCGGTTCTTTCTTTCCACGAGGTTATGGGCTTCATTATTATAGGTGAGCATCCATACTTTTTTACCCAAACGGCGCATACCGGCGTACATTTCAATTCCCTGGTACCAGGGTACGGCGTCATCGGCGTCGTTGGCCATAATAACCAGTGGCGTTTTTACTTTGGGCAAAGAGAAGAGGGCTGAGTTTTTGATATATAATTCAGGCTTTTCCCAAAGGGTTGCTCCGATACGGCTTTGTGTTTTTTCATACTGGAACTGGCGAACAATGCCCGGGCCCCAGCGAACCCCACCATAGGCACTTGTCATATTTGCTACCGGCGCGCCGGCCCAGGCGGCCGCATACAAATTGGTTTTGGTAATAAGGTATACAATCTGGTAACCTCCCCAGCTTTGGCCCTGCAAACCTATTTTGGTACTGTCTACATACCCTTGCTTCACAACCGCCCGGGTTCCGCTTAATATATAATCGTAAGCTCCCTGACCCGGATAGCCGGTTTTATACCAGATATCAGGTACAAACACAATGTATCCGCGGCTCACAAAGAATGAAATATTCAGGCGCGATGGCGTTGGTGCCGGTGCCTGGTAATTGTTAAGCGTATTGGCACTTCTTTCATAGAAATAAACGATCATCGGATATTTCTTTTTCGGATCAAAATCTTCAGGCTTATAAACAATTCCTTCCGCTTCTTTCCCTGTATAGGCCTTCCACCTGAACAGCTCGGTTTTGCCCCAGTTATAATTGCCCTGCTGTGGGTTGATATGTGACAGTTGCACAGCCGGTGTGTTGCCCACCTGCACATACACATCTGGTGATTGTATATACGTTTCCTTGGTAAAAGCATATACATCGGCATCTTTCGCCTTTACCACATTCTGATTTACAGCTACCGCTTCTTTAAAAAGCAAGGTGGTGGTGTTTTTAGACAGGTCCAGAACGGCCAGTCCACTACTCTTGTCTTTATCATCAAAAACGTGCAGCAATATTTTTTGTGTTCTGCTCAGGTATTTCTCATCCCTGTCCGTATTAATATAACGATAAACGATCCTGTCTTTACGGCCACCGGTCAGGCAAACGGATTTTTCTTTCCCTTCCGGGTCTACCTGCCAGATATCGTACCGGTCGTTGATGAAAAGATATTTATCCCCTTCCGTCCATCTGACTATACCATACGCATTCGGATCGTCGGGTACATCATTCTCTTCATTATACAAAGGGAATTTAATATCCCTGGCAATCGGAACCAGTTGTTTGGTAACTGAGTTGTACGCAGCGTACACCTGTTTTATTTCATCGAAGTACACCAGGTACTTGCCTGTATAGGAAGCCGACAACGCACTACCCTTAAAATTCTTTCTGATCAGTTCAACCTGGCCCGTTTCAGGGTTGAGTGCATACAGGTCGGCCAGTACAAATCCCTGCCACTGGCTGGCAATGCGCCTGCCCGTGTCGGCACTCGCATAAAACACTGACCCATCCCCTTCCCGGGTACTCAATACGGTTCGCATACTTGGGTTGGCCAACGGCACCACCTCTTTTGTAGTCAGGTCATACCTTGCTGTATAAGCACGGCTCAGGTCGGCATTCAGGCTCCTGATTTGTGCAGATTGGATCTGATCGTCGTTATAATGCCAGATATCCACGCTTACCCGGTCGAAATCCGGCAGGGAAGTGTCCTTAGGAGGAAGTACGGGCTGAATGCCAAAAAATAAGCGCTGACCGCTTTTGCTAAATACCATGGTTTCTCCGCCGCGGCCTCCCCTTCCTCCACCAGGAGGGCCTGCCTGCCCTTCCCCTCTCCCCCCGGCAGGTTCCGCAACCGTCCAGTTTGCCGGCATTCCTTTGGTACCCCGCGCCGCTAATAATACGGCACTGTCTGTACCGGCTTTATAATAATACAGTTTATAAAATTTCTGTAACGCTTTACTGCTGCTGTCGCGCTCCGCCACAAAAGCCACTTGCGTGCCATTTTCATCCATAACATAGGATTTGGCATCATTGAACTTTTTAAAGATGGTGGTGCTTACATTATTGTTTAGATTTAGCAAGGTTACCGCGGGCAATACAGTGGTATCATTCAGCTTCTTAGAAGTCTCATATAAGAGCATATTGCCTTTCTTGTTAAAGTAATACTCGGTTACCAGTTTAATGGTGCGGTCTTTGCCGGTGGCCAGGTTTTTCAATATCAGGTCGGTTCCTTCTTCAACCGTTTCTTCTCCCGCTCCGGCAGGTGTTGCCCCACCGCGACCCGCGGCAGGTCCGCCCGCTCCCGGCCTTGCCCCGGATCTGTTGCCACCTCCTTCGCCTCTCGGCTGCTGTAGCACCGACATACCTTTAATTTTAGCTTCATTGGCTTTATTGCGTAAACTATCTGCCACATGCACCAGGCTGTCGGCAAGAGATAGCATGGTATTCAGTCGTGTAACAGAATCCATTTCGGTGCGCCCGGCAGGGCGTGTGAGGTCGGGCAGCCCTTTATCCAGCAGGTATGCCAGCCAGTTGCCGCCACCTTCTTCCGGTGTCTTATAACTTCTCACACGGGCTGTTTTAACTATTTTGCCGGTTGCCAGCTCAACAACAGCAAGGCTGTCTTTCGGCATATCATCCGGCCGTCTTTTTTTAATGCGGGCTTCGCGGGTGTCTTTAAAAGGTGGACGTATACGGCATACCAGGAAAAGATTATCGTCGGTAATCGTAACATTATATCCCCTGGCTATTTCCTTTTTAAATTCACCCCCCACTTCCTGTATTACCAATACCCCATCTCCTTCCTGCGGATTGATGGCATACGCCAGGTATTTTCCATTATTGCTGATCACGCGCTCGCCCGTACTTTGCCAGCTATCATACACGGTATGGTCGAGCGGCTTTTTTTGCGCAAAAACTGATACTGCCAGCAGGCAAACCGGAACCAGGAGAAATTTCTTCATGAAGAGTAGTTTGATCGTCAGGTTCCGAAGATAATTAAAATCGTGAGACGTGAGGCGTGAATCGTCAATCGTGAATCGTGAATCGTGAATGAAATTGCGTGTCCAGGTTCACGTTTCACGCCTCACGTCTCACGCCTCACGTTTCACGCAATAGTTGATATCTTAGCAGTACAAATTTAGCTGATATGAAAAAAGCACTGGTCCTGGCAGGATTGCTGGCTGTAACCGGCAGTTTTGCCCAAACACATTCCCTGGTAAAGAAATGGGAAACCGATACACTACTGAAGACCCCGGAATCGGTTTTGTACGTGGAAAAGAATAAGGTGTTGTACGTATCCAATATCGACGGAACGCCCGATGGGAAAGATGGCAAGGGGTCGATTGGCAAGGTGGGGATTGATGGTAAGATCATCCAGGCGGACTGGGTAACGGGTCTTAATGCGCCGAAAGGTATGGGCTTGTACAAAAATAAGCTCTATGTGGCCGATGTTACAGAAGTGGTGGTGATTGATGTACAGAAAGGGAAGATCATTGACAGGATACCGGTGGAAAAGTCCAGTTTCCTGAATGATATCACAATCGACAAGGAAGGTGCGGTATATGTGAGTGATTCACGAACGCTGAAAATTCACCGGATTGACAAAGATAAGACGGTAACCACGCTACTGGAAAACCTGAAAGGACCCAACGGGTTACTGGCTGTGGGCGATGACCTGCTGGTACTGGATAAAGGAATATTGTTCAAGCTAACGCATAGCGGGCAGATGCTTACTATTACAGAGGGCATGGACCCGAGCACGGATGGTATTGAAATGGTAAAAGCCAATGAGTACATTGTCAGCTGCTGGACGGGTATTGTTTATTATATCCCCGCCCGGGGCGATAAACAAGTGCTGTTGGATACGAGAGAAAAGAAAATAAACAGTGCCGACATCGGCTATGATGCAAAGAATAAAATACTCTATGTTCCCACCTTCTACAAAAACAGTATAGTAGCTTACGAAGTTAAATAGCCCAACTCCACCCTACAAACCGCGCCCTGGCGCCCTTGCGGGAATTATTTGCTCGCAAAGCCGTAAGGGCGCGGTTATTGGGGCCTTTTCCTGATGATGCGTAGCATTTGAAGAAGCACAGATAAAGCGATACAGCCGACCCCGGCATAGAAACTATTATTTAGTTTTTCATTCTCCTTGAATAAAACAAAGGCCAGTATAATCCCGTAAACCGGTTCCAGGTTAAGTGTCAGGTTTTGGGTGAAGGCGGATGTTTTTTGCAGGGATTGTAACATGAGGTCCATCATATATACAGTGCAAAGCCAGCTTAATATCAACAACCATCCCCAATCGGCCAGGGAAGGAAAAATAGTAGTTACGGGAAAATAGTGCAGGTAGAGTGGCATGAATAAAGTTAAAATCAGTAATCCCCCGCTTAATTCATACAGCATCATGGTTTGTGGCGGCGCGATATTCACGTTTTTTTTATTGAGTACCGAAAACAGTGCCGCCAGCAGCGCGGAAACAATGCCAACTATGATACCCGTACGGTAGCGGGTATCGAAATGAAAAATCAGGTAGATACCCGCAAGGCTGATGAAACCCAGTAACAGTTCGGGCCAACTGAAGGCTTTTTTAGTCAGTAATGGCTCGAGTACAGCGGTAAATAATCCCACCGATGCAAAACAAACCAGGCCGATAGACACATTGGCCATTTTAATGCTGCCATAAAATCCAACCCAATGCAGCGCGATCAACGCCCCAATGCCCAGTAATTTCCATACGTCAGCAGCCGGTATTCTTTGCAGCTTCCCGCGGAAGCTGAGTAAAATAAAAAGAGTAACCACGGTTAAGGCAATCCGGTACCACACCAGCAGTCCTTCATTCATCTGTATCAACGCCCCCAGCACCCCGGTAAAGCCGGCCAGGAAAACGGCAATGTGTAATTTGATCAATGCTTGCTTCAAGGGCGGTTTTTGGTTTGTAGTTTGTGGTTGTTTGTAGTTTCGAAAAAAAAATCCTAACAACCACAAACAACCACAAACTACAAACTACAAACCAAAAACCACAAACTGTTTATAATTTTATTATCTTGTTGTTTTCCAACTATTTCTTTTGTATGGGTCCTATTATCAGCCTGAAAAATGTATATAAAAGCTATGGGGCAAAGCCTGTGCTGAAAGGTATTAACCTGACCATTTATCCCGGGCAGGTAATAGGGTATATAGGACCGAATGGTGCCGGTAAGAGTACTACCGTAAAGATCCTTTGCGGGTTGATTTCCGACTATGAAGGGGAAGTGCTGGTAGAAGGCATCAACCTCCATGAAGACCCGATTGCGGTGAAATCGAGGATTGGTTATGTACCCGAACTGGCCGAGCTGTATGATGTACTTACCCCGCTTGAGTTCCTGGGTTTTATGGCTGAGTTGTATAATATGCCCAAAGAACTGGCCGGCGACCGAATTACCCGTATGTTAACTGCATTTGGCCTGGAATCGAGTATGGATCAGCGTATGGATACGTTCAGCAAGGGAATGCGGCAGAAAGTACTGATATGCTCAGGCCTGCTGCATAATCCGGATATCATTATCCTGGATGAACCTTTGAGCGGCCTGGACGCGAACAGTGTAATTATTGTTAAAGACCTGATCAGCAAACTGGCGAAGGAGGGAAAAACCATTTTTTACTGCAGTCATATGATGGATGTGGTGGAGAAGGTAAGTGACCGTATTATTCTTATCAACGAGGGAATTGTAATTGCCGATGGAAGTTTTGAGGAGTTGAAACAGCAGCAGGGGAACCAAAGCCTTGAACAAATATTTGCACACATGACAGCCAAAGAGTCCTTGTCGGATGCCGCGGATCAGTTGATGAATGCCTTTGGTACAATTTGAAAAGCTGAGAATTTGAAATTGAATAAGGCATGAATCCCATTAACCGTTTTTTCTTGTTTTTGCTGCTTCTTCCTTCGGGGGTGTACCGGAAGATGGGAGTGAATATTGCGCACCTGCGCGCTATACTCAATGCTAAATTAGTGATGGACGACAGGAGGCCGGCTGCATTACAGCAGACACGCCATAATAAACCCGCCAAGCCGCCCAGGTTAGCTACGCTGGGAACGATGTTACTATCGGCCATACTGGGATTGATTTTCCTGGTGGGGTTTGCAGCAGGCAAAGATGATGTTACGAAACTGACCGTCTATTTTTCTTTTTACATTTTTATTCTTGCCTCTACCCTGATCGCAGATTTTACTTCTGTACTGATAGACGTGCGTGACAATATGATTATACTACCCAAGCCCATTGCCGACAAAACTTTTGTGCTGGCAAGGTTGCTGCATATTGTGATACATATATCGAAAGTGGTGTTGCCCATGACCCTGCCGGGGATGGTGTATGAGCTGGCTGTTCATGGTTGGGTTGGGTTATTACCATTTATTTTTTGTGTGCTGTCGGCCACTTTTTTTACCATTTTCCTTATCAACGCTATGTATATCGTGATACTGCAGGTAACTACGCCGGCTAAATTCAAGGCGGTAATCAGTTATTTCCAGATTGGCTTCGCGATATTTTTTTATGGTGGTTACCAATTACTGCCTCGTTTGATTGGAAAAGCGGCTCTTCAGAACTATTCGGTTGAAGCATCGGGCTGGAAATGGGCAGCGCCTCCATTCTGGTTTGCGGAGAGCTGGCAGTTCCTCAGAAGTTTCCATTTCTCCCTGCCATTGGTAACTGCATTCCTGATTTGCCTGTTACTACCGGCATTGAGCATGTGGATCGTGATCCGTTTTTTCGCTCCCTCATTCAATAGTAAGCTTTCCATGATCAGCGGAAGTGAGGGTGGCGAAATGGCAATGCCCGTCAGCATATCATCTAAACGCACTAAACCTACTACACCAACTTTCATAACTACTATCGCGGGCAGGCTAACGCAGAAAGGACCCGAACGCATGTCTTTCCTGAATACTTGGAAGATGACCGGGCGTAGTCGGGAATTCAAGATGAAGGTATACCCTTCTTTTGGTTACCTGCTGGTATATATGGTTGTTATGTTTATGAATACAAAGACTCTTACACTGGAAGCCGTGCGCGACCAGGAGGGTGCAGGTAGATTTATATTTATTGGCATACTGTATTTCAGCGGATTTATGTTAATGATGGCACTGGGACAGATTATTTTTTCTGATAGATATAAGGCTGCCTGGATTTATTATATAACGCCTGTTTCTAAACCGGGAATGCTCATCAGTGGAGCTGTTAAATCCATTATTACAAAGTTCTATTTCCCCATTGTAATTGCTATTTCAATTCCGGCAGTGGTGCTTGTTGGGCCCAGGGTGATTCCCAATTTAATATTAGGCGTTTGTAATCAGGTGCTGGTGCTTAGTTGTATCGCTTACATCACTATCCGCGATCTTCCATTCTCTATACAACAATCCATGAACTCCAAAAGCGGTTCATCTATACGTGGATTGTTCTCCCTGGTTATTCCGGGGTTACTGGCGGTACTGCACTATTTCCTGTACAGCAATATGCCGCTCATCCTCCTGCTGGTTGTTTTGTCGGTAATCGGTTCCTGGTTAGTATTGGATGCCATCAAAACAAAAACCTGGCTCGCTATCACCCGGCGTTCCTTCGAATAACTTTCGAATACGCGGAGACTATGGGGTTTTGCTTCTTACCTGCTCAAGATAGTTGCCGAAGAGGCTTTTCCATTGCATGCTTAGTACACCAAGCACACCTTCCCTGATGATACCTTTGCTCATCTTGCTTACGCCGATCTTCCGGTCTACAAAAGTAATGGGTACTTCTTTGAGTTTGAAGCCGAGCTTCCAGGCTGCAAATTTCATTTCTATCTGGAAAGCATACCCTACAAAACGGATCATATCCAGGTTGAGCGATTGAAGTACTTTTCGTTTATAGCATACAAAACCTGCGGTTGGGTCGTTTACCGGCATCCAGGTGAGTATTTTGGTGTAGAGTGCGCCGCCTTTTGAATACAGCTGTCTGTCCAGTGGCCAGTTCTCCGTTTTGCCGCCGGGTACATAACGACTGCCAATAGAAACATCCGCCCCGCCGGTCTTGCAGGCTTCGTATAAACGCTCGAGGTCTTTGGGGTCGTGTGAAAAATCAGCGTCCATCTCCATGATATATTCATAGCCTCGCTGGATACTCCATTTAAAACCATGAATATAGGCCGTACCCAATCCCAGTTTTCCGCTTCGCTCTTCCAGGAAAAGCTGCCCGGGATACTGGCTCATCAGGGTTCGAACAATAGAGGCAGTGCCGTCAGGAGAACCGTCATCAATTACCAGTATATGATAATCCCGCTGCAGGGAGAACACCGTGGTAATGATAGAAGCGATATTCTCCTTCTCATTGAATGTGGGTATAATTACTATTTTTTCCAAATAAAAGAGGGGTATACGTTAGTAACTAAGATACGATATAGATCGTTTTGAACGGTCAATCGAATACTAAGAAATGAATAATTATTTTCAGGGCTTTTTAACCAGGGTGCGGTTCAGTATTTCGGTTAGCTTCTGCTTGGTATTCATGGCAAAATCGCCTTTCATCATCCAGTCGTAGTACTGTGGTTCCTCTTTCAGTACCTGTATCACGGGTTTCCCCTTGTGTTTTCCAAAATTGAATACTTCTACCCCTTTTTCTTTTACAAACCTAAGGGCAAAATCTACGATATCGTCTTCCCCCGTAAATTTTACAATACTTTCCACCGTGTTCCCAATTTGTGGATAGCGTTCTACCTGGGCCACCAACACCTCCCAGGTGGCAGTGGCATCCGCTTCGGCACTGTGCGCCCCATCCAGCGTTTTCTGGCAATAAAATTTATAGGCTGCAGTGAGTGTTCGCTGTTCCATCATATGAAACACTTTCTGTACGTCCAGCATCTTTCTTCCTTCTACTGAAAATTCAATACCTATCCTCAGGAATTCTTCTATCAGCATGGGAATGTCAAAGCGATTGCTATTATATCCTCCCAGGTCACATTGATCAAGGAACTGTTTGATTTCATTGGCCACCTGTTTAAAGGACGGCGCGTCCTTTACCATTTCATCGGTAATACCATGTATCTCACTTGATCCAGCCGGGATAGGCATCAGGGGGTTGATCAGTTTACGTTTTACCTGTTGGGTGCCATCAGGCAATATTTTAACAATGGCAATTTCTACAATGCGGTCGGTACTAATATTAATACCGGTTGTCTCAAGATCAATAAACGCAATGGGGCGGGTTAGTTGCAGTTTCATTGTGGGTACCTACTATTTTGTTGTTATCTGTTGGGCGAAAGTAAGCATATCCAGGCCATCATAATTACCACTGCTCATCAAAACCAGGTTTGTGTCGGTATAATCCTGTTCATTCAGCCATTTCCAAAGGTTCTCACCTTCATTTATCACTACTAACCCATCTTTACCAAACCCCTCTGCCACTTTATCTGCCGGAAGTGCGGGCATACGTTTCAATTCAAGGGCGTGCCGGGAGTAAAACACAACCGCTTTGTCGGCCTTATCCAATGCCCCCATGTATTCTTTCATAAACGCTTCATTCAGGCTGCTGAAGGTATGGAGTTCCAGAACGGCTATTAGTTTCCTGTCAGGGTATTGCTGTTTTACCGCTTCCACCGTAGCTTTTACCTTGCTCGGCGCATGCGCAAAATCACGGTACACATTTGTGTTGTTATTCGATCCCATTAATTCCAGCCGCTTGGCCGCCCCGGTAAAACCGGCAATCGCATCCAGGAAAGTGGCGGCGCTTACCCCAAGTTCGTTACAGGTATAAAAGGCGGCCAGCATATTCATCAGGTTATGATTACCAAACACACGGATCGGGCCTGTTGCATCCCCTATCGTTACGGTTGTTCGGCCATGAATGATAGTATGGTCGGGCACCCCGTATGCCTGGTAGCGTATATCCGTTCTCCTGTTCCCTTCCACCAATTGCTTCAGTACCGGGTCGGATTCGTTGTATATCAGTATACCACCTTTTTCAATTTTGTTGATGAAGATGATAAACTGCTCCAGGTAAAAGTCAAAAGTGGGGAACACATTAATATGATCCCAGGCAATACCTGTAAGAACAGCCACATGAGGAAACAGGAAATGAAATTTGGGTTTGCGTTCTAAAGCGCTCGCCGGGTACTCATCCCCCTCACAGATAATAACCGGCGCATCGGTAATGTTTACCGACTGGCTAAAGCCTTCCAGCCTGGCGCCTACCAGGTAATCAAAACGCATATTTGATTTTTTCAATACGTGCATGATCATGGCCGTAGTGGTTGTTTTTCCGTGGCTGCCTCCTACCACCACTCTTTTTTTGTCCTGGCTTTCGTGAAAAATATATTCCGGAAAAGAGAATATTTTCAGCCCTAATTCCTGGGCCCGCTGTATTTCTGGGTTATCATTTTTGGCGTGCATTCCCAGGATCACAGCATCTATATCACTGGTAATCAATGCCGGTTGCCAGCCGATCCGGGCCGGCAGCAGTCCTTCCGCTGCCAGGTTACCGCGGGCGGGCTCGAAGATTTCGTCGTCTGTACCGGTTACCTGGTAGCCTTTTTTGTGCAGGGCGATGGCTAACTGATGCATCACACTGCCACCTATTGAAATAAAATGGACCCGCATACGTTATTATTTAGTTCACAATTAACAAATATTGGCTTGTTGTTGAGCAACGTTTAGCCATGAAACTTTATCTTTGAGATATTGCAAAATACAGCCTTACCCTTATTTAAAACGCAACCATGAAAAAGATTACCCTGTTTGTTCTCACCGCGATGGTAGCCGCAGCACTCTTTAGTTCCTGTGCTCCATCCAGAGGAAGGGGTTGTCCTACCACCAATCCCAACTATTTCCGGCAGTGGTAATCCGAACCATCGGTTCTTTTTGTTGTTATTGATTGAAAAGTTCCTATGAATTGGAAAACACTTGATACACCGGAACAACTCATCGAAATAAAGGCGAAATCCGCCGATACCCCACAGGTAATTTTTAAACATAGCACCAGTTGCAGCATCAGTTCAATGGCTTTGAACAGGCTGGAAAGGGCTTCATTGCCTGAAACCATCGATTTTTACCTGCTTGATCTTCTTCGTTTCCGATCCGTCTCTCACCAGTTGGCCGAGGAGTTTGCGGTAGCCCACGAATCACCGCAGATATTGGTTATTAAGGACGGTGAATGTATATATACGGAAAGCCATATGGGAATTAACGCAGGAGAAGTGGTTGAAATGGCAACAGGAGCATAAATAAATTCAAGCTATGAAGATAACCGTATTTGGTGCCACCGGTCTTGTAGGAAAGCGGGTGGTTGAACTGGCCCTGGCACATGGTTACCAGGTAACGGCTTTCGGCAGGAATGTAGAGAGCCTTATTGACAAAGATGCGCGTGATGATCATTTTACCGCCGTAAAAGGATATGTATTTGATGCGTCTGATGTATCAAAAGCAGTAAAAGGAGCCGACGCAGTCATATCCGTGCTGGGTGGAAGTATCGACGGAACGGATAAAAGCCGTAGTCTGGGCATGAAGAACATCATTCAGCAGATGGAAAAAAATGGCGTAAAGCGGATTGTGGCCCTGGGGGGAATGGGGGTGCTGGATGATGCGAATGGTAATTACCTGGTAGACTCCCCTGACTATCCCGAGCAATACCTGGCGGTTGGACAAGAGCATTTGCAGGCATATGAATTTTTAAGTTCCTCATCCCTTAGCTGGTCGTTTGTGGGGGCCCCTGACATTATTGACGCGAAAGAAACAGGCCACTATACTACCAGTGCCAACCACCTCCCCGACCCGAATCATTATACAATTACTGCGGGAGACCTTGCAGCGTTTATGCTGAAAGAAGCTTCCGAAAACCAGTATGTAAATCAGCGGATAGGAATTAGTGGCATGTAGGGGGAACATTCTTTTCCTCTTATCTTTGCCCCACAAACAAGTACATGCAAACAGCAGGATATCTTGCTGCCCTGCTGATAGGCATATCGCTAGGCTTAATTGGCGGAGGTGGCTCCATACTTACCATACCGGTATTGGTATACCTGTTTCATATACAACCTACCCTTGCCACCGGATATTCTTTATTTATTGTGGGTTGCAGCAGCCTGGCGGGAGCCTATAAAAACTACCGGCGGGGAAATATTAATTTTAAAGCTGCTTTTTATTTCGGTACGGCATCCATCATTACCGTTCTGCTGATCAGAAAATTATTGCTTCCTGTTATACCGGAACACCTTTTTACCATTGGTAGTTTTGCTGTCAGCAAATCACTGGCTACCATGCTGCTGTTCGCGTGTGTAATGATTGTTGCCTCGCAAAATATGATACGGAAAGAGGTGAATGTGGCAGATCTCAATCCCCAGCAGACCGTTCACCTGGGGAAGGCATTGCTGAGGGGCTTTGAAGTGGGTGTACTGACCGGTCTGCTGGGAGCCGGAGGCGGATTTATTATTATTCCTGTACTGGTTTTTTCCTTTCATCTCACCATGAAAAAGGCCATCGGCACTTCCCTGCTCATTATAGCCATGAATTCACTTTTCGGCTTTGCGGGCGATCTTTCACTTCATACATTCCGCTGGGAATTGCTTATCCCTATTACATTGATCGCCATTACCGGCACCTTCATAGGCCGTAAGTTGGGAGAATCCGTACCCGGCTTCCGGCTGAAGAAATGGTTTGGCTGGTTCGTCAGGATCATGGGGATCTATATTATTATTCATGAACTGTTTTTGAGGTAGCTATTAGCTGTTAGCTGTTGGCTATTAGCTAATGGCCAACCGCCAACAGCTAACCGCCAATAGCTAACAACCAATAGCTACTTTATCGTATTTTCAACAAAACATTTTATATGCTCGAAACCATCAAGGGCCCCTGGGCCTGGTATGTTGCGGGGCCGCTTATTGGCTTACTGGTGCCGGTTTTGTTAATCACCGGCAACAAACGTTTAGGCATTTCGTCTTCCCTGCGTCATATCTGTGCGGCCTGCTTACCGGCTGGTATTCCCTTTTTCACCTATAACTGGCGGAAAGAGAAGTGGAATCTTTTTTTTGTGCTGGGTATTGCGATCGGTGGATTAGTGGCGGCCAGGTTTCTTTCCTCGGGGCAACCCTTGGTTATTGATGACAGGCTGGCTGCTTCATTGGCTGCTGATGGCATTACGGATCATCGTTCGCTTATACCGGTTGACCTGTTTAACTGGGCCAGCTTACTTACGTTACGGGGATTCCTGTGTATGGTAGTGGGCGGATTCCTGGTGGGCTTCGGAACCCGGTATGCCGGTGGTTGTACTTCCGGCCATTCCATTATGGGACTCAGCAACCTGCAATGGCCTTCTTTAGTAGCCACCATTTGTTTTATGGTGGGCGGGTTTATTATGACCAACCTCATTATGCCATTCATCTTATCATTATCATAGCTATGAAAGAAATCAATACAGACGCCGAAGTGCGCTCGCTGAACACTGGTCATGCAGGGGAAAAAGAAGTGGAACAACCGGCATGGTATCCAGTGAAGTATATTGTATACGGTACTATCTTCGGTATCATACTTACCAAGTCGGAAGTGGTTTCCTGGTTCCGTATCCAGGAAATGTTCCGGTTGCAAAGCTTTCATATGTATGGCGTAATAGGCTCGGCGGTAATAACCGGGGCCTTTTCAGTTTTCCTGATCAGGAAACTGGGCATACAAACGATCAACGGACAGAAGATCGATCTGCAACAAATACCCTTCAGTAAAGGGCAGATAATTGGGGGATTGTTATTCGGTTTTGGATGGGCACTTACAGGTGCTTGCCCTGGCCCCTTGTTTGCGCAAATAGGTGCAGGAGCAACGGTTGTTTGTGTAACTTTATTAAGTGCGGTTGCGGGCACCTGGGTATATGGATGGGTACGCGCTAAACTACCTCATTGATCTATGCAGATACGAACAAACTGGTTTCCTTTACTGCTGGTAATTGTAATCGCTTTTGTTATTGCTGATGGCATGCAGAAACCCCGCTATCCGACCAGCAGGGTTGGCGGTAAAGATTCGGCGGATTGCTGGACGGGCCCCGGGGAATACCAGATACCGGTTACAGAAGAAGGGAAGCTGATCAGGTACGGCCGTGATCTTGTTGTGCGCACAGCCTATTATCTGGGCCCCCATGGAAGAATAGCCCCAATCAGCAATGGGATGAACTGCCAGAACTGCCACCTGGACGCCGGAACAAAACCCTGGGGCAATAATTATGGTGCGGTAGCCGCTACGTATCCTAAGTTCAGGGCAAGATCGGGTACCCGGGAGAGTATTGAGAAGAGAGTGAATGACTGTATCGAGAGAAGCCTGAATGGAAAACCGCTCGATAGTACCAGTCGGGAAATGAGAGCTTTTGTTGCGTATATACAATGGGTGGGCAGCGATGTAAAAAAAGGAAGCAGGCCCAAAGGAACCGGTATTATGGACCTGCCTCCATTATCCCGCCCGGCAGACACCGGCAAAGGACACTTGGTGTATATGAATACCTGTGAAAGATGCCATGGCAAAGACGGCCAGGGGCAATCAAACCAGGTAGAGTACATTTATCCGCCACTCTGGGGCAAAAACAGTTACAATACAGGTGCCGGCCTTTACCGTATTTCGCGGCTGGCGGGGTATGCGAAAAATAATATGCCCCATCCCCTCAACTATCACAATCCCACCCTAACGGATGAACAGGCATGGGATGTAGCGGCATTTATTAACTCACAACCACGACCGGTAAAAGACCTCAGCAAAGACTGGCCCAATATCGCCGCCAAGCCATTTGATCATCCCTTCGGCCCCTATGCCGATACGTTTAGTGAAGCAAGGCATAAGTACGGACCCTGGAACTAAAACAAGAACAGCTTCTCTCCTCCTACTTTTTTCTTGCCGCCACCACCAATGGTTCTGATATTGTAGGTGAAGGTTGCCATAAAGTAGCGTTGCAGGATATTGGTCTGGTATACGCTGATCATGTTCCTGTTAACGCTGGTACTGATGCTGTTGCCTGAATTAAGAAGGTCAAATACACTCAGTCGCAACACCCCTTTTTCATCTTTCAGCATGGTGAAATTAATGGCAGCATTCAGGCGTACAAAGTCTTTTGCCAGTCCCGGTGTGTTGTTGCCATTGGTACCATAATTAAGGTTGCTTTCCCAGATCACATGTTTAGGCATACGCACAATCAGTTCTGTACTCAGGTAGTAGCTTTTTACGGTAAGCTTTGAAAAAGCCTTACTTGTATAGGAAGTGAAGTTATAGCCTGCACTTCCGCTATTGTTCCATTCGATCTTATCGTTGAAGTTGAGCGTAAAGCCACCCCATTGCTGCAGGTTATAGGTTTCCTGGAAGCTGTTTTCTCCATTGTATAAAAGCGCGCTTTTGTTATACCCGTACCAGGCACCGATATTCCATCCGTAAATGAATTTGGGGTTGTTCTTGTATTGTTTGTTAATGTTGTAGTTAATACCGTAGTTGCTGCTTCCATTGGCATTAACAGGCGTGTTGGTTTGAATACCTTTCTGATCAACATAGATACTCTGTATCACATCATTATTCACAAAACTGTAATTGCCACTCAGACCTATGTTCAGGTTCCTTTTTGGAAAATTCATATAATAGTTGGTACTGAAATTATGCCTTTCAGATGGGCTCAGGTTGGGATTGCCCTTGCTTACCAGGTAAGGGTTGGTGTTATCAGCAACCGGTATCAGGTATGTATACCCGGGTAAAGCAATATCCTTGTTATAGCTGAAGTTTAATTGCTTGTACACGATATTCAATCCGGGTAGCAGGGCATTTGTTTTTTGCCTGATGGGGCTGTTTAATGAAACCAGGTCGTTCATAACATCCTGGAACAGGGTTCGTACCTGGGGTGTTATCACCAGGCTTTTAATCTTGAAATCAAGGCCGGTGGTGATATAGAACTTATTGCTTTCCCGGTTGAAAATGCTGCTGAGCCCGGGATTGTAAACATCAAACTTGGCGTTGGTGGTGTTGGGATTAAATGTTTCAATGGCATTTTTAAGCTTACTATACTCGTACCTGCCGCCCAGCCTTAATGTCATCAGTTTTCCCAGTGGTTCACTGTAATTAAATGCAGCAGTGATATCCGTTCTCGGCACACCTTCTTTCCGCAGTTGTTTGATAAGACTATCATAGACCACCGGGTAGAGATAGCTTGTTCTTGAATCGGTAGTATAATAGTTGAAACGGTTATTGATGTCGAGATTGTGAAAAATAGTAAATCGTCTTCCTTTTTTGATACCTGATAATTTGGTGTAGGTAAGTGAATGACGGTAGTAATAGGTATTGCTCAGGTTGTTCTGGGTATTATTGCCAAAACTAAGCGGCCCCAGAATATTGTGATCGCTCTGGATATCACTGAACCGCAATTCATCCTGCAATCCAATGGTATAATTGGCGCTTACCTGAAGTGTAGTTAACGAATCGGGTTTGAACTTTCCGCCGATACCCATATTATGCGCATTGGTGATATTATCTCCCGACACCAGCGAGTGATTGGCAATTGCTGAATCACCATTGTATTGTTTGGTGTCTGTTTCATTTCGCCTGTCAACCAATACATTGCCATAAAAATATTGCGCAAACAGCGATTGTTTCAGGTTGGGTGCATGGTTAAGGTTTATGCCCACCCCCTTACTGGTTGCAATACCGCCGTTGCCCTGCATTCCGCCAAAACTAATACCGTTAATGGATATACCGCTGCCGGCACCGCTCGACCAGATACTGGTACTACGGCTGTTCAGGTTGGAGTTCGTACGATCCAGGCCGCCGGTTTGCAGCAGGTCTGTGAAACCAAAACCCGGCTTATTCAGGTTGTTAGCGTATCCCAGTACGCTCACCTGCAGGGTATCCCTGAAAATATTGGCAATGGCACCACCTTCAAAACGATTATCCGTTCCTCCCCCCGCATATACTTTTCCAAACCAGCCTTTCTTCACTCCTTTCTTTAAGGTGATGTTTACCACTTTGCCCACATTGTTCAGGTTATCATCACCATTGCGCAGCAATTGTTCTTTATCATCCACTACCTGTACCTTGTCAATAATATTAGCGGGAAGATTGCGTGTAGCCATTTTAGGGTCTTCACCAAAAAAAGTCTTTCCATCAACCAATATCCTGTTCACGGGCTTTCCATTCACAGTGATATTTCCATCCGCGTCTACCTGAACCCCCGGCAATTTCTTTAACAGGTCTTCAACCAGTGCATTGGGCAGGGTTTTAAAGGAAGTGGCATTAAACTCAATAGTATCATTCTTGATGGAAACAGGGGGGCGCTCGGAAACCACTACTACCTCATCCAGCTGATGCGCGCTGGTGGCAATTTTTACAGAGTCGAAGTTCAGGGAAGGATTGGCGGCCGTCAGCTCAAACTCTTTCCGGAACGCCTGGTAGCCCGAGAAAGTGATAATTACCCGCAAAGGCAGATCCAGCGGAAGCCCCCCTACTTTGAATTCTCCATCCGGATTGGTGAGTCGATAGGTAACGATAGTGGTGTCTTTCGCCTTGAATACGGTTACGGTGGCAAAAGCCAGGGGTTTGTGACTGGCCGAATCGCTCAGCTTACCCGTTATTGATCCCGATTGGGCAGAAGCAGCGGAAAAGAAGCATAATGTTAACAGCAGAAAGAAAACCTGTTTCATGAAAAGTACCGTTTTGGTTGTTTTTTTATAAAAGTTTAGTCTCACACGCATAAGAGTGCCCGATGCGTATAAGGTTGTAAACGCAGACATCAAATAAATGTGACAGTATTATGAGTGGCTGAGGGGTTATCTGTACGGCAAATGTGAATACCACCTGTTAGTAAGCCGACCTTGGGGATCAGGGAATTTGCCCAACCTGTTATGACCGGCCATTATTCGTCTTTAAAAGCATCCTTCACTTCGGGCAGTTTGAGCGGGCCTTTCTTTTTAAGTAACGACAGTCTTGACTGTGTCTGGAACAATTCTTTTTTTAGCAATTCTTCTTTTTTTTGCAGTGCATCTACTTCAGCCTGGTTTTTTAATTCAACCCGTCCTGTCATTTTCAGTTTTGTAAGGTTGGGGCGCGTTTCAATTGTCAGCGGTTTGCGTCCCTTAAACTTTGGCGTATCGAGCTGGATAGGTTTTAAACTCAAGAGAGTTCCTTTTCGTTTTTCATATTCTTCATCCATCTCTATATTTCCGAGCTTTTCTTTCAGCTCTTGTTGCTTGCCAAGAACGGTTAAACGTATACTGTCAGCCTTCATCAGGTATTTATCCTTTTTAGTAGTATATCCCTTGCCATCCAATACTACGTCAGTGTTTTTTTGCAGCGAAGCCAGCTCCTGCTTGCTGATATCCAGATCATGTAATATCTGCGACCGTTCATGATCCCTGTCTTTTTTAGCCTGTTTTGACAGGTAAGGCTGTTCCAGCGCAAACATAATATCCTGGTAGTTCTTGTAGTCGGCCGGGTCAATCATCTTACCATTGATGGAGAATTCCAATACGCTGCCTTGTATCCTTTTCATATGTAAGGTTGTACCGTTGCGCTGAGTGGCTTCAATAATGAGGCTGCCGGTATGACCATCATTCGATTCATTTACTGAATAGCTTTTAAAATGGCTGGCACTATCGAGTTGTAGGGTGACAGATAACCTGAGCGGTGTTGATGAGGCGGGCACCGTGTCAATCATTGTATCATGCACTACAGGCTGGTAGCGGGTAGTATAATCAGGCGCGCCCACAATTTCTGCTTTTGGCCGGGGCTGAAAGCTAACTGTGTTTAACATTATCGTTTCGGGAACGATAGGCGATTTCACGGCTGCAGTATGTTCCGCTATCCGTTTCCTGATTTTTAATACCGGTATATTCCTGGCGGCCACAAATGAAAGCAGGATCAGAACCGAAATGCTAAGCGTGAGAATACTCTTTTCTGCTATGTTGAGGCTGGCATTGCGCTTATAGATGATTCGCTTCACACGGTTCAGCAACTGGTTCTTTTTCCCGGGAAAGCCCATGCTGAAAGAAGGTTTGGCGATATTGAATTCCTGGAAAGAAATCAACGCGTCTATATATTTCGTTTTATTGTTGGTTACCGAAATGGCAATATCATCACAGCAATTTTCTCTTTCTTCCCTGATGAGTGAGGAAAGCCACATCAGTGCCGGGTTAAAGAAGAATAAGGTTTCCGCTAAACTTTGCAGGAGGTTTACAAAATAATCCCTCCGCCGGATATGGGCCAGTTCATGTAATAAAATGGCCTCTATTTCATCAGGAGGCAGCTGAGACAGCAACCCGAAAGGTAATAATATTACCGGTTTGAGTATTCCCATTACAACCGGCACTTTTACAATGCCTGATTCCAGCATCTGTACATAAGGGTGGATGTACATTTTGGTTTTTAGTTCTTCCAGCCTGTTTTTCCAGGCCTGGGGCGGCTCGCTTGTGCGGTAGGTTTTCAGGCGTTGTATATAGGCCAGTTCGGCTACCAGCTTGATAAAACGGGCCATAAAAATGATGAACCAAATGGTAACAAGAAGGTAAGCATGGGTATTAAAATAGTCTTTTAAACGGGATGCCCAGCTTCTGTTAACTGCAATATGCGTTTCGGTAAAGGGGATCAGCGTGCTGATAACCGACCTTCCCCTGGCAATATTGGCCAGCGGCCTGAAATGTGGCCGCGCGATCGCAAGGTATAACTCCCGGGTAAAAGTAATAGCCGTTACCGCGATAAACAGCAGGAAGAGCCCCGTAAGTAATTCATATCTCTTCTGCGCCGAAGATCGTCGTGTTGTTATCAACAGGGTGCCCGTAACCACGGCCAGCAGAAGGCCCTGCCAAAGTGAATGGAGTAAGGTCCAGCCCAAAGCAAGTACCACTTCGTTTTGCATGAATGAGGATAGGTGGCGCATACTAATAATTTTGTAATGAAGGTTATTTTTTATCCAGGTTCTTTACCAGTTCACGTATAGCTTCCAATTCTTTCTTCGATGTCTTTTTGTTACCTAACAACTGCATTAGCAAACTGCTGGCCGAACCTTTATACATGGTATCTACAAAGCGTTCCAGCAACTGGTTCTTGGTTACCTGCTCCGCCGCAGCCGGCGTATAAATATGTTTCATCTGCGATTCATCACGGGTAAGCAATTTCTTATCCACCATGATCTGCATCAGTTTCAGGGTTGATGTGTACTGCACCGCCCTCTTCTCCTCATTCAGCCTGTCATTCACAAACCGAACCGTTGAAGGGCCATGTTCCCACAATACCTGGAGTATCTCCAGTTCGGATTTGGTAGGCTCGCTGGATGGGTCGTTTTTTTCTTTCATAACCTAAAGGTAGGAAAAAATTCGTACGAACAAAATATTAGGTTATTTTTTTTTTGAGCTGGTCGTAAGTCGTAGGTCATAAGTCGTAGGTCGTAAGTCGTAGGTTGTAGGTCGTTTTTTGGGGGGGAGCTTTTACGGGGGATTTGTACCTGATTTGGCTTTTGAGTGATTTTTTGGATGGCAGATGTGTTAGATTAGGAAAAACTATTGGTATGGTAATAAAGAAATTTGAGGAGGTTATTGCATGGCAGAAGGCCCAGGATTTGGCCGTAGCCGTTTATCATGCTTTTGAGGGAGCCAAAGATTTTTCGTTTAATAACCAAATACAGAGAGCCGTTACGTCTATATCTAACAATATAGCGGAAGGTTTTGACAGGAGTTCGGATGCGGATTTTGTGAGGTTTCTCTACTATGCGATATCTTCCTGTAGCGAGGTTAAATCAATGCTGCACCTGGCAACCCGACTTAATTATTTATCTGAGGAACGGAGAAATGAACTACTTGATCAATGCGATGAAGTTTCTAAACTGTTAAGAGGATTTATCAAATATTTAAATGCCCCCAAACACCGATAGACTATCAACTCACGACTCACGACTTACGACTCACGACTTACGACTTACACCTTACGACTCACGGCTTCCACTACCATCGCACTCGCTCCTCCCCCGCCATTACAAATACCGGCGGCACCGATTTTTCCGCCATGTTGCAGTAATACATGAATCAGGGTTACCATAATACGCGCGCCACTACAACCGAGGGGATGACCCAGGGATACCGCGCCACCGTGAACGTTCACTTTGGCAGGGTCCAGTTTCATTTTCCGGATATTGGCAATTCCCACAACGGAGAACGCTTCATTCAGTTCGGTATAGTCGATATCCGTCATTTGCAAACCTGCTTTCGCTATGGCTTTGGGTACTGCCAGGGATGGGGTTGTGGTAAACCATTCCGGTGCCTGCTCGGCATCGGCATAGCTGCGAAGGATGGCCAATGGTGCAATACCCATTGCTTCTGCTTTTTCCTTACTCATCAGCACTACCGCCGCGGCTCCGTCGTTCATGGTAGATGCGTTGGCAGCTGTTACCGTACCCTCTTTTGTAAACGCAGGTTTCAATTCAGGGATTTTGTCGAACTTAACATTAAAAGCTTCTTCGTCTTTCGCAAACAACACCGGCTCTCCTTTTTTTTGCGGTATCGGAACGGGTATTACTTCTTCCGTAAACCAGCCATTTGCCCAGGCGGCCTGGCTGCGCTGATAACTTTCTATAGCAAAGGCATCCTGTTCGGTGCGGCTGATATTACATTCCTTGGCGCACAGTTCCGCGGCATTGCCCATCGCGTATTTATGATACACATCGGTCAGCCCGTCTTTGGCCAGCCCGTCAACCATCGTCACATTGCCATATTTGTTGCCCCAGCGCATATTGGGGCTATAAAAAGGAACATTGCTCATACTTTCCATACCACCCGCCACCACAATATCAGCGTCGCCCAATAAAATGCTTTGCGCTCCCTGTGCAATGGCTTTCATTCCACTGGCGCATACTTTATTTACGGTTGTTGCGATAACACTATCCGGCAGGCCTGCAAATTTTGATGCCTGCCTCGCGGGGGCCTGGCCGGTATTAGCCTGTAGCACGCAACCCATCAATACTTCTTCTATATCACCCGGTTGCAAACCCGCTTTTTCCACTGCCGCTTTAATGGCTATCGCCCCTAACTGTGGCGCGGTAAAATCTTTTAGCGTTCCTCCAAAACTACCAATGGGCGTACGCACGGCGGATACTATATATACGGTTCTGTTCATGGTGCTGATTTATACAAAGATAACAATTGTTAGTTTATTGTTGCCGGTTGTTTACTATTCCCTAATTTCGATACATGGAAACCTCCTTTACCGACCTCCGACTGGCCGTTCTGATTGATGCCGACAATGTGCCTTACGCCAACATCAAAGAAATGCTGGAAGAGATCACAAAATACGGTACACCTACGTTTAAACGTATCTATGCCGACTGGACAAAACCCACCGTGTCTGGCTGGAAATCGGTATTGCTTGAAAACGCCATTACTCCGATCCAGCAATACAGCTATTCCACCGGTAAAAACTCCAGCGATAGTGCCATGATTATCGACGCGATGGACATACTCTACTCCGGGAAAGTGGATGGCTTCTGCATTGTTTCCAGCGACAGCGATTTTACCCGGCTGGCTATCCGTTTGCGCGAAGCCGGTATGAAAGTAATTGGTTTTGGAGAAAAGAAAACACTAAAACCTTTTATCACCGCCTGCGATAAATTTATTTACCTGGAGATATTAAAAGTGGAGGAGCCGGCACCTGCTGCCGGTAAAAATATTGCCACCGTAAAGCGAACAGAAAAGAAAGTGGTTACCCCCCTAAATAAAATAGATGCCGATCTGACCCGTTTGTTAAGCGATAGTATCACGGATATTGCGGATGAAGAAGGTTGGGCCCACCTGGGTACTTTAGGCAGTACCGTACTCAAGAAAAAACCTGATTTTGATTCCAGGAACTACGGTTACACAAAACTGCTTCCGCTGATAAAAAGCATGAACCGCTTTGACGTGGATGAACGTGAAACAGGAAAAAATAAAACCAAAAACGTATACCTCCGAAACCGCTAATCCTTTTGCCTTTGTGCCCTTGTGCGCCTTTCCCGCTGCTTCTGAACGAAGAGGCAACCTGCCTCAGGTTTCTATCAATTGAATCCCCGTTTTAGCAAAAGCGATCTTCTGTTGCTTGTACAGTCCCCCTGTTGTCATTTTGAAAGTCTTCTTACTCATACCGAAGAAATCATAAATATCTTTCGGATCAGACTTATCGTTGTACGGAAGGTAACCATCATTTTCCTTTAGCAGGCGTAATATCTTACCCGCTTCATCTTCCACTTTCTGAAAGCCCGGTTTACCCAGCACCACGTCTATTTTATTATCGGGACGTATGGTTTTGATAAAGCCCTGGTATCTCTCTCCGATCTTGATATTGGTATATATCTCATTGGTATGGAGTATACCTGTATGCTTGTTATTGATGATCATCACATAGCCTAATTCCGACTCGCGGTAGGCGATCAGCTCCACGATATCTTTTTCCTTAACGGTAAGCTCGTCATTGCTGAGCAGGGATTCCAGTTTTTCAGTGGCAGCCACCCGCCCGGTCATTTCATCAATGTACAGCTTCACCAGGTATTCAACGCCTTCGCGCATACCGCCCAGTTGTTTTGATTTGGGAACAAAAAGATCTTTCATCAATCCCCAGTCCAGAAAAGCACCCAGCCCAGTTACGGATACTACTTTCATTTTTACAATATCTCCCACCACCGCCCTGGGTGTTTGGGTGGTAGCAATCAGTCGGTTATCAGAATCGTGGTACACAAAAACCTTCAGTTCATCGCCTACCCGAAGGGTACGGGGCGCGAACCGTTTTGGCAGCAGGATGCCCTCCCCCCCGTCATCCAGGTAAAACCCGAAATCTACCTTGCGGCTCACACGAAGGGTATTGTAGTGTCCAACTGCTATCGGTTCCATTATTACTATGCTATTTGCGGTAAAGGTAGGGATTGTGTATTTCCCCCAAAATGTTTCCAAGTTGTTAACGCCGGGTAACAGAAAGGCATATTACAGTAAATTGTGAGCCTGAACTGTAAACCTTTGATATTTTGAAGAAAGTATGAGAAGAGGGATTGTGTTTTTGATGGTATTGCTGGCTTTTTGCAAAACAAACAGCTCCTACTCCCAGAATATCAATGGGCACTGGTATGGCATCGGCATACTGGAGGACGTGCGGCATACGTATAACAGTTACATGACTGAATTGGTCATTCGGCAAAAGGGTAAGACGGTTACGGGCGAGTTTCTGTATTATTTTAAAGACAGCCTGGTAAAAGTTCCTGTTAAAGGGAATTTTGATAAGGATAGCCGCAAACTTACCATCAAGCCTTTTTCTATCATTTACTACAGGTCGCCCAATGCCCGGAATAGTATTGATTGCGAAATGAGCGGCCATTTTCGCCTGGTGGCCTCAAAAACAGGGTCTGTGTTGCAGGGAAGCCTGATGGCTGATGCCGACCACAGGTATACCATACCTGATATCAACTACCGGCTCAAGCATTCCAATGATACGGCCGACCTTGTGATGATCAACGAAGAACCCCTGCCCACACCTGCCAATAAAGCCGTAACTGTGATACCGCCCGTTGCAAGGCCGGTTGTTACACCTTCTGCCCCCGCAGCAAAAAAGAAACCGGTTGATACCCCCGTTACCGCGTTAACCCAACCCCTGGAATTGGCTACTCCGATCACCCCACTGAATACCGAGGTAATTGAGAATTTTTATAAAAGAGAAAAAGAAGTAGAGCGCGTACTGGAGGTAAATAATTCTATCCTGCGTCTTGAGATTTATGATAACGGGGAAATTGACAATGATTCCATATCCGTATTCTTTAATAATACAATGATACTGGCCGACGGCAAGCTTGACCTGGTGCCTATTAAACTTAATATCCGCCTGGACTCATCCCTTGACTACAATGAGCTGGGTATGTTAGCCCTCAACCTGGGTACCATTCCTCCCAATACTGCTGTGCTGATTTTGTACGACGGCAAAATCCGCCACGAAATATTCCTTTCCAGCGATCTCAACCGCAGCGCGATATTAAGGATACGCAAGAAGAAGTAAGCGGGGAGCAATGTCCAGGTTGGAAACTGGACATTGGGCATTAAAACAGCTCCGGCGCGCCGCTATCTTCCCTGGCTTTCACTTCCCATTCCATCACGATCGTTTTGCTGAAGTCGGTAAGCTTGGCACCCACGGCTTTCCAGCCCATGATATCCACCATTTTGGCTACTTTGAATTTTGCCTTGCGTATGGTTTGTCCTTTTCCGGTTTGTACTACCAGTAACGGCTCTTCGTCCGTGCTCACTGCTTCAAGCCGGTTGCCGGCACCTTCTTTAATAAAAGGGAACTGGGTTTTCAGCGTGGTGGTTTCTATCCTGAAACGCTTGATATTATATTGTTGCTTGTCAGTATCCAGGTATACTGCACTGATCACTTTTTCCGGAACGAATTTTTCAATCAACAGGATTTTCTCAGGCTCGAAACGCTGGGTAATTTCGGTGTCGGTAAGCTCATAACTTCCATCTTTATAGAACAGTATGATCTTTTCGTCTTCAAAACTGCCCAGGTATTTACCCTTGGCATCTGTGTTCAGCCGGCCGAATTTATCGTCGAACCATAGTTTGCGCCCGGCAAGGGTACTTTTTCCGGCTTCCTTGAGTTTAACGGTTTTGATGGGGTATTTGGTTACCTGGTTACCCATGCTGCTCCTTCCTTTGATCTCCAGTTCCTCGAAATAAAAATCCAGTTCCTTGATCCTGGCGGTAGAATTCGGACTCAGCACAATTTTTACCGATTCAGCTTCCCCGTTAGGGTTGGCAGTAAAATAATGCACTTTGCTTTTTTCGCTTCCTTTTGTCAGGTCATATTCCTTCTCCCGTGTGATACCGGTAACATTAAACCGCTTCGCATAGCTTACACCGCTTTTCCCATCCAGGTAGATCATGTTATAGGTAGTACGCTCATCGTTTTTCTGGAACACGGCCGCATGAATAATATCTTTTCCGATAAATACCTTATCGGAAACCTTTACCACTTTCATGGTACCACCTTTGGTGAAGGCTATGATATCATCATAGTCGGAGCATTCGCAAAGGAACTCGTCTTTCTTTAAACCGGTACCGATAAAACCTTCCGCCCTGTTGAGATAAAGTTTGGTATTGGCAATGGCCACGTGCTTAACCTGAATGGTATCAAACTCCCTTATCTGCGTTTTTCGCTCCCTGCCTTTTCCATATTTTTTTAAGAGGTTCTCAAAATAGCCTACAGCAAAGTCTGTGAGGTTCTCGAGGTCATATTTCACTTGCCTGATATCCGCTTCAATATTTTTTATCTGCTCATTCAGTTCATTGATATCCAGCCTGTAAATTCTGCGAACCGGCTTTTCGGTAAGCTTCAGAATATCTTCCCGCTCAATGGTTCGCTTGAGCCTTTTTTTGAACGGACCGAATGCCTTGTCAATTGCCTCAATTACCTTGTCCCAGGTTTCATGCTTTTGTTCAAGTTCCTTGTATATTTTTTCTTCAAAGAATATTTTTTCCAGCGAAGTATAGTGCCACTTATCTTCCAGTTCGCTCAGTTTAATTTCCAGTTCCCGCTTCAGGAGTGCTTTTGTATTTTCCGTGGAAACGGTAAGCAGTTCTCTAACCGTTAGAAACTGAGGTTTGTGCGCAACAATTACGCAGGCATTGGGAGAGATACTTATTTCGCAATCTGTAAAAGCGTACAACGCATCGATTGTGATATCAGGAGAAATACCCGGGGCCAGGTCTATTTGTATCTCAACTTCAGCGGCGGTAACATCCGTCACCTTTTTTATTTTGATCTTTCCCTGCTCATTCGCTTTGGTGATGCTTTCCATCAATTGCGTAGTGGTAACGCCATAAGGTACGTCTCTTATCACCAGTGTTTTTTTGTCCAGTTCCTCCACATGCGCCCTTACCCTTACCTTGCCGCCTCTTTTACCATCATTGTAATTCGCCACATCAATCATGCCCCCTGTTTGAAAATCAGGATACAGATCAAATTTTCTTCCCCTCAGGCATTTGATGGATGCTTCGATCAGTTCGCAGAAATTATGAGGCAGAATCTTGGTAGACAATCCCACCGCAATGCCATCCGCTCCCTGTGCCAGCAGCAGCGGGAACTTCATGGGTAATGTTACGGGTTCATTTTTTCTTCCGTCGTAGCTGAGCTGCCATTCGGTAGTCTTTGCATTAAAGGCTACTTCCAGCGCAAACTTCGACAAGCGCGCTTCAATATACCTGGCCGCCGCGGCTTCATCTCCGGTTCTTACATCGCCCCAGTTTCCCTGTGTTTCAATTAATACATCTTTCTGCCCCAGGTTCACCAACGCGTCTCCGATACTGGCATCGCCATGCGGGTGATACTGCATACTTTGCCCAATGATATTGGCCACTTTGTTAAAGCGCCCATCATCCATTTCCTTCATCGCATGCAAAATCCGGCGCTGTACCGGCTTCAATCCATCCTCAATGGCAGGCACCGCCCTCTCCAGTATCACATAAGAAGCATAGTCCAGGAACCAGTTCTTATACTGACCCTGAACTCCTGTTTCATTTTCGTAAACCCTGTTGTCTATTTTTACTTTAGCCATAAATTAATTTGAAAATTTGAAAATGATCTGACGCAATTGTCACATTTTCAAATTGATTGATTTTCAAATTCTATAAGTATCTTCCTTCGCATCTTCCAATCCATTCAATTCAAAAACAATAATATCTGTATCTGCTATCACTTCATGCCAGGCCCAGGGGTGAATATGAAGCTCTACCGGAGCTGTTAGTTTTGAGCTGCCTTTTTCACCGCTTCTTACATCATGCCAGTTTACGGTTGCCTCCCCTTGCATGATAATGAGCTTTTCAGGGTCTTTAGCGGGCGCGGTTCCTTTGTGATAATGCCTTCCACTGGCACTTCCGGCTTTTCTGTACGCAACAATGAACTGACCGGTTCGGTCAGTGTCAAAATAATGCGTGGCCCCCCGTTCGTCCTCCGCTATCTGTTTTACAGGAATTATCTCTATCATGATACCGCCTCAGTTGTATTGTCTGCAGATGCAGCACCCGGAAACTTTACCGTTATTTCTTTCCAGCCTTTTGCCCAGTCACCGGCAGTCTCCAGTTTTCCAGCAGCCGCCATTTCACGTATACGCCAAACAAGGAACACATCTCCTGTTTTTATTTTCATTTTATTAAGCGTGTTGGCAATAACCTTGTTTAACTTTTGTTCTCCTGTTATATTGGCAAGAATATCCTTGTCATAAAAACTTACGTCTTTTCCAGCCAGTTTTTTCCCTCCTTCCAGGAAACGTACGAGTTCTCCTTCACCGCAAATCTTTTTCCATTCATCGGGATCCACTTCAAACTCACTGAGCGTAATCGGTCGGGCCAGCTTCTTTGCCTTTAAAAATTCCTTAGGCTGAATTTCATGAAGGTGGTTCGGATAAAAAATATTTCCCTTCTCATTAATAAATGGAAGGTTGTTAAGATACAGTACCTGTATGCGCCCCTGGTATTCTTTTAATTGGCTCATCAGCCAGTAATAACTGCACACATCATGCGCGTTCTGTCCCATCCAGATCCAGGCTTCTTCTTCGGGGTTTTGATCCAGCCTTTGTAACAACTGGTGAACCGTTAATTTATCATCCACCAGGTCCATCTGGTCTGTGTAAGGAGAATGCTCCAACAGGCCGCTCCACCAGGTCCTGCGCCGCTGGTAACCTTCTGTTTCATATATATCCGTTAAAGGGCCAACAGCAAAATCATCCTTTATCTGTATAATATCCCCCTGCAAAGCCTCGTCCAGTTCCTGGGCCTTCACCAATGCGTCTATGTTGGGTTGTTCGAAAACTATATGAACCATTTCTTTAATTGGTAATTAATAATGAGTAATTAATAATTCTTCTTAATCTACAAGGTCTAACTCTACCTTCAGGTTATTAATAATAAACTCCTGTCTTTCCATGGTATTTTTCCCCATGTAATATTCCAACAGGTTCTGAATATGATCTCCCTGTTCCAGTATTACGGGTTGGAGGCGTATGTCGCGGCCGATGAAACGTCCGAACTCTTCCGGGGAGATCTCTCCCAGCCCTTTGAAACGTGTGATTTCTGGCTTACCACCTATCTTTTTTACCGCCTCCTGCTTCTCTGTTTCGTCGTAACAATAGATGGTTTCTTTCTTGTCCCTTACCCGGAACAGCGGGGTTTCCAGTATATACACGTGCCCGCGTTTTACCAGGTCTGGGAAAAACTGCAGGAAAAATGTCATCATCAGCAAACGGATGTGCATACCATCCACATCGGCATCTGTTGCAATCACAACGTTATTGTACCGCAGACCTTCCAGGCCTTCCTCAATATTCAGCGCGTGTTGCAAAAGATTAAACTCTTCGTTTTCGTATACTACTTTCTTGGTTAGCCCAAACGCGTTCAACGGTTTACCGCGGAGACTGAACACGGCCTGTGAATCTACCTGCCTCGATTTGGTAATGCTACCGCTGGCACTATCCCCTTCGGTAATAAAGATGGTGGAATTGTTCTGCGCAGCTATGAACTCTTCTTTGTTTTTAGACGGCAGTTCATCATTCAGGTGAATGCGGCAATCGCGTAGCTTTTTATTATGAAGATTGGCTTTCTTAGCCCTTTCATTTGCTAATTTTTTAATGCCCGCCAGTTCTTTCCGCTCACGTTCGTTCTGCTCAATCCGTTTCTTTAACGCGTCGGCCACGGTTGGGTTCCGGTGCAGGAAGTTGTCGAGCTCTTTCGCCAGGAAATCAAGTATAAAGTTCTTCATACTCGGCCCGCCCTCGTACACATTTTGTGATCCGAGCTTGGTTTTCGTCTGGCTCTCGAACACAGGTTCCTGTACCCTTACTGAAATAGCGGCTACAATACTGGTTCGTATATCCGATGCTTCATAATCCTTCTTGAAAAAATCCCGGATTACCTTCACATAAGCTTCCCGGAATGCCTGCTGGTGAGTACCTCCCTGCGTGGTGTACTGCCCATTCACAAACGAAAATATATCCTCCCCATAATCGTTATTATGCGATATCGCGGCTTCAATATCTTCCCCTTTCAGGTGAATAATCGGGTACCGCAATTCATCCGGGTTCGTCTTGCGCTGCAAAAGATCCAGCAAACCATTCTTGCTTACATATTTCTTACCATTAAAGTGCATGGCAAGGCCCGCATTCAGGTAGCAATAGTTCCACAACTGGTTATCCAGGTACTCATGTATATAATGGAAGTTGCGGAAAACCGTGTCATCCGGTGTAAACTCCACCAGGGTTCCGTTCGGCTCGTCTGTTTTGGCTTCCTTGTGCTCTTTCAGCAGCACCCCTTTCTCAAATTCGGCCGTTTTTTCCTTTCCCTCGCGAAATGCGGTTACCTTAAAATACTGACTCAACGCGTTCACCGCCTTGGTACCCACGCCGTTCAGGCCCACACTTTTCTGAAAGGCCTTGCTGTCGTACTTAGCACCCGTATTGATCTTGCTTACCACATCCACCACCTTGCCCAAAGGGATGCCACGACCATAATCACGAACCGTAACCGTTTTCCCCTCGATAGTTAATTCCACCTGTTTGCCGTGTCCCATCGTATATTCGTCGATACAGTTATCGATCACCTCCTTGATCAGCACATAAATGCCATCATCGGGTGCCGAACCATCGCCCAGCTTACCAATATACATCCCCGGGCGTAACCTGATATGCTCCCGCCAGTCGAGCGACCGGATCGACTCTTCATTATACTCATTCAGTTGTTTCTCAGCTGCCATAAGGCCACAAATCTAGCTACCTGTCACCGCAGCCCAATTTTACTTTTCTACAAAATCGTTCAGAATGTGGATAAACCGGTGTAAAACCTGAATTTACAGGGGCTGGCAATCCTGGCTATCCTATTTTTGATGGATACAATCGCCGCTGAACCATATTGAGACCAATCTTCACACGATAGCGGCATTTTCTGCAGCCAGGGTGGCCGAGAACGACAGGTTCAGAACATTTGTGCAGGAAAGCGATTCAGAGCAGGTAGATGAGCTGGTGAACCGGCTCGACCGGCAAATTACCCCCCAGATCAATTGTACCGACTGCGGTAATTGCTGTAAAAGCCTGATGGTATTGGTGAATGACGAGGAAGCCGATCGTCTCTCTTCCCACCTGGGTCAGTCAAGAGCCTTGTTCGATAGCCAATATGTGGAGAAGGGAAGCAATGGGCTGATGATTATGAACCGGATGCCCTGCCATTTCCTGGCCGATAATAAATGCACCGTATACGAATACCGTTTTGAGGGGTGCAAAGAATTCCCCGCGCTCCACCTGCCCCATTTCAAACGGCGAATGTTCACCACTTTTATGCATTACGAGCGATGCCCCATTATTTTTAATGTGGTGGAACGGTTAAAGATTGAAATGTCTTTTAAGGAACAGGTAATCGGTGATTGAAAGCATTTTGCTTCCCGTTACCGGGATCTGTCCTCAGCTGCGTATCTTTACCCATGGCCCTGCATTTTGGAATAGACTGTTTATTACGTAACCCGCCCTCCTGGAAGAACCAGCGCATTGGACTGGTAACCAATCATGCCGCTACAACCGCCCATTTGTCCGCTTCGCGGGAAGCATTGCTGGAAAATGGTTTTAAGGTTGTTGTCTTATTCTCACCCGAGCATGGCCTGGATGTGCAGGGTGCTGATGGGCACGAAATGCTGGATGGAAAAGATGTTTTGACAGGCTTGCCCGTCATCAGCCTGTACAGCCATAAGCTGGCTCCCTCGCCCGCCGATTTGCTGAACGTTGATATACTGCTGTTTGATATTCCGGATGTTGGAAGCAGGTTTTATACCTACCTATGGACGTTGACCCATGTGATGGAGGCTGCCGCGGCAGCCAAGAAAAAGCTGGTGGTACTCGACCGCCCCAACCCTGTTTCGGGCAACCTGGATCTTGCCGAAGGGCCCATATTGGATGAATCACAGGCCTCATTTATTGGCAGGTGGCCCGTTCCTGTAAGGCACAGCTGTACGCTGGGGGAACTGGCACTTTATTTTAATGCTGAACGGCATCTCGCCTGCGACCTGGAATTGGTCCGGTGCGAGGGTTGGGAAAGGAATAGCTTTCAGCCTGATTGGGGGATTCGGTTTGTACCTACCTCACCCGCGATCAGGGATTTTAACAGTATGTTACTCTACCCCGGAACCTGTTTACTGGAAGCCACCAATATCAGTGAAGGCCGGGGTACCGACACAGCCTTTCAGTTGGCAGGAGCACCCTGGATGGATGGCATGGACATTGCAGGCATCTTTCACGGGTTTGGCATGGATGAGGTGGAAGTCGAAAGCGTA
Source organism: Sediminibacterium sp. (assembly GCA_965229175.1). Lineage (GTDB taxonomy): Bacteria > Bacteroidota > Bacteroidia > Chitinophagales > Chitinophagaceae > Sediminibacterium. Next base: position 109,537 of record CBDDIT010000013.1, on the reverse strand, counting down.
GCGTTTACGCCGGACAGCAGCAAGTACCAGGGAGAACTTTGCCAGGGAATACGATTAACGCCACGGGATCCGGCTTATTTTCAACCTGTGTTTTTGGGTCTTGTCCTGATAAGAATGGTAAAGGAGCTGTATCCTTCCCGGTTTGCCTGGGCACCCTATCCCACCCTGGTGAATCCTACCGGTGAGCATCATTTAGATAAGTTACTGGGCATACCGGACAGCGAGGATCTGTTTTCCCTGCCCCTGCCCAAATTCATGGCGGAAGTTACAAAACTCACAAGGTGCGCGGACTGGAAAAAAGCCGTCAGTAAATACCTTTTATATTAAGCGCGCAAAAACATAGGTTATGAGATATATTGTAATGGCATTTTTAGTTGTTTTCTGTTGTCAGGGAAATGCGCAGCGGATGCCTTCGTTGAAACTGCTGCAATCAGGTAAGCGCATCAGCATCCGGGGCCTAAGTGTGGTAAATAATGATATTATCTGGGTAAGCGGCAGCGGCGGTGCTGTGGGGAAGTCTCTCGATGGTGGCGACACCTGGGCATGGATCACTGTTCCCGGGTATGAGAAACGTGATTTCCGTGATATTGAAGGTTTTGACGATACAACAGCCATTATTATGGGTGTTGCCGAGCCGGCAGTGATACTGAAAACAAAGGACGGAGGGAAAACATGGAAGAAGGTATTTGAAGATACCCGAAAAGGCATGTTCCTGGATGCCATGGATTTCAGGGAAGAAAGCAAGGCTATGCCTTTAGGCATAGTAATAGGTGACCCGATCAACAACCGCCTTTTCTACGCCTATACCATTGACGGTGGTGATACCTGGAAAGCGAATGAAACCGATAGCTCTCAATTACTGGAGCCCGAGGAAGCGATGTTTGCATCCAGCGGAACCAATGTAAAATTCACGCATTTCAACGACGAAAGCTATCCCCCCTTACTGCTGGTCACCGGGGGAAAACGCTCGGGTATCCGTGATATCTCCGCAACGGCAAAAAAATTAAACACAACATTGCCCCTTGCACAAGGCCTGCAGTCAACGGGCGCCAATTCCATCGCAATTGACCCGGTGAATAAAAAGGCAGTGATTGTGGGTGGTGACTTCAGTAAAGACAGTATTGCAAGCGGGAATTGTGTATTGGTAAGTTTTGGCAGAAAGAATAATAAAATGACAACTCCCAGGACACTCCCGCATGGTTATCGCTCCTGCGTAATTTACCTGAGTGCGAAAGAACTGCTCACCTGTGGCACTTGCGGCATTGATATCTCGAAAGATGGTGGTAAAAACTGGAAACTGGTGTCGAAAGACGGGTTTCATGTATGCCAGAAAGCCAAAAACGGCAATGCTGTATTTCTGGCCGGCAGCAATGGAAGGATTGCGCGGCTGGAATGGTAAGTAGTCAGGCGGATTTTGGCTATTCGCTGTTGGCTGTTAGCTCTTAGCTTTTGGCTGTTGGCTTTTAGCTCTTAGCTTTTAGCCTTTGGCGAAACAGCCTGCTTTCAATTTTGGAATCTAACGGCCAGGAGCTAACAGCTAACATCCAATAGCTAATAGCCAAAAGCTAATAGCTAACAGCTAGCTCCACCTATTTCTTAAACGCAAAATACACCGCGCCGACAATAAAGGCAAAGCTGATCAGGTATTTGGTTTGAAAGGGTTCTTTCAGGTAGAAGACGGCAAATACCGAGAACACCACCAGGGTGATCACTTCCTGGGTAATTTTCAGCTGAAAACCATTAAATCCGTTCGCATAACCTGCCCGGTTGGCAGGTACCATCAGGCAATATTCAAAAAAAGCGATTCCCCAGCTAACCAGGATAGCTTTCCAGAGGGGTACCCCAGACTGTTTCAGGTGGCCATACCAGGCGAATGTCATAAACAGGTTTGAAAAAATCAGTAGAGCGATCGTTTTCAGCATAATGTAGTAAATTGAGTAGTAACGGGAATAGCAAACCGGGCATCAAAATTACTGCAATAACAGCAGTATACATCACCTACGATTGACAGATTGCCATCTGAACCAGCCTCGCACGGATATTGTATAGATAAAGCAGGTAAAACAGAAGCGAATGAAAAAATTTCAGGCAGTTATCAAATTTACGATGGATGAAGATTTTATGTCGTTGGTGCCACCCCACCGTACCTATATCAATTTCCTCATCAATAAGGGTATAATAGACAGTTATGCGGTTAGCATGGAGTCGCAAACCTGCTGGATTACACTAAACACCGATACAAAAGCGGCTGCGGATGCATATATCGCCAAATCACCCCTGTATAAATACTGGACGTACCAGATAGAAGAATTGTTTGTGTATGATAGTCAGCACTATCGTTTACCCGCTGTTCAACTCAATTAATTTAAAATAAAGCAAACTTTTTTTTGGAGGATAAGGTTCAGCCCCTATTTTTGCACTCCCAAATAAAGGGAGCATAGCTCAGCTGGTTTAGAGCATCTGCCTTACAAGCAGAGGGTCCGCGGTTCGAACCCGTGTGCTCCCACTTACTAATCAAGCAGTTATACAATCAAATGTATAGCTGCTTTTTTGTTTGCGTAAGACTTGCGCAAAATTTTAAGAATCTTATACGCAGGAAAACCGCGTATATCTTTTAATTTGAATGCCGGTCAACGCTTAACCAGGTCCTGCCGCATGAAAAGCCGTAATTCTTTTATTTTCCTATTGCTCATAAGTTACTGGTGCAATGCCCAGGTGTCACCTCATGCTGTTATTGCCGGAAAAGAGAATATGCCTCCTACCATAGCGGCGGAACGTAGCTGGTGGAATCTTTTGAAGTATACGATCGAATTGATCCCGGATTACAATCATCAAACCATCAGCGGTACCAATCAATTGCAGTTTACCGCATTGGAAAACGGCACAGTTTTACAAATCGATCTGCAGGATCCCATGCAAATTGATCGGGTGGTTTGGGAAAACAGGACGCTGGAAGTAAGAAAGGATAAACAGCAACGATACCTGGTTTTTTTTCCAACAACCATACAAAAAGGTTCGGTACAAACTATTACCATTCATTTCCAAGGCAGGCCGCGGGCTGCCCTGAAGCCGCCTTTTGACAACGGTTGGATCTGGACAAAGGATGTACAGGGCCGACCCTGGATGAGCATCGCCTGCGAAGGTTCAGGTCCCAGCGTGTGGTTGCCTTGTAAAGATGTGATGTATGATGAGCCGGATAATGGCGTTGTTTTTAGTATCACGGTACCCGATACCCTGACTGCAGTGGCCAATGGAAGATTGCAAAGTGTTAGTGCGGCTGAAAAGGGAAAAAAGACGTTTACATGGCAGGTGGTAAATCCCATTAACGGATACAACATCATTCCTTATATCGGCAGGTATGTTAATTGGGGTACAAAATATAAAGGACTGAAAGGCAATTTAGATACCCAGTTCTGGGTACTCGATTATAATCTGGCCAAAGGCAAACAACATTTTCAGCAAGCCGATACCCTGTTGCGCGCGTTCGAATATTGGTTAGGGCCTTATCCGTTTTATGAAGACAGTTATAAACTGGTTGAGGCACCCATGCCCGGGATGGAACACCAAAGTGCCATTGCATACGGGAATGGGTTTCAGAATGGATACCAGGGCAAAGACTTTATTTCAAATTCAGGATGGGGCCTGAAATGGGATTTTATGTTGGTGCATGAAAGCGGGCATGAATGGTTCGGTAACAGTATTACCGCCAGTTATAATGGCGAAAGCTGGATTCATGAGGGATTTACAAAATACCTGGAAGCACTATATACGGATTATGTATTTGGTACTGAGGCCGGCAATGATTATGCCATCGGCACATGGAAACGAATCAAAAACGATGCGCCGGTACTGAGCGGTAGCACTTCTGACTATTATTATAAAGGAGGTGCCATGCTGCACATGATCAGGCAGATAGTTGGTGATACTGTATTCAGGAAGATATTACGGGAACTCAACAAAAGGTTCTATCATCAAACCGTCAGCACGCAGCAAATTCTGGCATTGTTTAATCAATATGCACAACACAGCCTTACTAAAATATTCGAACAGTATCTGCAGACGGCAGGGGTGCCTGTGTTTGAATATGCCATCGGTAATAACGATATAAAATACAGGTGGAAGAATTGTGTGGAAGGGTTTAATATGCCCGTGAAAGTCTGGATCGGCAAGAATCAGAGCCGTTTTATTACGCCCGGCAGTCAATGGCAGACCATTAACATAAGGCCACGAAAAAATGCAGATTTTCATGTTGACAGGAATTTTTATATAACGCTTCTACATAGCCCGCCAGTCCGGTGATGGAATGAAGAATTATAATTTCTACTAACTTTGACACATGCACCGGCCAATTCCATACAGTTCTGTTAAACCCCTCGAAACCGCGGACACCGATACGGTAACGGAAATAGCCAGAGGATATAGCCTGATCGTGTGGAACGATGAAGTAAATACGTTTGAATGGGTGATAGAGACCCTTATTAAAATCTGCAAGCATACGGAAGAACAGGCAGAACAATGCGCCATGCTGATACATACCCAAGGGAAATATGCCGTTAAAAAAGGAGAATACGAATTTCTGAAACCCATGTGCGACGCTATTACCGACCGCGGCATCGGTGCAACAATCGAGTAATTCCTGTCTCTAAGCTTGGTAATTGAACAACCCCCTATGCTTTACGCCCTCGACAGCTCACCTAACTTCCCTCCCGTTTCTGATGCCATGGAAGACGGATTATTGGCCATGGGCGGACAAGTGAGTACCGATTGGTTATTGGCCGCTTATAAGGCTGGTATCTTTCCCTGGTATGATGGGGATCTGCCATTGTGGTGGTCGCCCAACCCAAGGTTTGTTTTATTCCCGGATAAACTGAGAGTAAGTAAGAGTATGCGGTCGGTGATCAGGAAAGAATCTTTCCGCTTCTCTACCAATACTGCGTTTGCCAATGTTATCCGCAACTGTAAGCAATTACAGCGAAAGGGGCAGGATGGTACCTGGATAACGGATGAATTGGAAAGCTCACTTAACCAGCTGCATGCAATGGGCTTTGCGCACTGTGCGGAAGCCTGGAATAACGATACGCTGGTGGGCGGGCTATACGGCATCAGGATGGGTAAACTATTCTTTGGCGAGAGCATGTTCAGCAGGGAATCCAATGCCAGCAAATATGCGTTTATCCGCTATGTTGAATTACTAAGACAGGAAGGAGTTGTATTGATTGATTGCCAGGTTCACACAGAACACCTCGAAAGCCTGGGCGCGGAGATGATACCCCGCAATGTATTCATGGAGTTTGTGAAGGCTTACACTTAACCACGGTAAACATAACCATACATCCGTTCTACCTCCCTTACTATCTTTTCCATCTCAAGGTCTTTGCCCCTTGGTTCATAACTCTGTTTAAGATTGCTGCCAAATACAATAGCCACGGTTTGCCAGAAAGCCGCACTCATAAAACCCTTGTACTCATCAATGATCTCATAACAGTTATTACCGGTTTCACGGTTGATCAGCTTCATCAATACTTTACCCTGGTAGATGGATAACTGCGTAAGTTTGTCGGTAAATTCTTTTTTCAATTCCTTTTCCCGCGATTTGATAATCGCTTTGCGCATTTTTTTGTCGGTAACATTTTCCATCCTTACATTAATCTCGTTCATGATACGGCTGGCCGCCTTCGCATACGGAAAAGTCACGTACACCGCATTGCGCAGCCTTGTCCAGTCAGCCCAGTACTTTTTCATCTGGGGGCTCAGTTTCGCATAGACATATACAGGCGGCAATGCACTGGATGGGATGGTATCCCCTTCCGGCGTAATATAGGCAAACACCTTGATCGTATCGTTTACCCCATGCTGCGCCCTGGCCTGGCCAATTCCCGAGGAGAAAGCCAGCACCAGCAAAACCGGGATGATATGTAGACTGTTACGGTTCAATGGATTTAAAATTAGACACTTTTACCCTTATTAATGCTGCCTTTTCAGGAAAAGTAACCCACGGGGGATCCGCTGAACAATCGACATCGCAAATCCTACTACCATTACCAGCACCCCTATCCACAGGATATTGATCATCGGGAACACATACACCTTGAGTGTGATCAGGTCCGTAATGGAGGCGCTTTCCTTGATGCCGATCTCCAGCTTGCCGGTTTTTTGGTCGGTTACCCGGTTGAATGCAAGTACCAGGCTTTGCGATACGATGGTATCTGTTATGGGCCGCAGCTGCTGGTTTTTTAAGATGATGCCAGGCATGGCGGGATACCGGCGGCCATCTTTGGCAATAACAGTCATGTCGAGAAACAAAGCTGTTTCATCGTCCTTGTATTTGGCTTTTTGCGCTAACGGGTTAATGGCTACTTTGTTTAACACAATCATACCATTACCATAAAATACGGTGTCACCGGGTTTTAGTTCCTGGTTCCGGAAACGGGTGGTATCTTCCTGATTGTTTTCCTGGAAAGAGGTAATATAGGCGAAGATATCCTTGTGCCAGTAATGCTTGGCCGCAGGGTTAGCCGCAAATCCCTCTCCCCCTTTATTCTGTTTTATCACATCCGGGTATAGCTTGAAATGCTCTTCTCCTTCCTTGGCCTTAAAGTCGATTTCAAAGTAACGTTTGCGATCTCTCTCGTTAATGGTGTCTTTCGAATAGGTAACCATGAAAGTTCCCATATCGGTAGGCAGATGTTTGAACAGGGTGATATTCTCCGCCGGATCACCCGCAGCATTGCCTTTCGCTTTGGGATCTGCGGTCAGCACCGAAATACCGGTTGTATTCCAGCTCAGTACCGTTTTCTTGCTCGAAGAGATCAGTATCCCTACCAGTACCATCCCAAACCCGATATGCGCCACAGAAGCTCCTGCTGCCTTGATCTTACCCTTTAACCCCAGCCAGAGGTAGGCTACATTGCCAACAACAGCATACACTGAGGCGAAGATGGCCAGGTGGATAGCGAACAGAAACCCCGGCCCCTTTTTCTCATAGTTGATATGGCCCAATAAACTGATCGCCAGGCTGATGATAAGGGCGATAAGGGTAGGCAGCCAGATTTTCTTTCTGAAAAATGCCTTGGGGGTGTCTTTGTATTTAAAATATTGGGTGATCGCAGTCAGTATACCCAATACCACCGCAACAAATACCTGGATCTGGTTATAGGCAAATTCAGGATCTTCCGATGGCGCGATCTTGGTGCCAAATACTTTATTGATAACAGGAACCGAAGTTTTGGTAATGATCACAATACCCGCCAGGAATAATACCAGCGACCCGATAAATATCCAGAACTCACGGCTATACGTGTTTTCTTCTTTGGCAATGGAAGGAATGCTTTTGTAATTCCTGAAATACAGGAACATTACCGGCACAAAAAATACGAGCACAAACAGCAATAACTGCGTATTCATCCCCAGGTCGGCAAAGGCATGCACCGACTCATCACCCAAAATCCCGCTGCGGGTAAGGAAAGTTGAATACAAGACCAGCGAAAAACTGATGATGTAAAAGAAATAAGTTGGCCGCAAAGAATAGCCGCTGTTTTTATATACCAGGTTGGTATGAATGCCCGCTACCAGTGTAAGCCAGGGCACCAGCGAAGCGTTTTCAACCGGATCCCAGGCCCAGTACCCCCCGAAAGATAAACTTTCATAGGCCCAGGCAGCGCCCATCATTACCCCTGTGCCCAGGATAGCCGCGGAAAAACAAGCCCAGGGCAGCGAATGTTGGGTCCAGTCATGCCGTTTGCCGATCAACCCCGCGAAAGCATAACCAAACGGAACAATAGTAGACGCAAACCCCAGGAATAAGATAGGCGGATGTATCACCATCCAGTAATTCTGCAAAAGCGTATTCAGACCTGAGCCATCACGTACCAAACTCAGGTAGTCGGCCCTGAGTCCTCCTGAAATAATATCCTGGAACATGGGCGCGTTATCGAAAAGTCCCTCGTTACGGGATAAGATAAACGGGCTGTTTCCCACCTTGCTGTTGAAGAAATAGATGCCGAGGATCATGGTTGCGATACAGAACTGCGCAAAGCTTACCACGGTCATCACCCCCGCTTCCCAATCCTTTGCCCTCCAGATCAGCAGCCATCCCAGCACACAATGCCAGAAGCCCCATAGCATAAAACTTCCCTCTGCCCCTTCCCAGAAGCAGGCAAACAGGTATTCGGTCTGAAGGCTTTTATCGCTGTGGGTATAAGCGTACTTATATTCAAACAAATGGTGGGAAATAATATAATACAGTGTAACAAACAGCGTGATCACGGACACCGTCTCAATAAAGAAGGCGATTCTTGCCAGTTTAATCCAGCCGCGTCTATCCCCAATTACAGGAAAACGAGCCGCTTTATAATAAGCAACGGTAGCTACCAGTGAGGCCACCAAAGAAAGAACCGCAAAAAAATGACCAATCTGTCCAGGTAGTAAATGTTCGCCAGTATAATTCATGAAGCCCGGGTTCGTGAAATGCTATAATTCGGATATATGTAGTGTAATTCGCGTAATTCGTGTAATTCGTGCCCCTAGTTAACCGAAGTCTGCAAATCCTTTTTCATCGCGTTCGGGTCATCTTTGTATTTAGAAGGGCATTTGAGTAAGATATCCTTGCATTCAAAATGATCTCCCTGCACTTTACCTTTCAGTACAATCCGCTCACTTTTTTCCATATCGGTGGGCTTGTTGTTGTGATATATCACTTTGATAGTACTGCCCAGCGAATCGATGGCTGTAAAACTGAGGTAATTCGGGTTTTTAACGGCATCATATTCCAGGGGTTGGGCCTTGTCGATTTTGGCGATCAGGTTCACAAATTTCCCCTCTTTCTGCTTCGCGGAACTGATGGTTTCATAAGTGGTAAGATCACCCATATAACTGATCAGTACAACAATAGAAGCGGCTATCAGTACCAGGATAATAATGCTCGTTTTTTTCATGGGGTATTTTTTACGGTGCAAAGATAGGGGCAGATGACAGAAAGAACCCTTAAAACTGACAGATATAACCGGTTCCTGCCTTCCGCCCGGAGGCTTCCTTCGTTTTTTTTTCGAAAATCCCTTAAATGGCAGTAAATTTGCGCCCTGTTTGTAATTCAAACGACTTCCATGGCTGATTTATCACAATTTGACCCCAACACCGTTGGAAATCCCTTCCACAATATTTTCGGACTACCATTCACAGAGGAAGACGCCCGTTTGGTGATTTTGCCCGTACCCTGGGAAGTAACCGTAAGTTATGGCGCAGGAACCTCCCGTGCCGCCGAGCATATTTGCAAGGCCAGTAAACAGGTGGATATTTATGATGTGGATGGCCGTGAGGGATGGAAACAGGGCTTTTATATCAAAGATGTGGATAAGCGTATGCTGATGAAGAGCGATTACCTGCGAAAGGAAGCCGAACTCTATATCAATTTTATTTCCAAAGGCGAAGAAACCGAGAGCAATAAGTTCATGTGCAAGAGTCTTAAGGAAATTAATGAGGGCAGTATCATGATGAACCAATGGGTGTACGACCAAAGCAAGGCCTTACTGGATAAAGGAAAACTGGTGGCCATCCTGGGTGGCGACCATAGCACCCCGTTGGGATATATGAAGGCATTGGCCGAAAAGCACGAATCTTTCGGGGTACTGCAAATTGATGCCCACTGTGATCTTCGTAAAAAGTTTGAAAACTTTACCTATTCCCACGCTTCCATCATGTACAATGCGCTGGAAGAAATCCCTGCCATCAGCAAAGTTGTGCAGGTAGGGGTACGCGACTACTGCCAGGAGGAATGGGACCGTGTTTGTAACAGCAATTACAGGATTGTAGCCTACCTGGATAAAAATATTAAAGAAAGACAGTTTGAAGGTGAACGCTGGAAAACCATCGCCGATGAGATTGTCAGCCAGCTTCCCGAAAAAGTGTACCTCAGCTTTGATGTGGACGGGCTCGACCGTAAGCTTTGCCCCAATACCGGCACCCCGGTTCCGGGTGGTTTTGAGCTGGAAGAAGTAATCTACCTGGTAAAAAAAGTATGCGAAAGCGGGCGTACACTGATCGGGTTCGACCTGGTGGAGATCAGCATTGGGCAAACGGACTGGGATAGCAATGTGGGTGCCCGGATACTCTGGCGGCTGTGCAATATGCTTGTTAATAACAATGCAAACTGATGGCCGCACAGAAAGTCTACGATTTTATTCTTGTTTTCAAAGGCAATAGTCTCCGTTTGGTTAATCGTATTACACGGATGATGTTATTGCTGGCACTGGCGGTGTTTGTATTTGTGTCCATTCCTGTTACCAAAAGCTCAATCCTTTCACTTACCCTTTCATTCATTATCCTCGCATGGTGGCTGGTAACCGAGTACAGGTTGCGGAAAGGGAAGCAGGCTTATTTCCGGCTCGCCCTGCTGCTGGCGGCCTGGGGCTGGTACCTCCAGCCCAACGGCAAGATCATCGCACTAATTTACCTGGTATCTGCCCTGCTGGAGAAGCAGGTTACATTTCCCCAGGAACTGGCTTTTGATGAAGAAGAGATCGTTTTCAATAGCTTTCCACGCAAGCATTTCTCCTGGAATGCCGTAAACAATGTGGTGCTGAAAGATGGTCTTCTCACAATAGATTTTGTTACTAACAGGCTCATACAGAAAGAGCTGGAGTCTTTTCCTTCCATTAAAGAAGAAGCGGAGTTCAACGCTTTTTGCAAACGGATGCTTTTGCGTGAATCGTCAATCGTGAATCGTGAGGCGTGAGATCTTAGAAATTGAGGGGAATTGTTTGTAAAGTAGTTCGCCCGACTTATTGCTCATGTCTCACGTCTGACGTCTGACGCCTCACGATTCACGATTAACAATTACTTTTGCCGGATGCCAATACAACAATCCCCTTTTTTGCTCTATTCAGACGGGGAAGGGAACATATTTGAAGATACCAGCCTGTATGCGGCTGGTCGCGCCGGTTGGGATGCTTTTCCGGTTCCGCTGGAAGAATGGATCGAATTACCGGATGGCGGTAACCTGTATGAACTGCCGGGGCGCCGGGGAATCGGAATAGATGTGAACACCGGGGATATGCGCCTTTGTGAGAAAGGATGGGCGGTTGCCGCCTTCATCCCCCCTGCCCATACGGGATTGTATATAGCCGCTTTTGAAACATTGCCAGATGCACCTACCCTTCCCTTATTTTGTTATACAGCGGCCGGTTGGATAGATGGAAAAACATTTGTTCCCGCAGTTAGGATTGAAAAGGATATCCGGCAGGAGAATGCAGGGTATGATGATCGGAAAATAGAAGCAGGTACCCGGTACTTGCTGGAAGCCTACCCTCATAACAGGCTGGTAAAACATCTGATGGAGAATTGCTGTATGACCTATCATTGCCCGGCCGCCCGTAATTTTTCACTGGGCCGGTGGGAATGCCCGGTACCCACTTCGCCGGCCTGCAACGCCAATTGTATCGGTTGCATTTCGTTTCAGCCCGAAGAAGAAACCATTGTATCTACGCAGGACAGGCTCCGTTTTAAACCGCTGGCTGAAGAGATCGTGGAATTTACCGTACCCCATTTAATGAATGCGCCATTTCCCATTGTTAGCTTTGGCCAGGGATGCGAGGGAGAACCGCTGCTGATGTGGGAAACCATCCGGGAATCTATTATTGAGATCCGCAAGCATACCGGCAAGGGAAGTATCAATATCAATACGAACGGCTCAAAGCCCGATGCGGTAAAAGCACTTTGCGAAGCCGGGCTCAATAGCATCAGGGTCAGCACCAATTCTGCCCGCAAGCATATTTACGAGCCCTATTATCGGCCCAATAATTACCGGTTTGAGGATATAGTAGAGAGCCTTAAAGTAGTTCGTGGATTCGGTGGCTGGACCAGCATCAATTATTTTGTTTTTCCCGGAATGACCGATAGCGTGGAAGAGTATGAGGCACTCCGCAAACTCATTATTGATACGGATCTCAGCATGATACAATGGCGTAATTTTAACATAGATCCCGACTGGTATATGGGAAAGATCGGTGTGCATGAAACCGGCGAAATGCTGGGGGTGAAACAATTGATGGACCTGATACAGGATGAATTTCCCCAATTGCGTTTCGGCTATTTCAACCCATCCATGGAAAGGATCAAAGGCGACTATGACCACAATTTTGCCGGAGGAACAGTAGCAAATCCCTAATCCCTAATTCCTAACTCCTAATTCCTAACTCCCAGTTCCTAATCCCATGAACAAACCCAATCCCACTTACCTCGGCATTTTACTGGCCGTTACAGCCGTGGTGATATGGGCGGGAAATTTTGTGATTGCACGGGGTATCACCCACAAGATCGGGCCGGTTAGTCTTGCCTTTTACCGGTGGTTGTTGGCTACCCTGTTATTAGCTCCTTTTGCCTGGAAAAGCGTAGTTGCGGATAAGCAGGTGATCCTTGCAAATAAGAATTATTTGTTCTGGGCCTCACTTACAGGCATTACTTTGTTTAATACGCTGGTGTATGTGGCGGGTCATCATACCACGGCTATTAACCTGGCACTGATTGGTACCACCTCCTCTCCCATTTTTGCTACGATCATGGCAGTCATTTTTTTAAAAGAAAGGCCCGGGATATTCAGAAGCATCGGCATTATAGTATGTATCAGTGGTATTTTGTTATTGCTCTCCCGGGGAAGCTGGCAGGCATTGCTGTCATTTCATTTTTCAAAAGGAGATCTTTGGGTGATGGGGGGCGGACTGGCTTTTGCTATTTATAATGTGATGGTAAGGAAAAAACCAGCGGCGATATCTACGCTCGGATTTCTTTTTATCACATTCGCTACCGGAACGGCACTGCTGATCCCGGCTTTTATTGTTGAATACCGAGCAGGGATACCCACCCAGTGGGATTTTTCATTGTTAATGGTCATACTCTACCTGGGAGCTGGCAATTCCATCATAGCTTTCCTATGCTGGAACCTGGCCATTGAAAAGATCGGCACCGGAAGAACCGTTCTTTTCGGAAACCTGGTTCCCATTTTTGCTTCCCTGGAAGCGGTTTGGTTCCTCCGGGAAGAGATAACAACCATACACATAATAAGCGGACTGATAGTGGTGGGAGGACTGATACTGGCGAATATCGTGAGGCGTGAGGCGTGAGACGTCAGACGTGAACCGTGAATCGTGAATCGTCAATCGTGAATCGTCAATAAAACCTTCTCATTCACGTCTCACGCCTCACGTCTCACGCCTCACGCCTCACGTCTCACGAAAAACGGATATTACAAAAATGATAGACACACTCACACTTCTGCTACTCTGTCTTTTCGCATTCGCCGCCGGGTTTGTGGATGCTATTGCCGGGGGTGGTGGGCTGATACAGACGCCCGCAGCCCTGGTTCTGCTGCCACAGCTTCCGGTTGCCACCATACTGGGTACTATGAAACTGCCTTCCTTTACAGGAACCGGCCTCGCTTTGATGCAGTATATGAAAAAGGTTACCATTATCTGGCGGGAGGCGGCAGTAATGTGCATCATAGCTTTCGGCGCAGCGTTTTTCGGGTCGGAGCTGCTGACCAGGGTAGATAACCGGTTTATGAAACCAGTTATATTTTGTATGCTGGTGATAGTTGCGGTTTATACGTATACCAAAAAAAGCTTCGGGCAAGAGGAAAAAAAGCCGGTCTCGGTCAGGAAAGAACGCATGTATGCCATACTGATCAGCCTCGTAATCGGTTTTTACGATGGTTTTATCGGCCCGGGGGCTGGCAGCTTTTTGGTACTGGCCTTCATCACTTTCCTGGGGCTGGATTTTTTGCATGCCAGTGCCAACGCCAAAATTGTAAACCTGGCCACCAATTCCGGGTCACTGGTTTTATTTATCATTAAGGGAAGCATTATCTGGACACTTGCCATTCCTATGGCCATCTGCAACGGCCTCGGCGGAGTCGTTGGCGCACGGGTAGCTATCCTCCGGGGAAACCGGTTTATCAGGATATTTTTCCTGATCATTGTTACAGGCACTTTGGTAAGGATTGGGTATGACATATTTTTAACCTTACTTTATCCCCCCAACCTGCGTTAAAACCCGGCAACGTAGTAATTTTCAACATTCTATTATCAGGTAACACTTCATCCTATATTTGGTATGACCAATTATTCATCCATGCGCACCTCGTTTGAAAAGGAAAAGAACCTGAAAGCATCTCTTTACACCTTTGCGGTTTGCGTATTGCTGTTTCTTTTGTTTTTCTTCCTGCAATGGACGCTGCCCCAGATACCTCCTCCTGATTTTGGTGAGGGAATAGAGGTAAACCTGGGTAATAGCGAAACCGGTTTGGGTGATGTGGCTCCCCAGGTTCCGGGGGAACCTTCCACGGAGCAGGAAACCAAATCTAGTCCACCCCCAGTATCAGCCCGGCAGGCGGTGCAGCCAAAGGTGAATACCCTGGAAGACCCGGAAGGAGACGCACCAGCGGTGGATAAATCAACGGCCAAACCAGTTGATAAGCCTGTAATTAAGCCGGTGGCTGTGTTGAAGAAGAAAATGCCGGAAGCCACCACTCCACCCGTATCAACTCCGCCCAAACCCAAAGCGGTTTTCAAAGGAGGAACTGCCGTTACTCCCGGGGGCAATAAAGCAGATAGTTATAACGGGGTACGTAACCAGGGCATTGCCGGTGGTAAGGGCGATCAGGGCAACCCGAATGGCAATCCTAATTCTGATAGCTATAAAGGAAATGCCGCCAGCGGCAGCGGTGGCAGCGGCGGTACGGGTGGGGTAAGTATCCGCAGCGGTCTTGATGGCAGAAGAATTGCGCGCTTACCCTCTTTTGAAGACGATTTTAATGAGAATGCAAAAGTGGCCGTAGATATTACCGTAGACAGGGCGGGAAATGTTACACAGGCCATTGTAAACCCCAAAGGAACCACCACCACCAACCAAAGCATTCGTGCCATTGCCCTGAGAAAAGCCCGATCACTGAAACTGAATAGTGGAAATACCGACGAACAAACCGGTACCCTCGTATTCAATTTCAAGCTCCGGGGATAACTCCATCCAACCGTTCCCTCCTGTCCTACCTCATCCGTTTCACTCATCTTCAACTATATTTGTTTCTCTGATGACGTACCCTGAAACACTCGATTATCTTTTCAATAAGCTGCCTATGTTCAGCCGTATTGGCGCGGCGGCGTATAAGAAAGACCTTACCAATACCATTCGTTTATGTGAAGCTTTAGGTAATCCGCATAACAAGTTGAAAACCATTCATGTTGCGGGCACCAACGGAAAGGGTTCTGTCAGTCATATGCTGGCGGCAGTATTGCAAACAGCCGGCTATAAAACCGGCTTGTATACCTCACCGCATTTAAAAGATTTCAGGGAAAGGATAAAGATCAACGGCAGACTGTGCCCGGAGGAATTTGTTGTGGAATTTACCGAACGCATACAACTGCTGATAGATGAATTAGAACCCTCGTTCTTTGAAATAACAGTGGCCATGGCATTCGATCATTTTGAGAAAGAACAGGTGGATATAGCGGTAATCGAAACGGGGCTGGGCGGCCGGCTGGACAGTACGAATATCATCACGCCCGAATTGAGTATTATCACCAACATCAGTTGGGATCACATGAACATGCTGGGGGATACCCTGGAAAAGATTGCCTTTGAAAAGGCGGGAATTATCAAACAAAATATACCGGTTGTTATCGGGGAGGCAAGCGGCGAAATCAAAGCTGTTTTTCAGTACCAGGCGGCTGCTAAGAACGCCCCCTTGTATTTTGCCAGTGAAAAAAGGTATACCGCAGGATGGAAGTACGAGCACCATCAGTTGCAGGTAGAAGTATCAGATTCCTCAACAGATCAGCACCACACCTACGAACTGGACCTTCCTGGTATTTATCAAACTAAGAATATTCTAACCTTGGTGGAAGCCGCGCATCAACTCGCAGCCAAAGGATGGCGAACAGATGAAGACACGTTGAAGCGTGCCCTTCCCCATGTAAAAAAATTAACAGGACTGCACGGCCGATGGGAAATAGTACAACAAAACCCGGTGGTGATACTCGATGTAGGTCATAATCAGGATGGCGTTACGCAAATAGTAGAACAACTGGCTTTTACCAATTTCCGCCACCTGCATATTGTGATAGGCATGGTTAAAGACAAAGAGATCGATAACGTACTGGCCCTGCTTCCCGGGTATGCCAGCTATTATTTTACCCAAGCCCGGATACCCAGGGCTTTAGAAGCGGAATTACTGTTGGAAAAAGCGAAAAAATTCCAGTTGACCGGACAGCCATTCCCGGAAGTGAATATGGCAATACAGCATGCCATTAGCCATGCGCATAAAGACGATCTCATTCTTGTTTGCGGTAGTGTATTCCTTGTGGGTGAAGTAAATATATAGCTGAGACTGCTAAAAGCCGGTTAACCATCCCAATTTTACCATGGCGGCATACAACGGACCGATCTGTACACCGTGCTGAATTTTATTCTCTCCTATCATCTGCCAAATTTCTTCTTTTGAAAAAGTAACGGTATCTATATCTTCATAGGGATCAAAGCCTGTTTTACCTGTGAGTACAGCATTCCTGGCGAGAAAAAAATAGGCCGTATTGTTATTAATGGCGGGGTTGGGACAAACCTGCATTAAAAATGTGATATCATCTGACTTGTATCCCGTTTCTTCCTCCATCTCTCTTTTAACAGCATCTATCGGGTCTTCGCCATTATCTATTACCCCTCCCGGCAACTCAAAAGTTGTTTTATCCGCGGCATATCGGTATTGCCTTACCATTACGACCCGTTCATCCGGAGTTACAATAACAGCATTGCACCAATCGGGTAGTTCTATCACATAATAGGGTTCGATAATCCGACCGTCTGGAAATTCACAGCGATCAGCACGCGCTTTGAACCACCGATCAGTATAAATATATGATGAAGAGAGTGTTTTCCATCTGAGGTCACGCCCGATTCCTTTCTTGCTTTCCACTACCAACCCTCCTTTTCTCTCAGTGATGTAATATGGGCGGTATGATGCTTGCCATGCCAGCTATACAATCCCAGCAGGTGCCAAAGGGTCATTTGCCTGCCATGCTCAGGGTGCACCACGGTGCGTTGCCATTGCTCATCGCTCAGGTGCTTTATCGTAGCCACCAACCGTTGGTGTAATGCATGCAATAAAGTCAATGACACATTGATCGGAATACTGTCGATATCGGCCAGTTTTGCCCATTCCCCTTCTTCATAAGGTTTGATGGTTGGATTCGTTTCCGTTAATCCCAGTTTGAACCTTATATAAGCATTCATATGACTATCAGCTACATGATGAACCAGTTGTTGAACAGTCCATCCGCCCTCCCGGTACGGAGTTTGCAACTGGGCCGCATCCAGGTTAAGTACCGAGCGTTCCAGTTCTTCGGGAAGGAAATGAATATCCAGCAACCATTTTTCCTTCTGTTCCGCTGAAAATGGCTGTGGTGCGTATTTACCAATGGGGTAACGGGGATCGGTGGTCATGTTGGTTGGGGTTTAGTTTTATTGCTGTATGGCTTTATTGTTCAATTGCTTAATTGTTCAATTGCTTTATTGCGCAGTTTTTTATTGAAAAAGATAAAGCCATTTAGCCATTAAACAATTGAACAATTAAGCAATAAAGCAATTAATCCATTAAACAATTAACCCATTCATCCCTTCCGCACTCCATCATCAGCCTTCTCTCAAAGTATGGCCCGTTATATTGATAAAAACATCTTCGAGGTTGGCCTGTTTCACTTCTTTGGGCTTTTCAAAACCTGAGGCCACCAACTCATCAATCAGTTTGTCAGGTGAGTTAAGTGCAATAATTTTTCCGCTGTCGATAATGGCTACCCTGTCGCACAAAACTTCTGCTTCATCCATATAATGCGTAGTGATAATAACTGTTGTGCCATGGCTGCGGATATCGCGGATCAGATCCCAGAGATTTCTTCTGGCCTGCGGATCAAGACCCGTAGTAGGTTCATCCAGGAAAATGATCTTGGGCTTATTAATCAGTGTTGTGGCAATAGAGAAACGCTGCTTCTGCCCGCCGCTCAGCTCCTTGAATTTCGCCTTTGCCTTATCACGCAGGTTTACTTTATCAAGTAGTTCCAAAGTATCTGTATCCTCGTTATACAAGCCGGCAAAAAGTGTGATCAGTTCTGAAAGCGTAAGACTGGGATAAAAGCCCGAGGTCTGTAATTGAACACCGATTATTTTCTTGATTTCATTGGGGGAATCTGCAAGATTAAAACCATCCACCCAAACTTCACCACTAGTCTTTTCCCGAAGGGTTTCAATAATTTCCAGTGTAGTGGATTTTCCTGCTCCATTAGGGCCTAACAAACCAAATATCTCACCCTCCATGACCTCAAAACTGATGCCTTTTACCGCCTCAAATTCGCCGTATTTCTTGTGAAGGTCTTTTACCTGTATGATAGTCTTCATAGATGATCATTCGAAAATAAAAAATATTACAACTAGAACCTGAGAACGAGCCCGGTCTTTTTATCCGCCAGGCCAATCCCCAAAGCAGCCCTGTGATTTTGGGCATTGAATAGGGTGACGGCCATCTGCAGGTTGCGCTGACTCATCAGGGTAAGGTAGCCACCGGTTAGCGTTGCGGCAAAACCACCCCCAATCAGGGCCCATCCGGCACCTTTATCGTTGCCTGTTGAAGAAACCATACTAATTCCAAATATAGTGGCAATGGAACCGGCTACCCCCAATACCTGGCCTGCTATTTTGTTCGACTGGTGCTTATCGTAATACTGTATCAGCCGAATATCTCCATGCCGGTAAAACAATTGCTGAAACTGCTTACTACCCCTGAACAGGGTATCGTGATACAGTATGCTGTTAGGTTTGGGATTAAAAATATAATTCATGCCCGGCTCCATTTTCTGCTGCGCATGTGTTGTCAGGAAGGTTCCGGTTACCAGCATTAAAAAAAACAGTATTCGCTTCATCTTTATTTTTTTAGTATGAAAGTTTCCAGTTCATCCATCATGTTTTTACTGCCGATAAATAAGGCCGTACGCTGATGCAGCGATTCAGGATGAACATCCAGTATCCTTTGCGTTCCGTTGGTAGCCCGGCCTCCCGCTACCTCCACAATAAAAGCGAAAGGATTGGCCTCATATAACAAACGCAGCTTTCCTTTTGGTTTATGGGTGGTGGCCGGGTACATAAATATACCACCCTTTATCAGGTTTCTGTGCACATCGGCCACCATACTTCCAATATAACGCTGCGTATAGGGGCCACCGGTTGTCTCTGTCTTTCGCTGGCACTCATCAATATACTTCCTTACATTCTCTTCATACTGGAAAAAATTTCCATGATTCACGGAATAGAATTTCCCTGCCGGCGGACACCTGATATCAGCATGACTCAATGAAAACTCTCCTATCGACGGATCAAGCGTAAATCCATTCACACCACGCCTTGTCGCATACACCAGCATAGTACTGGAACCGTATATAACATATCCAGCAGCCACCTGCTTATGACCAGGCTGCAAAAAATCTTCCCTGGTACATGGGCTGCCCAGTTTGCTAACACGCGGGTAAACACTGAAAATCGTACCTATCGATACGTTTACGTCAATATTCCCGCTCCCATCCAAAGGGTCAAACAATACTACATACTTGCTGTTATTACTGACCTCATCATCAAATACCACAAAGTCATCCATCTCCTCACTGCCAATGCCCGCGCAACTGATTCCATGTTTTAAAACACCCATAAACTGGTTATTCGCAAAAATATCCAGCTTTTTCACATCCTCCCCCTGCACGTTAACACTACCGGCATCGCCCAGGATATCCACCAGCCCCGCTTTATTTACCTCCACATTTACCCTTTTGGCGGCCAGTGCCAGATCGCGCAATAACCGGCTCAGTTCACCGGTAGCTTTTGGAAATTGGCGCAACTGGGCAAGGGTAAACTCGTCCAGCGTCAGAATATTTCTGTTGATCGACATGGCAGCATGAATTTGAGATAAAGATACGGTACCCGGGGGAAAGTGTGTAAGTCGTAAGTTGTAAGTCGTAAGTCGTAAGTTGTAAGTCGTAGGTCGTAGGTCGTAAGTCGTAGGTCGTAAGTCATAAGTCCAAAATATTCGACTTACGACTTACAACTTACGACTTACGACTTACGACTTACGACTATATTTGTACATTATACACAACACACAATGAAAGTATTCAAATTCGGGGGTGCCAGCGTTAACAGTGTTGAAAGGATTAAGAACCTGGCGGGTATAGTTTCATCTTATTCGGGTGAGCCGCTGGTGATTATTATTTCTGCGATGGGGAAAACAACCAATGGGCTGGAAAAAGTGGTGGAATCGTTTTATGAGGGAAGAAAAGAAGAAGCACTTTCTTTGTTTGAGGTAATTAAGCAGCAGCACCTCACCACGGCCAAATACCTGTTGGTTACCCAATTCAATGAATGCCTGGAAAAGCTGACTGATTTTTTTACAGAAGTGGAATGGCTGCTTCATGATAAACCGGTACGGGAACTGGATTACTATTATGACCAGGTGGTGTGTATCGGGGAACTCCTTAGTACCTGTATTGTAAGTGCCTACCTGCAGGAAGCCGGTATCGGCAACGAATGGCTGGATGTGCGCGACCTGTTAAGAACCGATAATACTTTCAGGGATGCAGGAATTGACTGGGAAACCAGCACCCGCAAAATCAAGCACCGGATAAACGGGGAATTGCAGTCTTCCCCTATCTACATTACCCAGGGTTTTATCGGGGCCACGGAAGACAATGAGAGTACCACATTGGGGCGTGAGGGAAGCGATTATACTGCGGCGGTGTTTGCCAATATACTGGATGCGGAGAGCCTTAGTATCTGGAAAGATGTGGAAGGAGTAATGAATGCCGATCCTAAGTTGTTTCCGGAAGCCGGGTTGATAGGCCAGTTGAGTTATACCGAAGTAATTGAGATGGCATATTATGGTGCGCAGGTTATACATCCTAAAACCATCAAGCCTTTACAGAATAAGCAGATTCCTTTATACGTTAAATGCTTCCTGGATCCATCCCTGCCGGGTACGCTGATCCACAAAAAAAATGACAGGCACCTGCCTCCTGTCATTATCCTGAAAAATAAACAAGCCATTGTGCATCTCCATAGCAGGGATTTTTCTTTTGTGGGAGAAAAGCCGATGATGCAGCTCTATCAAATCTTCAGCGAATGCAAAATTCGCCCCAATCTCATACAAACCGGTGCTATCGCCGTTCAGATCTGCCTGGATGATCACGCAGACAAAATAGATCAACTGGCCGCATCAGCGAGTACTATTTTTGATGTGCAGGTGGAAAAGCAACTGAATATGCTCACTATCCGGCACTATACTGATGAAGTGGTACTAAAACTAAGTGAAGGAAAAAAAGCAGTCCTTACCCAAAAGACAAGGGAGACATTGCAGGTGGTGTATAAGGATTCTTCTGAAAATTAAAAAACAACGTATTCGCCTTTACGGTTAACAGTTATTACAGGAAGTGTTTTGTTGGTTTCGAAGTAGTCAAATACCTCTTTCAGCCTTCCCGAGAACCCCATATATTCCAGATCATCCTTGCGGTATCTTTCCATATAGGCTTCGCCTTTGGGTTGATGATACCGGATAGGGAAAATATGAACCGGGATAAAATCCTGCCCTTGTTTGTTGGCTGAGGCGGTAAGGATATACAATTCCTCTATCGGGTCGTTCTGTATCGGTATACAACCGGTTGTAACGCAACTGCCGTGAATAAAAATTCCGTTGCCTGGATTTACTGAATCGCTTAACAGCCTGTCAGACGCATTCGGGTAATTTAGTCCCAATGCCATGTGAAATTCACTTTTGGGCTTGAACTCATTGATATAATAGAATCCTTCCGGAACCTGGTAATCGCCATCTATCCGCTTCGGGCCCAGCACGCCGGACAAAGTACAGATCTTATAGGTTTTAAAATGCTGGAAAGGACCATTGTTCTCGTTTTTTACCCATACTTCCAGCTGGCTGTCGTACTTGAAGCTTCTGAGATATACCTGCCTTACCGGCCAGACAAGATGCTTTGCTGAAAACTGTTTCTTTAATGCTTCTTCTTTAGCGCGCAGGCTCTTGGACAGCTCCTTGTCGCCCGGAGAAACGGGGTATATACAAAACAGGATCGCGGCCAGCAGCGGTATCATAAAACGAAAATAAGGTATTATAAATTCCCACGTTCATCCTGCTCCCGCTCAATGGCTTCAAACAGTGCCTTGAAATTTCCTTTACCAAAGCTTTTCGCTCCCTTCCGTTGAATGATCTCAAAGAAAAGCGTAGGCCTGTCTTCCACCGGCTTGGTGAAGATCTGCAGCAGGTAACCTTCCTCATCCCGGTCTACCAATATCCCTAGCTCTTTCAATGGCGCAAGGTCTTCATCAATCTGCCCTACCCTGTCCAGCAGCTCATCGTAATAGGTGGTGGGAACTTTTAAGAACTCGATGCCGCGACTTTGCAGCTCGGTTACCGTTTTCACAATATCATGGGTAGCCAGTGCCACATGTTGGCAGCCCTCCCCATCGTAGTAATCGAGGTATTCTTCTACCTGCGATTTTTTCTTTCCTTCAGCGGGTTCATTGATAGGGAACTTTACAAACCCATTCCCGTTACTCATCACCTTACTCATCAAAGCAGAATATTCAGTGGAGATATCAGTATCGTCAAATGTTAAAATGTTTCTGAAACCCATCACATCCTGGTAAAATTTCACCCAGGGTTCCATTCGGTTCCAGCCAACATTGCCAACGCAATGGTCCACATACAGCAGGCCCGTGGAAGACGGGTTGTAATTGCTTTCCCATTTCCGGTAACCGGGCATGAAAATCCCCTGGTAATTTTTCCGTTCTATAAACAGGTGCACCGTATCTCCATATGTATGGATACCGCTGATCACTACTTCTCCATCCACATCGGTAAGTGTAACCGGCTCACAATAACTGTCACCGCCGCGGCTGGTTGTTTGCCGCCAGGCATCGGTTGCATCATTTACACGAAGGGCCAGCACTTTTACCCCATCTCCATGTTTGTAGATATGGTCGGCCATGGCATTATGACTTCTGAGAGGTGTTGTAAATACAAAAGTTAGCTTATGCTGCCGAACAACATAGCTGGCCCTGTCTTTCAAGCCCGTTTCAGGGCCCGCATAAGCAAGGCTTTGAAACCCAAACGCAGTTTTATAAAAATGCGCGGCCTGTTTGGCGTTGCCAACGTAAAATTCCACATAGTCCGTACCCTCCAAAGGAAGGAAATCCTGTTGAGTAGCTGTGCGTGACAGCTGAAATTCCGTATTCATAAATAGTACTATTTGAGGTAGTGATAAGTATAGCGTTGTCGACTTATAACTGAAACAACTATAAACCGAAAACAATAGACTAAAAAAGTAAGGCAGTTTGTTACACTATGCAGACCGCATAGCGAGTGTTTCCATCAGCAAACAATAGCAGAAACGCTTGTCTCCAAATACTTTATGAGGATAATCAGGAATCATCAGGATATAAAGATAGTAAACTTTGGCGTCAGGCTAAAAAAAACAACCCCAAACCCCAAACCACAAACCACAAACCGTCTTTATATTTGCCACATGAAGATAGGTATCCTTGGTGGCGGGCAATTAGGCAGGATGTTATTACAGGCGGCTGCCAACTACGTGGTAGAAACATATGTATTGGAAAATGATCCTAATTGCCCTGCGGCACATCTATGCCATCATTTTGTAAAAGGCGATATTACCGATTTCGATGCGGTTTACCAGTTCGGAAAAGGACTGGATGCGCTTACCATCGAAATAGAATCGGTGAACGTGGAAGCCCTTGAAAAACTGGCAGCCGAGGGTGTTAACGTATATCCTCATCCCTCCGCTATCCGTATCATCAAGAATAAGGTTGCTCAAAAAGAGTTTTACCTTGCTAACGAAATTCCCAGTGCAGCATTCGTTGTTACACAACAGGCAGATGACCTCAATAACCATCTGCATTTGCTTCCGGCCGTACACAAGGTAGGCGAAGGTGGATACGACGGAAAAGGAGTTCAGGTGATTGAAAGCGTTCAGGATATTGCTAAAGCATTTGGTTCTCCTGCGGTACTGGAAAAAAAAGTAAACATAAAAAAGGAAATCGCCGTTATTGTGGCGATGGATAATAAAGGTGAGATTGTTTTATTCCCCCCGGCTGAAATGGTAGTGGATCCCGTGTTGAACCTGTTAGATTACCAGCTCAGTCCCGCTATCATTACCGAAAAAGTAAAATGGAAGGCGGAAGCTATTGCCATTAAAGTGGTACAACAGCTGAAAAGCCCCGGCCTTTTTGCCGTTGAACTTTTTATTGATCAGAATGATGATGTACTGGTAAACGAAACCGCACCGCGTGTTCATAACAGCGGACACCATACTATTGAAGGGAATTATTCAAGCCAGTACGATATGCTCTGGCGCATTATGCTCAACTATCCCCTTGGCAATACCGCCCCAATCCTCCCCTCCGCTATTGTTAATATCGTAGGTGCTGATGGACATTCTGGGGAAGCCATATATGAAGGGCTGGAAGAAGTATTGAAAATAGACAATGTTTTTGTTCATCTATACGGCAAAACCAACACAAAACCCGGAAGGAAAATGGGCCATGTTACCATCCTTCACAAAGACTACCAGGATCTAACCTACAAAGCCAACAAGATCAAACATCTTCTGAAAGTGATAGCGCGGTCTTAGACCCGTCACCAAAACCCGTCATCTCCGTTTGATCAGATTCAGAGGCTTTAAAAACCCAATACCAATCAGGCTTTTCATCTGCAATCCGGGTGATGTGTTCGTGGGGCCGAACAAACGGATATTATCATCATAGATCATATCCAGGCTATACGTTGCCGAAAAGTATTTATTGATTTTAAAGGAAAACAGGTTGGTCATGAACATATCCACATTCTGGGGGTCATTGGCATAGTTGGAGAACAGGTCAAGCCTGCCCTTGTAAGTAACATTTTTGGCGATGGCATGACTATAGTTTACCGTGGCGAACGCACCAAACTCGGCCAATCCATGTTTTCCAATAGGCACACCATACACTCCTTTCGCTGCCAGCTTATTATTGGCAATGATGGTAGAACGGGAAGTGATCGGCGAAAGAAAGACAGACAGCCGTTCATTAGGCTTGTAGTCAAAACCCGCTGAAACGATAATATAGGCCGGGGATAAGAAGGAAGAAGAAAAATCACCTACCGTTCCGGTATAGGTGTAGCCGTCAAAAAATTGTGACCGGAAGTTGAACAGGCCCGACAAATACCATTTACCCACCGAATCCATCTTATAGCCATACTTACTCAGGTAATCAAAACGATCATCATTCTTCCGGCTTCCCAGGCTGGTTGACTGAATATACCCCAGGTTTACATCCAGGTTATTATCCCAGCTTTGTCTCACCTTCCGGTAAAAAATGAAATAGTTGAAGTATCCATTTACCGTTAGTGAAAAATTGTCCCCACCGGCTGCCCAGTTACTCAATGAACCCTGGGCCAGGTTAAAACTCATCAATCCCCCTCTTTTCCATTTCCACTGGCTGGTATCGGCCTCTTTTTTAATAGTACGACCCGTTTCGCTGCGCAAGCGGTTAACAATGATATCCTGGGCGGTAGCGTTGGTGAGAAAAACAAGAACCAGAGAAAAAACTAACAATATGCGCATTCAGTCCGAAAATTTGGTCGCAAAACTAATACTTATGTTTAGATTTTGCGAAAGTCGCGCTGCCAATCTGGCATTAACCGGCGGATTTTCGTATTTTTGCGATTCAAATTGGATTGAATGGAAATTCTGGAGCTGACGGGTAAGCGGCATGATGAGCAACGCCAGGGCGAGGCATATGGGCCTGTAAATGAACTTACGGGGAGTTTTGGCAAGCGCTTTTACATAGAAAGTTATGGTTGCGCGATGAATTTTGCTGATAGCGAGGTAATAGCGTCTATACTGAATAAGGAAGGATTTGGAGCCACCCGTAACCCCGAAGAAGCCGATCTGATCTTTTTAAATACCTGCTCCATCCGCGAGAAGGCCGAACTAACGGTACGGAAGCGTCTTACCGAATTCAAAGCCCTGAAAAAGCGAACCCCGGGTATGCTGATCGGCATGCTGGGCTGTATGGCGGAAAGGCTGAAGGATAAGTTGCTGGAGCAGGAAAAACTGGTTGATATCGTGGTGGGGCCCGACGCCTACCGCAGCCTGCCGGGGTTAATAGCGGAAGCCGAAACAGGGCAGAAAGCGGTGAATGTATTGCTGAGCCGGGATGAAACCTACGCAGACATCTCTCCCATCCGTCTCGACAGTAATGGTGTTTGCGCATTTGTATCCATCATGCGGGGATGCAACAATATGTGCAGCTTCTGCGTGGTGCCCTTTACCCGCGGCCGGGAACGCAGCCGCGATGCCCATTCTATTGTTGCCGAAGCGCAACAGCTTTTCGACACAGGCTACAGGGAAGTTACCCTACTGGGTCAGAATGTTGATAGTTATTATTGGGTGGATGAAGAAAACAATACAACAATCACATTTGCACAATTGCTGGAACGGGTGGCCCTGATATCGCCCCTGTTACGGGTAAGATTCAGTACTTCTCATCCGAAAGATATCACGGATGAAGTATTGCATACCATTGCCCGTTATGAGAATATCTGTAACTATATACACCTGCCGGTACAAAGCGGGAGTAACAGGATATTGCAACTGATGAACCGCACCTACACCCGGGAATGGTATATAGCCAAGGTAGACAGGATCCGCGAACTGATACCGGGCTGCGGGATCAGTACAGATATGATTACCGGATTTTGTACGGAAACAGAAGAGGACCACCGGGAATCTTATACGCTGATGGAGTATTGCAAATACGACCTGGCCTATATGTACTTCTACAGCGAGCGCCCCGGCACCCTGGCGGAAAGAAGGTATGAAGATGATGTTCCGGAAGAAGTGAAAAAAAGACGGCTGCAGGAGATCATTGCCTTACATCGCATTCATTCACTGGAAAGCATGCAAAGAGATGTGAATAAATCCTTTAAAGTGCTGATAGAAGCCAATTCCAAAAAAAGTGATAACGACTGGCATGGGAGAACGGACCACAATAAAGTGGTTATTTTTCCCAAAGAACACTATAACCTGAAGAAAGGCGATTATGTGAATGTTTATATTGAATCGTGTACAGCGGGAACCTTGCTGGGAAGGATTGAAAGGTAGTGAGGTTAAAGACAAAAATCAAAAGTCAAAAGGCAAAAGTCAAAAATCAAAAGGCGGAATTTGAATGTAGGGATTTTCTTAGGGTAATTTATGAGAGGATGTGGAAAAGTGAAATGAGCGGTCGAGAAGTGCCGGGCTTTTTACTTTTTAATTTTTACTTTTTAATTTTTAATTCAACCCAGTGGATTTACAAAGTATAAAAAACCGTTTCGGAATCATAGGAAACACACCTGCGCTGAACTATGCATTAAATACCGCGGTGCAGGTGGCCGCCACAGATCTTACCGTTTTAATTGTCGGTGAAAGTGGCGTGGGAAAAGAAGTGTTTTCCCAGATTATTCATGCGCTGTCCGCCCGGAAACACAATTCGTTTATTGCGGTTAACTGCGGTGCCATTCCCGAAGGAACCATTGATTCGGAACTATTCGGGCATGAGAAAGGAGCTTTTACCGGTGCTGTAGACAGCCGCAAAGGATATTTTGAAACCGTAAGTGGGGGAACGATATTCCTGGATGAGATTGGCGAAATGCCCCTGGGAACACAGGCCCGTTTATTGAGGGTATTGGAAACCGGTGAATTTATAAGAGTGGGCTCTTCCAAAGTTCAGAAAACGGATGTGCGCGTTATTGCCGCAACCAATCGTGAATTGCTGGAGTTTACCCAAAAGGGTCGCTTCAGGGAGGACCTGTATTACAGGCTGAGTACGGTACCCATAAGGGTTCCGGCATTGCGCGACAGGAAAGAAGATATCCTGCTGCTGTTCAGAAAGTTTGCGGTTGATTTTGCGGAGCGGTATAAAACACAGCCGGTACAATTGGATGATGAGGCAAAGAATCTCCTGGTTACGCACGGATGGCAGGGAAATGTGCGTGAGCTTAAAAATATAGCCGAACAAATATCGGTATTGAGTCCTAACCCGTTTATCACGGGAAATGAAATGCGAAAATTTCTGCCTGAAAAGCAGATGAACCAACTGCCTATGCTGGCGGGCCAGCAAGGTCCGGCAGGCGACTTCTCAAACGAAAGAGAGATCATGTACAAGCTCATCTTTGATATGAAAAAAGATGTTACCGAGCTGAAAAAGATGTTTTTGGAAATTTTACAGAACCCATCGTTAGCCGGTTCGGCAGCCAGTTATACACGGGAGTCGCTGTTAAATGATTTTCATAATAACCCGGAATCACCTGTATTGAGCAACCCGGTGGCAACGCAGCCTTCCGGTAATGGTCAGCCCACTTTCCTGCCTGCCAATATGGCTTCACAGCCGGTGCTGTTGCATGAGGATGAGATTCACCACCATGAAGAAGTAGAGGAATCACTCAATATTATGGATAAAGAGAAAGAGCTCATCATCAAAGCGTTGAAAAAACACAAGGGGAAACGCCGAGACGCTTCGCTGGACCTGGGTATCAGCGAAAGGACCCTGTACAGGAAATTGAAGGAATATGATATAGAAGAATAATTTGAAAATCCACTTTTTCTGATTATTCCATTGTTAGACAGAACATTCAAAGATGAAGATGAGAACCAGAACGAAAATTCTTTTTTTACTCCTGGCTTGCATAAGCGTGACGGCCTGTAAAGTGCGGTATGGGTTTAACGATGCCTCTATTGATCCGAGTATTAAAACGGTGAAACTGGGATATATCGAGAACAAGGCACGTTATATCAATCCGCAACTGGCTCCGAAGCTTACCGATAAGATTCTGCAGAAAATTACCACAGGTACCAAGCTTACCCGTACCAATGTAGATACAGCTGATTACGTGATTAACGGAACAGTTACTACATATGATGGAACCCAGACCGTTGGCGTAAGTTCGCAACAGGCGAATACTAACCGTTTAACGGTTACCGTTCATATGACATTGCGGAAAACCAAAGAGAATAAAGTGGAGGAGTTTGATGTGAGCCGTAGTTTTGATTATGCGGCAAGCCTTGCCTTTGCTACTGCGGAGGCGCAACTACTGGATGAAGTGGTGAGAAGCATAACCGATGATATTTTTAACCGCATCTTCTCTAACTGGTAGTTAAAAACTGTTACTTTTAGCCCTATGAATTTGTCGCAGGAAAAAGCATTGTTTCATCTTACCGGGCAAACCGATACGGCAGCACTTGCGTCTGTGCAGCAGATCGTAGACGAATACCCTTATTTTGCGCCTGCGCAGTGTTTACTGGCTTATCATTTTAAGCAGGAAGAACACCCGATGGTTGTACTGCAAACGCTCCGCACGGCTCTGTATTTTACCAATCCTTACTGGCTGCAATACCAGCTGCAGGATGACGGCCTCAAACGTCCCGCTTCCTATACCCCTCCGGTAATACCCCTTATCAGTAAACCACAACCGGCACCGGAATCGGCACAAGAGATGATTTCGCAGGAAATTGAACCGCCAGCCGATCTCCCGGCATTGGATTCCCGGATAGAAGGCCCTATTCTTACGGAAGTACCCGAAGACAGGCCAGCAGCCCCGGCTGATATTTTTCCGGAAGCACAGCCTCCTGTACCCGCGCCAACCATTTTTACAACCGATCTTACCATCCCTACGGTGGAAGCCGTAAAAGAGATGATGAGAAATATTGACCCTGTTACCGAAACACAGGAAGAAAAAGAAGCCAATGAAACCCTGCCGTTGCCAGTTGAGGAGGACAGGGTCGGAAAAGAATCCGGCAGCTTGTTGGATGATGCCGGTGTCGAAACGGGAAACAAGATAGCCTCAATTCTGTCTGAACAGCTGGCCGACTTCAAGAAGCCTGTTGAACCAGACGCCAGGCTCGACCTGGAAGCCTTGCCGGAGAAAAAGCTCCACACTATTGATTATTTTGCCTCACAGGGCATTAAAATAGACCTGGCGGCTATCCCACAGGATAAGCTTACCCATCATCTGCGTAAGTTCACAGACTGGCTGAAACAGGTGAAACAGGGTGAACTGACCCCCCGCGACCTGCTGGCCGGCCTGGAAATGGAGCAACAAGTGGTGAAAACGGCCCAACACTCCAATGAAAGTGATGAAATTATTACCGAAGCCATGGCAGAAGTACTGGAAAAACAGGGGCAGACAGACAAGGCGATTGACGTGTATGCCAAATTAAGTTTCTTAAATCCTGAAAAATCCAGTTATTTTGCTGCCAAAATTGAACATTTAAAAGGAATATAGTATGATCATCTTGTTTTTGATTCTGATTGTGATTGCCTCGGTAGGGTTAGCGTTTATGGTTCTGGTACAGAATCCAAAAGGTGGCGGATTATCGGGTAATGTAGGTGGCTTTAGTAACCAACTGATGGGGGTAAAACAAACAACTGATGTACTGGAGAAAGGTACCTGGCTGTTTGCCGGTATCATTGGCGCTTTAGCCCTGTTCTCTACGCTGTTCCTGAAAGGTGGTTCTTCAGCAGGCCCCGATAACTCAATATTGCAGAAAGTGAATACTTCGCAAACTGCTCCGGCACCTGCAGCTACCACGCCTCCCAAAACGGCAACCCTGCCTGCAGATACGGCTAAAAAACCATAATATTAGTTAAGGAATAAAATACAAGCCCTGTCTGTATCTTCAGGCAGGGTTTTTATTTAAACAGGTAATATGAAAAGAATTCTACAGGTACTGCTGATCGTGTTGTTGGTAGGCGCAGGGTTCGCCTATGGGATATTTTTTGGCGATGCCACCGGGTTCGGGGGTAAGACACAGGGCTTTGTTATTGAGGAAGGTGCTACCGGCAGGCAGGCGGTATTGAAAGCCATGGAAGACAACAAAGTTATTACCAACCCAACCGCTTTCTCCCTGCTTTTTGGAACTATCAGCAGTTGGGAAAAAATAAGACCCGGGAAATATGAAGTGAAAAAGGGGCAATCGCTGGTAAGCATCGCGCGGATGCTGAAAAACGGGCAGTTGGCGCAATATAAACTGGTAATCAATAAACTGCGCCTCAAAGAAGACCTGGCACGCCTGATCAGCAGGAACCTGGCACCCGATTCTGTATCGGTAATGAGCTATCTCAATTCTAATGATTCTTTGGAAAAGTTCGGTGTTGATACCAGCCAGGTATTTACGCTTATTATACCGGATACTTACAGTTTTTATTGGAATACATCCATCACTAAAATACTACAACGGCTGGCCACGGCAAAAGATGGATTCTGGAAAAAGAATGGCCGTATTGAAAAAGCAAAAAAGCACGGGCTTTCAACACAGCAGGCTTATATCCTGGCATCTATTGTGGAGGAAGAAACCAACTACGATAGCGACAAATACAAGATTGCAAGTGTATATTTAAACAGGCTTGATAAACGAATGCCCTTACAGGCTTGCCCCACCATCAAGTATGCCATGAAGAATTTTGCGCTGACCAGGATATATGAAAAATACCTGAGTAATCCCTCCCCCTATAATACTTATCATAAGCCCGGGTTACCGCCAGGACCCATCTGCACACCTTCGCCAAAAACAATTGATATTATACTGGATGCGCCGGAAACAGACTACCTTTTTTTCGTCGCAAAAAGCGATTTTAGTGGCTACCACCATTTTAGCAGCAACTTTAGCGAGCATAACCAATACGCGAAGGAATACCAGAAGCAGCTGGATATTTATATGGCCCGTAAAAAGCAAAACCCCGTACCTTGACCAAACTGGAACGCATCATACTAAGGTCGGCACCCATCGCTTTCCTGATCCGGGAAAGCCACAAATGGGTTATTCGCGGCTTCAGTGGGGTATCTGTGTACGATGCCACGCATTTTTTTCTGAAGCAGGTAAAGAAGCTGGGACTAACGGAACGGGCCGCCGCTATTTCTTTTAACCTGATCATGGCTTTACCGGCAGCAGTGCTGTTTTTGTTCTCACTCATACCCTACCTGCCCGAGTCTGGTAAATTACAGACACAGATATCCGGGTTATTAAAAGATATCGCGCCAAATTCAGAGACGTCCAATTTTATCAATAATATCGTGTACGACCTGTCGCAGCAACATGTGGGGTTGTTTTCTTTTGGCTTCCTGTTGCTTATATTTTACGCTTCCAACGCGATGATGGGTATTATCAGAACATTCGACAAGTCGATACAGGAGCAAAAGAACTTCATCTTTCATAAGCGCTGGCGGGCTATCAGGCTAACTTTTATACTTATCATACTCATTCTTTTATCCACGGCTTTATTGCTGGTGGGTAAACCGCAGCTGACATTTATCCTGCGGCATATCTTTCATATGCGCAGGGCCGACCGTATCAACTGGTGGAATGGTATTCGATGGTTCATATTGCTGGGCCTGTTGTTTTACGGGATCGCATTTATTTACAAGTTTGCCCCATCGGTAAAAAAAAGATGGAAATTGCTGTCCCCGGGGTCTATCCTGGCTACTATACTAACCCTTACCACCACGGTGCTGTTTTCCTATTGGGTTAATAATTTCGCTTCCTACAACAAAGTATATGGCTCTATTGGTACCGTACTGATTATCATGATATTGATCTATCTCAACTCACTGATCCTGTTAATTGGCTTTGAATTGAATGTGAGCATCACCTACCTGGCCAGGGAAGACGAAGAACAACGGCTGAAAAAGATGTCGGAAGAGGTGAATGAGATGCTGGATATTAGCTGATGGTTAGTTGTGCGGCAAGTATGCTAAGGGGGCAACAATATGGGAGAAGAAATTATGGAAATCTTTTTTTTGTGCATCCTATACCGATAACCTAACCCTTGTTGTATGAGAATGAATCCTACCCTGAAGTTGATTTTTATTCTTGCCATCCTGTTTATGATCACCTATGCGCTCGCGGAGGGTATCCGTTATAAAAGTGCGGCCGGTATAACCATGGCCGTCGTAAGTATGCTGGCCCTGGTTGTTTTTATCAGGCTTTCGCGGAAGCTGGCACAGTTACAGGATGAGGAAGATGAACGGGAAGGGATCAGTTAACCAGTTGCTGAAGTTCCAGTTGCAGCCTCGCTTCGGGCAGTTGCTGGCGGTAGAATTTCCTGTATTTTTTCCGGTTATTGATCATCCAGGTAACGGGAATAGAACCATCCCAGGACTTGTCAATCTGCTTTGTATACACGTCAGGATCTGTTTCACTTAGCCAATAAATAGCAGAAGTATACCCGCTCTTCCTGGCAAAATCCGCAATCCCGCGGGGATATTCCCCGGGAAAATCCAGGCTTACCAGGATTAGCTTTACAGGTGTACCAGGTAATGAATGGATCGTTTTTTCAAACCAGGGTATTTCACGCACGCAAGGCCCGCACCAGGTGGCCCAGAAATTAACGGCCAGCGGTACCGAGCTCGTGTCGATAAGGTGCAACAATTCTTTCAAGCCTATCTTCTTTACCGGTTGCGAAAAAGATAGAGTGGTGAAACAAATAAAAAAAATAAGTAACATCCCTTTCTTCATGGTGCAATGTGTTTTCTATCGTTCATCATGAAACCCCCAGGCTTTTTTAATCTCCGCCTTTCTTTCCGCAGGAATCCTTGATTCAGTATAATGTCCCGCAACCGTCTTCTGCCGCATCGCTTCATAGATACTAACGGCACAGGCTACCGATATATTCAGACTTTGAATAATACCCATCTGGGGGATGATAAAATTGCCATCAGCCATGTTCCGTATTTCCTCGCTCACGCCATCATGCTCATTGCCAAACACTAATGCGATGCTTTTGGTAAAGTCAATATCATATAAACCGATCGAATCGCTGCCCAGGTGTGTGGTCAATATCCTATCATACCTTTTTCTCAACTCCGCAAAACAGGCAACAGGGTCTGTAAACTGGTGTATGGTAAGCCATTTGGCCGCGCTGCTGCTGCTTTTGGGGCCAAAACGCTTATGGGTAGGCATCCTGCTCATCAATACAAAAATATCCTGTATACCCACCGCGTCACAGGTTCGCATCACCGCTGAAATATTGTGCGGATCATGAACATTTTCCATCACTACGGCAAGATCTGTCTGCCGGTTATGCAAAACGCGAAGTAATTTTTCCGTTCGTTCAGGGTTCATAGGACAAAATTACGGATTACGGATTGCGGATTGCGAATTTGGGGTTGTCTTAAGATATTTTGCGAAGCCCCCAATTTTGCGGGCAATTGATAGCGATTTTTCCGAGAAATAGGAGTAGGAAGATTCGTCGATCATGTTGGCTTTTCGCAATATTGTAAGCTGGTTAAATACTTCTCCCGCGGATCCTTTTGAGTACATTAAAAATCGTATAAAATCCTTGTTATTGCCATACTCAAATCCCTCGGCTATATTATTTGATATGGAAGATGCAGCAGCCCTAAGCTGGTCCTTCATTCTAAAATCTGTTCTAAGGTTACCCCTATCACAAAAAATGTAAATCTCTGCGGCAAAGTCAACAGCCTCCCGCCATAAAGGCATTTCTGTAAACCTAAGATAGTTTGGCATACGGCAATTTATAGGTACGCCACTAAACCAACTACCGTATAAACCGCAATCTCCTCAAGTATTTACCCCTTCGGCAATCTGGCCATTCTATATCGTTCTCTGCGCTCCAAAAAAACTCCCAATCCGCAATCCGTAATCCGCAATCCGCAATTCACCATCAAACCCGCACTCCCAAACCCGGGCTGCCGGAAAGACTAACGGCTCCGTTATCAAAATAAATACCTGTTGCAATATCTTCTGCGAGTAACAAAGGCCCGTCAACATCCACATGATCCAGCTGGGGAAGGAAATTGGCAATAGCGGCAGAGCCTATCGAACATTCATTCATACTGCCCATCATCACCTTCATATTCAGTTCCCTTGCTTTGGTAATCATTCTTTGTGCCGGTGTAATTCCGCTGCACTTGGTGAGCTTGATATTGATGCCATGAAAGTGCTGGTAGCATCTTTCAACATCCTGTTCAAACACACAACTCTCGTCAGCGAACAAGGGAAGCGTTGATTGTTCAAACAATATCTTCATGCCCTCCCAGTTGTCTTTAGCCAGGGGTTGCTCAATAAACTCTACCCCCAGTGCTGCCAGCAGCGGAATCTTGTGCAATGCTTCTTCGGTGGTCCATCCCGCATTGGCATCAATACGGAATGTGGCGTTTGTATGTTTCCGCAAAGCCTCCACAATCGCAATATCTTCATCCGTACCCAATTTGATCTTGTAAATGGGCCAGGGTTTGGCTTTCATTTTCTCCACCATTTTCTCTATCGTATCAATTCCAATCGTAAAATCAGTAAGCGGTGTATTGTCCCATTGGGTATTCCATAATTCATACAGCGGCTTGCTTTTCATTTTCCCAAATAAATCCCAGCACGCCATATCCAGCGCGCACACTAAAAACGGGTCACCCGGAAATAAATGGTGCAGGTAATGCCAGTATCGCTCAGGCTCAGTCAGGGCAAATTTTTCAACCAGCATACGTTTGCTTTCCAGTGTTTCTATCATCTTCTCTACCGTAACGTCATAATAGACAATAGCCGGTGCCTCCCCATACCCGGTAAAAGACCCCAGTTGCAGTGCCACCACCAGTGAAGGCTGATGCGTCTTGGTTCGTCCGTTTGAAATGGTAAAAGGATGCGTAAAAGGAAGGGAGATCGCGCGATAACTTAATTTCAAGGGAAGGTTTTGTGGTGGTAAATAGCGGGAACAAAGGTAATGTTGAATGTTCAATTTCCAATGACCAATGTCCATCCTACCCTCTCCCACTACCCGCTATACAAACACGAAGTTCATCATTAAAAGCATTTTCTTTTAAAAGCTCCTCGAGCGACAGGTGCATGCGATATCGCCAGTAATGTTTAGGGTCGGCTGGAATATTGATGCGTTCATCGGCGGGATGATCCCTGCGTAGTTTTCCGTCTATTCCCAAAAGGTCCTGCAATTGGAAAACACTCCACATGGCAGGAGAATGCAGATGTTGCAACACAATGGCTTTATTGATCCACGCCTCACAGTATCGCGGCGCTTCCCCGGCCTGCCCCAGTTCGCGATTATAAAAATGCTGTATTTTTTCCCTGTCCTCCTCCCACCAGCCCCGTATCGTACTCATATCATGCGTGGAAGGTGTTACCACGCTCAGGAAAGGAGCATCATCCGGGTGAAAGAATTCTTTTTTCGGGTCCTTTGGCATCCTTTGTATCTCCAGGCTCAGCAAACCCAATTGCCGCATCACTTCAGGTACACAGGCGGGAACCAGTCCCAGGTCTTCTCCGCAGACAAGCATATTGGTTACCCGTTTTAATGCGGGCAATTTCTGCACTGCTTCTCTCCGCCAAAAGTCATCCTGGCGTTCAAAATAATAGTTGACATACAATTCCTTCAACTGTTGCTGTAAAGCGTAATCCAGGCTACGGAATGATGAAGTGGATTCAATACCAAACCGGAAATGAAAATGCTGGCCATCGCCCTGCTCCGCTTCAAAAAGAATCACATTGCTGATCAACGTGTACAATCCCAGCTGAATACGTGCATGGTGCTCGTCCTGTTCCAGCGTTGCGAAATGAGCTTCCACCAGCCGCTGGGTTCCATAGGCCGGTTTCAGATCATAATTACCGTCTTCTCTTTTCACCAGGAACATACTTTTTACCAGCTCATTATCGTAACCGAATACCTCCCATAATACTGCCTCGCTGATAAAGGGACGGGTATAGCGCGCATGATCAAACGCAATTCCTTTGTTATGAAATTCACTGATATGAACGGGTATGGCGGGAACAAAATGCCCCATGATACCTTCCACCGCATCCATCGGGATACTCCATATCCTGAAGAAGCCGAGTATATGATCAATGCGGAACGCGTCGAAATAATAACTCATCTGTTCAAACCGCTGCTTCCACCAGGCAAAGCCATCTTCCCGCATCGTTTGCCAGTTGTAGGTGGGAAAACCCCAGTTCTGTCCTTTCACGGCAAAATCATCCGGAGGCGCGCCCGCCTGGAAATCCAGGTGGTATAAGGAGGGATCCTGCCAGGCATCTACACCATGCCGGTACACACCTATCGCAATATCTCCTTTTAATATGATGCCATGAGCATGCGCATACGCAGCCGCGTCTTTCAATTGCACATGCAGATGGTACTGGATAAAATAATACAGCGAAATATCTTTATAAGCGGCAGCACCCTCAGCTGTCAGCTCCTGTATTGCCTGTTCATTGTAAGTTTGGTAGGCCGGCCACTGATTAAAATCAACCGTTCCATATTGTTCCCGCAGGTAACAGAATGCCGCATAAGGTACCAGCCAGTGCCGGTTCTGCTTGAAAAACGACTGGTAGTCCGCTGACGATAAAACGGCATCGCCACTGGCAGCAAATGCTACAGCGGCAAACTCCATTTTTAATTTTGTTACCGCTTCATAATCCACTGTTTCCAGTTGGTTGAGATGTTTTCTCCTGGCTTCCATTTTCTGTAGCCTTTTGCCGGTACTGTCATCTGTTATTGCGGAAAGAGTAAGGTATAATGGATGTAACGCGAATGCAGAGATAGCCGCATAGGGATAGGAATCCGTCCATGTGTGCGTTGCAGTGGTATCATTAACCGGAAGCAGTTGTATCATTTTCAGGCCCACCTGTTTCGACCAGTCCACCAGCAGCTTGATATCTGTAAATTCTCCCACTCCAAAACTCTTCTCCGTGCGAAGGCTGAAAACCGGGATGGCCACACCCGCACCCTTCCAGGTATTATTGGGTAATACGGCAAACCCATCATTCATGATGGTTAAGCGCTTTGCCGATCCGGCATCCTGCAACACCCTGTTATTCCCATTCTCGTAGGCAATGAATGACTTGCTTTTAGTATCATATATCCCATACTTATAGGCAATCGGAAATGTTTCACCGGTCAGATCGAGTGAAAGGGTATACAGCCCATCGGTTCCTTTTTGGGTAAGAACCGGGGCCGATTCGTTCCATGCCCCTAGTTTTCCGCAACTGCCCAACACACATAGCGTCTGGTGCTTAGCCAGCAGGGGCGATTTTATCTTAAAAATATGCGTTGCGGTTTTAGCTGTGTGTTTTCTTTCCGTAATTTTACCGTCGGTCCTTAAAAGTACTTTTGAAAACGGTTCGGTATAGTAGGTGTTCTCGAAGTAACCCGCGAAGTTCCAGGTATCCAGGCATAAGAGTTCTGTTTTGCCCGATGGTAATGGAAGTATTTTTTTATCCGTTCCCCAGTCATAACTGAACGTGCCGTCTGTATTCCTTAGTACATAATTATACTCAATTCCATGCATGGGCAGCATTTCTTCACCCGGTTCAATAACAGCGTACCAGTATTGTTCGTTAAAATACTGCATAGGAACCGCATGCTCTATACTACCATCGCCGAGCAATGGATGATTACCGGTAATAAAAAGCTCCTGCCCGAAGACGGTATGGAAATGAAGCTGAAAAATAATCCGTATGGATTTCGCCGGCTGCTGTGCGGATGTTGATTTTTTCAGGACCGCTTTTTTTACAGTTATGGCCCCTCCCTTGGGTGCAACCGATTGCATTTTTATGCTGGTCTTTTTGCCCTCAACGGTCTTGACAGCGGTAGTTTTTTTTACCGCAGTTTTCTTGGGTTTTTGAGCGATCTTAGAGGTATCCCTGGCCACTGGCTTTGGTTTAATTGTGGCTAAATTAAGCAAACAAGCGTGTAAATAGAACACATTAGAACAGTTTGTGGTTTGTTGTTGCGGGTTTGGGGTTAATTTTATGGTATGGACCTTTCATTTAACAAGAACGAAGACTGGATGAAGCTGGCTGTTAGCCAAAACCGGCAACTTTTTGAAAAAGTTAAGCTGGGTGGTGGTAAAAAGCTAATGGAAAAACAGCGTGAACGGAATAAACTAACACCGAGGGAGCGGATTGAATACCTGTGCGACAGAGATAAGACATTTATTGAGCTGGGTGCTTTTGCGGGGTACGGGATGTATAAAGAGCAGGGCGGATGCCCGGCTGGCGGCACGGTGGCCGGCTTAGGGTATATCAGTGGGAGGCAATGCGTGGTGGTTGCCAATGATCAAACCGTAAAAGCGGGGGCCTGGTTCCCGATCACGGGCAAGAAGAACCTTCGTATGCAGGAAATAGCGATGGAAAACCGTCTTCCGATTATATACCTGGTAGACAGTGCTGGTGTATACCTGCCGATGCAGGACGAAATATTTCCCGATAAAGAGCATTTCGGGCGTGTTTTTCGCAATAATGCCCGTATGAGTGCGATGGGCATAACGCAGATTGCGGCTGTCATGGGCGCCTGTGTGGCGGGCGGAGCTTACCTGCCTATTATGAGCGATGAAACACTGATGGTAGAAGGAAGCGGAAGTATTTTCCTGGCGGGTTCTTACCTGGTGAAAGCTGCTATTGGCGAAGACATCGATAACGAAACACTGGGGGGGGCTGTTACCCATACCGAGATCAGTGGTATTGCTGATTATAAATTTAAAACGGAACAGGAATGCCTGGATCATATAAAAAAATTAGTGGGCACCCTGGCCTCACCCCAAACGGCCGGTTTTAACAGGATCACCCCCGCAGCTCCTAAAAAGGATCCCAAAGAGATCTACGGGATCATTCACGAGGGTAATGTTAAGCCCTATGATATGTTGGAGATCATTGAAAGGATGGTGGATAACAGCGAGTTTAACCAGTTTAAGCAGGATTATGGAAAAACCATCCTTTGTGGATACGCGCGTATAGAAGGCTGGGCGGTGGGTATTGTGGCTAACCAGCGTCTCATCAGCAAAAATGCAAGAGGAGAAATGCAGATCGGGGGTGTAATCTATAATGATAGTGCCGACAAGGCGGCACGTTTTATCATGAACTGCAACCAGAAAAAAATTCCGTTGGTTTTTTTACAGGATGTAACCGGTTTTATGGTAGGTAGCCGAAGCGAACACAGTGGCATTATTAAAGACGGGGCCAAACTTGTAAATGCGGTAGCCAATTCCGTGGTACCCAAAATAACCATCATTGTGGGTAATAGCTTTGGTGCCGGTAACTATGCCATGTGCGGCAAAGCTTATGACCCCCGGTTTATTTATGCCTGGCCCTCTGCTAAGATTGCGGTGATGGGTGGCGACCAGGCGGCTAAAACACTTTTGCAGATACAGGTTTCCAATTTAAAATCGAAAGGTGAGGAAGTTAGCGCGGAAGTGGAAAAAGAGCTGCTGACCCGTATCAAAGCCAGCTATGATCAACAAACATCACCCTACTATGCCGCAGCCCGTTTATGGGTAGACGATATCATTGATCCGATAGATACCCGAAGAGTTATTGCAGAAGGGATCAGTGCCGCGAACCAGAACCCCCTTATAGAAACGTTCAGGACGGGGGTGTTCCAGGTGTAGGATTGTGAATTGCGGATTTCGGATTATGAATTGTGGATGTTGTGGGTGATTTTTTGTTGGAAAACTGCATCTTCGTGTAGAAAATAATTACATTATGAGTTACCCGGTCTATACTGTTGACGCATTCACGGATAAAGTATTTGGTGGAAATCCGGCTGCTGTATGCCCTTTACAGCAATGGTTGCCCACCGAAACCATGCAATCGCTGGCTAATGAAAACAATTTATCAGAAACCGCTTTTTTTGTGAAGAATTCCGACGGCAGCTACAACCTGCGTTGGTTTACCCCGGAAGTAGAAATGGATCTTGCCGGTCACCCCACCCTGGCCACCGCCTTTGTCATTTTCAACGAGTTGGGTCATGATACAGATACCATCACATTTCATAGCAAAAGCGGCGTCCTCACTGTCATTAATCGCAATGGTTTACTGGAAATGAATTTCCCTTCCCGTATGCCGGTACCCTGCGATGTGCCGCCGGCTTTACTGGAAGGATTCAACATTGTGCCCGAGAAAGTACTTCGTTCCAGGGATTATGTTCTGGTGTTTAAAAACCAGGCGGAAATTGAAAACCTGCAGGCGAACTTTTCCTTGTTGAATAAGGTCGAAACGCTGGGTATCATAGCCACCGCAAAAGGCGATGAGGCCGATTTTGTTTCCCGCTTTTTTGTACCCAATTCCGTTATCGGCGAAGACCCCGTAACCGGCTCCGCACATGCTACCCTTATCCCCTACT
The DNA here is from genome assembly GCA_965229175.1 of Sediminibacterium sp. GTDB lineage: Bacteria > Bacteroidota > Bacteroidia > Chitinophagales > Chitinophagaceae > Sediminibacterium. Next base: position 68,284 of record CBDDIT010000013.1, on the reverse strand, counting down.
GGTCGGCCGAGTTGAACAAACACGATCTTACCGCTATTCAATTATCGAAGCGCAAAGGACAGCTCTGGTGTGGCGCAAGGGGCGAAAGGGTTACCATTGCCGGCAAAGCGGTACTCTACATGAAAGGCGAGTACTTTTTGTAAGCCTTGCTTTTTTGATACAGGTAAGCTATTATTTGACCGTTTACCCCCGGTCATTGCCAAATCTTCAAATTCTCACATTCTTAAATTAATATATTGGTCAAACAATTAGAGATCTACACCGATGGCGCCGCCCGTGGCAACCCCGGCCCGGGAGGTTATGGTATCGTACTAATCTGGGGCGATACAAAAAAAGAAATCTCAGCAGGCTACCGGCTTACCACTAATAACAGGATGGAACTGATGGGCGTGATCGTGGCGCTGGAGTCGCTCACAAAAAAAAATATCCCTTTGACCATTTTTACAGATAGCCAATACATTGTAAACAGTGTTGAAAAAAAATGGCTGCATAACTGGATCAGGACAGACTTTAAAGGCGGCAAAAAGAACAAGGATCTTTGGCTGCGTTTTTATGAACTATCAAAAAACTTTACGATCCGTTTTACCTGGGTAAAGGGTCATCATACCAATGCAATGAATAATAGGTGCGATGAACTGGCCACCGCGGCGGCGGATGGTACACATCTTTTAATAGACGAGTGGTATGAGCGGGAAGAAAAAGGAAAGATATAAAAAACGGTGAATCTCTATCAGTAGTTAGTTATATTATGCTTTTACCAGTTGCTGCTGACCAGTTCTGTTTACACCCAGGTAATAGCTGCCAAAAAGAACCGCTCCGAAAATAATAGTAGAAATAATGCTGGTACGGTAGAATGGAAGTCCATCTGCATAGGTTGCCATAAGACCAGCCAGGGTTTTACCCCGATGGTATCCGCCACCACCGGCCCAAACAATAAAATTGGACAGGATGAAGTAAGTAGTGGGTGCGGCAATGGCTGCACCGAGTAAACCGCTAAGTTTTTGTGTCTGTAATACGAAACCGTAAAAGGCAAGACCGGCAAACAAAAGATAATTAAGCCATTGACCACCATAAAATCCTGCTATGGGTGTCAGGCCATTCAGGTATAATACCTGGTAAAAAAGGTCAGAAATGAACATCGACAAAACCGGAAGGATAAAAGCCCATTTTTTATCGTTCCTGAAAATGGCTCCTGCAAAGATCGCAATCGCCCATTGGGGCGCAAACCCCCAGGGCCTGTTGGGCATAGCCCGGTACAGGGAACTGATCAGGATCATGATAAGCAGGGATATCAGAAAGGATTTGTTGAATTTCATGTTATTTCAGGTTTCTCAACAAAAATACGCCTTATGTAAATAAGCACCAATAAATGTGAATATCCTCTTTTAAGAGGGTACAAATGCCTTAAATAGTACACACTCTCCGGATGATTGTATATCATAATCGCCACCCGGTAGAACGGCAAGGGATTCTCCCCTTTTTATTACGATTGAATTATTAACCACAGCCCCCCCGGAGGTGATTACCATGATTTCCAGGGATTGAGCCGTTCCCAGGTATGACTGTCCACCCTGTAACTCCACCCTGGCAATGCCAAAATCAGCCACGGGACAGGGGTATACTTTTTCCCCATCCCTGCCTTTTATCCCCTTCATGATATCGGGTGTTACCTCTTCAAAACGGGTATGTTTCATCAGCTCGGGAACGTCGATATGTTTGGGCGTTAACCCTGCCCTTAGCACATTATCACTGTTGGCCATCAGTTCCACGCACTGCCCCTCCATATACGCATGTGGCATACCGGCACCCTGGAACAGGCCTTCTCCTGGCAAAAGGTGTACAATATTGAAAAAATAGATGGAGAAAATGGCACGGTCAAGATCACCTGTCACTTCCCTGCCTGCAAATAACCGTGCTACCCACCAGCCGGGCATTTCCCGGGTTAGCTCACCGTCTTTTTTCCTGCGGACTTCACGCTTTACCAGGTTCAGCAGGATAGCGTTTACTTCCTGCTGATCCATTTCCATTACAAATCGGTACAGCTCCTGCAGTCCATCCCTTTTAAACAGAGGAAGCAGGATATTAAATTCAGGGGTTTCCTCCAGCACGCTTTGCAAAGCCGAATCCTGCCTGAATCCATGTAGCAGCCAGAATTCACTAAGGGTTACCAGCATCTCAGGCTTGTGGTTACGGTCTTTGTAATTACGGTGTGGCGCATCTATCGGGATTCCGGCCGCCTCTTCCCGGTCAAATCCTTTTTCGGCCTCCTCTTTACTCGGATGAACCTGTATGGATAATATCTCATTCACATCCTGCACCTTTAACAAATACGGCAGTTCTCCAAACCGGTCGAAAACCTCCTGCGAAAGCATCTCCACAGGATTTTTTTCAATCAGGCTTCTGAGGGAAACGGTTCCCCCGGCTGTTAATAGTTCGGAAGAGGCCAAAGGATGCGCTCCCATCCAGTACTCTGCATAGGGCTGATGATCTTCGTTTGGGATGCCCAGTAACTCAGGAATAAAATGGTTCCCGCCCCAGGCATAATGCATCACTTTTCCTTTTAGCTTACATACTTTTCCGTTCAACTCCATAGCGTATTAATTACCGGTATTTTCCTATCCCGTTTTTTTAGTTACCCTGCCGGATGCAGATTAGGTTTACATAAAAATGTTATGAACACCAGCAAAATTACAGGAAATAATGGGGAAGACATAGCCATTAACTACCTGCAGCAAAAAGGATTTTTTATCCTGGAAAAAAACTGGCGATACCGGCACCTGGAAGTGGATATCATTGCTGCAGCCAACGATGTGCTTCATTTTATCGAGGTAAAAACGCGTAATTCACTGCAATATGGCTACCCGGAAGAAAGTATTACCCGGGAGAAAATGAACCATCTCAAAAGAGCATCCGCCATCTATCAGTACAGTCATCCCAAATGGAAAAGGATCCAGTTCGATGTGGTGGCCATTACCCTGGCTAACCATGATGTGAAGGAAATATTTATGAATGAAGATATTTATTTCTAAACCCTCTCCATCATTTTCTCCACCATTTTATAAGTAGCCGGGCAGTACGACACATTCTGCTTGTGTACGTGCATATATTCCGTCATTTTTCTCTTGCGCAGGTGCGGGAAACCGGCGCAGTCATCGGGCCGTACTTCATATATACTGCATTTATTGTCTGACAAATTCAAAAACTGGCAGGGCCTGCGTTTATTGATCCAGTCATCATCCTTTTTATCATATTCCAGCCATTGGGCCGTAAATTCTTTCGGCGTAACCCGGAAATGCGCGGCGATGCGTTTTACATCCTTATTGGTAAAAGTTGGTGTCATCGTTTTACAACAATTTGCGCAGGTTAGGCAGTCGGTCTCCAGCCAAACCTCCTCGTTGATCTTTGCCGCCAGGTTGTCTAGTCCTCTGGGAGGTGCTTTTTCCAATTTTCCCAGGAAGCGTTTGAAGGGTTTTGCATGATAACGGGCTTTCTGTTTAAAAGAACGGAGATTGATGGGTTCCATACAATTAGTTTGGTGCATATTAATTTGAAATTTTGAGAATTTGAAAATCTGAGAATGGAAATCATTCCCTTTTTGCCAATTCGTTTTCAAATTTTCAAATTCCCAGAATTGTTCATTAGCTTCGGTTCATGTGGGAATCCTATAAAAAGGGATACAAAGCCTGGCTGAGGCTGGAAAAATCGCTCAGCGATAATTCTGTGGAAGCGTACCTGCACGATGTTGAAAAGCTCACCGCTTTTCTGCAGGCTACTCACCAGCTGGTATCGCCCGGCGAAATTGAACTGAAGGACCTGCAAGCGTTTGTAAAATGGGTGGGTGAACTGGGCATGACCGCCGCCTCCCAGGCCCGGATCATTTCGGGAATACGCGGGTTTTATAAGTATTGCCTGGTGGAACAGGTTACCGGCACCGACCCCTCAGCCCTGCTGGAAGCACCCAAAACACGCCGCAAACTACCAGATACATTAAGCTTCCCGGAAATTGAAAGCATGATAGCGATGCTCGATCAAAGTACACCGGAAGGAGGAAGAAACAAGGCCATACTGGAAACCATGTACAGCTGCGGGTTGCGGGTAAGCGAAGTAATCAACCTGAAACTGTCCTGTATCTTTTTTGATGTAGGTTTTATACGCGTGATCGGGAAAGGAGATAAAGAAAGGCTGGTGCCTATAGGAAGGGATGCGATCAAGTACATTTCAATCTATACAAAAGATATCCGCGTTCACCAGTCGATACAACCGGGATATGAGGATTATGTATTCCTGAACAACCGTGGCAAACCCTTGAGCCGGGTAATGATATTTTATATTATTAAGAAGCTGGCGCAAATGGCGGGCATTCAAAAAAATATTTCACCCCATACTTTCCGGCATTCTTTTGCTACCCACCTGGTGGAAGGGGGAGCCGACCTCCGCGCTGTACAGGAAATGCTGGGACATGAAAGTATTACTACAACGGAAATATATACGCATCTTGACCGCGATTTTTTACGCGATACCTTACAGCGGTTTCATCCGGGGTTTAGGTAGGGAATGGTTGTTAGCTGTTAGGGTGAGGGGAGTATTGATGAAAAACGACTAAATTGCGCAGCTAAACAAGTACATATGAAAAAGATATTTTTTCTTGCCGCCGCATTATGTGGTCTTACGGCCTTTTCCCAGGTGAAAATGCCTTCACCCAGTACCAACCAGAAAATTATCCAGGAATTTGGAGTAGGCTCTATCGAACTGGTGTATTCGAGGCCCAACCTGAAAGGCCGCTCGGTGTTTAAAGATAACAGCGAACTGGCACCGCTGGGTAAAATTTGGCGCACGGGAGCTAACGCGGCTACCAAAATTAAGTTTACTGAAAAGACAATGATTGGCGGGAAACTGGTGGATACCGGTACCTATGTCCTGTATACCATTCCAGCCAAAGATTATTGGGAGATTATTATTAATAAAGGGCTTAACAACTGGGGAACGGATGGATATAAGGAAAGTGAAGATGTACATCGCTTTAAGATCAAGGCCGATAAAACAGATGCTTTCGCTGAAAGCTTTACCATTGAGCTGGGCAATGTGTTACCCGAAAGCTGTGATATCCACCTGCTATGGGCCAATACCGATGTACGCATTCCTATCAGCATCAACCTGAAAGATAAACTTCGTGCACAGGTTGAAAAATCACTTACAACGGAGCCGGTTAACCCCAATGCCTATTCAGCGGCGGCAACCTTCTACTATGAGTGGGATAAAGACCTGAACAAAGCCCTCACCAATATTGCCAAAGCTGTAAAAGCCAACGAAAAAGCCTTCTGGTTGTACCTCCAGCAGGCAAAAATCCAGAAAGACCTGGGCGATAAAGCAGGTGCCAAAGCCAGTGCTGAAAAAGTAGTGTCGCTGGCCACTGAAGCCAAAAACGATGATTATGTGAGGATGGGAAATGACCTGATCAAAAAACTCTGATCACCGATTTCGCTGATCTGAGCGCAGATTTTTGCAATGATATGTGTTGATAACAGGAATGCCTTACCGATACTGGTAAGGCATTCTCATTTTATCATCTCTAATCATCCCCGTTTCAATCCCAAATCCCACACCAAAATTTTCAAATTTGAAAATTACTCCGCCATATCCGGAATCATCTCAACCTTATATGCCCCTTCGTCTAATTTGGCTTTGGTGGCTTTAAAGGCTGTCAGGGTTTCTTCAATGTCGGCATCCGTATGCGCGGCAGTAGGGATAAGCCGGTAGATGATATGTCCTTTTGGAATAACAGGATATACTACGATAGAGCAGAATATCTTATAGTTCTCCCGAAGGTCCATTACCATTGCGGTAGCTTCTTCTACTCCGCCTTTCATGTAAATCGGCGTTACCATGGTATTGGTGTTGCCGATATCAAACCCACCTTCGCGAAGCCCTTTTTGAAGTTTCAGTGCATTGCTCCATAGTTTATCCTTTAGTTCGGGCTTGGTTTGCAGTAATTCAAGCCTTTTCAGATTTCCGATAACAATAGGCATGGGCAGGCTTTTCGCAAAGATCTGCGAGCGGATATTATACCGGATAAAATCAATAATACCTTTATCCCCCGCCATAAAAGCACCTATGGAAGCCATGGATTTGGCGAAAGTGGAAAAATACAGGTCAATTCCATCCTGGCAACCCTGCTCCTCTCCCGCCCCTGCACCGGTTTTACCCAGTGTACCGAATCCATGGGCATCATCTACCAGTAAACGGAAATCGTATTTGCCCTTCAAAGCGATAATCTCTTTCAGTTTACCCTGGTCGCCCGCCATACCAAATACGCCCTCGGTAATCACCAGGATACCGCCGGCTTTTTGTTTTTCAATCAGGTTGGTGGCACGCTCCATCTGTTTATCAAAATCCTCCAGATCATTATGCTTGAACACATAGCGGTGGCCCGGGTGCATACGCAATCCATCAATAATACAGGCATGACTTTCAGCGTCGTAAACAATTACGTCGTGGCGACCGCAGATCGCGTCAATGGCACTCATGATGCCCTGGTAACCGAAATTCATTAATATAGCGTCTTCCTTACTTTCAAAAGCGGCCAGCTCACGCTCAAGCTGCTCGTGGTAATTGCTGTTGCCGCTCATCATCCGGGCACCCATGGGAAGAGCGAGACCAAATTTGGCGGCGGCTTCCGCATCCGTTTTCCGTATCTCGGGATGGTTGGCCAGCCCCAGGTAATTATTCAAACTCCAGATCACCATCTCCTTACCCCGGAATATCATCCGGCTTCCGATCTCTCCCTCCAGTTTGGGAAACGCAAAATAACCATGCGCCCTTTCACGGTGACGTCCGATCGGGCCTGAGTCCTTTAACAACTTTTCAAAAATGTCTGCCATATTAATATATTATTACTTTAGGTAAAAACCGCGGCAAATCTAAACTTTTACCGCCTAAAGGACAAGCGTATTTATGCACCTTGCTGTATCTTCACGCCCGATCAATCGCTCATAATCAGTAATTTAACCCCTAATCAATAAAAACTGCTGCATGAAAAGACAGATTCTGCCCCTTTTTGCCGTTTTATTAACCCTTACCGTTCATTCTCAAAAGACCCCTGCTTCCTCCCCGGAAGAAGGAATAAAACGCCCCAAACTTGTGGTCGGCATTGTGATAGACCAGATGCGCTGGGACTATCTCTATCGCTTTAACCCGCTTTTCAAGGCCAATGGTGGGTTTAAAAGATTAATGGGCGATGGCTTTTCCTGCGACAATACCCTTATCCCCTACACGCCCACTATCACCGCTTGCGGTCATACCTGTGTATATACGGGCAGTGTACCCGCCATCCATGGAATTACCGGTAATGCATGGTGGGATAATAAACTCATGAAAACTATTTACTGCAGTGAAGATAAAACCGTAAAAGGGGTGGGCGGCAAAAGTGAAGAAGATGGGCAGATGAGTCCCAAAAATATGCTTACCACTTCCATTTGTGATGAGTTAAGGCTGGCTACCAACTTTAAATCCAAAGTTATTGGTGTGGCATTAAAGGATCGCGGTTCTATATTGCCGGCAGGCCATTCGGCCAATGGCGCGTACTGGTACGAAGGCAAATCCGGGAACTTTATTACCAGCACTTATTATATGAACGAATTGCCCGAATGGGTAAACCGGTTTAACCAACGAAAACTGGTAGACTCGCTATATAAGCTCAACTGGAATCTGTCGATGCCCAAAGAGAAATATACCGACTATGCAACGACGGATGAAAAGGCCTATGAAGGAAAACCATTCGGAAAAGACGCCCTGGGATTCCCGTATGACCTGTCCTCTTTTATCGGAAAGGACTACAGCAAGATATCCAACACACCGTATGGAAACACATTAACCACTGAAATGTCTAAAGCAGCCGTAATAGCTGAGAAACTGAGCAAAGGCAGTGCTACAGATTTCCTGGCCATCAGCTACTCGTCAACAGATTATATCGGTCATGCGTTTGGTCCTAATTCATGGGAGCAGGTGGATGACTACATCCGTCTTGACGCGGAATTGGGTAACCTGCTTACTTTCCTGGATGCCAACGTTGGAAAAGACCAGTACACCGTATTCCTGACCGCCGATCATGCTGTTGCACATATTCCCGGGTTTATGAAAGAAAATAAATTGCCCGGTGGCACCCTGGATGAGGGTGGAACCCTGAAAGACATGAATGCGAAGCTGAAGGAAAAGTTCAATGTAGCGGGCAATATTGTTGTGAGCATGGCCAATTACCAGGTATACCTGAACCACCCCATGATCGATTCAGGTAAGCTGGATGAAGAAGCCATCAAAAAATGGATTATACAGTACATAAAAAAGAATGATGCCATTGCCGACGCTTTTCCTACCGCCAATATCCTTACCAGTCCCCTCAACCAAACCCTACGTGAAATGCTGGTGAACGGCTACAACCCCGCCCGCAGCGGTGATATCCAGATCGTACTTAAACCGGGTTATATCGACGGCGGTGCCACCGGAACCACGCACGGTCTTTGGTACAAGTACGATGCCCATATCCCCTTGCTATGGTATGGCTGGGGAATCAAAAAAGGAAAAACCAATAAAGAAACCTATATGACCGATATCGCCCCAACCGTAGCCGCCCTCCTGAATATCCAGATGCCCAGTGGCAGTGTGGGGAAGGTTTTAGAGGAGGTGATTAAGAGGAATTAGGAATTAGGAGTTAGGTACTAGGAACTAGGTGTTAGGGAAGCAGAACGGGGCTGATACATAAGTACCAGCCCCGTTCCTATTACACTAATTCCTAACTCCTAATCCCTAACTCCTAATTCCTAATTCCTAACTCCTAGTTCCTAATTTCGCCTTAAGATTCTGATCCAGGGCATCAAGGAATTCTTCGGTGTAGAGATAATCCTTGCCATGTTCCACTTTGTTGCCGTGTATACATACCGCCAGGTCTTTGGTCATTTTGCCGCTTTCTACGGTTTCAACGCAAACGGCTTCGAGGGCGTGACAGAAATCGATCAGTGGCTGGTTATTATCCAGTTTACCGCGGAACTCGAGCCCTCTTGTCCATGCAAAAATAGAAGCGATGGGGTTGGTTGAGGTTGGCTTTCCTTTCTGGTGTTCACGGTAATGACGGGTAACAGTGCCGTGTGCGGCTTCCGCTTCCATTACTTTGCCATCGGGGGTGATCAGGGTGGAAGTCATCAGTCCTAATGAACCAAATCCCTGGGCAACGGTATCGCTTTGTACATCGCCATCGTAGTTCTTACAGGCCCATACAAAGTTACCGTTCCATTTCAGCGCGCTGGCCACCATATCATCGATCAGCCGGTGTTCGTAGGTAATACCTGCTTCGGTATAAGCCGCTTTGAATTCGTTCTGGTAGATTTCTTCAAAAATATCCTTGAAACGGCCATCATATTTTTTGAGGATGGTGTTCTTGGTAGAAAGATACAAAGGCCATTTTTTAGCCAGGGCCGTATTGAAACAGCTTCTAGCGAATCCCCTGATGCTTTCATCGGTATTATACATAGCCAAAGCAACGCCATCTCCTTTGAACTGGTACACTTCGTGCTCAATTACGCTTCCGTCTTCGCCTTCAAATTTAATGGTAAGCTTACCCTTTCCTTTGGTAACAAAATCGGTAGCGCGGTATTGATCGCCAAAAGCGTGGCGGCCGATGCAGATCGGGGCTGTCCAGTTAGGCACCAGGCGGGGAACATTTGAGCAAACGATCGGCTCACGGAACACCGTTCCATCCAGGATATTGCGGATGGTGCCATTCGGGCTCTTCCACATCTGTTTCAGCTTAAACTCCTTTACACGTTCTTCGTCCGGCGTAATGGTGGCGCATTTAATACCTACGCCATATTGCTTGATGGCATTGGCTGCGTCAATGGTTACCTGGTCGTTGGTTTCATCGCGGTATTCCATACCCAGGTCATAGTATTTGATATCCAGTTCCAGGTAAGGAAGAATCAGTTTGTCTTTGATAAATTTCCAGATGATCCGGGTCATCTCATCGCCATCGAGCTCAACCACCGGGTTGGTCACTTTAATTTTCTCTGCCATTGACTATTACTTTTTTGATTAGGTTAAAAAGGGCCACAAATGTAGTACATTATTGGTTTAAGCGTGTTCCCAAGTCCTTGCACACACTAGTCGAGGTTTATGTCAACTTTCCAGTGTGCGGCAATGGCTTTCAGCTCATCCAGTGTTAAGTAGGTTACGGCGCCATGTTTGGGACTGGTGAAATTCGTGGTTTTCATTACCCCCTCGTTAAAATGCCCCAGGTTCGTGAAATTCGTAAAGTCGGTGGTTTCGCTAAACCCCATATTGCTGGGGCGCGCACCATACACATCGTACATCAGTACCCATTTATCGGTACCCAGCCGCTTAAACACATCCGGAGCCTCGGTATTAACTGTTTCCGGATCTATCCGCCGTTCCTCCGACACAAACCCTGTATTGATCTTATCAGACACGGCGTGTAGTACCCGCGCTTTGGACACATAAAACATCTGGAACGTATCACCCACCCTGGTTAGATCGGCGTCTATCCCGCCGATCTCCGTTATTTTTTGAGGTACTGTTTCCAACCTGGTAAAATCGTCGTTGGCGTACGAATAGTAGATATTAGCATCCTTATTATTATAGCGAATGGTAAAGTACACCATCATTTTCTTCTTTACAGGATCGTAAATCGTTTGCGGTGCCCATGAGCAGTCGATATCCCCCAGTTCAGGAAAAGCAATATCCACCCGGAAATCGGCATGTGTCCAGTGGATCAAATCATACGATTTCATCATTACAATAGCCCTGTTATTGCCCCATCCATATTTTTCCACGGGACGCTCCCAATCAGTTTCGCGGAAACCCGCGCGTTTTCCGAATATATGAAGATCTGTCATGGCCAGGTAAAAAGCACCGTCGGGCCCCCGGGTAATATGCGGATCACGCACACCTTTTTGTTCGGCCAGTTGAGAACCGATGAATACAGGCTGACCTTTGTTAATATCCGTAAAGTTGTAACCGTCTTTACTGATGGCCAGGTAAGCCGACTGGTTTTGATCTTTGAAATACACCAGCAGGTAGCCGCGTAGCTTTTTCTCTTTGAATGCCGGTGTTTTCCTGGTTTTGGGAAGTTCAGGTACGATCTCAATACCCGTTGTTGCGGGCGCTGGGGTACCCGTTTGTGCTATGCCGTTGCCAGTTAGAAAAACCAGGGAGGCAATAGCGGCAAAGAATCTGGCGCGTTTCATGGTAAGCAGGCTTTAGATACAGCAATATAAATCAATTGAGCTGGTTGACAGATGTGATTTACTGCAAATAATAATAGATGTTTTACACATTCACAATCAGCACCGGAATGGCTAAAGCGTGCCGTACATCTTCAATGGTCTCCCCGAAAATATAGTCCTTCAGCCCTGAGTGCCTGTGCGCCCCCATCACCAGCATATCGGCACCGGATGATTTTACGATGCGGATGATTTCCGTAACACGGTTTTTATAGCCGATGGCAGTGGTAACCTGTAAGCCTCTTTCCATCAGTTGAGCGGCATAATTATCCAGCCTGAGCTTGTCCTTACGCGTTTCTTCGTCATCGCTTGCTTCGCCCAGGTAGCGGGCTGAAACGCTTTCCACTACGTGTAACAACAGGTAGGTAACCGATTCATTACCCTGGGCAACAGCATGGGCGATCAGTTTGCCATCGGAAGCGGTAAAATCGAGTGAAACCGCGATCATGCGGTTGGTTTTCACACTGAGATCCAGGAGCTGAACGGTTTCTCCGTGCATGGTAGCCCGCTGCTTTTTCTGACGCCTCTTTATCAGGGGCAGAAAGGTCATTACAAGAAATAAAGCCACAAATAACAGCAGGGCAATTACCAATATTGCTTTCCAGTACCAGGCCGCGTCTGATTCAAATAGTTTGAATGTTTCTTCCGCTACCAGTTTTACATTCAGGAATACCAGTATACCCGCTACCAGCCAGGCGGCTATACGGGTTCGGGTTTTAATGGCAAACTCTCCCATGGTATCTTTATCGCTCACAAAATGTATCAGGGGAATAACCGCAAAGCCTAATTGCAGGCTTAGTACCACCTGGCTGAAAACCAGCAGGGCATCTACTTTCTCTTCACCGTAAATCAAAATCACCAATACGGCCGGCACAATAGCAATCAGCCGGGTAAGCAGCCTTCTTAACCAGGGATTGATCCGTAATTGCAGGTAACCTTCCATAACTATTTGTCCCGCAAGCGTTCCGGTAAGGGTTGAGCTCTGCCCTGCGGCTATCAAAGCAACGGCAAACAGGATGGGGGCGAGTTTACTGCCCAGCAAGGGTTCCAGCAAACGGTGGGCATCCTGTATCTGTGCCACCTGGGTATTGCCGGAGGTAAAAAAGGCACTGGCGGCAAGTACCAGGATAGCGGCATTTACCAGGAAAGCAGCATTGAGCGCGATGGTACTATCTATGAGGTTGAACCTGATGGCCCGTTTGATCCCTTTCTTATCACGGTTGATTTTCCGGGTTTGTACAAGGGCAGAATGCAGGTAAAGATTATGCGGCATTACCGTAGCTCCAATAATGCCTACGGCAATATACAGCGATTCATGATTGAGCGCCTGGGGTATAAAACCCTTTGCCACTTCTCCCAGGTTGGGCTTGGCGAGTATAATCTCCACCAGAAAAGACCCGCCTATAACAGCTACCAGCGATATGATAAAAGCCTCCATTTTGCGGATCCCGTATCGTTGCAGCAGCAGGAACAGAAAAGTGTCCAGTACCGTAATCACGGTACCCCAGATCAGGGGCAAACCGGTTAACAGGTAAATACCGATGGCCATACCCAGCACTTCGGCCAGGTCGCAGGCGGCAATGGCCAGCTCGGCTAAAATATACAGGCAGAAGTTTACCAGGGGGGGATATACTTCCCGGTTGGCCTGCGCAAGGTCTCTCCGCGTAACGATACCCAGCCTTGCACTCAGGCTCTGCAGCAGCAAAGCCATCAGGTTACTCATTAAGAGAACCCATATTAACTGGTAGTCAAATTTAGCACCGCCTTGTAAGTCGGTTGCCCAGTTTCCCGGATCCATATATCCCACACTTACCAGGTAGGCAGGGCCGATATAAGCCAGTATCCTGCGCCAGCCCTTCCTGGGTACCGTAACATCTACAGATTCATGTACCTCGCCCAATGACTTTTCGCCGGAATGTTCAAGCATATATTATACAAGTTTAACAAATAAGGACTGCGCCAACTGCTGGCTGATGGTAAATGCGGGCTGGTTCTTTATCTTGATTTCAATGGAATGATCGAAACTGAATTTACGTTTCACTTCCAGGCGGGTTCCCATGCCCAGGTTCTTGTGTTTGAGTACTTCCAATAGTTCGGTGGACTGGCTCCCCACCCCGCTTACTTCTACGGGGATATTCACTGCCATATCAATCAGGTTCACCTGCTGCTGTATGGCCATCTTGCCGTGAATATCCGGAATCGGGTCTCCGTGCGGGTCAAATTTGGGATGTCCCAGGAAAGCGTCCAGCTTTTCCACCAGCTTTTTGCTGCTCACATGCTCCAGCTCTTCCGCCACTTCATGCACTTCATCCCACCCAAACTGCAGGGTATTTACCAGGAAATACTCCCATAAACGGTGTTTGCGAACGATTACCAGGGCCAGCTTTTTTCCCTCCGCACTCAGGCGAACACCTTTGTAGCGTTCATAGCTCAACAATTTTTTCGCTTTCAGCTTTTTAAGCATATCCGTTACCGATGCTGCTTTCGTGTTTAGTTCAGCGGCCAGTTCGTTGGTAGACACATTACCATCTGCCTGCTGGAGGTGATAAATGGCCTTGATATAATTCTCTTCCGTAGTAGTGAATTGCATGGCGTCTAAACTTATTTTTAGGCAAATCTAAATTTATTTTTTCATTAAAAACAGGGCTAATCGTCCAGTTACGCCGAAAGGCTTATTTTTATAGAAATAAGCCTATGAGAAAGTGGTGGCCCCTGGTACTGATATTCGCCTTCACGGGCTGTAAAGACAAGCCTGTTGACCTGTCCGGTGAAACGCCGGTAAAGATCAGCGATCTGCTGGCAGTGTTCCCGAAACTTACACTGCCCTATGTGGTAGCGGATACGAACCTGTCGAAGGCGGGCGATACCGTAACTATCGGGTACAAGGCGTTTACCCAGTTCTTCCCGGATAGCACACTTACTCCCATAACGGGTACGGGCAGAAAAATGGTGATACACCCGGTAGGAAAGATCGAAAAAGACAAGGAGAATTACCTGCTGGTTCTGTTCACGGTAAAAAAAATAAGTCATCTTGCTGTTTTTGTTACGGATAAGAAAAATAAATTCCTGGCAGCCAAGCCCCTGCTCAGTTCCGGCAAGACGGATGATTACGTACATTCGTTGTCTATCAACAAGGAACCCACGTTTCTTGTGAGCCAGGAGAAAACGGTAAAGGAGAATCAGCTCCTGTATACCCGGGCCGGCTGGGTGTACAGCAGTGCCGGATATTTTATGGTGGTAGTAAATGATTCGAACGAAGACAGCCGCCGTAAGGAAACCATTATCAACCCACTCGATAGTCTTGCCAGGAAAAACAAATTCAGTGGTGATTACATCCAGGACAAAAAGAATTTCATTTCGCTACGCGATGGTAAAACCAGTGCCAGCTATCTCTTCTTTGTTCATTTTGAAAAAGAGGAAGGCAGTTGTACAGGAGAGTTAAAGGGTGAAATGAAACTAACCGATGCCAATACCGCGCAGTTCAAACAAAACGGAGACCCCTGCTTCATTGATTTTAATTTTGAAGAAAGGAGGATCACCATGAAGGAACAGGGCAGTTGCGGTAATCACCGCGGTATCCGGTGCTTTTTCAATGATACGTTTGTGAAGAAGAGGGAAGCGAAGTTGGGGAAAAAGAAGGGTTAGCGGCCATAATAATAGAATTTATGTATTTTAAATTAGAATTTATTCAATTTCTGTGTGTATTTCCCAGTTCTTATAAAGCTTTCCCACAAACAATGTGTATAAAGTACATTTCATTTTAATTCTACTATCTTGCAAAGCAATCGTTCATCAAATAATACAATATGAGTTTTCGACATTACGATGTTCCTTACCAGGTTAGTGAGCAGTACACGAAAAAAGCTGCCTATTTTTCAATGGAATTTGCCATACATCAGCCTTTAAAAATATATAGCGGTGGTCTTGGTTTTTTAGCGGGTTCGCACCTGCGCAGCGCGTATGAACTTCGTCAGAACATGATTGGTATCGGCATCCTGTGGAAATACGGGTATTACGATCAGGCCCGTAACCAGGATCAGACACTGCAGGTAACCTTTATGGAAAAGATATATTCTTTCCTGGAGGATACCGATATCAAGTTCCAGATACTTATTCATGAACACCCGGTTTGGGTAAAAGCCTACTATCTCAACCCTACTACTTTTAACAGTGCTCCCCTGTTTTTGTTAAGTACCGACCTGCCTGAAAATGACTATGTATCACAAACCATAACGCATCGATTATACGATGCCAATGTGGCCACCAAAGTAGCGCAGTTTATTCTCCTGGGTGTGGGTGGAGCCAAGCTGATGGATGAGATCGGTTTTGACCCGGAAGTGTACCACCTGAATGAAGCGCATGGTATTTCTTCCGCATTCTACCTGTTAAACAAATACAAGAGTGTGGAGGAGGTTAAAAAGCGGCTGGTGTTTACAACCCACACGCCGGAAGAAGCGGGTAATGAGAAGCACGATATTTATCTCTGCAATAAGATGGGGTATTTCTGTGGCTTTTCCATTGATGAGGTTCGTAAGATTACCGGTATTACAGACGACCAGTTTAATCATTCCCTGGCCGCCCTTCGTTTTGCCAGGAAAGCAAACGGTGTTTCCGCGCTGCATGGCGTAGTGAGCAGGGAAATGTGGAAGAACTATGAGGGTATATGCCCTATCACCTCCATTACCAACGCCCAAAACTGGAAGTACTGGTCAGACAAGCAGATGTACCGGGCCATGGAAGAAGGGAACGATTATATTTTTGATGACCGCAAACGCTACCTTAAATCGAGGGCGTTTGAAATTGTTGCCGACCAGACCGGAAAGAAGTTCGACTCTAATGTGCTGACCATTGTGTGGGCGCGGCGTTTTGCCGGGTACAAACGTGCCGATCTGCTAACGTACGATATGGAGAGATTTGAGAAGCTGCTGTCCAGTAAAGAATTCCCGGTGCAGATTATCTGGGCAGGAAAGCCTTATCCTGCCGATCACCCGGCCATTTCCGAGTTTAATAAACTGGTTCATCTCAGCCGGAATTACAAGAATGTGGCGGTATTAATCGGTCATGAGCTGGCACTCAGTAAAAGGATCAAGCAGGCCGCGGATGTCTGGTTAAATAATCCCCGGGTTCCTCGTGAGGCGTCAGGAACCAGCGGTATGACGGCCGCCATGAATGGTGCCGTTAACTTTTCTACCGATGATGGATGGATACCTGAGTTTATCAATCACGGAAACAATGGCTTTGTGGTTCCGAAAGCTGACTATGCCAACATGACGGTTCATGAGCAGGATGAATATGATCTCAATAAAGTATATGAGATACTGGAACAACAGATACTGCCGATTTACTACCAGAATTTTGATACCTGGAGACAGATACAAAAGAATGGAATGCGTGATGTTAGATTCCAGTTTGATAGTAACAGGATGGCAAATGAATATTATGAAGTAATGTATAAAGTGGAAGGAGATCGATGATCACGGATTTTATTGATTTTATATTTGATTGGATGCGATGAAAATGCCCCTGCCTTTGCGGGGGCTTTTTTGTGTATTTTTACAGTACAGTTTTATTATCATCTATTAAATATCCGCGTAATCCGCGTCCCAACCAGTGAAATCCGCGATCAAGATAGCAGTAGCGATAACAGGAGCCAGTGGTTCTGTATACGCCAAAGTTTTGCTCGACAAACTGGAGCAGCACAGGGAACAGTGCGAAGAAGTGAGCATTGTTATGAGTAATAATGCCAGGGAAATCTGGCAAACGGAACTGGGGAACGAGGACTATAGCAAGTATCCATTCCGGTATTTCGACAAATACGATTTCTCCGCACCTTTTGCTTCCGGATCGGCTAAATATAATACACTGATCGTGGCTCCCTGCAGTATGGGTACGCTGGGGCGTATTGCAACGGGCGTAAGTGATGATCTTGTAACAAGGGCCGCTGACGTAATACTAAAGGAAAGACGAAAGCTGATATTAATGGTGCGTGATACACCGTATAATCTTATCCATATACGCAATATGGAAACTGTTACGCTTGCCGGTGGTATCATTTGTCCGGCAACACCCTCTTTCTACAGCAAACCCGTTACCATCGAAGAAGTTGCCGCAACTGTTGTTGACCGGGTACTGGATTTAGCAGGCCTCGATATACAGGCATTTCGCTGGGGAAAGGAGGGGTAGAATGATCAGTGTTCAAAGTCCAACGTCCAAGGTCCATCGGTTATTGGACATTGAACATTGGACATTGAACATTCTCCCACCTATTTTACACTTTCTGCATCCGCACCTTCTTCTACCCCGCTTTGGAAACTGAACTTGAGTTTTCCTGATTCTTTATCAAGGTCGGCAATCAGCAGATCTCCTTGTTTGATGGTGAGATTCAGAATTTCCTCCGCCAATGGATCTTCCAGGTATTTCTGGATGGCCCTGTGCAAGGGCCTGGCTCCAAACTGTACATCATAGCCTTTCTCCGCAATAAACTCTTTGGCTTCCAGTGTAAGTTCCAGTGAAAAACCAAGGTTCTGCAAGCGCTTGGCAACACCCTTCATCAGGATATCAATAATATTGAAGATGTTCTCTTTGGTTAGTGAATTAAACACCACCACGTCATCAATCCGGTTCAGAAATTCTGGTGAGAACGTACGTTTCAACGCCTTTTCAATAATGGCCTTGCTGTTCTCCTCCGCATTCTGCATACGGGTAGCCGTTGCAAATCCAACTCCATCTCCAAACTCCTTCAACTGGCGAACACCAATATTGGAAGTCATGATGATCATCGTGTTCTTGAAATCTACTTTCCGGCCCAGGCCATCCGTCAGTTGACCATCGTCCAATACCTGTAACAGGATATTGTAGATATCGGGGTGGGCTTTTTCAATCTCATCCAGCAGGATCACACAATACGGTTTCCGGCGCACTTTTTCCGTCAGCTGTCCTCCTTCTTCATAGCCCACATATCCCGGAGGCGCACCGATCAAACGGCTTACTGTGAACTTTTCCATGTACTCACTCATATCAATCCTGATGAGCGACTCTTCTGAATCGAACATATATCTGGCCAATGAACGCGCCAACTCCGTTTTACCCACCCCGGTTGGCCCGAGGAAGATAAAAGTACCAATCGGCTTTTTCGGGTCCTTCAGTCCTACCCTGTTACGCTGAATGGCTTTTACTACTTTCTGAATCGCTTCTTCCTGTCCTACCACCATATCCTTCATATCCTCATTCATCCTGCGGAGCTTCTCTGTTTCAGCCTGCACCATCCGTTTAACGGGTATGCCGGTCATCATGCTCACAACTTCAGCAATATTTTCTTCGGTAATCGGGTAGCGTTTGTGTTTGCTGTCTTCTTCCCACTGTGCTTTGGCTTTTTCAAGTTCTTCGCCCAGGCGTTTTTCAGTATCCCGCAAAGAAGCCGCTTCCTCAAACCGCTGGCTCTTCACCACTTTATTTTTCTCGTTCTTTACGTCTTCAATCTTCTTCTCCAGTTCTACAATATCAGAAGGAACGTTAATGTTCTTCAGGTGCACGCGGGCACCCACTTCATCCAGCACGTCGATAGCCTTATCGGGTAAAAGCCTGTCGGTCATGTACCGGTCGCTCAGCTTTACACAGGCTTCTATGGCTTCCTCGTTGTACGTTACGTTGTGAAAGTCTTCGTATTTGGATTTAATATTGGTAAGTATGGTGATCGTATCCTCCACACTTGGCGGTTCAATCAGTACTTTCTGGAAACGACGGTCGAGCGCGCCATCTTTTTCAATATACATCCTGTACTCGTCCAGTGTTGAAGCACCAATACATTGCAGTTCTCCCCTGGCAAGTGCCGGTTTGAAAATATTGGAGGCATCCAGTGAACCGCTCGCACCACCCGCACCTACGATGGTATGTATCTCATCAATAAACAGGATCACATCGCGGTTCTTTTCCAGTTCGTTCATGATGGCTTTCATCCTTTCTTCAAACTGTCCACGGTACTTCGTGCCGGCTACCAGGGCAGCCAGGTCAAGCGATATCACACGTTTATCGAACAGCACACGGCTCACTTTGCGCTGAACAATGCGAAGTGCCAATCCTTCTACAATTGCCGTCTTACCCACACCCGGTTCACCAATAAGTATAGGGTTGTTCTTCTTACGGCGGCTTAAGATCTGGCTTACTCTTTCAATTTCTTCCTCACGACCTACAATAGGATCCAGCGTTCCGGATTCTGCCAGCTTGGTGATATCTCTTCCGAAATTATCAAGTACCGGCGTTTTACTTTTTGCGGCCCCCGCCTGTTTACCGGTTTTTTGTTGCTGGTATCCAGTGCCTCTTTTCTCTTCATCAAATTCATCACTGTCATCATCCGGAAATTCTGATCTCGGCGGAGGATTGGTGGTACCAACCATACCCAGTTCATTGCGGAAGAGATCGTAATCAACATCAAACTGGTTCAGTATCTGTGTGGCAATGTTTTCTTTGTTCTTAAGAATGCTTAACATTAAATGTTCCGTTTCTACCAACGGACTCTTTAATGCTTTGGCTTCCAGCACTGTTACACGTATTACTTTCTCCGCCTGTTTGGTAAGCGGTAAACTGTTAATGTTGGCAATGTTTTTACCGGTCTTGTCCTTTACCGCTAACTCCACTTCTTTGCGTAACTCATAAAGGTCCACATTCAATTGCTTCAATACCTTGATAGCGGTATTATCTCCATCACGTATCAAACCCAATAGCAAATGTTCCGTTCCTATAAAGTCGTTACCTAACCTGAGCGCCTCTTCCCTGCTGAAGGAAATGATCTCTTTAACCTGTGCTGAAAAATTATTATCCATACCTATTTTGGATTTATACAATTATAACGAATATTTTTGAGCGGTGTTGTACGGCACTTATGCACACCCTGTTAATCTAATTTACTGATAATTATGGAAGTCAAAATTGATACCAAAGAAAAATTTACTGTTGTAACACCGATTTTAACGGAGCTTTCTGACAATATAGCAGCGGATTGGGTGGGCATCTGCCGTTCACAACTGCTAAAAGAGGTAAAAAACCTGGTTCTGAAGCTGGATAATGTGTCGCTTATCCATTCCGGGGCTGCCGGTAACCTGGTTGAGTTGCAGCAGGCTTTTTACGAAAGCAACGCTTCTTTTGTTATCTGCGGTCTGCAACCGGCGGTGGAACAAACCCTCGATCAAATGGACATACTTGAAATGCTGAATGTTACCCCAACTGAGAGCGAGGCCTGGGATATTGTGCAGATGGAAGAGATTGAGCGGGAACTACTGGATAGTGATGATATGGAGTTTCAGAAGACTGATGAATGATAACAGGAAGGATAGCATGCAAAAGGACTATTACCATACCTTAGGTATTGCGCGTGATGCGTCTGTGGATGAGATAAAGAAGGCGTTCAGAAAGCTGGCACTCGTGTATCACCCGGATAAGCATGAACGCCAGGAAATAGCGGCTATACGATTTACCGAGATTTACGAGGCTTATGCGGTGCTGACGGATGAAGGCGCGAGGTTGCGGTATGACAGGCAGTTGCAAAACACCCATACAGCCGTTTTCAGGCAGCCCCAAACGGCTTCGGATATACTTGAGCTGGTTATGGCTTTACAAACAAAATTATCAAGGTATGATCCTTTCCGGACAGACCGCGACCTGGTACATTTCGAGATACTCTATTTGCTGTCTGTTCGCAACATGGAAATACTGGAGAAGGAAGGCAATGCTGCTGTTAACCGCCAGATCATCACTTATATTATCCGTTGCGCCCCTTACCTGCCCTACGGAACTGTTCGGGAGATAGCACCGCTGCTGAAGCAACTGGTGATAGAAGATACCGGCAGTAAAAAGCAGGTGGAATTATTTGTTCGCGACAATGAGCGTAGTTATTTCTGGAACCGTTATAAGGTGGCCGGTGCATTGCTGATAGCTGTATTAGCCTGCCTTTTTATTTTCTATGCTTCCCGTAAATAAAAAGGTCCCGCGCAAAGTGCGGAACCTTTTTATGATATATTCATCTGCGCAATTCTTTCAAAATCCGCCTGGTGAGTGACCTGGTTATTGATGCAGGTAATACGCGAGGTGTCTTCCTTTGGTACCCGCTGTAGCCACACCACCATTACCCCGGTAGTAAACGGTATAGCTGCGCGCATCATTCAGCAGAATCGTGTTCATTTGTGCCAGCACAAAAGGCGAACCCGCCCTTCTCACGTATATCGTATCACTCATGCTGGTTGCTCCAACACCGCTTGCTACATAGGGCAGGCTCACAAAATCTGTAAGAGCGCCTATTTTAACACCGGTGGCCAGGTTGCCATTTTTCCTTGCAGAAAACACGTCCACGGTTTTGCCCACTGTATCGTTCATAGCCACGTGCAGAAAACGTAACTGTACCGTACCCGCCGCCGGTTTTGTGGCAACGGCATCAGAAACCGCTATACGGCCCGAATCGGTTATGAACAGGGTCGTCATGGTACCCGCTGCCAGGTTTGTGTTAAAGGTTGCGATCGAAGCGGAATCAGGCGTGAGGATTCCATAGAGAGAAAGCTTGGTCGTCTGCGTTCCCGCTGCCACTACCTGGTAACCATTATTGCTGGAACTACCCGGAACCACCCCACCCGGAGAAACCCCTCCGGTGGTTGAGAAGGTTAAGAAGCTGCCGTTTACTTTAACACCGTTTACCAGAATGTTAAAGGAGTCGGCTCCATTGTATACCGCCCTGAAATTGGGAGCGGCGTGTACATATCTTACCAGGGCTGAAGACGCATCGGCCGGCGTGGTAAGTGCCACCGTTTGCACGTTATCCTTATTGCAGGACATAACCAGCGCGGAGGCGAATAGACCTATATAAAGTGCGGTTTTTTTCATGATGATCATCATTTATCAGTTAAATTATTTTTGGGTGAACCATGGCTCTTTTGTATGATAATCAAGTCCCGGTATAGCGCCGATCCTTGTTAACTCAGGGATATTATACAGGTACTCTGAGTTATACCTTGGTTTAGCGCGGTATACCAGTTTTCCGCCATTATCCGTGTAAAGATCTACACCGCTGGGTGGTGTGAAATCTGCATAAACAGGTTTACCGGTGATAGGGTCCAGATCGGTATTGTAATGGTACCTGCGCATATCTGCCCAAACTTCGTGCATACCAAAACCATACAAGGCTATATATTTCTGCAGCATAATGTGGGTAAGGGTAAGGTTGGCTGCCGTTGGTACAATTTTAGGTTGCGCCAGAAATGCTGCCTTGATAGCCGGGGTTATTACTTTTGCAGCCGGTACATTGGTGGCATATGTTGTGGTTAACATATCAAAGTTGAGGCTGATACCATTGGTATAAGCGGCCAAAGCACCCGCCTTGTCGCCTTTCCGGAACAAAGCTTCCGCTTTCAGGAACTGCATTTCAGCAGCTGTCATAATAGGAAATTCAGCTGCATTTCTGAAAATATACCGGTTAGCCGATTCATTGGCGGGTGCCGCTGTAGTAGCGAATGTGCCACCCCAGAAATTCTGCGGCTGATCGTTAGCGGTAAGTCCTGATGAACCTTTATTAGGTGATATACCCTTGAACGTATTATTGTTGTTTTCGCGCAGGATATACCATTCCCTTGGATCTTCCACGCCTGTGAAAGCAACACTGTTGGCTCCCGACATGAGGTTGGCGATATAAGCTCCCTGGCGGATAGTGCCCACGTTCGCTCTCAGAATACCATAGTAATTGGCGGTGCCTGATATACCGGTATTCTGGAACTTACAGGTACTGTTATCGGCATTCGTTGTCTGGGCCAGGTCGCAGTATTTAACAACTGAATCCGGGCTATAAGTAGATTTCTGATGAAGATATCCGTAGGAACGTGCCAATACACCGTAAACGAATTTCTTCCATTTGTTCACGTCGCCGCCATTAAAGTAAGCATCCCCCCGGTTCAGGTTTGCCTGGCTGGCACCGTCTCCGGTTGTGTTCAGGTAGGCAAGTGCCCTGAAGCAGGTTGCCCTTACTGTATCATATACTTCGGGTTGGGTATCGTACAGAAATTGCTGCAGGTTGGTATTAAATGCCTGCTTAAGTATTACATCATTGTATTGATTGGTCAGCATCAACCAGCTCCAGGCCCTGATGGCAAGTCCTACACCCGCATAGTCCCATTTCTTCTCTTCAATCGCCCAGTCTACCATCCTGTTCAGGTTTTGTCCCTGTCCAAAATAGTGCATGGCCCAAATAGAACCCATATTATCACTGGCACCAACAGCACTCGACATCATGTCGAAAGTGTTGCCGGTAGTGCTGGTTGCCCAGAACTGTACATACCGTCCCACCAGTAATCCGTCATTAGCCAAACCATAGGCACTACCCGCTGCGGAGGAGCTACCTACAAAGTTTCCGATCAGGCTTGGGAGCAATGATTCTACGGGAACCCTGGAAGTTGCATTAGGATTCGCATATGCCTCATCTAATTTTTTCTTGCAGGAGGAAACGGCAACTGAGCCGATGACCGCCAGAACAAGCATTGATTTTAAGAATTTTTTTTTCATACAAACTGTATTTATAAGTTGTGATCTGAATTTATTGTATTAAAAATTGGCCCTTACACCAAAGCTCAAACTGATAGGAGCCGGCAGGTTACCGTAATCAAATCCAAAACCGCCCACACCTTTTGAACCAGCCGTATTACCATTTGATGCAGGATCAGCTCCTTTATAGTTGGTAATCAGTATCAGGTCATTGCCGGTAAAGAATACACTCAGCGATTTCATGCCACCAATACGGCTGATGCTTTTTACAGGGAATGCATAGCTTAAAGTAAGATCCCTTAAACGGAACCAGTTAACATCTTTCTGTATAAATTCTTCTTCCGGCATGGTGGTATAATATGACTGCAAATAAGCCGGTGTAATAGCGATGCTATTCTTGGTTGGAGTTGAAGTATTCTGCAAACCATCGTTCAGCACACCCTCAACCACTCTTGGTGTATACCTGTCTGCGGTACGTGTACTTCTTCCCTGGAGGGTAAGGTACATTTCAGTTGCGTTAAATATATCCCCCCCCTACTTTCAGATCCCAAAGGAAGCTCAGGTTCCAGTTTTTGTAGCGGATGATATTATTGGTTCCCAGTGTGAACTTAGGAGTTCTGTCGCCACGCACTTTAAACTGCTGGTCAATCACAGGTAAGCCGGTTGTTGGGTTGATAAGGATAGCTCCATTGTTGTTCCTCGAATAACCAAAAGATGTAATGGTTCCGGTTGACGCATCCCTGATCAAACCACCCCTTGCATTACCATATAACCAGGTATCGGCTATATAATATTCATAAGCAATGGATTCCGGCAGTCTCATCACTTTGCTCCACATGTGATTGAAGTTGAAGCGGATATTCCAGTCCCAGTCTTTCTTTCTTACAGGTGTAACATCAAGGCTGATCTCAATACCCTGGTTACGGGTATCCGATGCATTCTGCGTGTTAAGTACGAATCCGGTAGCATAGCTGGCACGGAAACCCTGGCTGATCTGGTCATAGGCCAGTGTGTTATAGTAAGCGGCATCAATCGATAACCTGTTATCCAGCATTTTCAGCTCGGTGCCCACTTCATATGTATTCTGCCTTTCCGGTTTCAGGTCGGGGTTGTTATTGTCAAACCCGTATGAATAAGCGGGAATATTAGAACTGGCAAAATTGTTAACAAATACAGACTGGTTGCGGTATGGATCGGCCAAACGCGCGGTGCTTGCCAGCGAGGTACGTAATTTCCAGTAGTTAAGTGTTCCGCCCTTTTTCAAGCCAGGGAAGATATCGGTAAGAATTGCACTCAAACTTCCACCCGGATAATTATAGTTACGGTTCTTGGCCGGGAAGATAGAGGCAGATTCAAACCTGTGTGAATAGTTTAAGAATATCAGGTTCTTGTAGCTGATGGCAAACTCACCAAAATAGGCCATCTGGCGGGTGATGAATTTATTGTAGTTACCAGCTGAATTTTGTAATAACCTGACCCTTGTAGCCGGGTTGGTATTACTACTATCCGTGCCGGTTGAGTCTTTCAGGCCTGTTCCAAAAATGGCGAACATACGTGTTTCGTAATCCTGCCACATGGTTCCTGCCATACCCCGCAATGAAAACGCCCCGATATTTTTGCGGGCGGTTGCCGTGATGGTATGGTTATATCCATAGTACTCTCTCCAGTAATTATCCAGCGCCCCATTGGTGGCTTTTGAATACTGGGTTGACTGCGGATGGTAAAAAGTATATCCATCTGATTTATACGTGTCATACCCAAAACGACCTGCCAGTGTTAACCAGTTGGTAGGATAGATATTTACACCCAGCGTAGCCTGGTACCTTCCGTTATTATCTTTACTATGGTTTTTGTTAACGGCAAACAATGGGTTATCTGTTTCCGTATTAGGATCAGAGGCAAAAATAGTTTGCTTATTTCCAGCTGCGTTAACATAGTTTCTCATGTCATCCGTAGAAGGCCAAACCAGCAGGTTCAGCATATAGCCTCCCAATCCCCTCAGCGGCTTATCATTAATTGCGTTGGTATAGGTAATTGACGGCGTGAAGTCCAGCAGCTTGCCTATCTTGGTTGAATTGGAGATACGGATATTAAAACGCTTGTAGTCGTTATTAGCCACTACACCCGCCTGGTCTGTCCATCCCGCTGATACACGGAAGCTGGAATTCTTACCGCCGAAATCAAGTCCCAGGTTATGTGTTTGTGTAAATCCTGTTCTGAAAAAGTTATGAATATTATCAAACTTCTGGGTTCCGGGCGCATAGGCTGGTCCAAAATAAGTACCTGAACCGGTATTAAACAGGTTGATCGCAACGCCATTGGTTCCCGTGCTGTAATCCTCATTCACTTTAGCGAAACGGGTAATGGCCTGGAAGCGGAAATTATTATCGTAGCTAATATTGATCTTCTGTGTAGAATTCAATCGCGCTTTCTTGGTAGTGATAACGATCGCACCTGAGCTGGCCTGGCTACCATATAAAGAAGTAGCTTCCGGTCCTTTCAGTACGGTAACCGATTCAATATCGTTGGGGTTCATATCGGCCATGCGGTTGGTGTAATCATTACCCCGGTTCGGCCTGTCTGAAGCCAGACCCAGTGCCGTACCACCATTTGAAGTTTCATCCATGGTCTGGTTATCCATGATGATACCGTCTACCACAAACAAAGGAGAGTTGCTTAATGACAATGAGTTGAAGCCCCTTAACACGATTTGTGAAGAAGCTCCCGCAGCACCGGTGGTAGGAATGATGGTCAAACCAGACACACGACCCTGTAAACTGTTCAGGAAGTTGTCACGCTGTGTTTCGGCAATTTCTTTACCGGTTACTTTTTGTACCGAATAACCAAGTTCCCTGGGCTTTCTTTTGATGTCCATCGCAACCACAACCTCATCCAGCTCGGTTACATCGGCTTTAAGTGTAATGTTCAGGCTTCCACTGCCTACCGTTGCCCGCTGGGTTTCGAAACCAACAGAGGTGAAAACGAGTGTCTGTCCTTTGGTGGCGGCAATTGTAAAACCACCTTTGTCATTCGTTTGGGTAACAGTACTGGCACCGTTAACTTTTACGGTCACACCAGCCAACGGCTTTTTAGCTGCATCCAAAACGGTGCCCGATACTGTCTGGCTTTGCCCGTAGAGGGGTGCAGAGAAGATGAAAAGTAGCAACACAACCACTTTCACCATGGAAACGAGTTTTCTCATAACTTTTGTTTTGGGTTTCATTTCAGGTTTTGTACAAGTTTCTAACTAAAGTAAACGGCTATCACAGGATTCTTATAGGACAGGCCAATCATGCAAAACATTGCACGCTTTAACATTTTTTTTTACGCACAAACCCGCATAATCCAAAATAGTAAGCAGCAAGGCTTTAATATTAAGGCAATGTTAAAATTTGTAGTGGATATTAACGAATTTATTTTTAAACAATTCGATCCGGAAAGTGCATGCCCGGGGAGATACCTGAAAAAACGCAGAAAACCGCAGTTTTTGGACGAAGGTCGGTCTGCGGCCCATAACGGGATCTAGTTGGGGCCATCTTTTTTACAGTACAACAATGCCTTGTTCGGCGTAAGGTGCCAGCAGGGGGTCTTCGGAATCGAGTTCGGTTATAAGGATGTCTATTTCATCGGGTTTGCATACCTGCAGGCGCTGGATGGTATTGAGCTTCTCGGCAATGGCCAGCGAAACGGTCTTGTTGGCACACTTGATCATCGCTTTTTTAACTTCAATGATCTCCCATTCCAGGTCGGTAATACCAAATTTGGCATCAATACTATTGGTTCCGAGGAAGCAGAGATCGGCTTTGATCTGGCCCAGCCTTTCTACCACCTCCGCTCCTACCGACATCTGGGCATTCTTCAGGAGTTTATTGCCCAGGAATATGACTTCACTGGTAGGATGTTCCAGTAATTCAAGTGCGATGGGTACGCTTACGGTTATAAAAGTGGCGTTCAGATCGGGTGGCAGGGATTTCACCAGTTCCCGTATGGTGGTTCCTCCCGAGAGTACCACCATCATCCCGTCTTTAATCAGTTGCGTTGCCTTATAGGCAATGCTTTTCTTCTCGGGAAGGGAGTAGATGGTATTGGTTTCGAGCGTAAAATGAAAGGATTTAGAAAGTGCCCCTCCATGCACTTTGATCAGTTTACCTTCTTCCGAAAGCTCCTGCAGGTCGCGGCGCACCGTATCCTCCGAAACATCCAGCTGGGTACTCAGATCAGACGACAACACCTTATTGTGCACGTTAATCTGCTGGATGATGTAGGCCTGTCTTTCTTTTTTAAGCATGGTTAAAAATAAGGAAAAGCTGTTAGCTTTTTGCGATTGGCTATCGGCTTGGGGCTTAATTGAGGTTTCTGATAAAATACGATCGGTTAGACTTGACAGTTTAACCGACAATAGTGTATTTTTACGGCCCGCCAACAGCCAATCGCCAAAGGCTAACAACTAACATAAATTGATCACCCCCAACACCATACAACAAATTACCAGCCGTATCGACATCATTGATGTGGTGGGGGAGTTTGTGAAACTGAAGAAGCGGGGAACGAACTACCTGGGGCTTTGCCCTTTTCATAATGAGAAGAGTCCTTCTTTTACGGTATCTCCTGCCAAAGAGATTTATAAGTGTTTTGGTTGCGGGAAGAGCGGTAATACCATCACATTCCTGATGGAGCATGAGAAGTACAATTATGTGGAGGCCCTGAAATGGCTGGCCGCCAGGTACAATATTGAGGTAGAAGAAACCGAAAGCAGCCCTGAACAGAAGCTGCTGGTACAAACGGCCGACAGCCTGTATATTATTAACCAGTTTGCGCAACGTTTTTTTGCCGATCAACTGTTTAATACCGAGAATGGCCAAAACATCGCTCTTTCTTATTTAAAAGAAAGGGGGTTCAGGGAGGATATTCTTAATAAATTCCAGGTGGGTTATAACCCCGATGCCAAAGATACGCTTACGCGGGAGCTGATCGCCAACCAATTTAACAAAGAGCTGCTGCCTAAAACCGGGCTTGTTTCCTTTCGTAACGGGGATGAGATGGTGGATAATTACCGGGGCAGGATCATCTTCCCTATTCATGGCACCAGTGGAAAGATTATTGGATTTGGCGCCCGGGTAATAGGCAAATCAGACCGTGGCCCCAAATATATCAACACACCCGAGAACGAAGTATATAGCAAGAGCAAAATACTATATGGCACTTACTTCGCTAAATCGGCTATCGACAAAGCCGACGAGTGTTTACTGGTAGAAGGATATACTGATGTGGTTAGCCTGCACCAGGCCGGCATTGAGAATGTGGTGGCCAGCGGCGGAACATCCCTTACCACCGACCAGTTGCGGCTGATAAAAAAATACACCAATAACCTCACGATCATTTATGATGGTGACAGTGCCGGGGTTAAAGCGGCATTGCGGGGATTGGATATGGCACTGGAAGAGGGCCTGAACGTACGGCTGGTGCTGATCCCGGATAATGAGGACCCGGATAGCTATGTAAATAAAGTGGGTGCCCGGGCATTCAACGAATTTGTTGCGGCTTCAAAAAAAGACTTCATCATTTTCCAGCTGGAAGTGATGTTGCAGGATGCCGGCCAGGATGTAAATAAAAAAAGCGCGGTTGTTAACCAGGTAGCCGAAACCCTAAGCCGGATCAGCAAGGCGGAAGATTTTACCAAGCTGCAGGACTATATACGCCAGTGTGCGGCACTGCTTCGTATTGATGAAATCGGGCTGAATAACCTGGTTAATAAATACAAGCGGGATAAGATAAGCAAGGAAGAAAAAAAGCTG
The DNA here is from genome assembly GCA_965229175.1 of Sediminibacterium sp. Classification (GTDB taxonomy): domain Bacteria; phylum Bacteroidota; class Bacteroidia; order Chitinophagales; family Chitinophagaceae; genus Sediminibacterium. The sequence continues at coordinate 38,691 of CBDDIT010000013.1, read as the reverse complement.
GCGGCCGCGGAAGATCATTTCCTGCAAGAACTACCCCCTGGCGTGCAGCCGGAAGATGTGCTGGATGATACCCTTTCCCTCTTTCACCAGGATGAAGCGCATGAAAGAAATATCGTGCATGTACTGATCGAGTATGGAACAAAGGAATGGGAGGACGGAAAAACGATTGCCGATTATGTTTTTGAAGAGATGGAACATTTTCATTTCGACAACCCTGCTATTGAACACCTGTATGAAAGCTATAAACAGAAATATGCTGAAGGGCTTGAGCCCGATGCTAAAACCTTTCTGTATGGTGAACATGAGGAAGACAGGAAACTGGTTATTCAACTGTCAGAGGCCAAAGATGAACTTAGCCAGCGATGGGATGAAGTGATGGAGATGAAAATACTGGGAGTGGATAACAGCAAGCAGGATATTGAAAGCAGCATTGTTTATTTTAAGCAGAAGAAACTGGACAAGCTTATTTTACAGAACCAGGAAGATATTATGAACGATGCCCTTCCCTATGAAAAGAAAATTGAAGCCATCAAGATCCATAAGGAATTGAAAGAGATGTCGAAGGCGCTTACCGCTAAGCTGGGAACGGTGATAAGAAATAACAGGCTGTATTGAATGATCTCTCGAAGGCGCAAGGGCGCGGTGGGGATAATTATTTAGCGGTGATGCACGAACGAATATTAATGCGGAAGCTCCAGCAGCATATCACTGTAGCTATGATGAATCAGGTCTTTTTCTTCAATTTCAAAGGCCTTTATATAAAAATCACATTGAACACGGAGGTCTTCGATGTTTTTTGAAGCATCTGCCAGGTTGCCGGCCTCTATTTCTACAAAAGAGCCCAGTCCGGGTACTTCGTCCAGGTGGAACTTCACATTATCGATATAAAAGATTTTACGGTATTTGTTTACCACCACTTTCACCCCTAAAGCTTTTTCCAGTACCTGCTCCAGTTCCGGGCCGTTGATGGTTTTGGCGAGCGAGAAATCAGACTGCTTGGGACCGTCCTGGTTGGGGCGGTTATAAAAGATAAGACTCTGTTCAATATTTCCCTGGCGAAGCTTGAGCCTGCCGGCGGCAACGTTGAAGTAAGTATCTTTCTGGTGGTCCAATCCCACGAATCGGGCACCGTTGGAAAGCAAAAATGCTTCCACTTTTTCAGGGTGAAAGCATTTGGCTTTTATTTCGATATTAATAAAACTCATTATTTTTCGGAGGGGTTTTTCTTGCCGGCCAGCAATTTTTCCAGTGCTGTTTCCAGGCGGCGCTGGCGGGTTTCTTCTTTTTTTGCCCCCTGTATCCAGGTTACATACTCTTTTTGGTTGGTAAAGGAGAGAGAGTCAAAGAATTCGTGCGCTTCGGCGTGCTTGGTAAACAGTTTTCCCAGCTCGATGGGTGGTACTACCAGTCTTTTTTCAAAATCCACCCCGTTCAATTCTCCTTCTTTCATTTCTGAGAAATTGCGATCGCGGTTAGGGATCATTGAAGATAATTTAAAACGCATGGCACTCCATACATGGTCTAGGGCTACCTGGCGAACACACTCGTATTTGTTGCTGGTAAGGAAATCCCAGCTGCAATCGCGGTTGAGATCGCTAACGATCTTGCTGGTGGTTTTGGGATACGCAACCCAGAGCTTGGTTTCATCATGCAAGGCGGGAAATACTTCCTTCAGTACATTATTCAACTGGTTCTGGCTAAGGGCGAAAACCAGCGCGAAATCAATTTTCCGGGTTTTCAGCAGTGGGGTAACATTTTTGGCGTAAGTAAGCTTTGCGAATTGCTTTTCAATAGACGAAGGAAGGCCCTGGATCAACAGGTTCTTCTCATCCTTCAACTGTAATTTTTCAAACAAACTTTGATTTGACATGTCGAAAGAAGAATTCAGGTGATAAAATCAGGAGTGCGAAGTTAAAAAATTGTTACCAGATTGAGAAGCAAAAGCACAGTTATTTTGGTAGCTCTGAGCTGCGAGCTATAAGCTGCGAGCTTTTTATAAGGGTTTAACTGAATAAATCCTGTCGGGACTGTCTTCCTAGCCCATAGCTAACCGCCAATAGCCAAAAGCCAGCAGCTATAATGTCACATCAAGGTTTCCGATAATATAAACTCACCGTCTCGTCCATAATTTTCTTCAATTCTGCTATCCTTGTGGCGTCTGCGGGGTGGGTGCTAAGAAATTCGGGCTGTTTGGCGGTGCCGGCAGATTTGGCGGCCATTCTTTCCCAGAAGGTGACCGCTTCCCGGGGATCATACCCGGCAAGTGCAGCGAACATCAATCCAAATTTATCGGCCTCCAGTTCGTTCTTCCTGCTGAAAGGGAGCATTACGCCCACATTGCTGCCAATACCGTAGGCCGACAGGAACAGGTTCTGGGTTTCGGCGGGCTTTGAAGAAAGGGCCACTGATAATGCCGCTCCTCCCATCTGCTGTACCAAACCCTGGCTCATACGTTCATTACCGTGTTTGGCAAGCGCATGCGCTATTTCGTGCCCCAGCACGATGGCCAGGGAGGTTTCTGTCTGGGTTACCGGCAAAATGCCGCTATACACCACCATTTTACCGCCAGGCATACACCAGGCATTCACTTCAGCATTGTTTACTACGTTGATCTCCCAGGCATAATCATTGATTTCTGCAGAAAGACCCTTTTCCGTATAATATTTTTTGATGGCCTCAATCAGCCTGTTACCCGCGCGGTTCACCACGGCAACATCTTTATTTTCCGCTGTTGTTATAGCTTTATTGGAAGTAAGGAACTGTTTGTACTGTTCAGCCGACATTGACCTTATGGTTGCATCCGGCACGAGGCTGAGCTGGCTTCTGCCGGTAATGGCGTTGGTAGCGCAGGAAAGAGAAATAAGCGATACGGTAACGATAAACAAAATCTTTCGTAACATTTGGTTGGTTGGTTTATTGGTATTTTGGTTTATTGGTGTGTTGGTTTGTTAGTTTATTGGTATGTTGGTTTTTTGGTGTATACTAATCTGCATACATAAATATGTATGCCAGCTATCGGTCTTCGCAAAGCCAACCAAAATACCAATAAACCAAAAACCAAGAAACCAACCCTAGCGCCTGCGCTGTTTGCGCCTGTCCCTGCCTTTGAAGATAGGAACTTTGCTTTCGGTTCCTTTGAGGATGCGGCCGATGTTTTTCTGGTGGGTAAGAACCACCATAAGGGCAACCATGACGGCGAAAATGCGGTACAGGGTTTCCTTTTCATTAAAGATGAATAGTATAAACACCATAAAGGCCACGCCGGCGAGTATGGAACTGAGGGATACGAAACGGGTGAGGTACAGTACCAATAAGAAAACACCGATACAACAAACGGCAACCAGGGGTTGTATGGCAACAGCCATCCCTAACAATGTGGCCACTCCCTTTCCTCCTTTAAAGCCAGCCCAAACAGGGAAAATATGGCCGATCACGGCGGCAAGGCCCAGGCCAATCATCAGGTTGGTTCTTTCCAGTTCATCGGTAAGATAGTAGGGCAGTAAAATATACAGGGAAGTAGCGATTACCCCTTTCAGGATATCCACCATCATAACGATCGTACCCCATTTGGACCCCAGTACCCGGAAAGTATTGGTGGCACCGGAGTTCCCACTTCCATAATCACGGATATCGATTCCAAAAACGCTTTTACTAATCCATACGGCGGTTGGAACAGATCCAATACAGTATGCCAGTACAATGATCAACAATTCATGCATGGGGGGCTGGTTGAAGTTCACTACAAAAATAGTACAATGAAGATAATAAAAACTTAACACATAGAAAAATGCGAGTTAAAAATACCGGAGAGCTATCCAGCCATATCTCTCTATTGTCGTAAGATGCTGAAAACCAACTGATTGACAAGCAGCGTGGATATCTTTCTCATCCTCTTGTAATAATCCACTCAGCAAAATACTACCCCCGGGAGCCAGTCCTTTTCGTAATATTAGTATATTTTCAAGTATGATATTCCGATTGATATTGGCGATAATTATGTCAAATTTTCTTTCAAAAGATAATATATCTATTTTTTCTACTGTAATGCGGGCGCATTTATTTACCGCCAGGTTTTCTAGGGTATTTTCTATACACCAGTCATCGTTGTCTACTGCCACCACCCTCTCCGCACCCATTTTTTCGGCCAGGATCGCCAGTATGCCGGTTCCGGTACCAAAATCAAATACCGCTTTCCCGGAAAAATCCAGTTCACGCATCAGCTGCATCACCATATAAGTAGTTGCATGGTGGCCGGTTCCGAAACTCATTTTAGGGGTTATTACGAGGTCATGCTCCACCCCGCTGAACGGGGGATGGAAATAGGCCCGGATACCGGCAAAATCGTCCACCTGAACCGGTTCGAAATTGGATTCCCATAGTTCATTCCAGTTCTGTTTGGGGATGGTTGTTTGCGACCAGCTGAGTGAATATGTGTCTGCCAAACCGTCCAGAAGTTCTGCTGAGAATCCTGCAGCGGGTATAAAGGCTTGCAGCTCCGTTTCAGATTGTTCAAAACCCTCATAGCCTGATTCTGCGAGAATGGCTATCAATATTTCCTGCACTGCGGGTTCTGCCTGCAGGCTTATTTTATAATAATCGCTCATTTCAATCCTGGTTTTAGTCGTGCCTTCTCAATGAGATAGTGGTAAAAGAAATGGCCCCGGGTTGCGGGGCCATTTCTTTTCAATGTATTAAAGATTAAGCACCTGCAGCTTCCTCTCCTTCTTTGGGTTTGAATTCAGGTTTGGGCATGAGGGCCTTGCGGCTCAATTTGAATTTTCCTGTTTTCGGATCCAGTCCTACCAGTTTCACTTTCACCATATCTCCTTCATTAAACAGGCCATCCATGCTTTCGAGGCGTTTCCAGCTTACTTCACTGATATGCAATAAACCTTGTTTACCTGGCATGAACTCAACGAATGCGCCGAACTCCTTGATACCTTTTACCGGTCCTTCATACACATCTCCAACCTGCGGAACGGCAGTAATGCCGCGTACCCATGTTACGGCTTTATCGAGGCTTTCTTTTGATGCCGAGAAGATACTTACTTCACCCGTATTGCCTACTTCTTCGATATTGATAGTGGCACCTGTTTCGCGCTGTATTTCCTGTATTACTTTACCACCCGGCCCGATCACAGCACCGATAAATTCTTTGTCGATGATCAGTTTAACCATCCGTGGCGCATGTGGTTTCACCTCTTCACGGTGAGCCGGCATACATTCGTACATGGCATCCAGTATGTGTAAACGTCCTTTACGGGCCTGTTCCAGGGCTTCCATCATTACTTCCATGCTGAGTCCGTCTACTTTGATATCCATCTGTACACCACAGATACCATCGCGTGTTCCGGTTACTTTAAAATCCATATCTCCCAGGTGATCTTCATCTCCGAGGATATCGGTAAGGATAGCGTATTTTCCGTCTTCACGGGTAATAAGTCCCATAGCCACACCACTTACATGCTTTTTAAAAGGAACGCCGGCATCCATCAACGCCAGTGAACCCGCACAAACGGTAGCCATAGAAGAAGAACCATTGCTTTCCAGGATATCACTCACCACCCTTACGGTATAGGCATAGTCGTTACCCGGCATCATTTGTTTAAGACTGCGCATGGCCAGGTTACCATGACCTACTTCACGGCGTCCAACACCCCGCATCATTTTCACTTCACCGGTTGAGAATGGGGGGAAATTATAATGGAGGATAAAGTCTGAATACACAGATTTAGCCGCGCTTTCCACCAGTAACTGATCTAATTTAGTTCCGAAAGTAACCGTTGTAAGTGACTGAGTTTCACCGCGTGTAAACAGAGCCGATCCGTGTGGGGTGGGCAGTGGTTCTACTTCCATGGCCAGTGAGCGTACTTCATCCAGCTTACGGCCATCGAGGCGTATCCGGTCATCAATCATCATATTCCTTACTACTTCCCATTTCAGGTCTTCGTAGTATTTCTTGGCCAGCTTTTTCTCCAGGTCGGTTGCTTCTTCGCCCAGGCTCAGGATCAGTTCGTCTTTTACGGCGCTGAATGCTTCAGAGCGTTCGTTTTTGTTGGAACCTTTCTTAGCGATATCGTATACTTTCTGTTTGGCGAAAGCGTATACTTTTTGCTGTATGGATTCGTCGGCAGGTGGTTTTTTATAATCCCTTTTCGTGGTAACCCCTACTTTACCCCTGAGTTCTTCCTGGGCTTTGATCTGGATGCGGATAGCATCGTGAGCGATCTGCAGGGCTTTTACCATATCGGCTTCAGCGCATTCTTTTGCCTCGCCTTCCACCATCATCAGGTTTTTTTCGGTGGCGGCGATCAGGAATTCCAGATCAGACGCTTCGAGCTGGCTGCGGGTAGGGTTTACAATAAATTCTCCGTTTACACGGGCAATCCTTACTTCACTGATAATTTCCTTAATGGGAATATCTGAAACGGCCAGTGCGGCAGAAGCAGCCAGGCAGGCCAGTGAATCGGGTAATATTTCGTCGTCGCTGGACACAAGGCTGATCAGCACCTGTACATCGCACAAATAATCTTCCGGGAACAGGGGACGCAAAGCGCGGTCGATCAAACGGCTGGTGAGGATCTCGTAGTCGTTCAGCCTGGCTTCACGTTTAAAGAATGATCCGGGAATGCGGCCTGCGGAAGCAAACTTTTCCTGGTAATCTACGCTCAATGGAAAGAAATCCTGGCCCTCTTTCGGGTCTTTATTGGCTACAACGGTAGCCAGGATTACGCAATTGCCTTGTGATACGGTTACGGCGCCATCAGCCTGGCGGGCTAATTTACCTGTACCAATCGTTACCTGGCGGTTGCCGCCGAGGTCGAAAGTCACACTAGTTGGTTGTGATAACATATTATTTTTTTGTAATGGGAGATGCGGAATATGGGGAGGTAATCAGCGTAATCCGTGTCTCTTGTTAAGGTAATGAAGGGGAAAAACAGGCAGTAACAGAAATAACTATTCCCAACCGTTGTAAATATACCAGTTGGGAATAGTTGCTGTCATGGTTGAATATTATTTCCTCAACCCAAGTTTCTCAATCAAAGCGCGGTAGCCCTGAAGGTTGTTTTTTTGCAGGTAGGTAAGTAAACGCTTGCGCTGACCAACCATCTGCATTAAACCACGTTGGGTAGAATGATCTTTCTTGTTTGCTTGTAAGTGCTTGGAAATCTGAGAAATACGCTCAGTAAGCAGGGCAACTTGTCCTTCAATAGAACCTGTGTTAGTGGCTTTCCCACCAAATTCAGCAAAAATATTTGCTTTCTTTTCAATTGTTAAATAGGGCATCTCAAAAAATTTAATAGACTCCGGAATTTTTTCCTTCTTTTTTTTATCGGGTGCAAAGGTAGGGATAATGGTGAGAATTCCCAAAATTTCAAATTCAAAGCAGCAATTACCACCTAACTTTGTCTTTACATAACCATGTTCGGCGTAACCATTTTAGGCAATAATTCCGCTATCCCCGCTTTTAACAGGCATCCTACCTCGCAGGTGGTTACGTTGAATGACCAGTTATTCCTGATTGACTGCGGTGAAGGTACGCAAATGCAGATCGCACGGTACAAGATCCGGCGCAGTAAGATTCATCATATTTTTATTTCTCACCTGCATGGTGACCATTATTTTGGCCTGATTGGGCTTCTTACCAGCATGGGATTGCAGGGCCGTGAGTCTGAGTTGAATATATACGGCCCCCCCGAACTGGAGGAAATCATCAGGTTGCAATTACGAGTGGCCAGTACGGTATTACCCTTCCCCCTACACTTTCATGTGCTGGGTACGGATAGTGTGTTGCTGGACAGTCCCAAGTTCAGGATAGAGTGTTTTCAAACCAGTCACCGTATACCCTGCTGGGGCTTTGTGATACGGGAGAAGAAAAAGCCCCGGAAAATAAACCGTGAAAAGGCTATTGCGTTTCATATTCCGACCTCTTTTTATGAAAGCTTGAAGGACGGGGATGATTATGTAACGGATGCGGGTACCAGGGTTTCGAACTTCGAAGTAACCTTTGCCAATAAGCCTCCGCGCAGTTACGCGTATTGCGCCGATACCCGTTACGATGAGAATATTGCTGACAAGGCAAGGCAGGTGAACCTTATGTACCATGAAGCCACTTACCTGAAAGATCTGGAAGAGAGGGCCATGACAAGGTTTCATTCCACTACTGCACAAGCGGCAACAATAGCCACTATCGGCAGGGTAAAGAAATTATTGATTGGCCATTTCAGCAGTAAATACGAAGAGCTGGATATGTTTCTTCATGAAACCCGGGAAATCTTTCCCAATACGGATTTAGCGATTGAGGGGGTTACTTATCAGATATTGTAAGCTATTCACCGCTAATCCAGCACCTCAACATCCTTGGGATATTTCGCTTTATTGAAGGTAAAGGTTGATTCCGGTAGCACGGCATTAAGGTTAATGCTGCCCACTTTTAATTCCGTTATATTGTTGCTTTTGTCGAGGATCCGGGCTTTGGAGAATACGTTTTTTGCTTTGTCGACAAAGATGTTCACTTTAGTAAAATTCTTGCGGGCGTCAATCGGTTTCATTTCAATTTCGTGAAAGGCACCGGCAGAGGATACCAGTTTATAGGTGAAATCTTTGTCATAGGCACCGGCCAGTAATTTCTGCGGATTCAGGGTCTGGCTGCTTTCATCTACGGCCGATTTGGTAACGGTTTTATCGCCATCATAGCTGTACACGTTCTGTCCATCACATACAATTTCTGTTTTACCCTGCTTCAGTACATATTTTTCTCCCTTCATGGAAAGGCTGAGGGCCTTGGTTCCGTTGAGTTTTCCTTTGCTGGTGTATGAGTTAAGGGTGCAGGTGGCAGTTATCCCTTTAGACGATTTTACCTTGGCACCAACGGCATCCAGTACTTTTTTAGCGGCGGGATCGTTCTGTGAAAAGCCTGTAAATACAACTAAACATAAAATGGGTAGCAACGCGTATATTTTCTTCATCTTCAATGTTTCTGGGGGCAAATATATGTTTTAGGCTATTGCGGCGTGGCTTGCGGCCCGTTAAGTTTGTGTTTTAATCGGTTTCAGGGTACTGTCAATCGGTAAATATCAGCTCATGGACTCCAGGAATTCCTGCAATTCCATATCTGTTTTGAAGAGAACTTCCCTTGCCTTGCTTCCCTGGTTTGGCCCCACTACCCCGGCGGCTTCCAGTTGGTCCATCAGGCGCCCTGCCCTGTTATAGCCCAGTTTCATGCGCCGTTGAATGAGTGAGGTGGATCCCATCTGGTTCTGTACAATCAGTTTGGCCGCATTTTCAAAAAGCGGGTCACGGTTATTCGCGTCAAAATCCTTTCCTTCCAGGTCCTTCTCATCCACATATTCCGGTAACAGGAAAGCTTCGGGATACCCGCGCTGATCGCCGATGAATTCGCAAACCTTTTCCACTTCCGGGGTATCCACGAAAGCGCACTGGAGGCGGGTGATCTCACCGTTATAGCTCACCAGCATATCTCCTTTTCCTATCAGTTGCTCCGCTCCTCCCGCATCCAGTATGGTTCGGCTATCAATTTTACTGGATACCTTGAAAGCGATCCGTGCAGGGAAATTGGCTTTGATGGTTCCGGTGATAATATTTACGGAGGGCCGCTGGGTTGCGATGATCAGGTGGATACCAATGGCACGGGCCAACTGGGCCAGCCGCGCTATCGGCATTTCCACTTCCTTGCCTGCCGTCATGATAAGATCGGCAAACTCATCCACCACCAGTACAATAAATGGCAGGTACTGGTGACCTTTCTGCGGATTCAGCTTGCGCGCGGTGAATTTCTCATTGTACTCTTTTATATTCCGACAGCCCGCTTCTTTCAGCAGGTCGTACCGGTTATCCATCTCAATACATAATGCATTCAGCGTATGCACAACCTTTTTGGTGTCGGTAATGATAGACTCTTCCTCTCCCGGCAACTTTGCCAGGAAATGTTTTTCTATCACCCTGTACAGGCTCAGCTCCACTTTCTTGGGATCTACCAGTACAAACTTGAGCTGAGATGGATGCTTCTTGTATAATAATGATACGAGTATCGCATTCAATCCTACGGATTTACCCTGTCCTGTGGCCCCGGCCATAAGAAGGTGGGGCATGTTGGCCAGATCTACAATAAAGTTTTCATTATCTATCTTTTTACCGATAGCGATGGGCAATGAAAATGCGGTGGCCTGAAACTTGTCAGACGCCAGCAATGTCTTCATACTCACCACCGATTTTCTCACATTGGGAACCTCGATCCCGATGGTTCCTTTACCGGGTATGGGTGCTATGATACGTATTCCAAGCGCCGCCAGACTAAGGGCAATATCATCTTCAAGGTTTTTAATACGACTGATACGCACACCCGGCGCCGGCACAATTTCATATAAAGTAACTGTTGGTCCTACCGTTGCGGCGATGCGCTGTATGGCAATATCGTAATTCTTAAGGGTGGCGATGATCTGGTTCTTATTGGTTTCCAGTTCCTGCGGATCATGCACGATCTTTTCACTGCCATGTATATCCAGCAGATCCAGGGTTGGATACTTATAATCCTTAAGGTCCAGGGTTACATCATACCTGGTTGCCAGCTTCCCTATCGCTGCGGCCATTTCCATCTCTTCCTCCTCTTCTTCCGGTGTTTCATTGATTTCCAGCTCGAGGTCGGGTAAAGCTTTTTTGGGAGCCGGTGCTTTCTCTACCTGTTCTTCTTCTATTTCAATGGGCGTCCGAGCATCTTCTTCAACCTCAATTTCTACCTCGTCCTCATCTTTCTCCACCATATCAAAATCGTTCATAGGATTGGGGGCGTCTGTTGCTGTTGCCGGCATAATTACAACAACCCCTTTTCCATCATTCTTCATTTTATTCTGGCTCACCGGTTCTGCCACTTCATCGTCGATCATCAGTTTTGCGCCGGACGGTTCTTCTTCCCGCTCAGTCCATTCCTGGAATACCGGCAGTTCGTCGTCTTCCGTTAAGGGCATTCCCAGTGCTTCTTTATTGGACTCTTTCCGGTTGATTTTCCATTCCGGTAGTTTGAATACCGGGTTAAAGCGCCAGATGAAATAGCTGAATACCGCCAGTGCCAGTAAGGCACCGGTTCCTACATTACCGATCCATTTAATGAACCATTCGTTCAGTATCTCGCCCACCGCGCCCCCCCAGGAAAAATCACTCCCCCTTGCCGCAAAGCTGAAAGCCATGCTAAGTACCAATAAACCCACCAGTACATATTTCAGGTTGCGTACCAGGCTGAATATTTTTTTGGCAAAAAGCAGGTTTACGCCGATAACAAAAAAAGTAGTGCAGAAAAGATAGGCAGCCAGTCCAAACCCTTTGTATATCAGCGTATGCGCAACATACGCGCCCAGTACCCCCAGCAAGTTGGTTACATGTACATCATCAGTGGCAAAGATCCTGATGCCAAACTGGTGAACTTTGTCCTGGTCTTCCTGCCAGGTAAACAGATATGAGGTAAGGCAAACGAACAGGAAACCTGTTAACAGCAAAGAAGAAGCCCCTATAATCTTTTTTGTACGCTCATCCCTCACCACCTCGGTTACCGTAACCTGCGCTTCCTTGTCTTCCGCAAGCTTTTCAGGGCTGGGCGCAGGCGGGGTTTTCTTTTTCAGACTATTAGCCATGGAAACAAATATAAGCTAAGGGCTAAACGCTTATTGCGGCAGTGAACATTTGTGCAAAACTGGTAAAGTTTGCCGCAGTTTTCCACTTTCAAGGGGTTGGCCGTTAGCGATTGGCTTTTGGCGTGGGGTATTATTGGTCATTTTGCCTGCTTTTGACTATTTTCTGTCAGATCTTATTACGCCTAACGTTAGGCTTAACCAGCCAGCGATGAAAAGCAGTCCGCCGACAGGTGTAATGGCACCCAGCCATCTGAATCCTTCCATTCCTGCCGCTGTTAAGAAGCTGAGCAGGTACAGAGAACCGGAGAAAATGATGACGCCACCGATAAAAAAGCGACCGGCATACAGGATAAACTTATCCGGGTAGTTTTTAGCCAGGATACCTGTTATGGCCAAGGCAAACACCTGGTAAAAATGATACCTCACCGCGGTTTCGTACGTGTTGATGGATGAGGGTGTTAATACATCCTTCAGGGCGTGCGCGCCGAAGGCACCCAGGCCTACAGCAAGTGCCCCTAAAATACCCGCGGTGACCAGGAATGGTTTATACATATTGCTTTATCAATTTTGCGAACCCGCTGTCACTAATATCATTTCCCCGCATATGATGTGTGGCCTGTTCATAGAAGGGTATCCGCTCGGTTCTTTTTTGTTCGAGAAAACCTGTCAGATCTGTATCCGACAGGGAACGTATGAGGGGGCGATGTTGTTTCTCCTGTGCCAGCCTTGCCGCCAGTAAATCTATGGGTTCATCAAGCCAAACCGTAATGCCCTGCTCATTCATCCATTTCATATTATCATGGAAGCAGGGAGTGCCTCCCCCCGTAGCCAGTACGAACGATTTCTTTTCCGCAAACCATCTCAGCACTTTGGCTTCCGACTTGCGGAAATAGTCTTCCCCATCTTCTGCAAATATCTCCGAAATTGTCTTTTCCTCATGGGCTTCCACCAGGAAATCCAGGTCATATCCCCCTACTTTCATTTTTGCCGCCAGTTTCTTTTTCCAGTGCGATTTACCAGAACCCATCAGGCCTATGAGGAATAACTTCATTTGTTGGTTTATTGGTTTATTGGTTTATTGGTTTATTGGTTTATTGGTTTATTGGTAATTCCGCAATTTAGACCATCTTATTAATTGAGAAAAATCATAATTTAGCCGCCACCAATACACCAACACACCAACACACCAACACACCAACACACCAACACACCAACACACCAACACACCAACACACCAACACACCAACACACCAATAAACCAATAAACCAATAAACCAATAAACCAAATTACTTAAAGGCATTCAGGCCTGTTACGTCCATACCGGTTATCAGCAGATGAATATCGTGTGTTCCCTCATAGGTAATTACACTTTCCAGGTTCATCATATGTCGCATAATACTGTATTCGCCGGTAATGCCCATGCCGCCGAGTACCTGCCGGGCTTCGCGGGCGATATGGGCGGCTATTTCGCAGCTGTTTCTTTTGGCCATGCTGATTTGTGCCGGGGTAACCTTGTTTTCATTCATCAGCACACCCAGTCGCCACACCAGCAATTGCGCCTTGGTAATTTCAGTTATCATCTCGGCCAGCTTTTTTTGCTGTAACTGGAAACCGCCAATGGGCCGGTCGAACTGAATTCTCTCTTTTGCATATCGCAACGCTGTATCGTAACAATCCATGGCAGCACCCAGCGCACCCCAGGCTATTCCATAGCGGGCTTTGGACAAACAGCCCAATGGTCCTTTTAAACCTTTCACATTCGGCAGAATATTCTCTTTGGGTACTTTAACGTGATCAAATACCAATTCACCCGTTGCGCTCGCGCGAAGGCTCCATTTGCCGTGGGTGGTGGGAGTGGTAAATCCTTCCATTCCGCGCTCCACAATCAGCCCCTGTATTTCATCCTGTTCATTTTTGGCCCAAACAACAGCCACCTGGGCAAACGGCGCATTGCTGATCCACATTTTAGCTCCATTCAGCACTACATGATCTCCCGCATCCGTAAACCGTGTTATCATACCGGAAGGATTGCTGCCATGATCGGGTTCGGTTAACCCGAAACAACCCAGCCATTCTCCGCTGGCCAGCCTGGGTAAATATTTATTGCGCTGCTCCTCGCTGCCATACGCGTAGATAGGATACATCACCAGGCTTCCCTGTACACTCGCCGTGCTTCTCACGCCGCTGTCGCCCCTTTCCAACTCCTGCATCATGAGGCCATAACTGATATAGTCAAGGCCACCACCACCATATTGCGGTGGTATTGTTGGTCCGAAACAGCCCAACTCTCCCATCTGTTTCACTATCTGCCGGGGGAATTCTGCTTTTTGCGCATACTCCTCAATAATGGGCGAAATCTCTTTCTTAACATAACTGCGCACGGTTTCACGGATAAGCTTATGCTCACCGGTGAGAAGCTCATCCAACTGGTAATAGTCGGGCGACTGAAATAAATCGGTTCTGGCAGACATTGAGGGGCGGTTTGTGGTTTGGGGTTTGTTGTTTGTGGTTTGTGCCTGGCTGCTAATTGCCAAAAGCCAATAGCCAAAAGCCAATAACCAAACTCATTCGTTCTTACAAAAATAGACAGAACCGGGGAGTTTCCGGTGGGTTTCGGTGGGAAGATAGTAATAGTAACGGTGGATTTCCAACCTTTTCCCGGGTTCTCTCTCTTTACTGGTATCATAACCCTCAAAAATGCTATAGAATGAGAATTTTTTTTTTTACAATGATAACTGCCTGGGTGCTGGCTTTTTGTTGCTTTGGTACCGTACAGGCGCAGGAAAAGTATATATGGCCGGTTAATTTGCAGAAGGATTATTCGAAGTCATACCCGGTGGGTTCCAATACTATTTCGCTGAATAACCGGTTTGGACAGCTTACCATAGAAACCTGGGATAAGCAGGAAGTAAAAGTAGAGGCGCATATTTCTGTGGGTGCCCGGACCAATGAGTATGCCAACGGCATTCTTGAGCGAATAAACGTGCTGGATGAGCAGAAAGAAGGATCCATTTCTTTCTTTACCAAAATTGCCGATAACATGGAGAATAATAACCGTAATAGCTATAATGGCGGGCATGAAATGAAAATCGACTACATCGTTCATCTTCCCCCAAACGCAAAGCTGCTGGCTGAAAATAGTTTTGGGCCCATTACCATCGGGGATTTTGATGGGGAATGTGAGCTGATTGATAAGTATGGCACACTTACAGCAGGAAAACTGAAACATGCAAAGCTTATCGCTGTTCAGTTTGGGAAAGCGGTGATTGAAAGTATAAATAACAGTAACCTGAACTTTAAATATTCCCGGATAGACATCTCCAAAATGAGCGGCAGCATAAAAGGACAGTTTGAATTTTGCAATAGTGTAGACCTGGTAATAGACAACAATATTGAACTCCTGGAACTAAAAAACAATTATACCAGTTTGTACCTGGTAACTCCCAAAGATTTTTCAGCTGACTATGAAATAGCAACCAATAACGCCCGGCTTACCAGCAAGTATTTGGCTTTCAGCGAACAAAAAAGCAGTACGGTGGGATACAATGCCAACTATAGTTCCTCTCACAGGTATAACGGAAGCCTAGGAAAAGGCGGGGGAACGAAAATTATTATCAGGAGTAATTTTGGAAATATCCGGTTTATGTAAAGTCAGTTTGCTATGGGTATGGTAGGTAACCCTCCTTCGCAATAGCTTCGGTGGGTAAATAAAAAGAGGCAGGCACCGATGGGTGGTACCTGCCTCTTTATTTGAAACAACGGCTTCGTGCGACCCGAATTAGTCTTCGTCTTCCGGTCCTCTCCTACCCGTTGCTGCAGTTCCTCCTCCTTTAACGCCGCTTTGTTCGATATCGCGGGTTATTTCGGTAATATCGGTACTGCGGTCGGTTTTATCGCCCATCAGATAAGCGGTAAAATAATCGGCCATTCTCCAATAGAAATACTCTGTCATGTCGCCATACCCGTGCCTTTGACCGGGCAATATCACGAGATCAAATCTTTTATTGGCCCGGATCAGCGCATTTACCACCCGTGTTGTGTTGGCAGGATGTACATTATTATCAATGTCCCCGGTGGATAACATCAGGTGGCCTTTCAGGTTCTTAACAAGGTCCTGGTTCTTTTCAATACTATATACAAAAGACGTATCTCCTTTGTCGCCGATCACTTCTTTTACTCCATGGTGTTGCTCACTCCACCACCTGTTATATACTGAATTATCGTGGTTACCCGAAGATGATACGGCCGCTTTAAAGAAATCCGGGTATACCAGCATGGCGGCTGTACTCATGAATCCACCACCGGAATGTCCATGGATACCCACCCTGTCGATATCGATATAAGGATAGCGGTCTGCCAGTTGTTCGGCTACCGCTTTTTTATCGGCCAGCCCATAATCACGGAGATTATTATATCCGAAGTTATGGTACCATTTGCTCCTGCCGGGGTGACCACCACGGTTACCCATTGTAATTACCACAAAACCCAGTTGCGCGAGGCGCTCGGTTCTGTCCATTCTCTGGCTGAATGATTTATTTACCGCTTCTGTTTGCGGCCCGGGATATACATATTCTATTACCGGGTATTTTTTTGTTGAATCGAAATCGAATGGTTTGTACATCACACCGTAAATATCAGTGATGCCATCGTCGGCTTTCGCTTTAAATATCTGTGGGAACTTATAGCCTGCTGCAAACAACGAGCTGAGGTCTGCCTTCTCAAGGTCCATGATCTTCCTACCGTCTGTAGCGTATAAGGCAGAAGCAGGAACTGAATTTACCCGTGAATAGTTATCAACAAAGAAATTCTTGTTGTCATTAACGGACATGCTGTGTTCAAATTCCCCGGGATTCAGGAGCTTAAGCCCGCTTCCATCAAAGTTCACCCGGTAAGCGTGCAGGTAATAGGGATCTTCATTAGGCTCTTTTCCATTGGCAGAAAAGTATACAACCCTTTTGGCATCATCCACTCCCAGTATGTTTTCCACGTGGTAAGTTCCTGTGGTGATCTGGTTTTTCAATTTCCCATTTTCGTCATACAAGTATAGATGCGCCCAGCCATCCCGCTCGCTCCACTGAATGAACTCTTTGCCATCGTTAACCAGCGCTAAACGCCTGGTTTCTATATAAGTATTGAATCTTTCTTCAATTAATGGTTTAACAGTTCCGGTGGTAATATCTGCCACGCATACATCTACTTTCTTCAGATCGCGGCTGGTGCGTGTAAAGTAGAACTTGTCGTTGGTACCCAGCCATTTGTTTACCCTGAAATCATCATCGCGGGTATTGATCTTTCCGGGATCAGACCATACAGAGATATTCTGATCCTTGAAAAGTGATAATGACAGCTCTTTGCTGGTTTTGGTAGTGGCATCAAAAAGGTACACATGTTCAACGGGTGACTCTTTTTCGCCTGGCATCCAGTATTTATAGGTTTCCAGGGTTGGCCTTGGATCAGACAGGCTGTTGATTACCCACAGGTCTTTTACTTTACGGTTATCTGTCCGGTCTACTACAAAATGTTTTGAATCGGGCGACCAGAAAATGAACGCGGCTTTTCGTTTATTTTTGTTCTTTTCTTTATCCACATTATTATCGCCGCCACCCTGGCCGCCTTCTGAATGGTAGCTGTAAAACTCAACGCCATCTGTTGTAATTGCCTGTTGAACGATAGTAGAGTCTTCTTCGTTCTTCAAAGCCTTTTCATAATTGGCTTTGTCCATCCAGTACAGGTTATAGTTCTTTCCGAAAATGACAGTATTGCCATCAGGTGATACAGAAGCCCATTGTGGTTTACGTTTAGGCTTTTTGAAATCAGATAATTCGTTTAACTCGCCGGTAAGCAGGTTGTACTCGAAATAGAATACTTTCTTTTCGCGTACCGGTGGGGCCCCTCTCCGGGCAGTAGAGTCTTTCTTTTCGATCTCCTGGGTGCTTTTTACCTCAAACTGAATCCAGTTCTCATCTTTTATAAAACGCATGCTATCCAGCCCCAGGTGCTGCGCCTCAAACGGATCTTTTACAATTCGTGTGATCTTGGCTGCCAGGTCGGCATTATCAAACAATACTTTCTTCTCTCCTTTTGCGGGATCAACGATATACCATTTTTTACCTTCTGTGGTTTCGTACATGTACCAGAACCGGTCGGTCTTTTTTAACCAATGCGGGTCTACGCTGGTACTGAAGACAAGCTTATCGATCTTTTTAGGTGAAAAACGGGCGGCCTGTGAATAATTGGCCTTGGTTACAGGCGTATTTTGTGCGAATAAGCCGGAGGCAATACACAGTATTACCAGGAGAAACAAGATTCGTCTCATAGCAGGGGGTTTAAAGTTTGGTGGAAATGAAAATAAGCCAAAGACAGCTAAATATTCACCCGTCTGTAAAAAAGATGTGCATTGTTCGGCAGGAAGGGGTTCCCGCCCGGCAAATACGAAGGCCGATTGCGAATTACGCATCGCGAATTACAAATTGCCGATTTTTGGGAAGATTTCAGCAATCCACATTCCTAATCCGCAATTCGCAATCCGTAATTCGCAATCCTAAATCCTTACATTCGCAACATGCCTGACAATTTTTCTGTTTTGCCTGAATTTGCAAGGGAAGCTGATCGTGCAGATGAGCTGGCCCGTTTTAAAGAACAGTTTCATTTCCCTAAACACGGGGGGGAGAATACCATCTATTTTTGCGGGAATTCACTCGGCCTGCAGCCGGTATCAGTTGCGGCAGCTGTTGAGCAGGAATTGGCCAGTTGGAGAGAGCTGGCGATCGGCGGATACTTTAACGGGAAAAATCCCTGGTTGTACTACCAGGACTATTGCCAGGCACCACTGGCCGCTATGATGGGCTGCGGCAAGGACGAAGTAACGGTGATGAACGCCCTGACCGTTAACCTGCATCTTTTGATGCTCAGCTTTTATAGACCTACCCCATCCCGCTATAAGATTCTAATGGAAGCTGGCGCATTCCCTTCCGATCAGTATGCGGTTGAAACGCTGGTACAACACTTTGGCCTTGATCCTGCGTCGGCGATTGTTGAAATTTCGCCGCGGGAGGGGGAGAAAACGCTGCGTACAGAAGATATTCTTAGAATGATACGGAAGGAGGGCTCATCCCTGGCCATGGTTTTGATGGGTGGAATAAACTATTATACCGGGCAGTTACTGGATTTGGAAGCCATTGCAGCGGCCACACATGAAGTAAATGCCGTAGCGGGGTTTGACCTGGCCCATGTGGCGGGTAATGTTCCGGTGAGGCTGCATGACTGGGGCGTTGATTTCGCGGTATGGTGCAGTTATAAGTACCTGAATGCAGGTCCGGGGGCAGTTGGAGGGGTGTTTATACATGAAAAGCATGCGGGCAACACATCTACCCCGAGGCTGGGAGGCTGGTGGGGAAATGATGAAAAGACCCGGTTCAGGATGGAAAAGGGGTTTGTTCCCAAGGCCAATGCGGGGGGATTTAATATCAGTACGGCGCAGGTTTTTAATACGGTTTGTTTAAAGGCATCACTGGAGCTTTTTGAGCAGGCGGGTATGGAAAGGTTACGGGCTAAGAGTATCCGGCTCACAGGCTACCTGGAATTTTTATTATACCAGCTTCCAGGGCTGACATTCGAAATCATTACACCGGCTGATGCCCATAGCCGTGGGGCGCAGTTATCCTTATTCTTCGCGGAGAAAGGAAGGGAGATACATGATAAAATGATAGCCAATGGTATTATTGTTGATTACCGGGAGCCTGGCGTGATACGGGTGGCACCTTCCCCTTTATATTGTAGCTTTGAGGATGTGTACAGGTTTTATGCGATTTTGAGGGATAATTTTCAGGAAGTGTAAGGGAGCGCAAAGGGATGTGGGGCGCAAGGGCACTAAGGCAGAGGCGTAATGGAGGTACACAATTTTGCGGGTAACTTAATAGTACGATGAGCAAGCATTACTATACTTTTTTGGCGTTGGGGGATTCTTATACGATCGGGGAATCTGTGGCTTTGCATGAGAGCTTTCCTTACCAGGTTGTACAGCTACTGCGTTCGGAGAATATAGCGGTGCAGGCCCCTGAGATAGTAGCAAAGACGGGCTGGACGAGTTTTGAACTGGCGGAACACCTGTTGCATACCCGACTGAATGAACACTATGATTTTGTTACCCTGCTAATTGGAGTGAACAATCAGTACCGGGGATTGTCGATTACCGATTTTACGGGTGATTTTGATTTTTTATTAAAGAAAGCCATTCATTGGGCCGGTGAGAAGCCTTCGAATGTGATGGTGCTGTCGATACCTGATTGGGGAATGACACCCTTCGGGGCAAATTCAAAAAAGGGAAACATCAGTTCAGAAATTCATAATTATAATAAGATCTGTGAGTATGCCGCTAAGAAATACGGTGCCGGGTTTATCGAAATAACAAATGATACGCGCAGGGCGGCGGAGGATTCTGCCCTGCTGGCTGCCGACAAGCTGCATTATTCAGGTAAGGAACATCGTATATGGGCCGAAAAAGTTGCCAAAATCATCAGCCTTCAAATCCGTAAGGGACAATCTCCCGCGTAACACTGCCATCTTTGTGGAATTCAAACACGGCATAGGCAGGGTCAAAATCCTTGAACGGACCGGACCACCAGTTTCCTGAGACTGCGTTATTACAATAATATTGAATGCCCCTGTACTCCACCGCGTCCTGTAAATGGATATGCCCGCTCAGGCAGCACCTGATATTTTTATAGGCTTTAAACATATCTGTAATTCTCCTGGCATCAATGTGTAACAGTACGCGGAGTATTTTCCAGTCGCCATTGGGTTCATTCTTATCGATAAACATAGCTGCGCAAAAAGACACGATAGGTATATGCGATACGATACACACATGTTGTGATGGATCGGTGTTTTTCAGCTCTTTTTCAAGCCATGCAAACTGCGGCTCATCGATCAGGGCGATATAGCTGCCATTGCTTTCCTGTGAGCTATCCAGTACAATAAACTTCCAGCCCTTGTGTTCAAAACTGTAAAAGCGGTTGTTCATTTTATGCTGCTGCAGCACCCATCCTTTTTCATACAGCGGATCTTTTTTTATGTCAGCCAGTTCGGCCGGCGTCATCTGCCAGCCCCAGATATCATGGTTGCCAATGCAATGGCGTATGGGTAATTTATTCTCTTCTTTTAAAACAGTGTCCCACAGGTCCCATTGTTTTTTCACCGCCTCTTTCGACCCTTTAAGCGAGTCCATAATGGCGTCTCCCCCATTGATGATAAAATCAACTGAAGGCGTTAAAGCGTTGATATGCCTGAAAGCTTTTCGCATGCCCTGTTCGGCCACAGGTGTAGGTTTAACGTGAACATCAGATAGAAAGCATACGCGGAACCCTCCTTTTTTTGCCCTGGCCGCAAAGGACCGCGGAGCTACCGATATCAAAGCCCCGGCAAGTGTGCTGTTTTGCAGGAATTTTCTTCTGTTCATATGATGCTGTTATAGGGTAAGGTATTGCTGCATTTCGGTATGATAGCCTTTAGCTACGGTTGTTGCGGTTGTTGCAAAATTTTCACTGCTGTCTGCGAACAGGATGGCACGGCTGGCGTTAACCAATAGCCCGCAATCCTTATTCAGCCCATACTTCGACACCTCTTCCAGGCTCCCTCCCTGCGCGCCAACACCTGGCACCAGTAGAAAATGATCCGGTATGATGGTCCGGATATGTGCCAGGTCATCGGCCCGGGTGGCACCCACCACATACATCAGGTTGCCGGGATTACCCCAGGCGGCTATTTTTTGCAGCACAACTTCGTACAGTTTCTTACCCTCCACAGGCAATTGCTGGAAGTCGCTACTGCCGGCATTCGAAGTAAGCCCTAATACGATCGTCCATTTATTTTCATATTCCAGGAACGGGCGTATACTGTCTTCGCCCATATAGGGTGCTACCGTGATGGCATCAAAGTTCAGGGCTTCGAAAAATGCTTTTGCATACTGGGTAGACGTGTTACCTATATCACCCCTTTTTGCGTCGGCTATTTTCAGGTGTGTGGCAGGAATATAATTCACGGTCTTCTCCATCGACTCCCATCCTTTTAAACCTTGCGATTCATAAAATGCGGTGTTAATCTTATAACTCATGCAATGGGCCAGTGTTGCATCGATGATTGCCTTATTGAATTCAAAAACTGGATCGGATTTGGCCAGCAGGTGCCTGGGGATTTTGGTAATATCTGTATCAAGTCCTACGCAGAGATAAGTTTGCTTATCCCTGATCTGATCGATTAGTTGGGTTCGATTCATGAGCCGAAGATAAATGTTAGACGCTAGATGTAAGAACCCAATCCATAAAATTCTACCAATATCTATCAGCTACCCATCTGTCAACTCACTTACAACCCCGTATAGTAATCATAGCCTTTTTCAGCCCAGTAATCAGGTGGCCGGGTGTTGGCGAAAGAAATGAAACCAATTCTTTTCAGGTGCTTTACCCCGTATTTTACAGGTATGATCAGGCGCAAAGGATATCCCTGGTCCATTGGCAAAGGCCTGCCGTTCAATTCATAACAAAGTATGGTTTGAGGATGGAGAATACTGGGCATATCTATTCCAACATAATATTCCTGGTCAGGGGTTTTCATACCCACATATTTCATCTCGCTTTCTTTTCCGAGATGGTATTTTTTTATCAATTCAGAAAAGCGGGTACCCGTCCACCAGGTAATCTGGCTCCAGCCTTCAATACATTTGAAATTAAATACAACGTCGATCCTTGGCAACTGCTTAATTTCATCAAGTGTAACATAGAGCGTGTCGCCGTTATTCTTAATTATTTTCAACTGCCAGGTGGCGGGATCAAAGTTTTCCTTTTTCATCCCGATATTGCCGTTCACCCTTGCCCGGGGAGCCGCTTTGCTTCGTGGATATTCTTTTACCAGGTTCCGGGTACTATACAACCCTTTATATACTTCTTCATTAATATCCAATACCTGCCGCAAGGGTTGTTGTATCCCCCCGCCATTTTTGCCCGCCACCAGGGGTTGGTTCCGCAGCCATTTCCAGCCGGCAAAAGCCAGTAGCACCAGCCCCAGAAAGAGCAGCAACGCATAGCTGCTTTTCTTCCTGTATTTTCCAGCCGTTTTCTCATCTACTTGTTCCTCTTTCATTGGTTTGCGTTTTTGTCGTGTTCTGTTTCATCTGGTATCACTTCGAATCCTGCCACCATCGCCCTGAAATTATTCCACCCTGCCAGGATCACCTGGATGATATGAACCACAAAGAATACCACAAAGCCCACCGTCAGAACAAAATGCTCTAACCTTGCCGCTTCATAGCCGCCGCAGAGGTTGGTTATCCACTGCAATTGTACCGGCTTATAAATAGCCAGTCCCGTAATTACCGATCCCAACCCCATCAGTATAATCATCGAATAAGCAATCCGCTGTGCTGCGTTGTATTTCAGCTTGGGTGGCTCCGACCTGCGTAAATGAAGGTCGTGTAACAATACCTGCCAGGCTTCTTTCCAGGAACTTTTTTGGGGTGCCAGGTAACGCCACTCTCCTGATATTAAAGTGTAGGTAACATATAGTAACCCATTGATTATAAACAACCACATGAACGCGAAATGAAAAGCCATTCCTTCAGACAAACGGTAAGGTATGTGCAGTCCCTTATATAACCATTCGGGGAAAAACCTGACCACTACTGTTTCTCCAATCTTTATTTTATATACATCATTGGCCCAATAGATCAACATCCCGCTCCAGATCATAATGGTAAGCACCGGAAAATTGATCCAATGCATCCACCGGGTGGCAAGGGTATGTTTGTGGATGATCTTTGGCATGGGAAGCGTTTGATTAGTTGTTGGCTGTTAGATATTATTGGTTATATCTTTTATTACTTGTATATAACCCGGTATCCCCAGGCATCGAGCTTCTGCTGCAGGGGAAACTTTTTCTGGGTTGTGCCATCAAGCTGGTAGAACGGGCCTTCGAACTGGCCGTTTAAAAAATTGATATCCTTTATATCCACCATTTGAGGTTCCTGAGATAGATTAACGATAACCGCTACAAAATGGTTTCCCGAACGGCGGCTAAACGCATAAACATGATCCTCATTACCGGTATTGATCTTTGTGAAAGATGCGTTGGGTGCCAATGCAGGGTTGTTCTTTCTAAGCTCAAGCAGCTGCTTATACAAAGGTGCCCGTTTATACTGGGAAAAATTCATGCTGTCTTTTTCAAAAAAGCTGATAGCCCTTAATACCGGCTCCTCCTGACCGCTGTAAATCAACGGCAGGCTGCGCTTCATCGTGTGGGAAAGAACGGCGAAAGGTGTATGCGATTCACCCGGCATGGTATTGAAATCGGCCTGGTTCCAGCTATTCTCATCGTGGTTGCTGGTAAAAAACAGGCGTATTGCATTTTGTGGTAATGAAGTATCTGTGCGGGTAACAACACTGTCCAGCGCCCAGGCTTTGCGCTTACCGGCCGCTATCAGCTTCATCATGGCAAATTCAGGCCAGGCATAGGTTGCGTCAAATCCTACTTCATGCAGCCATGTACTGTCCGCTTCAGCCAGCATGAACAGGTTTTTCATTCCTTTCAGCTCTTTGATCGCATGTTGCCAAAAGGAGCGGGACGGCCCAACGGCGTAGTCGCAACGGAAACCATCGATCCCTGTTTCAGATACCCAGAATTTCATCTGTGCTAGCATGGAATCACGTAGTTCTGCATTGGCAAAGTTCAGCTTGCGCGTATCTGTCCAATCGAACTGGGATACCGGCTTCCCGGTACTATCTTTTACATAAAAATCAGGATGTTTCTGCAACCAGTAATGATCGGCACCGGTATGATTGGGTACCCAGTCAATCATCACTTTAAACCCCATCTCATGGGCTTTTTTTACCAATGCCTTCCAGTCGTCCAGGCTACCAAACTCGGGGTTCACGGCGGTATAATCAGACACCGCGTAATAGCTGCCCAAACTACCTTTTCGCTCCACTTTACTGATGGGATTGATGGGCATGAACCATAAGGTACCCACTCCCATTTGCCTGAGCCTGTCGAGGTGTTTTGCAAATGCTGCAAAAGTTCCTTCAGGGGTGTACTGGCGTACATTTACTTCATAGATATTATTTTGTTGGATCCAGGCCGGGTGACCGTTTACCTGGGCAGTATCCCGGGTTTCAGTTGTTTCTTTTCCATTCTTACAACCTACACAGGCGAGGAATAAGAAGGGAAGGCAGTATTTATATGACATAGCAATGGCTTTAGCAATAAAATTATCCAAAACAAATGTGTAAAACAAACACTATTAGTTATTGTGGAGAAAAGAGGTTTTTTATGCAATTAGGCATTCTTTTGCATGACTAATGAACCAGATATGGAAAAACAACCCATGTATTACGGCAGCTACCTTCAGTTGGACAAAGTATTGGATGCGCAGCACCCCGTAAGTTTTCAAGCTGGTAATGAGCCGGCTCATGATGAAATGTTATTCATTATTATTCACCAGGCGTATGAACTGTGGTTCAAACAGGTATTATTTGAGCTGGATTATGTGATGACTGTTTTTTCCCAGCCTAAAATCAATGACAATTCGGAGGATCTGAACCTGGTTAGACACCGGCTGCACCGGGTGATAGATATTTTGCAATTGCTGAACCAGCAGGTTAACATCCTGGATACGATGACGCCGCTGGATTTTCTTGAGTTCCGCAACCTGCTTACACCTTCTTCGGGATTCCAGAGCAAGCAGTTCAGGATGATTGAGGCAAGTCTCGGACTCGAGCTGGAAAACCGCCATCAGAAAGATTACTACAAACGTACAAATGAGGGTGGGTTTACAGCCGAGGACCATACAACCATAACAGAAACGGAGGAGAAGAAAAACCTACTGAAACTGGTTAACAACTGGCTGGAAAGAATGCCCTTTTTTGAAACGGCTTACTGGGATAGGTATAGCCCGGCTGGCAAGGATAGTAACGGTGGGCATCCTTTCTGGAATGATTACCGGTATATATACCAGTTAGGACTCACCGAACGGGAGCAGAATAAAATACGCGATTTTGATTATGTTTTTTTAGAGAAAGCCGATGACCAGTCACCTGAGGAATTGTCGGTATTGCGGAGTAATTTTTCTCCCGCGGCCTTGCGTGCCGCATTGTTTATTATGTTGTATCGGGATTTCCCGGTTTTTCAAACTTCCTACCAGATACTGGATGCCCTGATTGAGATAGACCATCTGATGAGCAACTGGCGGCATAAACACCTGGTGATGGTGCGCCGTATGATTGGAATGCGGGTGGGTACGGGCAATACCTCCGGGGCCGGATACCTGGAGGGCGCATTGAATAAGCATTATGTGTACAGGGATTTATCCGGGCTGTCTACTTACCTGATAGAAAGAAAAAGATTGCCGAAATTACCGGAGGAACTGACTAAAAACCTGGGATTTAATTCCTAATAATGTACTAACGCAATCATTTTGAATTAAATTGATGTATGATCCGATTTTCAGTAGTCCTTTTATGTTTTTGTTTTGTTGTTCAGTCTGTTGCGCAAACAAAGGATGCCCCTCTCCCGCTGGATCCGGCCGGTAAGGATTGGCAAGCTTTCAAACGGGCTCAACCTATTATATCCGAAAGAATACGGAGCCTGCCAACCGGGCTGAACTACGATTGGTAGTCAATGCCGGATCGGTGCTGGAAACGGATAAACAGGTAGGGTTAGCGCATTTTGTAGAGCACATGGGCTTTAATGGAAACAGAGCATTTTAAGAAACAGGAGCTGATTAATTTCCTCGAAAAAAGCGGGGTTAGCTTTGGTGCCGATCTGAATGCTTCCACTTCATTTGATGAAACCATTTATGAGCTTCAGGTGCCCACCGATAGTCCCCGGGTATTCCGGCAGGCTATGCAGATACTGGAAGACTGGTCACACGGCCTGAGTTTTGAGCCTGCTGAAATTGATAAGGAGAGAGGCGTAGTAGTGGAGGAATGGCGGCTGGGTCGGGGTGCCGAAGCGAGGTTACGGGATAAATACTTCCCGGTTCTTCTGAAGGGATCACAATATGCCAGGCGTTTGCCCATCGGCACCAAAGCCAATCTTGATACGGCGCATTATGAAATGCTGACTTCTTTTTACAAAGACTGGTACCGGCCCGATTTACAGGCAGTAATTGTTGTGGGTGATATTGATATAGCGGAAACGGAGAAGCTGATACGTCAGCATTTTGAGCATATCCCGGCAGCGGTACAGCCGAAGCCGCGACTGAGGTACAGCGTTCCATCACATAAGGAAACACGCACCGTGATCCTGACGGATGCTGAGCAACCGTATAATGTGGTTCAAATATTTTATACATTACCCAAGGCCCCTGTTACAAAAACAGAGAATCAGTACCGGGGCGATATCACCCGTGAATTATTTAACCAGATGATCAGCAGCCGGTTGGATGAGATAGCTCAAAAACCCGGTGCCCCTTTTTTATTTGCCAGCAGCAGCTATGGTGGATTTTATAGGAGATAAAGACGCGTTCAGCCTGGTTGCCGTGGCCAAAACCGGAAGGCAAGTCCTGCCTTCTATCAAAATAATGCTTACTGAAAACGAGCGGGTAAAGCAATATGGATTTGTACAAACGGAGCTTGATCGTGCGGTGAAAAATGTTTTATCCCGGGTGGAAAACGAGTATAACGAAAGGGATAAAACCAAATCTGCCGACCTGGTACAGGAACTGGTGGACCATTATCTGAAAGGGGAAGCCGTGCCCGGTATTGCCATGGAATATGAGCTGTACAAGAAATGGCTACCCGCCGTTTCGCTGGCCGATGTAAACAGTTTGATTGACCAGTGGATCAGGCCAACGGATCGTTCAGTTGTTATTACTGCTCCGGCAAAGGAAGCAAAGGTTTTACCGGTTCAGTCTGTTATACTGGCGGAACTGAACAGGGTACCTGTTAAACTGAAAAAGTATACAGACAAGATAATAGCCGGAACCCTGCTCCCTGTTGAGCCTGTGGCCGGTAGTATAGTAACTGAAAAAAATTATACCGAGATAGGAACCAAAGAGTGGACGCTTTCCAATGGTGCACGGGTCGTTTTGAAGCCCACGGATTTTAAGAATGATGATATTCAGTTTTCGGCCATCAGCTGGGGTGGTACATCAGTTTATCCGGACAGCGACTATGTGAATGCGATCAATGCATCCAGTATTGTTTCTGTTGGCGGAATGGGCAACCTGGATATGCAAAGCCTGCAAAAGGCCCTGGCTGGAAAGAATTGTTACGTAGCACCGGGCATCACCCACTACATGCAGGGATTGAATGGCAGCAGTACCCCTAAAGACCTTCCTACAGCTATGCAGTTGCTGCATGGATACTTTGTAGCACCCAGAAAAGATACGGCGATGTTTAGCGTGGTACAGGAACAAATAAAAGTACAGCTTGCCAATAAAGAAAATGATCCCGGTTCTGTATTTGGGGATTCCGTGAGCTATATTATGGGCAACTATCATTTCCGCCGGAAACCTTTTGATATGGGAGACCTGAAAAAGATGAACCTCGACAGGTCCATGGCTATTTTTAAAGACCGGTTCCGGAATGCGGGCCAGTTCCTGTTTACTTTTGTTGGTAATTTCAATACAGATAGCATTAAACCCCTGGTTGAAAAGTATATC
The DNA here is from genome assembly GCA_965229175.1 of Sediminibacterium sp. GTDB lineage: Bacteria > Bacteroidota > Bacteroidia > Chitinophagales > Chitinophagaceae > Sediminibacterium. Next base: position 10,394 of record CBDDIT010000013.1, on the reverse strand, counting down.
GCTTCACTACCCGGCACTACCTCAAGGGAAACCTGGAAAGATGTGGGTATCCGCTATCCTTCCGGCAACATCAGTAAAGTGATCAGGAAGGGTAAGGAAAACAAAGCCAGTGTAAGGCTGTACTTTACGGGTGCCGCGGTATATGGAGAGATGGATGAATTGCAGTTGGGGCAGCTTTGCAAAGCCATGGCCATTAAATTAAGAGAAACCCTGCGGGAAGATGCAGGCGGGGTGTATGGTGTAGGTGTAAATGGAGGATTAACCCGCGAGCCGGTACCCAGTTATAGTATTGCCATCCAGTTTGGCTGCGCTCCTGAAAATGTTGAGAAACTGACCGGTATAGTAATGGACGAAATCAGGAACACAAAAGCCAATGGAGTGGCTGCCGTAAATATCGAAAAGACCGTTGCCGAACAAACCAGGGCGCTCGAAAACGAGGTTAAAGAAAACAGCTACTGGCGCTTCCGGCTGGAGCAGCAATTCTTCCGGAATGCCGACCCATTATCTATTCTGGAAGCACCCGAAAGAATCAAACGGTTAACTGTGGAAAAAACAAAAGAGCTGGCCGATAAATATTTTAACGAGGCAAATATGGCGAAGTTTGTTTTGTTGCCGGGGAAATGATCTTCCCTGTCCTATCTTTACCAAAAAATGCCTTTCAGCGAGCAGGAAAAAGACTTAAAACTGGAATTCACCCATAGCCTTACGCATGGGATCGGGATCCTGTTTGGTATTGCTTCCATACCGCTGTTAACCGCATTGGCAGTCAGGAGCGATAATATACCGGCTATAACGGGTGCCTGTATCTATGGATTTTGTTTCCTGATGCTTTTCACTTTTTCAACGCTGTATCACGGTTTTCAACAACCCAATGTCAAACAGATATTTAAGATATTTGATCATATCAGTATCTATTTCCTGATAGCTGGTACCTACACTCCTTTTATTCTTACCTATCTTTTTAACAGTACCGGGATAACAATGCTTTGCGTTTTATGGGGGCTTACCATTATGGGTTTGGTATTTAAAATATTCTTTGTAGACCGTTTCAATATCGCTTCTACGATCGTATATGTATTGATGGGATGGATACTGGCCTGGAGCGGGCGGGATTTTTTCCGGAATATGCCGGTTGCCGTGATTGTTCTGATTATAACCGGCGGTATCCTGTATATGATCGGCGTTATATTTTATTTGTGGAAGAAATGGTTCTGGCACCATGCGCTCTGGCATGTATTTGTGTTGCTGGCGGCCATCTGCCACTATGTAGCGGTTCTTATTACTGTTGCGGGTGTTTAACTTTACAAGTGTTCTTACCGAATTTGTACCATTAGCAAGGATTACTTAAATTTATAATACTTAAGGTCCTTACATGGAGATTCAACCAAGACTGACGGCGCGATTGTATGCTGGAATGACAGCTGTTTTGGGATGGTTTGCTGTGGTTATGCAGTTTTACCTGATCCTGCTGAACAGAACAGATTCCATTGGCAAAACCATTGTTCTTTTTTTCAGTTTTTTTACCATATTAACGAATATCATCGCGGCGGTTAGCTTAACGGTGGTGCTAACCAATCTTGACACAGGACTTTGCCGTTTTTGCCGGCGTGCCACCACCCTTACAGCCATTACGGGATATATTGTTATTGTTGGTGTTATTTACAATCTTATCCTGAGATCGCAATGGAAACCGGAAGGTCTGCAAAAATTAGTAGATGAAATATTACATTCAATAGTTCCTGTATTATACCTGGTTTTCTGGCTTGTATTTGTACCCAAACAACAGCTGGAATGGAGAAACAGCATTTCCTGGCTTCTATATCCTTTGGTGTATATGGCTTTTATCGTGATCAGAGGTAGTATTTCAGGAATCTATCCATATCCTTTTATACACGCCGGGAAATTAGGATACCCTCGGGCGATTCTTAATGGTATCGGAATGTTTTTCTGTTTCCTGGCTATTTCTTTACTGCTGATATGGGTTGCAAAATTAAGTTCCCGCAGTACCGGATCGGCCAGCTCCGTTATACAGTCATCATAACCGTGTTATGTGAACAGTTTGCCGGGCTTCCCGGGTTATTTTACTGTAAAGGTTGTTGCAGTACTGCCAGCGAGACCATCGCCGGAAATTCCCTGCACCACTACCAGGTATCGTCCGGGATTATCCGATGTAAAAAATGAGAATATACCAGTTCCTTTACCATCCGTTTTTACATCCGGCGACCAGAAAAGAACATTCCTGGGATCAGGCAAACGGCTTTGATAACGATCGGGCGTATCATATAGGGGTGAATAGAATTCTCTTTGTAGCTGCAGTCCCTCATAGTCAACTATAAGGGCATTATCATCCAACTGGTACCCGGCGAGATCGCCCATGTAGGTATGATATTGTATAATACCGTCGTGGATGGTTTGGTTCTGATAGAATTTCTGTGCTACTACATCAATCCGCCTGATCTTTAAAGGATCAAACTCTATCAGTTTGTTTACATTGAAAACGGGCACCCCATCTATCAGTACCAGCGGATCTGTAGTAAAATAGTCATTAAATGCTCTGTTATACATGCGGTAAGAGAATTGACTACCATTTTTCCTCAGCCTTACTTCGGCTATCAGTTCTTTCATTACTTCTTCCATCGTAATGAAGCGGGTGTAGTCATCCAGGTAATATCTTTTATCCGAAAGACCGTAAAACGCAGTGGTATCAAGAGCTTCCGGAAACAGAAACTGTCGTTGCCGGTCGCCGGCAAAAGTATGGGCCAATTGCGCCTGCCGGTTGTGCTGGAGTAACAACGAAGCATATTCCGCTGATAATACCAATGGGGGTACCCGGGTATCAGATGGCTTGTCCCAAAAAGGATTGGCAATGTCAACCCTATATCCACTGTCCGAGGTACCATTGGTCTGTACCACCATCTCATTGGCACCATAAAAATCTTTAAGATTAAAACGGATAACACCTTTGTCTGTGCTGTTGGCTATACTGAACAGCGGTCTTTCACCAGGAACAGAAAGGTATGCGGTGATATGAGAACCCGCCTGGTTTCCTATTCTGGTCATTACACGTCCATTAACAATATGTCCTTCCAGTTCCGGCATATATTCGGGCATCACGGTATTGCCCCGGGCAGTATCCACCCATTTAAATCGCCTCCAGCCCTGGGTAAGCATAAGATCGTCAAGAGCGGCCAGGGTTTCCTTATCGGTGTTCGCAAAATAATAGCCAGGATCTTCGATCTTTCCTTTCAGGTCAGACGACAACCATAGATAGCTGAGAATATCTGTTTTGTCGGGTGTTTGCAACGAGTCGAGCAGGTACACTGCGGCTGACAGTTCAGCCTGAACGGGCTGTTGCCGGCGTGTTTGTGATGTAATCGATACCTCAACTTTTTTGCGAAGGCCAAACGACTGGCCGTTTGTGCCGGCTGTTAGCGACAAAGATGGTGGCTGCTTACAATACAGCCTTTCACAAACAGGCCTGGACAAATCATCCAACAGCGTTAAGCGGGAAATGCCATCCGCCAGTTTTGTTTTCGGTAAAACAATTTCACCTATACCGTTTATTAACTGCAGCCTGGTTCTTTCATTTGTTAACCGGCGACCCTGTATCAGCAATGTAATGCTGGTGTTAAGAGCAGCACCGGTTTCCATACGAAGCAGGATACTATCGTTATCTTTTTCTTTCAACCTGACTACCATTCCAGCCGGTAAAGCGTCGGGCAAAGGGCGTATCAATTGAGTTCCCTGAACCGTTATAAGCGCACGATACTGATCGATGCCATTGGGTTTGAATTCGAGATGTCCCATACCCAACCTGTTGGTTTGGAAATGGGTAATGGTATCGTTTCGCTGGTTGAGAATTACCCCGCTCGCCCGCTGCCCTTTTCCATCACTATCTACCACCTTATACCCAACTACTGAACTAATGCCCTTTACCAGGTTACCGCCTTCCGGAAAAAAACGAACGTCGTAAGAAATGCTTTCATTGGCCGTCCAATCGGGCTTTTTAAGTGTATTGACAATAGTAAGGGTCTTTTCAAAAAAGCATTCCGCACCAGCATTTTTCATCCAGTTGGTATAGGCCCGCAGGATATAGTGGGAAGAACTAACCGAATAAGGAAGCTGGAAGGAACCATTGCCCATACCCCGGTTCAGGGCAATCTTGGCCTGCAGAACCGGGCGGTGTTCCTGGTTCAATAACTCAACATAGGCAATTTTACTAAAGTCCAGCGGCACTTGTTTTTCAGCATCAATGGCATAGAGCTTAAACCAAAGTATTTCTCCTGCCATATAAAAGCTCTTATCGGTGTGCATAAACAACTTTTCATTTCCATTTAGCCAGCCAAAAGAACCGGCACGCTGCATGGCTTCATTATCCGTTTGGGCGTTGCCGCCTTTGACGAGGAAAAGCAGCGCAAGTAAACAAGCTATGCAATGAATAATACTTTTTTTCACACGATTCATTTTTATTGCCAGAATGCGGGTTTAACGGGTGTTCCACCTTTCCGGGTACAATCGAGACAGTCTTTCTTAGCCAGTATTATGGTGCTGCTGCTGAAATAATAGGGGCCATAGGTTGTATCTGGAAAATTGTAAATCCGCCAGTCGGTAGGATGCTGAAAGGTATAAATGGTTTCACAGGAAATATCAGGAACTGCTCTCTGGTTCCAGCCAACCAGTTCCCGGTGATCAACAAATAATCTTTTCTCTGTTATATAAGACGCACTTACAAATCCGATCACAGGCTTATCCGGCTTGTTTACACAATGAATATTGCCAGACACCTGTGCCGGCGCCGGGTCGAATACCGAGCCCGTTTTTTGCGTACTTTTCTGCAATATCTGCCAATAGTCAAACGCTTCTTTGGTTACCCCATACTGTTTTACATTGATGGAATACCGTACAAACAAGCGCTGGTCATTCTGCTCTATAGTAGTTACCGGCGCATAGCTGATAATATCCTGGGCCAGGTTGCGTGAAGTGGCCGTTACAATATTGTTTGAAATAAAGGTTTGCCAGCAGTTGTACACCTGGGTGGAGGCATCCCGGTAGAAAAGCAGGTTTTGATTGTCGAGTCCCAGTTTCTGTTCTAACATAGACCGATACTGCCAGGTTTCTACATAGTCCCAACGGTAATAGGTTGTATTGCCCAAAGGGTCATGAGTATGTACAAAAACGGTAAGATCTTTATCCTGCTTCCAGGTAAGGCTGTCGATGGGAGGTGTTTGTTTTACCGCAACATAGTCCGATAAGTAGCTATCCCCTTTTGTATCGTTGATCCTGAGCCTGTATTTAGCCGATATATTCAGTGAGAGTGCGTTGCTTGTATATACGCCATTTCCCACCGATACGACAGGGTAACTGCTTCCTGACTGGTCTTCAATAAAAACAGTGGCACCTGTTTCCGGCTTTGTTTCTGATGTACTGTCGGTAAGCGGAATGGTACGGCTGAGCTGGAGGGTGGTGATACCGGCTTTGTTGGCATTGACTACTCCGTCTACTACCAGGTAACTGTAATCTGTTGTAATTTCAGGTGGTGTATAGGGCTTCCTGCAACTGACGGATATCGTTAGCAGCAGCAAAAAAGATATATAAATAAGGTTACGCATTGGCTTTCTAGAATTTAAAATTGTAAGTAACAAACGGAATAGCTGTTCCGAATACTGATAACTGGTAGCCTTTAATCCGGCCATTCTCCTGGATAAAGTATACCGAATATGGATTTTGCCTGGCGAAAAGGTTATATACGCCGAGCGACCAGGAGCTATGAGCCAGCTTCTTTATTTTGTGATTGCCTTCGATATTGATGGAAAGATCCGCGCGTATGTAATCAGGTATGCGGTACTGATTCCTGTCTGAGTATAATACGCGCTGCGCCCCTGCCTGGGTGAATACCGCAACCGGAAGCGTAATGGGTCTGCCGGTGCTGTAAACACCATTTACGGACAGGCTGAGCCGGTGGGAAAACTTATAGTTGCCGATCAGGTTTACGTTGTGCGGCTTATCAAAATTAGCGGGATAAAAATTCCCCTTGTTGATGGTTTCACCTGCGAACCGGTCATCCTGCTGCAGGAAGGTTCTGGAATAGGTATAGCTGATCCAGCCATTCAGTTTACCCGCTATCTTTTTAATCATGAATTCCGCTCCATAAGCTTCCCCACGGGTATTGATTACATCCGTTTCGATATGTTTATTCATTACCAGTTCCGCACCGCTCTTATAATCCAGGTAATGTTCCATCCGCTTGTAGTACACTTCCACTGAGGTTTCGATATTGTTATTATTGAAATTGCGGTAGTACCCCAGTGCTGTTTGATAACCCGTTTGCGGGCGTATATTCGGGTCACTTAATTTCCATATATCGGTAGGCGAGATAGCAGTAGTATTGGACAATGTATGAATATACTGGCGAAGGGTGCTATAACTTAACTTAATGGAGGATGCTGAGGATAAGCTGTAACGGAGTGACAGTCTCAGTTCGGGGCCTACATATGTCTTGATGTTCGCACCCGGACCATACCGCAAAGTATCTGTAATACTGAAGGTCTGTTTGGGTTGCCCGGGAAGATAATTGTAAATGTCGTGTGGGCCAAGGTAATTGAACAGCGAAAGCCTGATGCCGGCATTAATAGAAAAATCAGGTGAGAGGTTTATTTTATCCCCGATATACAAAGCAGATTCCAATGCCTGCTCTGCCGGTACTTTATCGGGTTTTACCACCGATTGAGGCAGGGTTGGCTGGAAAGAACCGGGGTGAATGGTATACCGTATGCTATGCAGACCAAAAGTAAAGTTATGCCGCCCGCCCGTGTTATACGTAAATTCTGTTCGCAGGTGAACCTGGTTTACATCGAACGACAACTGATAGGCATTTAGCACCACCTGGTCACTTCCCACCGTATACTTATACCGGTCAATACCTGCTGATATCACTCCGATCAGCTTATTGCTGAAAATGTGTTTCCATTTTATAATGGCATTCTGGTTTCCGTAGTTATACAGTGTATCACTATTGAGTTTAAATTGATCGTGGCTGATATACCCGGTTACATAGATACTGTTTCTGGGATTCACCGTATGTGTTATGTTCAGGTTGGCATCATAAAAAGATGCGTTGCTATTGGAATACGCCGAATTGGGTACCTGTTTCAGGATCCAGTCAGAGTAAGTGGTTCTTCCACCCAGGATAAACGTGGTCTTCTCCTTGTTCAATGGTCCTTCGAGCGTTAGCCTGCTGGTAAGCAACCCCAAACCACCGGTACCCGTAAGCTTTTTGCTATTGCCATCCCGTGTGGAAACATCCAGCACAGATGATAATCGCCCCCCATATTTTTCAGGTATGGCGCTTTTATATAACTCAACACCTTTTACGACATCTGTGTTGAAAGCAGAAAAGAAACCAAACAAGTGCGAGGGATTATAAATGGTAGCGTCATTAAGTAAAATAAGGTTCTGGTCAGCGGCTCCTCCCCTCACATTAAAACCAGTACTGGCTTCACCTACTGAAGTAACGCCTGGAAGCGTGAGCACCACCCTGAGGATATCCGATTCACCCAGCACGGTAGGCACCTGTTTAATGGTGCGGATGTTTACTTTATCCATACCCATTTGCGTACCACGGATATTGGACCTTCTTTCCGCACTCACGGTTACGGCTTTGAGGCTGGCTATATATTCTTCCAATTCTATATTCAGTTTGCCATCGCTATAGACCACCAGTTGTCTTTTCGTGTCTTTCATGCCCACACTGGTAATGCGCAATGTCTGTTGTCCCTTCGGCAGCCTGATGGAAAAGTATCCGAAAGGGTCGGTAATGACCTTAACGGATGGGCTGTCAATAAAAACCGACGCACCACTAATGGCTTCCCCGCTTTTGCCATCCCGGACATATCCTACCAGCATCGCATTACCTTTTACAGTTATGCCTGAACGTGGGCCGATCTCAAATAGCTTGCTTTCAACCGATACTTTTAATTTATCCTTATCAGATCGTACCAAACCGGCAACAGGCGGTAAGCTCAGGGTAGTATCCCGGGTCAATTTTCCCCGGTCGAAGAAACCCTGCGGCAAATGGGTCTGAAGCTGAAGGTGCCTGCTTATAAACACCCTGTTCTCCGCGTCAATAAAAAAAAGTAACCCGGTTCCTTTTAATGCCTCGGTTAAAAGATCCTGCAGGGTTGCATTGACGGCTTTAACAGTTATCCGGATGCTGTCTGTTTCCTTTGTGTCAAAATAAAAAAAACAACCCGTTCCCTTTTCTACCTCGCGCACAAAGGTTGAAAATGGTACCTCTGTAAAAGTATTATTAATGCGTTTGCTTTCCTGGCATAACAAGTCAACCGGCAATAGTAGTATGCCACTTATAAATACCAACAGTAAAACACAGTGTTTACGCATCGTTATTTCTTTAACCCATCGTAAAAAGCAGCTACCTGTACAATGGTTCCGCGCGGGTCTTTTTTATAATTGATTTCTTTTTTGCCAAGGAACTTCCTGATCTCCTGGCGGTTGTCTTTGAATATCGATATGAGGCCCTTCTCACCCTCAACCGGGTGAAAAATGCCATCTTTCCACAGATAATAGCTTGCGTATAGGGTAAACTGAGAAAAATTATCTTCAGCCCGGGCGGAGCGCTCTATCTTTTTTTCGTGTTTTATATAGGCAATCACGGTTCCATTATAGATACGCTCATAAAACCCGGGATATAGCAGGCCGCTGCTTAAGCTATCGCCATTTAATCTTACGAATTCATGGCTGCCGATGGAAAACAGGGCTATTTTTTCAGGGATCAATTTAATATTCACCTCCTTCGAAAAATCGGGTATTACCAGTTCATCGCGCGAGATATCATACATCAGCGCAACATTGTGGTAGGTAATTCCGCTATACAGCAGTTTGCCGTTTTGAAAAGACTCTGATAAAAAGAAGGGAAACCCTCGCACACCATTCCAGTATCGTGTATAGGCAGTGCCGTTATACAAGTAAGATGAAGGGCCTGTTGATTTTACAAATTGTGACCGGAGGGCTGACCAGGAGGACGATGAGACAGTGGAATCCACCATTTCCTGCGCAACAATGTGTTCGTTATACACAATTAAAAACAGAAAAAAGCCTATTCCAACAATCTTTTTCATCTGGCAGGTGATGTTCGTTAGGAATCGAAGAAAGGTTAAGTTAGTACAAAAAGGGTTACGATAAAGAGTTTTATACGGAAGGCCCAAAAGCTATTTTTTCAACAAACCGTTGCTGAGAGTTACCTTTACGGCAATACCTGCCTATGAACCGAGCCCTGGTTTTTCTTTTTATTGTCCTGGTTTCCTGCGGCGGCGGCCAGGCAAGCCTGCCGAAACCTGAGAATGCTTTGGATGCCGGCCGGGAATTCATTAATGCCTGTAACCGGGGAGATTTTGCTAAAGCCTCATTCTATATGATTCCGGATGAAGCCAACAAGGCAAAACTGACGGAAACGGAGCGGTTGTACCGTGAAAAGGATAAGGAAGGCCGGCAGCAGGCCAGATCTTCTTCGATACTGATTGGCGAGTTGAAGGAGCTAAATGATTCTACTACCCTCATCTATTATCAGAATTCTTTTGATAAAAAGCCCGGTGTTGTGGAAGTCCTGAAACAAAATGGCTCCTGGCTTGTTAATTTTGCCACCCATCTTAACCCGGTTCCCTGATGTTGTTAAAGAATATTATAATAGTTGGGCTCGGCGGAATGATCGGCACCGTGCTGCGCTATCTTGCAGGTCATTTAATCCGTCATGAAAGCTATCCTTACGCTACCTTTGCGGTAAATATCCTGGGTTCGTTCGCTATCGGTGCCGTCATGGGTATCGCGGCAAGGCAGGAAGGGTTTGCTAACTGGCGCCTGTTTTTGGCCACAGGCATCTGTGGCGGATTTACCACTTTTTCTGCTTTTGCCTGGGAAAATATACAGTTTTTACAACAGCAGCGATACCTGCCCTTTGCGGTTTACGCGGGTTCTTCTGTCATACTGGGACTTGTTGCGGTAGCGGCTGGGTATTGGTTTACTAAATAATTAACGCTTTCCTTATTATGAATCAGCAAACAGTTTTACATCCCTGGCATGGGGTTCCTTATGGCGAAAACGCGCCCAGGATAGTAAATGCCATCATAGAAATTCCACAGGGATCCAGGTGTAAATATGAGATTGATAAACCCAGTGGCTTACTGAGGCTCGACCGGGTTATTTTTTCTTCCTTCTACTATCCTATCAACTATGGGTTTATACCCAAAACCTATGGGGGCGACAAAGATCCGCTGGATATCCTGGTGATTACTTCATTGCCCGTACAGCCCCTTACACTGATGGAAGCCAAGGTAGTGGGCGTTATGCAAATGATTGATGGCGGCGAGGCGGATGATAAGATT
>CBDDIT010000012.1:0-13977 GCA_965229175.1 Sediminibacterium sp. | reverse complement strand
CTGCCGTGGCTGGTGCTTCCCAAAAACTGTTTATGTGCTGAATTGCATAATGCCATTCCGGGTGCTCCTTCAACAGGGCATCCAGCTCAGTCCGTTCGGCATCGGTAGCCTCACCGGAAAGCTTTTGAGAAACCAGGTACCAAAAGCGGTTGTGCATATGGCGGCAATAATATCGTTATGGCTGGCGGGCATTTATAAAAAAAGTACCGCCATTGTGTAAAGACAACACATTGCAGCAAATCCCCTAAAATTGCTAAAAAAATTTAAGCCGGTTAATTTGGAGGAAAAGATGTTATAACTGCACGTAATTTTCTACCGGCAGGCGGTTTTGCAGGCTGCGGGCAAGCGTCATTTCATCAGCATATTCCAGCTCACCACCAAACGCAATTCCCCTGGCAATGGTGGTTATTTTTACCGGCACCCCGTGTAGTTTTTTCTGAATATAATATAAAGTAGTATCGCCCTGAATGTTGGGGTTCAGCGCAAAGATCAATTCTTCAGCACCTTGCTCTTTAATACGCTGCACCAGCGAATCTATCTGCAACTGGTCAGGCCCTATACCATCCAGCGGCGAAATAACGCCACCAAGTACATGGTAAGTGCCGTTGAATTGTTGTGTAGCTTCCACCGCCATTACATCGCGGATGCTTTCCACCACGCAAATGAGGTTTTGACGCCGCATGGGATTGCTGCAAATATTGCACAGTGTGGTATCACTTACGTTGTGGCAGCGGCTGCAAAATTTTATCTCACTGCGCATGCGGGCAACAGTATCGCTGAAAAGTTGCACACCTGCAGGCTCCTGTTTCAACAGGTGCAGCACCAGGCGCAAAGCCGTTTTTTTACCAATTCCGGGTAGTTTGGCAAATTCGTTTACGGCGTTTTCCAGTAAAGTGGAGGAAAAGTTCAACGGTGATTATTTATACGGGTGCCCAAACAGCGAACATTACGCAGCCTGCAAATTTACAAATTCACTTCCAATTCATTGTCCCAGTTGGCACGTATGTTAAAGTCGCGGTCAATATCGATCACTTTTTCAGGTTGCCTTTTTTGCCAGTAATTTCCGGTATCCCATTTGCCGTTCTGGTTGGCATCCAGCAAAATGCGCATTTTATACTGGCCGGGTTCAAACATTTTATCGGTAAATGTATTGGTGGTGAGCGGTATGGAGCGTACGATCTGCTCGTTTTGTATCCATTGGAGCACGGGGTGTTTGGCCAAATCCAGGTTTACGAACTTCAGTTTAAGCGTGCCATATTCGCTTTCTTTTTTTGTTTTAAAAAGAATGGTGTCTGCTTTTGCCACACTTGTATTGGCAGTATCCGTTGCAAAGCCCTTTTGCAGGGTAAGGGCAAAAAAGGCGTGGTCTTTCCAGGGATAGATGAGTGACAGCACTTTGCCACTGGTGTCCAGCTGCAGGCGGTAGCCGCCCACGGGTTTATATAAAGTATCGGTAAATACGATCTTGCTGCTGTCGAACGACTTAAGCGGTTTGTTGAATACGATGGTAAGCGGTGCCAGCAACGATTGGTCGGTTTCTGCGCTGGTGGTATAGGTGAGGCGTTTTTCTTCTTTGGGTTTGTTGCTGGTTGTACCGGAACCTGAAGGGCGCTTTTCTTCTTTAGCAGCTGCAAATGCAAAAAGCTGCACCGGGTTTGTACCGGAGTTAATTACCACCGGAGAATCAAGAAAGGCAAATAATGCGGTAGAATCGATGTATTTTTTGAAGCCCTGATCCTGCAATGCAAACACGTTAAATGTGCCGCCCGGCAGGTTGGTAAACCGAAATTCTCCTTTGCCGTTCAGGCGGGCAATAAAGCGGGGCTTTTCCTTAGCCACCGTACTGTCGCTGAGGTTTTTGTGCAGAATAACGATGAGGGTGCTGTCTACTTTGCCGGTTTCTGCGCTGGTTACCACCCCGCCAAATTCCAGTGAATCGATATAGGTTCCCGTTGAAAAAACGTATTTAAAATCTTTTAATGGGTTATTCTCATTTACATCTTTTATGGAGTTGCCAAAATTGATGGTATAGGTGGTGTTGGGTGCGAGGGTGTCTTTTATTTTGATGGTAACGTTGTGCAGGCGGCCTTCAATATCGGGAAAGCGCTCCTGCGGGGGGTTGATGAGTACGTTCTCAAAAACATTCTCCACCTGTACGTATTCATCAAAGTTTAGCACGATGGTTTTACCGGCGAAACTCGTGGTGTTTCCGGCAGGTGTGGCTTTAAGCAGGGTGGGCGGCAGGCTGTCGCGGGGCCCGCCCGTGGGTGGCACAATGCTGGCACAGCCGGTTGTGAACATGCCGGAGCAGCATGCGGTAATGATCAGTAAAAAAGGAATGATGGATCTCATGCAGGGATGCCGGTGCTTAATTGGCTGCAAACATAACGGGTAATGCGGGAGTGTTTTCTTATAGGTTATGTAAAAATGGAGACTGACAGTATTCTTTTTGTGAAAGCATGGAAGCGGGGTTCAAATAGTATATATTGAACGCCCATTTTTAAACTATGATGCTTGAACGATATGAGTTGAAAGCAGCTCCTTCACTAATGGTTTTTAATTTTACCAGCACTGGTCCGAAAGGCCCGATTTATAAAGCCATTCAATTTGAATACACGGGATATCCTGATATCTATAACCTTGCCTTTGGGGATATTTGTCATACTACAGGACGCATAAATGATCTGGTTACCACCAACAATGGTGACAGCGAAAAGGTGCTGGCCACGGTGGTGTATGCCGTAGACAACTTTCTGGATCAAAACCCAAAAGCAGTTGTTTATGCAACAGGAAGCACGAAAAGCAGAACAAGGCTTTACCGGATGGGTTTAACGAAGATCTATCCGGAAATAAAAAAGCGTAATCTTATCCTTTCCGGACGCCGCGGGCTGACATGGGAACCTTTTTCAAACGACGTCGATTACGATGCGTTTCTTATTGAAAAAGCTTAAATTGCATGTATGAAAACACAAATTAAACGGATAAAAAAAGCAGGATTAATCATCGACAATTCATTGGAGAAATACAAAAACATATCGCTGTTTCCTGAAAAACTTGCCAAGGCAAAAGCTGAACTCGCTAAATATGGTATTCCTGGCAAATTAAAATCTGCTTCCGAGGCCGTGAGGTGATTTTCTGGTTATAAAATGCAAAGAAGTGATGTTGCCAGAAGCTGGCTGGCCCGTTCGCAATCACGCTATTCCTCCGGAAAAAATCCCTCTTCCGCCTCATCCTCTATTTCGTGCAACGCCACTGCTAAATTGTTTGTTTTTACAAAATTACACCAGCGGCAATCAGGTTTTCCGCAGCCTGTGTAAAATTGCCGCTCCTGAATCTTGCCCCAAACGTCTTTTATTTGTTCTGTTACCGTGGTAATATCCGCCGGTGTTATCAGCACTTCTTCTTTGTAATATTTTTTGCGTTTGTCCGGTTCAATAAAGTCAAATTCTACTTTCTGCACCTGCCAGTTCTTTGCTTCAAAATTGTCGATGAGAATGCGGTAAAAAACTGCCTGCCGCCAGTAATCGCCTCCATGTGGTTTTTTATCGCTGGGGCCGTCAAACTGGCGCTTTACTTTTTTCGCTTTTTCATAGTCGCCGGTCTTATAATCCACCACAGTAACCAGGTTACCATTGAACTCAATTTTATCCAGCGCACCTTTAATGGGTATGCCCTGTAATACCGTGTTTATGCGCTTTTCCGGCGATACCACCTTATTCCAGCCCGCCACATATGTATCGTAATAATCTCCCAATATCTCCGGCCCATATTCCAGCCGGCGGTCAAACTGTTCCTGCGTAAAATTTTCGCGGTTGCGGCGCATGTACCAGATAAAATCATCAATCACTGTTTGTTTGGGCGCAAACGCCGTCTTGTCTTCCATAATGCGCCGAAACAGTTTTTCAAGCGCAAAATGCACCGCCTGGCCAAATACAAGCGGTTCGCTTTTGCCTGCAGGTACGCGTACCAGGTTCTGGTAGTAAAATTTCAGCGGACAATCGAGGTAGTTGCTCAGCGCCGTAACATTCATGCTGAACTTTTCCAGCAGGCGGGTTACCAGGTCTGTTTCCAGCGATTGTACTTCCGGTGCAGTCCTGATGAGTGTCACAGCTTCAAATGCAGCCTTTTCTTCTTTGGTAAAACTAACCGGCACATGTTCTGCCGGGTGTTCTTCCCGTATTTCTGCAATAAACATGCTTGGCTCCGCATCTTTGCCGTCTTCTTTAAACTTGCTCCAGCTGATGTATAAATGTGTTTTTGCCCGGGTAATGGCCACGTAAAACAAGCGGCGCAGTTCTTCCAGGTCACGCTCCTTGTCCGTAAGCACTTTAAAAGGCTTGCCGCTGTCCGTTTTCCTGTCAAATAAATTATCCGGGTATGAATAACCGCTGTTTGGTTTGCGCTTTTTTTCCCAGTTATGGGCATTGGTACCGGTTACAAAAATATAGCTGAATTCGAGGCCTTTGCTGCCGTGGGCGGTCATCAGGTTCACACCTTTTTCGGTACCGGTAACCTGCACCAGCGGCAGCCGCATTTCGTTTTGCTGCATCAGTTCCAGGGTGCCTACCAATTGCTTCAGGCGCATGTAAGGGTTGCGGCGGGTTTCTTCTTTTATAAAATCAAAAAAAGCGGTCAATACCTGCAAATGCCACACTTTGTCTGCGCTGTGCATTACCCGGCCGAGGGCGCCGGTTTTTTGTATAATATTTTCCAGCAAATGCTGAATGGTTACGTTGGCCGCATCTGCCACCAATTGCTCCAATGCCTGGCTGGCCCGCACCAGCCCTGCATGCAGGCCGGGAGTAAACAGGTCGGGCGGCGGCGCACCTGCCTTATCGTGCAGCATGCGGCGGAGGCTCATTTTATCTTCTTTTTGCCGGTTTTCAGAAACTGCAATGCTCAATTTTGCAATATCCACCGGTGGGGCAGCAAACCAGTCAAAATGCAGTATTTCAAACAGCATTTCATCGCCACCATACGGAATATCATACTCAGCAGCCAGCCATTGCAGCACCAGCACGATCTTTTGTACCAGTGGTACTTCCAGCAAATTAAGCTGGCGCTTGCTGTATACCGGCACCTGCATCAGCTTAAAATATTGCGTCAATGCTTCGCCATATTTGTGCTCTTTGTAAATAATGCCAATGTCTCCCGGCCGAACATTTTCTTCCGCCAGTAAGCGCTGCACTTCCCGGGTGAGCCACATCATTTCCTCCTCCAGGCTGTCGCACTCCAAAAACTGCGGTGGCGTTTTTATGTGGCTGATGGCAGGGTTAGATGCAAGCAACTCTTTGCTCAGGCCCAGTGTGCTGCGCCGGTTTATGATACGTTCTTCGTTGCGTTTGATGAGTGTTTTCGAAATGTCAAGCACCGGCTGAATACTCCGGTAATTTTTTTCCAGCACCACCAGCGGCATATTGGCAAACCGGTCAATAAACTGGTCCATGTTTTCCACGTTTGCCCCCTGGAAACGGTAAATACTCTGGTCGTCATCGCCCACTACAAATACATTTGGCACATCCCAGTAGTTGATGAGCAGGTCGACGATCCGGTTTTGCGTGCCGCTGGTATCCTGGTATTCATCCACCAAAATATATAAGTACTGCTCCTGGTAGCGGCGCAGCAGGCGTTCGTTCTCTTCAAATTCCCGGATCACCCAATTGATCATGTCGTCAAAATCGTAGCGGCTGCTTTTGCGCATCAGTTCCTGGTACACATCAAACTGCAGTACTGCGGCCCGCAACCGTTCGTAGCGATCAATGGCATCCTGGTAACCAGGCTTTTTATCCCCTGCTTCCCATTTGCCTTTGCGGGTGGTTTTGTATACAAATTCAGCATCGGTATCCAGGCTGGCCAGCTTTTCATCAATTTTGGCCGTCATAAAAGCAGGTGTCCAGCCCTCCCGTTTCATGGTACTGAACAGCCCGGTGAGCGGACGCATTTCAAAGTACACATCGCCGCGGTAACGTTTCAATGGGTTGCCTTTTGGCAACTGGTCAATAAGTTTCTTCAGCAGGTCGTTGCGTTCCAGTTCGCTGATCGGGTCCAGTGCCGTTTTTTCAAACAGGCTCAGGTTTTCCTGTATCACTTCGTTACAAAAAGCATGAAAGGTGAAGATGTTCACCTTGTAGGCACCGGCCCCGATAAAATGCTGCAGGCGGCGGCGCATGGCCACCACACCCGCATCTGTGTACGTGAGGCAGAGAATATTTTCAGGTGGCGTATCAGTATCCAGCAATATTTTACCAATGCGTGCACTTAGTATCTGGGTTTTACCGGTACCCGGCCCTGCAATAACCATTACCGGGCCTTCAATTGTATCAACAGCGGTGCGTTGCTCCGGGTTTAAACCATTATATATTTTGTTGAATTTCTCGAGTTGTTCGTGCCGGGTCATATGCTTGCAATGTAAGAAAATGACGGGAGCCAGTGCAGTGCGGCCGTTGGATGCTTTCCGGCTGGTCGTCATGTCCAATCATATATCAGCATATTAACACTACGGTATTGTGCGGTACACTCCAAAATTCAGTCGTCTGCCCTTCTGCAGGCCGCCGTGCCGTGTTAACTAAACAACATTGAAATCCATTATTCATGATCCGGATTTCTCTATCCAGTATCTTGCAGTTCATTTCAACGATCTACAAAAAAATTGCAGAATGACGGAACCACTCGCATTGCAGCATACCAAACACAATTTCAACAGCGGCCCATCTGTACTGCCTGCCGAAGTTTTTAAACAGGCCAGCGAAGCCATTTTAAATTTCGACAACACGGGTTTATCGATTCTTGAAATTGGTCACCGCACGCCGCTGTTTGAAGGCGTTTTAAACGAGGCCATTGCATTGGTAAAAGAACTGATGGGTTTGGATGAATCGTTCGAAGTGCTGTTTTTGCATGGCGGTGCCACCACGCAGTTCTTCCAGGTGCCCATGAACCTGTTGAATGAAAATGAGACCGCAGCTTACCTCGACTGCGGCACCTGGGGCACCAAAGCCATCAAAGAGGCAAAAAACTTCGGGCAAGTAAATACGCTGGGTTCATCAAAAGACAAAAACTACACTTATATACCAGCTGGTTTTAGCATCCCGGCCAGCGCCAAATATTTTCATTATACCACCAACAACACCATTGAGGGTACGCAGCACCATACCATACCCGACAGCCCGGTGCCGCTGATTGCGGATATGAGCAGCGACATCCTTAGTAAGCAAATGGATTTTAGCCGGTTCAGCCTTATTTATGCAGGTGCACAAAAAAATATAGGCGCTGCGGGCGTAACCATCGTTATTCTTAAAAAAGATATACTGGGTACAGTTGACCGCAAACTGCCCGGCATGATGGACTACCGGAACCACATCAGCAATGGCAGCATGCTGAATACCCCGCCGGTTTTTGCCGTGTATGTATGTATGCTTACACTGCGCTGGCTTAAAAACCTGGGCGGTATTGCCGCCATTGAACCGGTAAATGAAGCCAAGGCAAAATTATTGTACGAAACCCTGGACAGCCTGCCGGTTTTTGTACCCACAGTTGCCAAAAATGACCGCAGCCTCATGAACGTTGTTTGGGTAATGCAGAACCCCGGACTGGAAGCTGCCTTTTTAGCTGAATGTAAAGCCAATGGTATGGTGGGAATAAAAGGCCACCGAAGCGTGGGCGGCTTCAGGGCCAGCCTCTACAATGCCCTTGATATGAGCAGTGTGGAACTGCTGGCCGACCTGATGAAGGATTTTGCACAGCGGCATGGATAAATGAGCCCGGCTTTCTGTTATAAGCGGCAACCGCCATTATAATATACATTTGCCGCAAACCGGCATGCTTTATATTTTTTTACTGGTTAAAGCACATGCCGCGAAAACAGCACCACATTTTGCAAAAATCATTGATACACAGTATTGAACATGCCGTAAAGTTCAGCGAGGCCGATCCGTTGGGCATTGTATGGCATGGCAATTATATCCGGTATTTTGAAGATGGCCGCGAAGCATTTGGCGCAGAATACAACCTGCGTTACCTCGATTTTTTTGGTCATGGGGTGGTAGTGCCCGTAGTAAACGTGCAGTGCGATTATAAAAGATCGCTTAAATATGGCGACCGGGTGCGCATTGAAACCGAATTTTTGCCCTGCGAAGCTGCCAAAATAAAATTTCGTTACCGCCTGGTAAATATTGAAACCGGACAGGTGGCAGCCACCGGTACCAGCGTGCAGGTGTTTTTAGACAAACAAGATTCTACCCTGTTGCTCACCAACCCGCCTTTTTTTTGAAGCGTGGAAAAAACAGCATGGATTAACTGCCGCCTCATGAAACCGATCTTCATTGTTGCCGACAATATTGTATCGCCGCTGGGCTATACATCCACACAAAATTTTGCACGCATAACCCGTGGCGAAACCGGTGTGCAGCAACATTCAGAAGCAGCACTTTCGCCCGTACCAGTTTACGCAGCCTTGTTTGAAAAAAATGCTTTCGGAAACGGACAATACAGCAAGTTTGAGCAGTTGCTCATTGCATCCATCAGCGGTGCATTGCAAAACAGCCACATTGATCCTGCTGATCCTGAAACCATACTTATTATATCCACCACCAAAGGCAATATAAGCCTGCTGGAAACGGAACCCATGACGCCGGAATTGCAAAACCGCCTGGCTTTGCACACCAGCGCCCGGGTTATTGGCGAGCATTTTAAGTTTGGGGCTGCCCCGCTGGTTATATCAAATGCCTGTATTTCTGGCTTACTGGCCCTCATAACCGGCATGCGGCTCATACAAAGCGGCCAGTATAAACATGCGGTGGTTGCTGGCGCAGATGTTATTTCCAGATTCGTGCTTTCCGGCTTTCAGTCATTCCAGGCTGTAAGCAGCGGCCCCTGCAAACCATTTGATGCTGCCCGCACCGGCATTAACCTGGGCGAAGGCGCAGCAACGGTGGTGCTTTCTGCAGAAAAAAAAACAAGCAAACGACATTATATTGGCTGGCGGCGCAGTAAGCAACGATGCCAACCATATTTCCGGACCATCCCGCACCGGCGAAGAGCTGTACCAGGCCATTGAAAAAGCCATGGCAGATGCCGGCTTGGGCCCTGCAGACATTGACTTTATTTCTGCACACGGTACCGCCACCATTTACAATGATGAAATGGAGGCCAAAGCCATTAACCTGGGTGGCATGCAGCAGGTTCCCGTAAACAGTTTAAAAGGTTATTACGGCCATACACTGGGTGCTGCAGGACTAATTGAAACGGTAATAGCCGTGCACAGCATGCAGCAAAACCTGCTTGTGCCAACCAAAGGTTTTGAGCAATTGGGCGTTCCCGTACCGGTAAACGTGTGCAGTAGTTTGGAAACAAAAACATTGCAGCATGTGCTCAAAACAGCCTCGGGGTTTGGCGGCTGCAATGCGGCGGTGGTGCTTTCTAAAGCATAGCACAGGTTTCAATTAGAAATTGCTAAGAATTTTTTACGGATCAACGCCAATTCCCGCTAATCCGTAAACTTTGCAGCCCCACACGCAAACGTTCACCATAAACCCGTTTAAAATTTTCATGAAGTTTTTTTCAAAAGAAAAGCGGTCGGCATTTGAGGCCAAAGAGGTCGCCCAGTGGATCGCATTTGGACCTGTTATTTTTCAGGCGGCCCGTGTACTGCGCAACAGCGGTATTTTAAGTGAAGTGGAAGCAAGCGGCACAACCGGATTAACCATTGCCGAAATTGCTGAAAAAGTGAACCTGCCCCATTATGGTGTGCGGGTGCTGCTCGAATCGGGCCTGGGAACCGGACTCGTATTGCTGAATGATGGTAAATACACGCTGGGTAAAACCGGCTATTTTATACTGCACGATCCGCTTACCAAAGTAAACATGGATTTTGTGCACGATGTAAACTATAAAGGCCTGTTTGCACTGGATGAGAGCATTGAAAAAGGTACCGCAGCGGGCTTAAAAGAGTTTGGCAACTGGCCTACCATTTATGAAGGTTTATCGCAGTTGCCGCCACATGTGCAAAAAAGCTGGTTCAGCTTCGACCATTATTTCAGCGATGATGCATTTCCGCTGGTGCTGCCCATGGTATACAAGGGCACTGGTATAAAAAAGCTGCTGGATGTGGGCGGCAATACCGGTAAATGGTCCATCGCCTCTACCAGTTACGATCCGGAAATTGAAGTTACGATCATGGATCTGCCCGGACAGCTGAATGTGGCGAAAGCCCGTATTGCTGAATTGGGCCTGCAGGACCGCGTTCATTTTAAACCAGTGAACATTCTGGATGAAAATGAGAAATTCCCGACCGGTTTTGATGCCGTTTGGATGAGCCAGTTTCTGGATTGCTTCTCTGAGGACGAGATCGTTTCTATACTGAAACGTTGCCATGCAGCACTGGATGATGATGGCAGCCTGTTTATTCTTGAACCTTACTGGGACAAGCAGAAATTTGAGGTTGCCGCATTTTGCTTGCAGCAAACCTCCATTTATTTTACTGCCCTGGCCAATGGCAACAGCCAGATGTACAGTGCAGAAGTGTTTTTTGAATGTGTACGCAAAGCGGGTTTTGAGATTGTGGAACAAACTGACCACATTGGCTTAAGTCAAACGCTCATCAGGTGTAAAAAAGCAAAATAATTACACGCAATTTATAATTAAAAGCCCCGGCGCATAAGCAGCACCGGGGCTTTTTAATCAGCAATTATTTCAATGATGCCCGGCGTTCATCATACGGTTTTACAAACGGATGATTGCTTGCCACATCAAAACGGTACCGGCCATCCGCTTTTAGTTTGGTGAGCATGGTTAACAGGTGGGTGCTGTCGCTGGTGTCTTTAAAAGTGAGATCGTGCATCAGCAACACGCAATGGTTTTCGCGGCGGTTCTCTTTTTTGGAGAACAGGCTGTCGATCTCCGCCACCATCTGGTCGGGGGTTTGACAAAGTTTAAGACTGCGGTAACGCCATTCGGCATCCCAGCCCATGGCAATAAAGCCACTGTCGGCAAGATTATCTGCGGCCGGTTTATAACGGGCGTAGGTTGTTTGCCGGAACATGGGCGTACGCCAAATATTATTGCCTGGTGTACGTACAATATTGTTGTTGAAGCCCACACTGTCAGCACAATTTTTAAAATCGGCTTCGCTGCCGGTTACATCGGCGTAAAATTGTTCGAAATGATTTTTATATCCATGCGTGTAGCTGTGGTTGCATAACTCCACATTGGGCATGGCACGCAATTGTGCCAGGTATTGTTTGGCATGCGGCAGCTCATTCACATGCATGCCAATTAAAAAGAAAGTAGCTGGTAACCCTTCCTGTTTTAAAATATCCATTACCACAGGTGTGCCTGCATTGGGGCCATCGTCGAACGTAAGATAAATGGTGCGTTTGGTGCTGGTATCAGCATCGTTCCTTTGCGGCAACTGCTGGGTGGTTGCCGGTTTGGCTGCAGTTGAATTTTCAGCATGAGCAGGCTTGTTATTGGGTTGCTTGCATGCTGCAATTATTACCAGCAGTGCAATGGCGGAAAAGCGCATCCACCGTTTCGCAGGTTCCATAAAAAAGGGGAGTGATTTTAAAGCACCGAAAATAGGTTGTGGCAGGGTGGCTTTCCAAAAACCATTTGTTATGAATTTAATAAACGAGATAACTCGTAGGAATGCCAATAATATGTACAGAACTGCTTACTCAAATTTAATTGATCAAAATGTGAGGCGGAAACTTACAAATACGCCAAACTTATTTACGCCTTTTGGCAGCGGACGCGGCGAAAGGCGCCACAATGCATCTATCCTTAATACTTTTAATATATTGTCAACACCTGTGCCCACTTCGCTGTACATGCTTCCGTCAAGGCTTTTAAAAGGGTGATCCTGTACGAAATTGAGGGCTTTATTTGCATTGCTTAAGCTGCCCCACAAAAATTTAGCCGTATAAAACTGGCGGAATTTTAGCCGGCGGGTAAGTCCGATATATTTAAATAAGCCGTTGCCAATATTGTGTTCGATATTAATACCTGCGTATTTATCGCTGATATATTCAAACCGGTTCATTAAGTTAAATGCATATTTATTGTAATAATAAATTTCATTTCCGGGGTGCGCTTCCAATAACAAATAGGGCAAGGTGCCGAATATTTTACCGCCATATGCATTTACGTAAATGGTTCCATAAGGAGCCACTTTAATATTGTCGCTGATGCTTGCCTGCATTTTCCAGTAATTGTAATTACTGTTCAGCACACCGCTGAAACCTTTACTTATTTTGGCTTCTGCAATGGGAAAATCGCTGCCTAAACTTACCCTGTAATAATTGCCTTCCAGGAATTTTTCGAGGTATGCAAACCTGAATTTAACCGAAGTTTCAAAATTATTCAGCGCATTGCCTGCACCTGGTTTAAAATTTTCTTTTCCGGGCAAATTTTTAAGTGGTTCATAAATTTTACGCAATGCATTTACGGTAACAGAAAACCCGTTGTACGTGCTTTTATAAAATTCCAGTTGCTGCATATCCACCTGCAAAAATTTTACAGGTACCCCTTTTTTCCGGATTGCAAAAGTGAAGATATTATCCAGGCTTACTTCATCATAATAATTTTGGCCATTATCCAGGTCGTGCAAAATACCTGCATAAAAATAGGTCCGCGGATGTTTCTGCGGCAAATAAAATGCTTCGAATTTCCCTTTTAATTTCTGGTCGCCAAATCCATAAGCAGCATAGCCGTGCAGGTATAATTTTTTGTGGAAGCCGGGCGTGGTACCGAGGTCAAAGCGCAGCCGCACACCTTCCCAGGCGTTGGTGCTTATCCAGTTATACCAAGGCCCTATTTCATAATTACCAATGGATTTATAGCCTGTAGTTAAAAAATAAACGGTGTTATAATATTTTTTAAAAATGGGCATTTGCTGCAGGGTATCGATCATTTTATAAATGGCCTGCTCATTTTTATTCAGCGCTTCATGCCGGCCGGTTTGCCCAAAAGGTATCCGGTTTTTGTTCCGCATCCGGGGCTACAATTACCTCTTCCTGTATCTTGTTTTGCATGAGGGTTTTATCAATTTCGGGGGAATTAACGACCACATTGCGGTAAGTGGTGGTTTTGCGGCCCTTCATGCCCAGTTTATTCTTGCCAATGGGATAAATATCTGCAATGAACTTATCCTTGCTTAAAAACCACAACGAATCCTGCAGCAGGCTGAATTCCTGGTAAATACTCAGGTTTTCAATGTGGTTGATGGTGCTGTTTTTCGTAAGCCGCAGTTGCATGCGCTGCACCGCGTAGGTGGAATCATGTATCCAGCAATCGCCTTCAAAAGTGTTATCGCCTTTGTGCCGGGCTGTAAAAACCAGGTGATAAAAACGGCGGCCGCCCACATATTGTGTATCGGGTATGGAATAATTGTAGTATGCATCGCCATTATCACTAAGCGGGCTTACAAACTGTTTGTCCATTACAGGTATAAAATTGGTGTACACATTTACATTCTGGTACATATTGCCCAGTTGTTTGGTTACACTTTCATTGTTTATGCCGTTGGTTTTACTGGCTTTAATAATCTCCCGCACCCGTTTGGGAGTGCGGCGGTAATAATAATCGCTGATTGTTTCTGTAAGAAAAATGGGCAGGTATGGGTTTTCACTTTCTGCGCTGTCGATATTATTCAGAATAAACGAGAATGGGCGGAGCAGCCGGCTGTTTTCAAGTTTTTCGCGGTTCACCTGGTTCATATCCAGCTCCAGTTTATTGTGCACTTCATAACTGAAACTCTCAAACTGGGACCGGTCATTACGGGGTTTATTGCGCACCACTTTACGCCACAATACCCAGCCGCGGCCCTTTTTACTTTTTACAATAAAGCCGGTGCTTACGCTGCGCTGCAAGCGTATAACAATGGTAGCAGAATCGCTGAGGGATGCGAGGGAAACTGCAAAACGGTCGTAACCTACATAGGTAACGATCAAACTATCGGCAACATTTTTTTCAACGGAAAAATCG
>CBDDIT010000011.1:0-33035 GCA_965229175.1 Sediminibacterium sp. | reverse complement strand
GTAGGGATTAGAATTAGGGGTTAGGAACTAGGGGTTAGGAATTAGGGGTTAGGAATTAGGAGTTAGGGGCTAGGAGTTAGGGATTAAGACTTTAAATATTTTGATAATTAGTTATATAGAGATAGAGGTATTGTGATTTTAGACACGATACCTCTTTTTTTACCCCCTCCCCACCCAATCCCTACCCCCTAATTCCTAATTCCTATGTCCTAGTTCCTAGCTCCTAATTCCTAACCCCCTAAATATTTATTGTTCATTATCCCTTTTTCCCTACCTTTGCCGCCCCAAAAGTTCTTTAGAAAGAAGAATGATTGAATTTGGGAGTCCCCGTAAAACGGGACGCTATTACCAATTAAATCTAAAAAAAATGGCAAAAGAAGTCACTGGCTTTGTGAAGCTGCAGGTAAAAGGTGGTCAAGCCAATCCTGCGCCTCCGGTAGGCCCCGCACTCGGTTCTAAGGGTGTTAACATTATGGAGTTCTGCAAACAATTCAATGCTAGAACCCAGGATAAAATGGGAAAAGTTGTTCCTGTTTTAATTACAGTATATGCTGACAAGTCTTTCGACTTTGTCCTTAAAACCGCTCCCGCAGCTGTTCAGTTATTGGAAGCAGCTAAGGTCACTTCAGGATCAAAAGAACCCAATCGTCAAAAAGTAGGAAAAGTTACCTGGGAACAGGTTGAGGCGATAGCCAAAGACAAGATGTCTGACTTAAACGCTTTTACTATCAACAGTGCTATGAGCATGGTTGCCGGTACAGCTCGTAGTATGGGCCTGACAGTTGACGGTAAAGCTCCCTGGGAAAACTAAATTATTCACCTCGTCCGCCAGAGCTTTAGCGAAGGAGGACCTAACAACATTAGAAAATGTCACTTACTAAGAAAATGAAAGTAGCAGTAACTAAGGTGGATAAAAACAAAGTTTATTCCCTGAAGGATGCTTCTGCACTTGTAAAAGAAATCAATTGTACCAAATTCGACAGTTCTGTAGATCTGCATATCCGTTTGGGTGTAGATCCTAAGAAAGCCGATCAGCAGGTACGTGGAACGGTATCCTTACCACATGGTACCGGTAAAACAAAGAAAGTATTAGTTCTCTGTACACCAGATAAAGAAGCGGCTGCTAAAGAAGCGGGTGCTGATTATGTAGGCCTTGATGAGTTTATTACGAAGATTGAAGGTGGATGGGTAGATATGGATGTTATCATCGCAACCCCGTCTGTAATGCCTAAGATCGGTAAACTGGGTAAAGTACTCGGACCGCGTAACCTGATGCCCAACCCTAAAACAGGTACTGTAACCAATGATGTTGCGGCTGCCGTTAACGAGGTGAAAGGTGGAAAGATCGCGTTCAAAGTAGATAAGTCAGGTATTGTTCACGCATCTATCGGCCGCGTATCATTCGCTCCGGATAAGATCGCTGAAAACAGTGCTGAACTGATCAACGCCATCATTAAACTGAAACCATCTACCGCCAAAGGTACTTACCTGAAAGGCGTTAGTATGGCCAGCACCATGAGCCCGGGTATTACTTTAGACACCAAATCATTAATGAACTAATATCCTGCTTGACCTCCGAAGTGTTAGCGAAGGAGGTTTGAGGATGATAAAAACATAGTTATGACAAAAGATCAAAAAAATGAAGTGATTGATGCGCTGAAGGAGAAGTTCTCCCAGTACAACAACTTCTATATTACCGATACTGAGGCCTTGACCGTAGCACAGGTATCCAGCCTGCGCCGTACCTGCTTCGACAAGAAAGTAGAGATGAAGGTTGCCAAGAATACCCTGATCCGCAAGGCACTGGAAGGATTGGACGCTGAAAAGTATGCGGGAATCTATGATTCTTTGCACAAGGTAACCGCATTGATGTTCTCCGAGAACCCCAAAGAACCTGCACTGATCATCAGCTCTTTCCGTAAAGCAGGTAACGTTGAGAAACCAGTACTGAAAGCCGCTTTCATTAACGGCGATGTATACACCGGCGACACAACGCTTGCCGCACTTACCAAGATCAAGACGAAGAATGAATTGATTGGTGAGGTAATCGGGTTGCTGCAATCACCTGCTAAACGGGTTCTTGCGGGATTGCTGCATCATCATGAGAAGCAGGCTGCTTCTGCTGAATAATTTGAAAATTTGAAAATGTGGCAATTTGAAAAAGATGCCACATAATCGAACTTCAAAAAGCAATGGATTAACTGAAAAGCTGGGTTTGAGAATTTTCAAATTTTCAAATTTTCAAATTTTCAAATTAATAAAAGGAACAAATTTTTTTAAACCTCCGTCGGATCCATAACAGGAAATGAAGACGGAAAAAATTAAATCAAAATGGCAGACGTAAAACAATTAGCCGAAACATTAGTAGGCTTAACAGTAAAAGAAGTTCAGGAATTAGCTGATGTATTGAAAGCTGATTACGGTATTGAGCCAGCTGCTGCTGCAGTGGTGGTTTCAAGCGGCGATGGCGGCGGAGCTGCTGCGGCTGAAGAGAAAACATCATTTGATGTTATCCTGGTTAGCGGTGGTGCAAGCAAATTAGGCGTTGTTAAGATCGTTAAGGAATTAACCGGCCTGGGTCTGAAAGAAGCAAAAGACCTGGTGGATGGTGCTCCTAAAGCAGTAAAAGAAGGCGTTTCTAAAGGTGAAGCTGATGATATCGCGGCCAAACTGAAAGAAGGCGGTGCTGAAGTAGAAATCAAGTAATTTTTACTTTACATACATGAAGCCGGTAGAAACTATTTCTACCGGCTTTTCTTTTTGGGGCACAGCCAACATTACAGCCGGAACGTAAGGCCACCATGCAGGATATATTTACCATACCCTGCTTCTACAAATAATCCCGTGTTTTTAGAGAGAAAGGCTTTGGCTCCCAACCCCACCTGGTAGGCCAGCTGTGTAGGCTCGCCACCCACATTCATTTTTGCCCCGGTGGGGTCTTTATAGCGTTCATCCCAGAAATTAAGACCGATGGCAGTACGTATATAAGGCTGAAACTGCTCGCTAACCGGGATATAGTTCATAAAATTGAGCATTACACTCCAGTTTTCCAGGCTGGCGGTAAGAGAAGGCGGCCCAGACATATTAGCGTAATCGTAATATGACGTACGCATAAATCCATGTGATACAATAGCACCAATGCTGCTGGTCCGGCTGAACTGAACATCCAGGGCTCCCGTGATGGTTCCCTTATCGTCTACCGTTCCCCGGTAATAGTTATAAAACGACACAAACTGGTTCTTATCCAGGCTGGGATACCCATACCCTACCGAAAAGTTCACCACGGGCTTAAAAGGAGGCTGCTGCGGCCCGCGCTGCACCCGTCGCTGGGGAGATACCCGGCGGTACATTCCGCCGCCGTATCCATAGCCCCTGGGTCCTACCCCGATACCAATGCCCACCTGGGCGGAAGACCGTTCAGAGGCCAGCAGGGAGCCGGCCAGTACAAAACCTAAGACATAATTTCGCATATATAGAGGATTTGATACTACAGATAGCGAAATAAGGGCCGGGTTTAGCCGCAAATTGTTAAAATCGGTGGGAGAAATCATAGGATTTCTTTTCCACAAATGCAATTTTGGTCCAAAATTTGTTTTTGCCGGTTCCGGGTATTCCTTACCTTTGCCATCCTTATTTTTGGGCTAATTAGCGGGTGGACATTTTTATCATTATCGTTTGAATGATGAATGAGCCGATTGTACGCTAAGAGAATTTCCCGTTCTCCCCGAAATTTTATCGTACAAAAACCGGTTTTTCATACATATGTCTACAACTACATTGAACAACAGGGTCAACTTCGGTAAAACCAAACACCTTGCCGATGCACCTGACCTTCTCGACATTCAGTTAGAATCTTTCAGAGAATTTTTTCAGTTGGAAACCACGCCCGACAAACGTAATGTGGAAGGGCTGTTCCGTGTGTTTAAGGAAAACTTTCCTATTACCGACACGCGTAACATTTTCATGCTGGAGTTCCTGGATTATTTTATTGATCCGCCACGCTACACCATTGAAGAATGTATGGAGCGCGGACTTACCTACGCCGTTCCGCTGAAAGCAAAACTTCGCTTAAGCTGTAACGATGAGGAGCACGTAGATTTCCAAACCATTGTTCAGGATGTGTTCCTGGGCAATATCCCGTACATGACTCCGCGTGGTACATTCGTAATTAATGGTGCCGAGCGTGTGGTTGTTTCCCAGCTTCACCGTTCACCGGGCGTATTCTTCGGTCAGTCCATTCACCCGAACGGAACCAAGATATACTCTGCCAGGGTAATCCCTTTCAAGGGCGCCTGGATGGAATTTGCTACGGATATCAATAACGTAATGTACGCTTACATTGACCGTAAGAAAAAGTTCCCGGTAACAACCCTGTTACGTTCCATCGGTTTTGAAACCGACAAGGATATCCTGGAACTCTTCGGTATGGCCGATGAAGTGAAAGCAGACAAAAAATCACTGGCCAACCAGGTAGGTAAGAAACTGGCTGCCCGCGTACTGAGAACATGGGTGGAAGATTTCGTGGATGAGGATACGGGAGAAGTAGTGAGCATTGAGCGGAACGAAATCGTAATGGAGCGTGATACCGTTCTCGACGAAGAAGCTATCGCTACCATTATTGAAATGGAAGTGAAAAGTGTATTCATTCAGAAGGAAGACGTGGGTGGCGATTATGCCATCATCTATAATACCCTCAATAAAGATACCTCCAACAGTGAACTGGAAGCCGTTCAGCATATCTACCGCCAATTGCGCGGAGCCGATGCACCGGATAATGAAACAGCGCGTGGTATCATTGATAAATTATTCTTCAGCGACAAACGTTATGACCTGGGTGAAGTGGGCCGTTATAAAATTAACCGCAAACTGAACCTCGATTATCCTTTGCAGAAGAAAGTCCTTACCAAACCGGATATCATTGAGATCATCAAATACCTGGTACGTTTAACCAATGCGAAAGCCGAGATCGATGATATCGATCACCTGAGCAACCGTCGCGTTCGTACCGTGGGTGAACAACTGTACGCCCAGTTTGGCGTGGGTCTTGCCCGTATGGCCCGTACCATCCGTGAAAGGATGAATGTGCGCGATAACGAGGTGTTCACACCGGTTGACCTGATCAACGCGAGGACCCTGTCGTCCGTTATTAATTCATTCTTTGGTACTTCACAGTTATCACAGTTCCTGGATCAAACCAATCCCCTGAGTGAGATCACGCACAAGCGTCGTATCTCCGCACTCGGACCAGGAGGTTTGAGCAGGGAAAGGGCGGGCTTCGAGGTTCGTGACGTACACTATTCCCACTATGGCCGTCTTTGTACCATCGAAACACCGGAAGGACCGAACATTGGTCTGATCTCAACCCTTTGCGTACACGCTGCCATCAACGATATGGGCTTTATTGAAACGCCATACCGTAAAGTGGTGGATGGTAAAGTGAACATGAAGGAATTAACCTTCCTGAGTGCTGAAGAAGAAGATACCGCCAAGATTGCACAGAGCAATTCTCCTTTGAATGAGAAAGGACAATTTACCGAAGACAAGGTAGCATCCCGTCAGACCGGTGATTTCCCGATCCTGGATAAGGAAGAAGTAGAATATATGGACGTTGCCCCTAACCAGATCGTAGGTTTGAGTGCTTCATTGATTCCTTTCCTGGAGCATGATGATGCCAACCGTGCGCTGATGGGTTCGAACATGCAACGCCAGGCTGTACCATTGCTGCGCCCGGAAGCCCCGATCGTAGGAACCGGCCTGGAAGGAAAAGCCGCCCGTGACGCGCGTATTCAAATGCACGCGGAAGGAACCGGTGTTGTGGAATTCGTGGATGCCAATGAAATTCATGTTCGTTACGACCGTAACGACCTGGATCGCCTCGTTAGCTTTAATGATGACCTGCAGGTTTACCGCCTTACCAAGTTCATTAAAACCAACCAGGCAACCTGTATCAACCTGCGCCCGGCAGTTAAAAAAGGACAGAAAGTTAAGAAAGGAGATTTCTTAACCGAGGGATACGCTACCAAAGACGGAGAGCTGGCACTGGGCCGTAACTTACAAGTGGCTTTCATGCCATGGAAGGGTTACAACTTTGAGGATGCCATCGTTATCAGCGAAAAAGTGGTTCGTGAAGACTTGTTTACTTCCGTACACATTGAAGAATATGAACTGGAAGTTCGTGACACCAAATTAGGTGAGGAAGAACTGACACCGGATATCCCCAATGTTTCTGAAGAAGCCACCAAGGATCTTGACGAACACGGTATCATTCGTATCGGTGCCACTATCAAGGAGGGAGATATCCTGATAGGTAAGATCACACCCAAAGGTGAATCAGATCCTACACCGGAAGAAAAATTACTGCGCGCCATCTTTGGAGACAAAGCCGGCGATGCGAAAGATGCTTCACTGAAAGCGCCGAATGGTACCGAAGGTGTTGTTATCGATAAGAAACTTTTCCAGCGCGCCAAGAAAGACAAGAATGGCAAGATCCGTGAGAAAGCGTTACTGGAAAAAGTAGAAAAGGTGCACCAGCAGAATGTGGAGAGCCTGAAAGAGCTGTTGCTGGATAAATTACAAACCCTGCTGAAAGACAAAGCATCTACAGGTGTAAGCAACAACTTTGGGGAAATGCTGATTGGTAAGGGTGCCAAGTTCAATCAAAAGAACCTGTCTACGATCGACTATCAGAATGTAAACCCATTGGGCTGGACAGGTGACGCGAAAACCGATGACCAGATCAATACCCTGTTACACAACTACAGCATCAAATACAACGAAGAACTGGGCCGTTACAAGAGAGAGAAATTCAATATCTCGATCGGGGATGAGTTACCAGCAGGTGTATTGAAACTGGCGAAAGTGTACCTGGCGGTTAAACGTAAACTGAAAGTGGGTGATAAGATGGCGGGCCGTCACGGAAACAAAGGTATCGTAGCCAAGATTGTTCGTGCGGAAGACATGCCTTTCATGGAAGACGGAACACCGGTGGATATCGTACTGAATCCATTGGGGGTACCATCGAGGATGAACCTGGGCCAGATCTATGAAACCATCCTGGGCTGGACCGGTAAAAAACTGGGATTGAAATTCTCAACCCCGATCTTCGACGGAGCATCTACCGACCAGATTGAAGACTATTGTAAACAAGCGGATATTCCGCGTAACGGGCATACTTACCTGTATGATGGAGAAACAGGCGATCGTTTCCACCAGAAAGCAACGGTAGGTATCATCTACGTCATCAAGCTGCACCACATGGTGGATGATAAGATGCACGCTCGTTCTATCGGACCCTACAGCCTGATCACACAGCAACCGTTGGGTGGTAAGGCACAGTTCGGAGGTCAGCGTTTTGGAGAGATGGAGGTATGGGCACTGGAAGCGTATGGTGCCGCCAATATCCTGCAGGAATTGCTTACCCTGAAATCGGATGATATCATTGGCCGTGCCAAAACCTACGAAGCCATTGTTAAGGGAGACAATATTCCACGTCCGGGTGTACCTGAATCCTTTAATGTACTTGTACATGAATTAAGAGGATTGGGGCTGGATCTGAAATTCGAGTAAGCAGCTGTTGGCTATTAGCTGTTAGCTATTAGCCAGTTCTGTTTCTTCGAAATTTATCAAACAAAATAAAAAGCTAACAGCCAACGGCTAATAGCTAAAAGCTCAGAAATATGGCAATCAAAAGAGATAACAAACCGAGACCTACGTTCTCCCAGATCACTATCAGCCTGGCATCTCCTGACAGTATCCTGGAAAGAAGTTTTGGCGAAGTGTTAAAGCCTGAAACCATTAACTACCGTACTTACAAACCGGAGCGTGATGGTTTGTTTTGCGAAAGGATTTTCGGACCGGTAAAGGACTATGAATGTGCCTGCGGTAAGTACAAGCGTATCCGTTATAAGGGTATCGTGTGCGACCGTTGCGGAGTGGAAGTAACCGAGAAAAAAGTACGCCGTGAGCGCATGGGCCACATCAAACTCGTGGTTCCCGTTGTGCATATCTGGTACTTCAAAAGCCTTCCGAACAAAATCGGGTACCTGCTGGGTATGAGCTCTAAGAAATTAGAGACCATCATCTACTATGAAAGATATGTGGTAATCCAGGGTGGTATCAAAGAGAATCTGTCGATGGGTGACCTGTTAACCGAAGAAGAATACCTGGATATACTGGATAATTTACCCAAGGATAACCAATACCTGCCTGAAGATGATCCGCAAAAATTTGTGGCGAAAATGGGTGCTGAAGCCGTTCATGCTTTACTGGAAAGGATCGACCTGGATGGCCTGAGCTTCTCATTACGGAATGCAGCCGCTACCGAAACTTCACAACAACGTAAGGCCGATGCCTTAAAGCGTTTGAGCGTGGTAGAATCTTTCCGTGACGCCAGCACACGCATCACCAACCGCCCCGAGTGGATGGTAATGCAGTATATACCGGTTATTCCGCCTGAGCTTCGTCCATTGGTTCCCCTGGATGGTGGCCGTTTTGCCAGCTCGGATCTGAATGATCTGTATCGCCGTGTAATTATCCGTAATAACCGTCTGAAAAGATTATTGGAGATCAAAGCACCCGAAGTAATCCTTCGTAACGAAAAAAGGATGCTGCAGGAAGCGATAGATTCACTGTTTGATAACAGCCGTAAATCCAATGCCGTGAAAGCGGAAGGTGGACGCGCCCTGAAATCATTATCCGATGTACTGAAAGGTAAACAAGGACGTTTCCGTCAGAACTTACTCGGTAAACGTGTGGATTATTCCGGACGTTCTGTAATCGTGGTAGGACCTGAACTGAAAATACATGAGTGTGGTTTACCAAAAGATATGGCCGCTGAATTATTCAAGCCATTTGTTATCCGTAAATTAATTGAAAGAGGTATCGTGAAAACAGTGAAGTCGGCTAAGAAATTAGTAGACCGCAAGGAAGCTGTTATCTGGGATATCCTTGAAAATATATTGAAAGGTCACCCGGTTATGCTGAACAGGGCCCCAACACTTCACCGTTTGTCAATCCAGGCGTTCCAGCCCAAACTGGTAGAAGGAAAGGCCATCCAGTTACACCCGTTGGTAACCTCTTCATTCAACGCCGATTTCGATGGTGACCAGATGGCGGTACACGTTCCGTTGAGCAATGCCGCGATACTGGAAGCACAATTGCTGATGTTATCATCACACAATATCCTTAACCCGCAGAATGGTACGCCTATTACCCTTCCTTCACAGGACATGGTATTGGGACTGTACTATATCACCAAAGGCAAGAAAACAACCGATACTGAAATTGTAAAAGGACAGGGCATGTCTTTCTACAGTATGGATGAAGTGATCATTGCCTATAATGAGCAGCGGGTTGACCTCCATGCGAATATTAAAGTGAAGACCAATGTTCGTGTAGACGGGCAATTGGTGAAGAAGCTGATTGATACCACTGTGGGTCGCGTACTGTTTAACCAGCACGTACCGGCGGAAGTGGGATATGTAAACGCTTTGCTGACGAAGAAAAGCCTTCGTGAGATCATTGGAGACATCATCAAGATTACCAATGTTCCGAAAACAGCGAAGTTCCTGGATGATATCAAAACACTTGGTTTCCGTATGGCTTTCCGTGGTGGATTGAGCTTTAGTGTAAATGACCTGATCGTACCTGAAATAAGGAACACCTTGCTGGAATCTGCGAAGGCCGAAGTGGATGAGGTTTGGGACAGCTACAACATGGGTCTCATTACCAATAATGAACGTTACAACCAGGTAATTGATATCTGGGGACGTGTGGATATGAAGATTACGGAGAGCCTGATACGTGAGATGACCATTGACAAGCAAGGTTTCAACTCAGTATTCATGATGCTGGATTCCGGTGCCCGTGGTAGTAAAACACAGGTAAAACAGCTGGTAGGTATCCGTGGTCTGATGGCTAAGCCCCGTAAGAGCGGAAGCAGCGGCAGCGAGGTAATTGAGAACCCGATCCTTTCCAATTTTAAAGGCGGACTGAACGTATTGGATTACTTTATCTCCACCCACGGTGCGCGTAAAGGTCTTGCGGATACGGCCCTTAAAACAGCCGATGCCGGTTACCTGACACGTCGTTTGGTTGACGTTTCACAGGATGTTGTAATTTCTGAAGAAGATTGCGGCACATTGCGTGGAAATGCGATGACTGCATTAAAAGATAATGAGGATATTATTGAGAACCTGGCAGACAGGATCGAAGGACGTACCTCACTGCATAATGTGTACCATCCGGTAACAGATGAGCTGATCATTGTAGCGGGAGAAGAGATTTCTTCTGATGACGCGAAGAAAATTGAAGACGCGGGTATTGAAACGGTTGAGATCCGTTCTGTACTTACCTGCGAAAGCAAACGCGGTGTTTGTGTAAAATGTTATGGCAAGAACCTGGCAACAGGTTACCTGGCACAAAGAGGTGACGCGGTAGGTATCATCGCCGCCCAGTCTATCGGTGAGCCGGGTACACAGTTAACACTCCGTACCTTCCACGTAGGTGGTGTTGCGGGCTCTGCATCCATCGAATCTACCCTGAACGCCAAGTTCGACGGTACGATACAGTTTGATGGTTTACGGACCGTTGATGCGGTAAACAATGAAGGACAGAAAGTGAAAATCGTTATCGGCCGTACCGGTGAAGTAAGGATCATGGATGTTAAGAACGACCGGTTGATGATCACCAATAACGTTCCTTATGGTGCTACCCTGAATATCAAGGATGGTACTGTAGTTAAAAAAGGAGATGTGATCTGTACATGGGATCCGTTCAACAACGTTATCATCGCCGAACTGAATGGTACTATCAAATTTGAGAATATCCTGGATGGTATTACGTACCGCGATGAATCTGACGAACAAACCGGACACCGTGAGAAAGTAATCATCGAAACCAAGGATAAGACCAAGATCCCAACCTTGATCATTGAAGGAAAAGATATCAAACAATATAACTTACCGGTAGGCTCACATATCGTGGTTGAAGAAGGCGATGAAGCAAAAGCCGGCCAGGTATTGGTTAAAATACCGCGTGTACTGGGTAAACTCCGTGATATCACGGGAGGTCTGCCTCGTGTAACGGAATTGTTTGAGGCACGTAACCCGGGTAACCCTGCCATTGTTTGCGAAATTGATGGCGTGGTAACATTCGGTAATGTGAAGAGAGGTAACAGGGAGATCATTGTTGAGTCGAGAGATGGCATGGTTAAAAAATACCTGGTGCCATTAACCAGGCAGATCCTGGTACAGGACGGAGACTTTGTAAAAGCAGGAACGCCTATGTCTGACGGGCAGATCGCTCCAGCGGATATCCTGGCTATTAAAGGGCCTTTTGCGGTTCAGGAATATGTGGTGAATGAGATACAGGAAGTATACCGTTTACAGGGTGTGCGTATCAATGATAAGCACGTAGAGGTGATTGTTCGCCAGATGATGAAGAAGGTGGAAATTGTGGATGCGGGTGATACCAAGTTCCTGGAGGAGGACCTGGAAGACAGGTTCGACTTTATCGAAGAGAATGACAGGATCTACGATAAGAAAGTAGTTACCAACCCGGGCGAAAGCACCAAAATGAAAGCCGGTATGATTGTTACACTGCGCGAGTTAAGGGAAGAGAATTCTATCCTGCGCAGAAGTGATAAGAAACTGGTGGAAGTAAGGGATGCGAAACCTGCCACTGCTACACCGGTATTGCTGGGTATTACCAAAGCATCACTGGGCGTTCAAAGCTGGATATCTGCCGCATCGTTCCAGGAAACAACCAAGGTATTGAGCCAGGCTGCCATCCAGGGCAAGGCCGACCTGATGTTGGGTCTGAAAGAGAACGTAATCACGGGTCACCTGATACCAGCCGGTTCGGGTCAGAAAGAGTTCGATAACATGATCGTAGGAAGCAAGGAAGAGTATGAAGTACTGGCTACCACGCGTGAGGCGATGAACTTTGATGAAGACGAATAAGATCGCGGATGACGCTGATTTTAGATATGATTAACAGGAAGTAGGGAGCGTTAAGCTTCCTGCTTTTTTAACATGCGGAAATCATCTTAGTAGAATAGGTTTACAACAATTTTTATCATACAAATCATGTAGTAATCCGCGTAATTCGCGATTGAATCATAAATAAATCAGAGAAATCTGCGATATATGAACAGAAATCTAGCTATCGGTTTAAATATCTTCCTGGTACTGGCAGTTGCCGTTTTATTTTACCTGCATTTTTCTTCGGCGAAATCGGGTAATACCGGCGAATCTTCCTCATCAAAACCGGCTCCCAGCGGTAATTTCCGTATTGCTTATTTTGAAGGGGATTCTATACAGACCCAGTTTAACTATTTTAAAGATGTACAGAATGAGCTGCAGGTAAAAGGACAGTCAAACGCCAAGCAACTGGGAGAACTAAAGAATATTTTTGCCGCCAAAGTGCAGGAATACCAGAAACTGAGCCAGCATTTATCACAATCGGAACTGGCCAATAAAGAGCAGGAGCTGCGCCAGATGGAAAAAGCTTTCCAGGGCAAGGAAAAAATGATGAGTGATGAGTTCCAGGAAGACCAGTTTAAGAAACTACAGGATGTAAAGAAGAAGATTGAGGATTACCTGAAAGTGTATAACAAGGATAAAGGATATGCTTTTATCTTTTCCAGCTCACCAGACCTGATGTACCTGAAAGACAGTGTATATGATATCACTCCGGACGTGATCCGCGGCCTGAATGAACTGTATAAGAAGAAGAAATAAACTTCACCTATATTTTATTATCTTCATCCCGCCACTAAAGGCGGGATTTTTTATGAGCGAAGCGGCCAAATTTAAACCTACATTAGGATTATTCGATGCAACCATGATCGTGGCCGGCAGTATGATAGGTTCGGGAATATTCATTGTAAGTGCTGATATTACGCTAACGTGGGCAGTGCTGGCTGGCTGATAGTAGTATGGCTTATTACGGGGTTTATGACCCTCAGTGCAGCCCTCAGCTACGGTGAGTTGAGTGCCATGTTCCCCAAAGCAGGCGGACAGTATGTTTACCTGAAAGAGTCGTATAACCCCCTGGTGGGATTCCTGTATGGATGGAGCTTTTTTGCCGTTATACAAACCGGTACCATTGCGGCGGTAGGAGTGGCATTCTGCAAGTTGCCGGTTACTTTTTTCCTTCCCTGGAAATGACGGATGCCAATATCCTCTTCAGTGTCGGATCATTGCATGTGCATACGGCCCAGCTGGTATCGATGGTACTGATTGTTTTTCTGACATATATCAATACACGAGGTATCCAGGGAGGCAAGTTTATACAAACCACTTTTACCGTTACCAAGCTCCTCTCGCTTTTCGGGCTCATTGTATTTGGACTACTGATGGCCAAAGGAGATGTATGGAAAGCCAACTGGACAGACGCCTGGCATATGCAAAGTATGACCGGCGGAACGGCGGATGCCACTACTATACTCGTGCCTGTAATGGGCGCGGCTGCCGTAGGTGCCATTGCGGCGTCTATGGTAGGCTCTATTTTCAGCAGCGATGCCTGGAATAATGTAACCTTCATAGCGGGCGAGATCAAGAACCCCAAACGGAATATCGGCCTGAGCCTTTTCCTGGGCACATTGGCCGTTACCCTTATTTATGTGTCTACCAATTTCATGTACCTGGCCGTGATGCCCCTGCATGATATCGCTTTTGCCAAGTCCGACAGGGTTGCTGTGGCAGCATCCAATGTGATTTTGGCGATATCGGAACCTACGTGATTGCCATCATGATCATGATCTCAACCTTTGGATGTAATAACGGGCTGATACTCGCCGGCGCCAGGGTGTACTATACCATGTCGCAGGATGGCCTGTTTTTTAAGAAAGCAGGAACACTGAATAAGAACGCGGTACCCGAATGGGCACTTTGGGCGCAATGTGTGGTGGCTGTTATACTTTGCCTGAGCGGCAAATATGGCGACCTCCTGGATATGATCTCATTTGTAGTGGTAATTTTTTATGTACTCACCATCATCGGAATTTTTATTCTCCGTAAGAAAAGGCCGGATGCCGAACGGCCCTATAAGGCATTTTTGTACCCTGTATTACCCGCCATTTACATACTGATGGGTATCAGCTTTTGTGTGTTGCTATTCATCTACAAACGCGATTTTACATGGCCCGGGTTGATAATTACCCTGGCGGGTATTCCTTTGTATTATCTTGCGGTTCGAATAAAAAGACAGCCTGATGGAGATACAACAAATATTTTCTGCTATTGCCTCGCTCAGGGTGGTGATTGTAGGGGATGTGATGCTGGATAACTACTGGTGGGGACATGTAGAGAGAATATCACCCGAAGCACCCGTACCTGTGGTGGCCTTTGAAAGAAAAGAATTAAGGGTAGGGGGTGCCGCGAACGTTGCGCTTAATACAGTATCACTTGGCGCAGATACCACTATCTTTTCCGTTTTGGGGGATGATGCAGACGGCAAACAACTGTTGCAATTGCTGGACGGGAACAAAATTAATACGGCACCTATCATTGCCTCGCCGGAAGAATTACTACCAACAAAACCCGCGTAATGAGCCGCAATCAGCAAATGATGCGGCTGGATGCGGAGATGACGATAGATATTGACAGGGAACTGGAGGACAGGCTGATTGAGAAAGCAACCGCGTTTTTCGCCGTTTCACCACCTGATGTGCTGATTTTTGAGGATTATAACAAGGGGGTTTTGACGGAAAGAGTGATTGGGGAACTGACCGCCCTCTGTAAAAAATACAATGTAATTACAGCGGTGGATCCGAAGCGCAGGAATTTTCTGTCATTTAAAGGGGTAACACTTTTCAAGCCCAACCTCAAGGAAGTAAAAGAGGGCCTGAACCTGTTAACTGGCCCGGTAGATCTTGCATCGCTGCAAAATATACATGCGGTTCTGCAGGAACACCTTCAGCATGAGATCTCGTTTATCACGCTCTCGGAAAATGGAATATTTTACCAGCAGGGATCAGCATCCAAACAAATTCCCACCCATATACGTAATATAGCGGATGTAAGCGGTGCCGGCGATACCGTAATTGGCGTTGCCGCATTGGTATACGCTGCCACCAGGCAAATACACCTGGCCGCCGAAATGGCCAATATAGCCGGTGGTCTGGTATGTGAAGAAGTAGGAACGGTGGCGATTAATAAGGAGAGGTTTAGGGAAGAGTGTGAGAGGCTGTTGGCAATTTGAAAATTTGAGAATTTGAGAATTTGAAAATTGAATTGCCTTGTAACCGGCGACATTTCTCCTGAAACCTGAAAACCCATTTTCAAATTTTCAAATTCTCAAATTTTCAAATTCCAATGTCAACCTACACCATAGCAATCCACGGCGGGGCGGGAACCATTTTGAAGCAGGATATGACTCCGGAGCTGGAGCAGGCTTACCTGGCGGGTTTGCAGGAGGCGTTGGATATCAGTTATGCGGTACTGGAAGAGGGCGGAACGGCCATAAATGCCGTTAAAGCCGCGTTGGTGCTGCTGGAGGACAATGTTCTGTTTAATGCAGGCAGAGGGTCTGTATTCACCAAAAAAGGGGTACAGGAGATGGATGCGGCTATTATGGACGGAACCGACCTGGCGGCGGGAGCGGTGGCGGGCGTAAGGAATGTTCGGAATCCGATAGAGCTGGCAACCGAAGTAATGCGCAACAGCAACCATGTTTTTTTAAGCGGTAAGGGAGCGAACGATTTTGCCATTAAGCAGGGGGTAAAGCTGGAGCCGGATGAATATTTTTTCTCCCAGTTCCGGTACGACCAGTGGAAA
Organism: Sediminibacterium sp.; assembly: GCA_965229175.1. Lineage (GTDB taxonomy): Bacteria > Bacteroidota > Bacteroidia > Chitinophagales > Chitinophagaceae > Sediminibacterium. The sequence continues at coordinate 17,256 of CBDDIT010000011.1, read as the reverse complement.
GAGATACGGGACTCAGACAATTATTCGCTCGATCATACCCATCATCACCTGGAGGAACTGATGCGCGCTAAGAAATTTGGTACCGTGGGGGCAGTAGCCTGCGATGCCAACGGCAATATAGCAGCCGCCACTTCTACCGGGGGGATGACCAATAAAAAGTATGGCCGCATTGGCGACAGCCCTATGATTGGCTCCGGAACCTATGCCAATAACAATACCTGCGCGATCAGCTGCACCGGGCATGGCGAAATGTTCATCCGTACCGTAGCCGCCTATGATGTCAGCTGCCTGATGGAGTACAAAGGGCTAACACTGCAGCAAGCCATGGATATCGTTGTACACGATAAGCTTGTGAAAATAGAAGGAGAAGGAGGCATGATTGGCGTAGACGCGAAAGGAAATGCCGCATTGGTGTTTAATAGTGCAGGAATGTACCGCGGTGTACGGAATAACCAGGGTCTGAAAGAGATTGCGATTTATCAATAACCCAATTGTGCCTTTGTGCCCTTGTGAGCATTTTTTTCACACAAAGACCAAGGCGCGGTTAACGAGTAATGGTATGAAAAAGTATGCGGTAATTGTTGCCGGGGGCAGTGGAGAGCGGATGGGGGCTGCGGTTCCTAAACAGTTTCTATTGCTGGATGGGAAGTCGCTTCTTTGGCACTCGGTAAACGTTTTTGTAAACTGTTATCCCGACATAAACATTATAATTGTACTGCCTGCTGAGCACATGGAAACAGGCAAAAGGAGCATTGAGGGAATAACCGTTCCGCATCCCGTTATATTTGCGGAGGGTGGGGAAACCCGATTTCATTCCGTTCAGAGCGGTCTTTCGCATGTAACGGAACCTGCGGTAATATTTGTACATGACGCGGTGCGCTGTTTAGTAACCAGCAACCTGATTGAACGTTGTTATGCGCAGGCATTGGAAAAAGGAAGTGCCGTACCCGCGGTTGCGGCTACAGACAGCATACGCATTGTGGAAGGCAATACCAACCGCCCTGCCGACAGAAACTTTGTACGTATCATTCAAACACCGCAAACATTTACCAGCACATTGTTATTACCCGCCTTTCAAACCGCCTACCGTAAAGAGTTTACAGACGAAGCTACGGTACTCGAAGCTTATGGAAGCAAGGTGGAGCTGATAGAGGGAGAACATAACAATATCAAGATTACGCGGCCGTCAGATATGCTGGTGGCGGAAAATATTTTGCTGCAGCGTAAAGCCTGATCACCTGCAAAACGCAGCTGTTTACACCAGGATACTGGTGTTATTTATTTTCTCCAGTATTTTATGGGCTACTTCCATCGCCAGAAATCCATCTATTTCGCTAACCACTACCGGCTTATTATTTACAATCGCGTCAACAAAAGATTCCAGCTCCAGTTTGATAGCGTTTAAGGGCTGAATGACCGGGTTGGCGATAGCAATTGTTTTTTTACCATGCTGGGTTTCTATGTCAAACGAGAATACATTGGTGTCATCCTCCTGTTTTAACTTAATGATCTCGGTTTTCTTTTCGAGAAAATCAATGCCCAGGTATGCGTCTTTCTGGAACAGCCGCATTTTCCGCATTTTTTTCATACTGATCCTGCTGCTGGTAAGATTGGCCACGCATCCATTGTGGAATTCTATTCTTACATTGGCTATATCCGGTGTTTCCGTCATGACGGCCACACCACTCGCTGATATATTTTTTACATCACTTTTTACCAGGCTGAGGATGATATCTATATCATGTATCATCAGGTCCAGGATTACGCTAACTTCAGTGCCCCTGGGATTGAATTGCGCCAGCCTGTGAACTTCAATGAACATCGGGTTGAGTGTCATATCCTTAATAGCCAGGTATGCCGGGTTAAATCTTTCCACATGACCCACCTGCAGCTTTATATTGGCTTCACGAACCATGCTTACCAGGTCGCGGCCTTCCTGCAGGGTAAATGCGAGTGGTTTTTCCACGAAAACATGTTTGCCTTTCCGGATCGCCTGCATACAGATAGCAAAGTGCAGGTCTGTAGGAGTGATAACATCGATAATATCGCAGGCGTCTATCAATTTATCCTCATCCATATACCGCTTGATTCCATATTGTTCTGTAACCGCCCGGGCGGCATCATTATCCGGGTCGAAAAATCCCACGAGCTTTACCCCGGCAATCTCTTTCCAGTTATTCAGATGAAACTTGCCCAGGTGCCCCACACCGAAAACGCCAACTTTAAGCATAGCCATTATTTAGGTAAATATACGTAGATTCAAATGACTGTTGACTGGCTGAAGGAATCAGGGTTCCATCTTTCTGCCGCCTGAAAATAGCTTGCCCTATCCAAGGACTTTCGCCGCTAAAGCTCGATATTCGGGGTAAAATCGGTACGCTGGAAGCATTTCTTCTTATCTGTCTCTTCATTATCTTCTATACCTATATCGGGTATGGTCTATTCCTGTATATGATTGTGTGGTGCTTGCGCCGGGTACGCACCCGGAAGGAGGCCGGAGCAGGGCCATTCACGCCGACAATCACTGTTATTGTGGCCGCATATAATGAAGCTTATATTATTGAGGAAAAAATACAGAATACACTGGCACTTAATTACCCGGCGGAACAGCTGCGTATTATCTTTATTACCGACGGTTCTACTGATGAAACTCCAGCCATTATTTCAAGATATCCGGAGGTAGAACTCATGCACAAGACCGGAAGGGCAGGAAAAATTGCGGCGGTTCACAGGGCCATGCAGGAAGTGCACTCGGCAATAACGGTTTTTACGGACGCCAATGCTATGTTAAACCGGGATGCGTTGCTGAATATCAGCCGTCATTACAGGGATCCCCAGATAGGAGCTGTAGCCGGAGAAAAGAGGGTACAGGTAGATGCATCTGCCGACGCAACAGCCGGGGAGGGATTCTACTGGAAGTATGAATCCGCTTTAAAGAAATGGGATTCGGAATTGTATTCGGTAGTTGGAGCGGCAGGGGAACTATTTAGCATCCGCACAGCTTTATACGAACCCGTAGCTCCCGATACGATCCTGGATGATTTTATGATATCGATGAATATTGCGATAAAAAAGTACAGGATTGTATACGAACCCACTGCGTTTGCAACGGAAAATACTTCCGCCAATACGCAGGAAGAATTGAAACGGAAAATCAGAATAGCGGCCGGTGGGCTTCAATCGATTCTGCGCCTGAAAAAACTTTTACTGTTTTACCCTCAGCCTCTTCTGAGCTTTCAATTTATCAGTCACCGCGTACTCCGATGGGCTGTTACTCCTTATCTCATGATACTTGCGTTTGTACTTAATGCCATTCTTGTTGTACAGGCTCCCGTTCACGCTTACCTGAAATGGTTATGGATCGCCCAGCTGTGTCTTTACACAGCTTCTGTTGCCGGATGGGTATTTGAAAGAACAAGCCTGAGAATCAAGGTGTTTTTTATTCCCTATTATTTTTGTTTGATGAATTACGCAGTGATAGCGGGTATGGTGCGCTTTGTATTGATGAAACAGACTGTGCTTTGGGAGAAAGCCAAACGGAAATAGTACTTTCAGATACGCCGGGTTTACCATTCATATCGATAATTGGATGAGTGATGTAATTTGTTGAACCATTTACCTACAGTTTTCTTAATCTTGCATCTACCGATTATATGCGGATAGTTGCTGAATTAATTGATAATAATAACTATATTACCAGTTGATTGAATACAGTATACCGGCGGTACCTATTAACACGGGATTTTTTTAGAATTGAAAAAATAGCAATGATCAAAAAAGTACTTTGTGTAGATGACGATAGTATATCGCTTACCATTTCCCAGCTGTTGCTGAAACGGACCGGATTTGCCATGGAAGTTGTAACAGCAATTGACGGAAGTGATGCATTGGACTATTTCGAGAAGCTTTTTTCAGAGGATACTTCCGGTATTGCGGCACCTGAACTGATATTCCTGGATATCAATATGCCGGTTATGAATGGCTGGGACTTTTTACAGTCCTATATGCCCCTATATGCCTCCCGCCTTCCCCAGACACGTATTATAATTCTTTCTTCTACCATTGATCCTGAGGATTTTGCCCTGGCTAAGCAATACCCGGTGGTAATACAGTTTATCAGTAAGCCATTGAGTATTGAAAACCTGGATGAATTAAAAGAGCATGAGGCGATAAGTGCTTTTTTTAAAGCCATTTAGCATAACTTGGTTTTTCTTATTAGATTGCAAGCCTTATTACAAGTTATAAAAATATTTTCGAATATGACTATTGAGAATTTTAAGACTTTAAGTTTAGAGGAAAAGCTGAAAGAAATAAAGTACAAAGGAGATTTTTTGGGTTCTTATGACCGCAACAGCGAGAATAATGGCCCTAAAATTCCGGGTGATATATTTGCTTTGTACGATTTCTGGGTCTACCTGAGTGACGATGAAGAAACGGTGGTGCCAACGAGAAGGAACCCGCTGGACGTGTAGTATCCCGGAATCCAAAATTTCCATAATAGACCTATGCAGAACGTCTTGATTATCGACGATCATGAAGTGGTGCGGGCCGGGCTCGTTTTAATGCTTGGTTCTCAGTTTAACCCAAAAATGATCAAAGAAGCCGAAAATGAGAAGCAGAGTCTTGGGTATATAAAGGACATTGTTTTTGATCTCATCTTCCTCGACCTTAATATGCCGGATAGTGACCCTGTCAGGTTGATACACTATATCAAAACCTGTCAGCCGGATACCCCTATTCTTGTGTTTACCATGCAGGAAGAAACCGTTTATGCCAGGCGGTTTTATGCCATGGGTGTAAAAGGGTTTATTAATAAAGCCAGTGCCAATAAAGAGATTTTATCCGCAATACAAACGGTTCTTCAGAACCGTGTATATATCAGTTCAAACCTGAAAGGTCTGCTCGCCGAGTCTATTGTAGGGGGTGGCACCTATAACCCTTTCGATCTGCTGAGCGACCGGGAGTTTAAAGTAGCCCGGGATCTGATCAGCGGAAAGTCAATTGCAGAGATTGCCGCTTCTTTAAGCATTGATAAATCAACAGTTTCCACCTATAAAGGAAAGGTTTATGAAAAGATGGGTATCACCAATAATAACCTCGCGGAACTGATAGAAGTAGCGAGGATGTATAAAGTTATTTAGCTATTCAGCTACCCTTTTTTCTTATCTGCAACGTATTGAGTTAGGCAGCTCCGGCTATTTTTTATGAAAGGCTTATACTGGATATTTGATATGTCCAACGATTTATTGCCTCCATACAAATGGCGCCTGCCCCCCCGCAGGTGCCATTTTTGGTTACGTACCTCAGCGCCAACTAAATGGTATTTTGTATATTTAAAGAATATACAAAGTTCGGACATTGAATAATTGCGTTACTTTTAGGAAGTTAATTTGAAATTTCAAGTTTTCAGGTTGCCAAACTAGCCCGGATATGTACCATTTTCTTATCATAGATGATATTGCATTAATTCGCATGATTACGCGGAAAATGATCCTCAGGCAGTATCCGGGTGCCGTGTTCGGGGAGGCGGAAAACGAGATGCAGGCTTTAACGCTTCTACGGAATAATCACTTCGATATCGTTATCCTCGATTTAAACATGCCTAACAGCAAGCCCACACCCATTATAGATTTTTGTAATGAAAAAAAGGAAAAATGTGGCATTATTGTGCTTACCTCCGTGGACGAAGGATATGGAACAATGGATTACTACAACCGGGGAGTTAAGGGGTACGTTCATAAATCCAGGCAGGACCCGGAGCTGATGATAGCAATCAAGACCGTACTCGAAGGAGGAATTTTTAAAAGTGAAACGCTGGTTAGTTTTTTAAACCAAACCCAGTTTTTTCAGCCCGTATACTATCCCAGGAACCGTACCGATGAATCGGGAAGTAAGAATTAACTGTGATCTATAATCTCTCATCTCTTTTCAATATTTTTGCAACTAATCAAGCTAACTCAAAATGCCTAATTTTCTTATAGTTGACGACCATTCAGTTGTTCGCGCCGGTATCAAGTTGATCATCAAACAGCATTTTACAGATAATCATATCGAGGAAGCCGAAAACGAAAAACAGGCGATCGATCTCTTGCGTTCCTATCCTTTTGATCTGATACTGATGGACCTGAATATGCCTGACAGCGACCCAACAAGACTGATACAATATATGACCTCAAACCATCCTAAGACAAGTATTATCGTTCTTACCATGAATGACGAGAACGTATATGCCCGTCGGTTCTTCAAGCTGGGTATAAAAGGTTTCCTGCATAAATCTTCAGAAAATGAGGAGATACTGAAGGCCATTGAACATGCTTTGTTGAAACGTGTGTATATGAGTGAGAACCTTAAACAGGTATTGGCAGAATCTTTGTTTACCGGGGGAACGGACAATCCTTTCGACAGCCTTAGCGACAGGGAGTTCCAGGTGGCCAAGGAATTGCTTACAGGGAAAAGTATTACAGAAATAGCAGATTCACTAAGCATCCACTCATCCACCGTTTCTACTTATAAGGGTAAGGTATTTGAGAAACTAAAAATTCCGAATAATAACCTCATAGAACTGATGACCATTGCCCGGCAGTATAAGATCATTTAAGATCGTATTCATTGTTACACCGGCAGCTGTACAGTAATCTTACTGCCCTTACCCTCAGCACTGACAATCTGGATATTTCCTTTCATTTTCTGAACCAGGTCGTAAACAATCCTGTACCCTATCTGGGTACTTTCAGAAGTCTTTTTGGTAATAACCCCGTTTTCCAGTTCAATAATTTTATCAGCATTAATGCCATAGCCAGTGTCGCTGATGGTAACAAACTGGTGCCTTTCGGTAGCGTGACCGGAAACAGAAATGCTTCCTTTTTGGGTATGTTTAATGGCGTTATCCAGCAGGTTTCTCAGAACAATGAGTAAAAGACTGAAATCTGTGCGTAATACCAGGCTGTCAGGACTACTGAATTCGAACTGTAGCCCTTTTTCCTGCGCCATTTTAATATAAACTGCGCAGGAAGTACGGATAAATTCGTTCAGTGGCTGTATGGTATAGCTTAATTTAAAGTTTTGCTGCGTGCTGTTCAGCCATTGAAGCAGGTTTACAACAAAATTAGTGATGTCGAAACTGGTATGATACAGCTCAAAAGTGAGTCTTTCCAGGTCCTCTTTCGACAAATTGGCGTGTGTTTCGTACAGGGAAGTGGCTATTTTATGCACAAAAGTGAGTGGCGATTTCAAATCGTGCATCACAATGCTGATAATCCGCTCACGAAATGCCAGGTTATTGGTCAATTCTATCTCATTTGCCTCCAGTTGAAGCATAGAATAGCGTAATTCTTCGGTTTTGGCCGCTACCATTTCTTCCAGTGTTTTTTCCCTCTTTCGTAGGGTTTTTACTAAAGCCACCACAATTATGAGGATGGTTACAAAAATTCCAATGACCAAATATTCGACCCAGCCGAAGTTGGTAAAGAGATACAGGGATAAGCCAAAGTGATTAGCTGGGAAACGGGTATTGGAAAGAAGGGATAAAAACATGTTCCTAAAGGTGATTGAAATTATCAAAACATGGAAATATAGTATTCTGAATTCAAAAATAGCTGTATAGCTATATTATATAGCTATACAGCTATTTTTGAAATGTTAAACAAGCTAGGCCTTCATAAGAGAAAAGCCTACAAATTTGTAGATCATTAACCAGTTTTGTTAAAGTGCCCGAGACGGGGAAGCCAAGGGAAGCAGAATTTTCTTCTGATTGCCTGAAGTGTAAAATGTACAATCGTTAAAGAAATGTTGGCGATGGTACTTACTTATACAGCAACCTGTGTCGCATCTAAATAGATAATATGATGTTTTGTTATGTATTGCTGTTCAAGACATCCCTTAACGAGTTTATAACGTCTTTAAAGCATTGTCTACATATATCTATTGAAAAAAAGGTCAAGAGTATAGTGATATTACCACAAGGCTAGTTAAAGCCCTTGGTGTATTATTATCTTTTGTAGTAGTTGCGTGTTTGTACTAAAAAATGAATGTGTATATAATAAAAGAGTAACAAGAGCAATAGAAAAAATAAGAGGCAGATGGGTTTAAAATTTAAAAACATTTCGTAGATCAAGTCTTCGCCCGATATATCGCGTTTACTGAAGGCAACAAGCTTGTTTGTTGTATTGATACTATTGGGTATCCTGAACCTTCGCGCGCTGAACACACCGGGAATTAACCATATCCTTTCTGCAACGGCTGCTGTTGTAAATGATCTTACAAAAATTGTAAGCGATGAAAAAGAAACTATTCGTGATGAACAGTTTTTTAAAAAACAAAAATTTGCTACTATAGCATATTCCAACATTTTTGAAATCCCTTCACTGGACAAGCGCAACCTTACGCTTGAAACAAAAACTCTTCCTTCACCTTCAGTTCCTTCCCAGGATTCCGCGCTCAACAATGCTCCTGCGCCTCTTACAGTTGCTGCCCATTCATTCTTCGCATGCGTTACTCCTACCATCAACGCCATCAATGCAGTTACCTGTAGCGGAGTTAGTTTTACCGTTTCACCAACAGATGGTGTAGACGGAACCGTACCAGGCGGTACAACTTATACCTGGAGTGCTCCTTCTGTTACCGGTGGCATGACAGGTGCAGCTGCCGGAACCAGTGCCTCGTTTATTTCCGGAACACTTTCCAGTACAACATCTACAGCGCAAACAGCTACCTACATTGTAACACCAACAAGTGCTGCCTGTGTAGGTGCTTCATTTACTGTTACCGTTACAGTTAATCCGGTAGCAAAAGTTTCTGCGATGACGGCAATCAGCTGCGATGGTGTTTCTTTTAGTGTAACGCCGACCCATGTTACCAATGGAGTTGTACCTGCTTCCACCACATATTCCTGGAGTGCACCATCTGTAACAGGTGGCTTAACCGGCGGAGCGGGAGCGAGTGGTCAGGGTAATATCAATGGCAACCTGTCTAATCCAACGAATACCCAGCAAACCGCTACCTACATTGTAACCCCACTAACCTTAGGTAGCTGTACCGGATCAACCTTTACGGTTACGGTAACTATTAATCCTAACGCAACGATCACTCCAATGACCGCAACTTCCTGTACAGGAGTTGCGTTCAGCGTAACCCCTACAAACAGTACAAACGGAATAGTACCCGCTGGTACAACGTTTACCTGGGGCGTACCAACAGGCACGGGTATTACCGGTGGTGCAACGCAGGCTTCCGCCTCAACGAATATTTTTGGTACGCTGTCCAATTCATCTTCGATATCCAGAACCGCTACTTATCTTGTTACCCCGCTATCTCCTGGCAATTGTACCGGATCTGTTTTTTCTGTAACGGTAACAGTTGATGCACGTCCTGCCGTTACACCAATGACTACCACTGTCTGCAGTGGAGTAGCATTCAGCGTCACCCCAACCAATGTTACGAATGGAGTTGTACCTTCTTCCACTACCTATACCTGGAATGCACCAACGGGTGTTGGTATAACAGGTGGTGTTACTAATGCGAGTGCGTCAACGGATATTGATGGAGTACTTACCAATACAACGAATATAGCACGCACCGCCACTTACCTTGTAACGCCCGCATCGAATGGTTGTGTTGGTTCTGTATTCTCATTAACTGTAACGGTAAATCCATCCGCGAGTATTACAGCGATGACGGCAATCAGTTGTGATGGTGTTTCTTTTAGTATAACGCCGACCCATGTTACCAATGGAGTTGTACCTGCTTCCACCACATATTCCTGGAGTGCACCTTCTGTAACAGGTGGCTTAACCGGCGGAGCGGGAGCGAGTGGTCAGGGTAATATCAATGGCAACCTGTCTAATCCAACGAATACCCAGCAAACCGCTACCTACATTGTAACCCCACTAACCTTAGGTAGCTGTACCGGATCAACCTTTACGGTTACGGTAACTATTAATCCGAATGCGACTATCACTCCGCTGAACGCAACTTCTTGTACAGGAGTTGCGTTCAGCGTAACCCCTACAAACAGTACAAACGGAATAGTACCCGCTGGTACAACGTTTACCTGGGGCGTACCAACAGGCACGGGTATTACCGGTGGTGCAACGCAGGCTTCCGCCTCAACGAATATTTTTGGTACACTATCCAATTCATCTTCGATATCCAGAACCGCTACTTATCTTGTTACCCCGCTATCTCCTGGCAATTGTACCGGATCTGTTTTTTCTGTAACGGTAACAGTTGATGCACGTCCTGCCGTTACACCAATGACTACCACTGTCTGCAGTGGAGTAGCATTCAGCGTCACCCCAACCAATGTTACGAATGGAGTTGTACCTTCTTCCACTACCTATACCTGGAATGCACCAACGGGTGTTGGTATAACAGGTGGTGTTACTAATGCGAGTGCGTCAACGGGTATTGATGGAGTACTTACCAATACAACGAATATAGCACGCACTGCCACTTACCTTGTAACGCCTACATCGAATGGTTGTGTTGGTTCTGTATTCTCATTAACTGTAACGGTAAATCCATCCGCGAGTATTACAGCGATGACGGCAATCAGTTGCGATGGTGTTTCTTTTAGTATAACGCCGACCCATGTTACCAATGGAGTTGTACCTGCTTCCACCACATATTCCTGGAGTGCACCATCTGTAACGGGTGGCTTAACCGGCGGAGCGGGAGCGAGTGGTCAGGGTAATATCAATGGCAACCTGTCTAATCCAACGAATACACAGCAAACCGCAACCTACATTGTAACCCCACTGACATTAGGTAGCTGTACCGGATCAACCTTTACGGTTACGGTAACTATCAACCCTAACGCAACGATCACTCCAATGACCACTACCATCTGTAGTGGAGTGGCTTTTAGTATTACACCAACAAACGCTACAAATGGAATTATCCCAACGAATACTACCTATACATGGAATGCGCCAACGGGCGTAGGTATCGCCAATGGAGCTACAAATGTGGTTGCTTCTACAGATATTGATGGTAATCTTACCAATACAACAGGTATTGCACGTACAGCTACTTACCTGGTAACTCCGTTATCACCAGGCAACTGTGTAGGAGCTGTTTTTTCATTAACGGTAACGGTAAGCCCAGGGGCTAGCATTACTGCAATGACAGCGGCTACCTGCAGCGGAATAGCGTTTGGAGTAACTCCTACTGATATTGTTAATGGTGCTGTACCCGCTGGTACTACGTATGGCTGGAGTGCGCCATCCGTAACAGGTGGATTGACAGGCGGAGCCTCTTTAACAGGTACTGGCAATATCAGCGGTACATTATCTAATCCTACCAATAGCCAGCAGACGGCTACTTATATAGTAACGCCAACTTCTGTAAGCTGCGGTACGGGCCCCAGCTTTACGGTAACGGTAACGATCAATGCGGCAGCGATCATTACAGCGATGACAGCAGTAAGTTGTGAGGGAGTGTCGTTTAGTGTAACCCCAACCAATGTTACCAATGGAGTAGTACCAGCGAATACGGTTTACTCGTGGAGTGCACCATCAGTAACGGGTGGACTTACGGGCGGAGCCGCTGGTAGCAATCAGGCTAATATCTTCGGTACGTTTGCCAACCCAACGAATGTATCCCAAACGGCTACTTATACTGTAACGCCATTAACGAATGGAGTTGCTTGTACCGGTTCGAGCTTTACAGTAACGGTAACGATCAATGCCAATGCGAGTGTAAATGCCCTGACTGTTACGAGCTGTAATGGAGTAGCGTTCAGCATAACACCTACTGACGTAGTGAATGGAGTGATACCTGCTAATACAACGTATACCTGGGGAGCCCCAACCGGCTTTGGTATCACCGGTGGTATAACGAATGCGGTAGCTTCAACAGATATAGAAGGTATTCTTACCAATACAACGAATATAGCGCGTACAGCCACTTACCTTGTAACGCCACTGTCTGCGAATGGTAACTGTACGGGATCGGTATTTAGTGTAACGGTAACGGTCAATCCATCAGCCGTAATCACAGCGATGACAGCAGTAAGCTGTAGCGGAGTATCTTTTAGTGTAACCCCAACGAATATTACCAATGGTATTGTACCTGCTGGTACTACGTATGGCTGGAGCGCGCCATCCGTAACAGGTGGACTGACAGGCGGAGCCTCTTTAACAGGTACTACCAATGTTCGTGGCACATTATTTAATCCTACCAATAGCCAGCAGACGGCTACTTATATAGTAACGCCAACTTCTGTAAGCTGCGGTACGGGCCCCAGCTTTACGGTAACGGTAACGATCAATGCGGCAGCGATCATTACAGCGATGACAGCAGTAAGTTGTGAGGGAGTGTCGTTTAGTGTAACCCCAACTGATGTTACCAATGGAGTAGTACCAGCCAATACGGTTTACTCCTGGAGTGCACCATCAGTAACGGGTGGACTTACAGGCGGAGCAGCTGGTAGCAATCAGCCTAATATCTTCGGTACGTTTGCCAACCCAACGAATGTATCCCAAACGGCTACTTATACGGTAACGCCATTAACGAATGGAGTTGCTTGTACCGGTTCGAGCTTTACAGTAACGGTAACGATCAATGCCAATGCGAGTGTAAATGCCCTGACTGTTACGAGCTGTAATGGAGTAGCGTTCAGCATAACGCCAACAAACGCAGTGAATGGAGTGATCCCTGCCAATACAACGTATACCTGGGGAGCCCCAACCGGAGTAGGTATCACCGGTGGTATAACGAATGCGGTAGCTTCCACGGATGTAGAAGGTATTCTTACCAATACAACGAATATAGCGCGTACAGCCACTTACCTTGTAACGCCACTTTCTACGAATGGTAACTGTACGGGATCGGTATTTAGTGTAACGGTAACGGTCAATCCATCAGCCGTAATCACAGCGATGACAGCAGTAAGCTGTAGCGGAGTATCTTTTAGTGTAACCCCAACGAATATTACCAATGGTATTGTACCCGCTGGTACTACGTATGGCTGGAGCGCGCCATCCGTAACAGGTGGATTGACAGGCGGAGCCTCTTTAACAGGTACTGGCAATATCAGCGGTACATTATCTAATCCTACCAATAGCCAGCAGACGGCTACTTATATAGTAACGCCAACTTCTGTAAGCTGCGGTACGGGCCCCAGCTTTACGGTAACGGTAACGATCAATGCGGCAGCGATCATTACATCGATGACAGCAGTAAGTTGTGAGGGAGTGTCGTTTAGTGTAACCCCAACTGATGTTACCAATGGAGTAGTACCAGCCAATACGGTTTACTCGTGGAGTGCCCCATCAGTAACGGGTGGACTTACAGGCGGAGCCGCTGGTAGCAATCAGGCTAATATCTTCGGTACGTTTGCCAACCCAACGAATGTATCCCAAACGGCTACTTATACGGTAACGCCATTAACGAATGGAGTTGCTTGTACCGGTTCGAGCTTTACGGTAACGGTAACGATCAATGCCAATGCGAGTGTAAATGCCCTGACTGTTACGAGCTGTAATGGAGTAGCGTTCAGCATAACGCCAACAAACGCAGTGAATGGAGTGATCCCTGCCAATACAACGTATACCTGGGGAGCCCCAACCGGAGTAGGTATCACTGGTGGTATAACGAATGCGGTAGCTTCCACGAATGTGTTCGGCACATTAGGCAACAGCACCAATATAGCGCGTACAGCCACTTACCTTGTAACGCCACTTTCTGCGAATGGTAACTGTACGGGATCGGTATTTAGTGTAACGGTAACGGTTAATCCGGCTGCTTTGATTACAGCGATGACAGCAGTAAGTTGTGATGGTGTTAGCTTTAGTGTAACGCCTACGAATGTAACGAATGGCATAGTACCTGCTGGAACCTTGTATAGCTGGAGTGCTCCATCAGTAACGGGAGGATTGACGGGTGGAGCTGGAGCGAGTGGTCAGAGTAATATTAACGGTAACCTGCTGAATCCTACGAATGCGCAACAGACGGCCACTTATATAGTATCAGCGATCAGTGGTATCTGTAATGGTACCAGCTTTACGGTAACGGTAACGATCAATCCATCAGCATCTGTAAATGCGATGACAGCTACCAGTTGCAGCGGAACCGCGTTTAGTGTAACGCCTACCGATGTAACGCATGGAGTGATCCCAGCTGGAACAACGTATACCTGGGGAGCCCCAACCGGCTTTGGTATCACCGGTGGTATAACGAATGCGGTAGCTTCCACGGATGTAGATGGTATTCTTACCAATACAACGAATATAGCGCGTACAGCTACTTACCTGGTAACTCCGTTATCACCGGGTAACTGTACGGGAGCGGTATTTAGTGTAACGGTAACGGTCAATCCCTCAGCCGTAATCACAGCGATGACGGCAGTAAGCTGTAGCGGAGTATCGTTTACAGTAACGCCCACGAATATTACCAATGGTATTGTACCTGCGGGTACTACGTATGGCTGGAGTGCACCATCCGTAACAGGTGGATTGACAGGCGGAGCCTCTTTAACAGGTACTGGCAATATCAGCGGCACATTATTTAATCCTACCAATAGCCAGCAGACGGCTACTTATATAGTAACGCCAACTTCTGTAAGCTGCGGTACGGGCCCCAGTTTTACGGTAACGGTAACGATCAATGCGGCAGCGATCATTACATCGATGACTGCTGTTACTTGTGAGGGAGTGTCGTTTAGTGTAACCCCAACCAATGTTACCAATGGAGTAGTACCAGCGAATACGGTTTACTCGTGGAGTGCACCATCAGTAACGGGTGGACTTACGGGCGGAGCCGCTGGTAGCAATCAGCCTAATATCTTCGGTACGTTTGCCAACCCAACGAATGTATCCCAAACGGCTACTTATACTGTAACGCCATTAACGAATGGAGTTGCTTGTACCGGTTCGAGCTTTACAGTAACGGTAACGATCAATGCCAATGCGAGTGTAAATGCCCTGACTGTTACGAGCTGTAATGGAGTAGCGTTCAGCATAACACCTACTGACGTAGTGAATGGAGTGATACCTGCTAATACAACGTATACCTGGGGAGCCCCAACCGGGGTAGGTATCACCGGTGGTGTAACGAATGCGGTAGCTTCCACGAATGTGTTCGGCACATTAGGCAACAGCACCAATATAGCGCGTACAGCCACTTACCTTGTAACGCCACTTTCTGCGAATGGTAACTGTACGGGATCGGTATTTAGTGTAACGGTAACGGTCAATCCCTCAGCCGTAATCACAGCGATGACAGCAGTAAGTTGTAGCGGTGTATCTTTTAGTGTAACGCCCACGAATATTACCAATGGTATTGTACCCGCTGGTACTACGTATGGCTGGAGCGCGCCATCCGTAACAGGTGGATTGACAGGCGGAGCCTCTTTAACAGGTACTGGCAATATCAGCGGTACATTATCTAATCCTACCAATAGCCAGCAGACGGCTACTTATATAGTAACGCCAACTTCTGTAAGCTGCGGTACGGGCCCCAGCTTTACGGTAACGGTAACGATCAATGCGGCAGCGATCATTACAGCGATGACAGCAGTAAGTTGTGAGGGAGTGTCGTTTAGTGTAACCCCAACCAATGTTACCAATGGAGTAGTACCAGCGAATACGGTTTACTCGTGGAGTGCACCATCAGTAACGGGTGGACTTACGGGCGGAGCCGCTGGTAGCAATCAGGCTAATATCTTCGGTACGTTTGCCAACCCAACGAATGTATCCCAAACGGCTACTTATACTGTAACGCCATTAACGAATGGAGTTGCTTGTACCGGTTCGAGCTTTACAGTAACGGTAACGATCAATGCCAATGCGAGTGTAAATGCCCTGACTGTTACGAGCTGTAATGGAGTAGCGTTCAGCATAACACCTACTGACGTAGTGAATGGAGTGATACCTGCTAATACAACGTATACCTGGGGAGCCCCAACCGGCTTTGGTATCACCGGTGGTATAACGAATGCGGTAGCTTCAACAGATATAGAAGGTATTCTTACCAATACAACGAATATAGCGCGTACAGCCACTTACCTTGTAACGCCACTTTCTGCGAATGGTAACTGTACGGGATCGGTATTTAGTGTAACGGTAACGGTCAATCCATCAGCCGTAATCACAGCGATGACAGCAGTAAGCTGTAGCGGAGTATCTTTCAGTGTAACCCCAACGAATATTACCAATGGTATTGTACCTGCTGGTACTACGTATGGCTGGAGCGCGCCATCCGTAACAGGTGGACTGACAGGCGGAGCCTCTTTAACAGGTACTACCAATGTTCGTGGCACATTATTTAATCCTACCAATAGCCAGCAGACGGCTACTTATATAGTAACGCCAACTTCTGTAAGCTGCGGTACGGGCCCCAGCTTTACGGTAACGGTAACGATCAATGCGGCAGCGATCATTACAGCGATGACAGCAGTAAGTTGTGAGGGAGTGTCGTTTAGTGTAACCCCAACTGATGTTACCAATGGAGTAGTACCAGCCAATACGGTTTACTCCTGGAGTGCACCATCAGTAACGGGTGGACTTACAGGCGGAGCAGCTGGTAGCAATCAGCCTAATATCTTCGGTACGTTTGCCAACCCAACGAATGTATCCCAAACGGCTACTTATACGGTAACGCCATTAACGAATGGAGTTGCTTGTACCGGTTCGAGCTTTACAGTAACGGTAACGATCAATGCCAATGCGAGTGTAAATGCCCTGACTGTTACGAGCTGTAATGGAGTAGCGTTCAGCATAACGCCAACAAACGCAGTGAATGGAGTGATCCCTGCCAATACAACGTATACCTGGGGAGCCCCAACCGGAGTAGGTATCACCGGTGGTATAACGAATGCGGTAGCTTCCACGGATGTAGAAGGTATTCTTACCAATACAACGAATATAGCGCGTACAGCCACTTACCTTGTAACGCCACTTTCTGCGAATGGTAACTGTACGGGATCGGTATTTAGTGTAACGGTAACGGTCAATCCATCAGCCGTAATCACAGCGATGACAGCAGTAAGCTGTAGCGGAGTATCTTTTAGTGTAACCCCAACGAATATTACCAATGGTATTGTACCCGCTGGTACTACGTATGGCTGGAGCGCGCCATCCGTAACAGGTGGATTGACAGGCGGAGCCTCTTTAACAGGTACTGGCAATATCAGCGGTACATTATCTAATCCTACCAATAGCCAGCAGACGGCTACTTATATAGTAACGCCAACTTCTGTAAGCTGCGGTACGGGCCCCAGCTTTACGGTAACGGTAACGATCAATGCGGCAGCGATCA
>CBDDIT010000010.1:0-2685 GCA_965229175.1 Sediminibacterium sp. | reverse complement strand
CAATGGCGGCATTTCATTAAACGTATATTCCTGGTATTGGGTGCCGTATTCTTCTGCATCTATCACATCAAAATATTTTGTAATGCGCCTTGAAACGGTGTCGTACAGGAATGTGAGTACCTGGTCTTTTTTAGTGAACCGGATCAGTCCGGGTTCCTCATAAATATTTTTGTTGAGCCAGAAGTTTGCGTATTTTCTGTTCAGCTGCGTCAATGAAAAGTGCGGGAGGAAATCAAGCCGTTCTTTTACATGATTTTCTTTCGTCTGCACATAATAATATTGCGCACTATCCGGATAAATCGCATAAAGGTAGTCCCGCAAATACCAGGTTCCCCATCTTTCTTTCAGCATAACCACGTGCTGGCCGCCTGTATGCTGAATGTTGTATACAGACGTATCATTTGAATATGATTCAGCAATTGCTGCTTTGAATTTCCGGATCACCTGCACCCGGTAACTGCCAGTGTCCGCATAGTTGAGGTACCTAAAAAAATCATGCATGGATTTGAACTGTGCCGAAACGCTGAACGTTGTAAACAACAATCCGAAGAGTAATAATTTCTTCATAAGTAAGGAGGTTTTACTAAAGCTAGCGATCTTTTTTAAAATCTTCAAAAAATCTGCCGCTGATAAAAATGTAACCTGTGAATTGTTTTTGCCATTGCCTGAGCAAGGTTTAAGGTTGCTAAAAAAAATCTGTGACAATTTTCCTGTGTCAATTTTTTCGTGTCAATTTTTTTGTGACAATTTAAATTGTCACGAAAAAATTGTCACGGGCACGTTTGGCAATAAAAAAACGGAAGCTTTTACTTCCGTTTTTCTGTTTTACCGCGGCACTTCAATACTGCCGATCATTTTTTTAATAAGTTCATCCGGTGTGGTGCCTTCCATTTCTTTTTCCGGGGTGAGAATAATGCGGTGCCGCAATACATGCGGTGCTACTTCAATAATATCTTCCGGCACCACAAAATCGCGGCCGCGGATGGCCGCCATGGCTTTGCTGGCTTTTAAAATGGCCAGCGAAGCCCGCGGTGATGCACCCAGGTAAAGGGCGGCATTGTTGCGGGTCTCATTCACCAGTTTCGCAATGTATTCAATGAGTTTGGGCTCGATCACCAGGCTTTTTACCATGCTCCGGTAAGTGGCAATATCTTCTGCATGCAGTATGGGCTGCACCTGCTGCAACAATTCCGCAGCGGTATTGCTTTGCTGCTGCTGTAAAATCAGTATCTCGTCCTGCAGCGATGGGTAATCCACATCTATTTTAAACAGAAAGCGGTCCAGCTGTGCCTCGGGCAGGCGGTAGGTACCTTCCTGCTCAATGGGGTTTTGTGTGGCCAGCACCAAAAAAGGCGGGGCCATGGGGTAGGTGGCGCCATCAATGGTTACCTGGCGCTCTTCCATAATCTCGAACAATGCCGCCTGTGTTTTGGCCGGTGCACGGTTAATTTCATCTATTAAAACAATATTGCTGAACACCGGGCCCTGTTTAAAACGGAACACCAGTTCTTTGGGATCGAAAACGGATGTGCCGAGTACGTCGCTGGGCATGAGGTCGGGCGTAAACTGTATGCGGCTGAAACGCACAGAGAGGCTGCGGGCCAGCAATTTGGCGCTCAGTGTTTTGGCCACGCCGGGTTTTCCTTCAATTAATATATGACCATCTGCCAGCACACCGGCGATCATCAGGTCTACCATTTTATGCTGGCCAACCACCACCTGCCCAATAGCGGCACGTATGTTATTCACGGCTTCGCTCAGCCTGCCCAGGTCGGTGCGTTGTTCAAATATGCTGTCCATGTATAAGGGGTGTTTATGTATTTTGTTGTGAGAATAGGTTATAAGGTGCCTGGTTTTTTGCCCAGCAGTTGCTGTATCTGCCGGTTAAGCTGCAACAGGGTGATATCGTCGGTTCTTTCCGTTTTCTGAATGGATTCAATGGTGCCCAGCAGTGCTTTTACGCGGTCAATATCCACCCCGCTTTTAGCGGAGAGGTTGCGTGCAAACTCTGCATCAATATTGGCGGTGCTCATATAATACCGGCTGCGCACCTGGTCAAAGAAATAGGTAATGATCTTCAGCGCAATGTTCTTGTTGTCTTTTTTGTTCAGGTACAGGCGGGCGATGGTTTCGGTGAACTCCACGCTGCTGTTGGTATTTGGTTTTACAATGGGTATGAGGCGCTGTTCCCGCTTAATTTTGGTGAACGCCCACAGCAGGGCAAGCAGCAGCAACAGCCAGATTATCCAGGTAAATTGAGGTCCAAGTTTGGTTAATGACAAAATACCGCCATCGCTATCCCCGCTTTTATTTCTTTGAAATATTTTTTTATTGTAAAAACTATCCCAATATATGGCTTCCGGTCTTTCCGGCAGGTACGAGTACACGTTCAGGGCAAATTTGTAATTGTTTTTCGTCAGCAAAAAATAATTGGAAAATGCAAATGCATTTACCATTAAAAACACCCGGCCCTTGCCATAGGTGAAAGTGATAAAATCAGGCTCTTTGTTTTGTCCGTAGCCCAGTATCTCAAAGTCCGATCCTTGCCCGCGGCGTACTTCATCCAGCATGGGCGTGTAAAAAAAACCAAAATGATGAGGGTTGAATGCGCTGTCGACTAAAGTTCGGCGGGTATCCTGCTTTTTAAGCATGCTTCGCATAAAGTTGGTTTCAGCAGAAGGGCCA
>CBDDIT010000009.1:0-19825 GCA_965229175.1 Sediminibacterium sp. | reverse complement strand
GAAGGTGCATTGATCGCCATAGTGCGAGTATTCCACTCCTGCAATATCGTAGGGAATTGCATCGAGCTTGGTGGCTAATTCAACAACCTGTTCTTTCGGCACATATAAAAATTCTGCATCAGGGTCAATAAAGTTCTTGATTAGCCAAGGGCAGGCTATTCGGTCTATTTTTGGCCGCTCGCGGGTTATCCATTTCATAGTTAATGACTTGAATGCGATCCATGAGGTGTTTTACCAAGTACATCGAGTGCGGCCCGGAAGCCTTTTGCCAGCTCTTCCGCAGCACCTTTTCCGTAGTAGTGCAGAAAAATCATCCTGGGTTCTTCGTCGAGCATATGGTTGTGCACCGCAACCACTTCCAGGTTATGGGCACGCAATACTTTGATCACACTGTTGACCTCATGCCCCTGCATAGCAATATCACCCGCAATGTGGGCATTGTTCTTTGTACCGGCGAAACTTGCCCAGGAATTTAGTCCGATTGCCGCAGTCATCTCAGCACCCATCGACATAATGGTTAAATCCTGACGGCCGACGGTATACTTGTAGGTTGGTCCATTTACTACTCCTGTATATTTGACAATCGCATCCAGAGCGCTTATGTCAAATATATCTTTGGCCGTCTGCGAAGCAGGTGCACTTTGAGGTGGTTGGTTAGCCGGAGCAATTTTGGCATCCTTGATTGCGAGCGCAAACTTCTTGGCAAGCTCTGCCGGGCTCCCCATTCCATGAAAATGCATATAAAAGATCCGCGGCTCCTCGTAGAAGAAGTGGTTGTGGATCGCTCCAACTTCCAGCCCAGCCGCCTGCGCCGCCGAAATCAGGGGATTCACTTCTTCTTGTAGTAACACGGTGTCGCTCATCAGCACGGCCGATTTGCCATCTACCGTTTTTTTAATGGACACCCAGCCGCCAAAACCAAAGGAGATAGGAACGCCCTCTGACTTGATTGCGATTTTCAGATCGTTTCTTGGTAAAGCAATCGTATGGACAGCCTGGGCCTCATTGTAGGTACCCTTTTTACCAATCGCGCTTTCGATTGACGCGATCTCTTCGGCCGACAATGCCGGTGTTTTTAGCGGAGCGCCACTGACCACGGATGTATAAAGGCCTGTCAGTCCTGCGGCGGTGAAAGCTGAACTTGTTTTCAGCCAGTTCCTTCTGGAAAAAAGTGTATCGGTCATCATAAGTTATGTTGGTTGGATCATGTTTGTCATGACGTATGGATACGAATGCAATACTATCACATTGCCATACCAAAGGATAGAATGGAAATTACGATTTGTATAGATTTTACTTTTTAAGCAACAATTCTAGTGTTGGGGGATTTTCACATATACAGTTACATCAGGCTTCAGTTCCTCGTTTGCCTTCAATGCCAGTGTATCCCCAGTTGAAAGGGCACCGAACACTTCAATCTTGTCTCCCAAGTTCAGGCCCTGATTAACATCAATCCACTCTGTTTTGGAGTGCTTAATGCGGATCACAAATTTTCTTTCCAGGCTCGTTACGATGGCCGAAGGTGGAAGAGTCAGAACCGGTGCAGTTCGTCGGAGCGCTAGTTTGGCGTCGGCGTACATGCCTGCTTTAAGTAATTTTTCAGGGTTGCCTACCTCGAACTCCCATATCTCGCTCCGGGTGGCATTGTCGATGGTTTCAGACTTTCGCACCAATTTGGCCTCAAAAACGCGCTCGGGCATTGCCTTTGTCGAGAATTTGATGCCTGGGCTTTTTAACAAGGTACCCGCATAAACTTCCGGCACGGATACACGAAGCCTGAGTCGGGAATTATCTTCTACTTCCAGAATGGGCAATTCGCCAGGAGCTCCTACAAAGGTGCCTTCATGGGCATTCCTTTTGGTGACAACCCCGTTGAATGGCGCTGTGATGGCCAGGTAATTGCCAATTTGCTTATAGGACGCAGCGCTGAAAACGGCCGCCTTGTAATCTGCACTGTCGGCAAAGAAGGTATTTTTTACCTTTTCCAGCTCGCTTGACGCGATAACCCCATCGGTTTCTGAAGCCGCCCGGATGCGCTCGTAGTTGTCTTTGCTGGCCTGGTATTTTGCCTTCGCCGACTGAACCCTTTCATTGACCTCACTCACACGGGAATTGACCTCCGGCGCGTCGATAAGGGCGAGTAGCTGACCTTTGCGGACGCGGGATCCAATATCTACATTGATTTTTCTCAGGTATCCCTGGATTTTCGAGCGAACTTCGACATGTTCATAGGGAAGGAGTTCGCCCGGTAGGGTGACCGTTTTTTCCACCGAGTCACTTTTGGCAATATAAACTGCAATCGTGTCTATTTTTTCCTGTCCGGTATCGGCCTTGGCGGTATGTTGTTGTTCCTTGCTTTGGCAGGCATACAGCAGCAGGACAGCGCAGGCGCTGGGGTAAAGAAGTTTTGGCATGTTACCTATTTTTTTATTTGCCGAAGTATTTGCTTTCATTATCGTCAGGATCAAGTGAGACACCCACATAATTTTTACGACCTAACCAGGCGTCATATACCAACGGGGTGATCAGTAAAGTAGTTATGGTTGAGAACAGTAGGCCTCCAATGACGGCTACGCCCAAAGGTGCGGTCTGCTGGCCGCCCTCGCCTATACCAATTGCCATTGGAACCATACCGACGACCATAGCAAGGGTCGTCATCAGTATGGGCCGAAGCCGCGTTTTGGCGGCCTGAATGCCAATGGCGTTTTCTGAAAGGTTTTGCCGTCGTATGGACTCGGCATTGGTAACCAATAGCACCACATTAGCTACCGAAACGCCAATGGCCATAATACTCCCCATAAAAGATTGGATGTTAACGCTATGACCTGTCATCAGCAGTAGAAGGAATGAACCAGTCACAACTGCTGGCAGTACAGACAGCACAACAGCAGGCACGCGCCATGATTGAAAATAAGCAGCAAGCATCAGAAAGATAACCGCTACCGCTAGCAACAGCCCCGTTGAGAGCTCGCTTAGGGTTTGTTCTAAGAGTTCGGATTGGCCACGGAGATATACTTTCATTCCCGTTGGAAGTTGCCCTAGTTTCTGGATAGCGTGATTGACCTGTTTTACACCTGCCCCAAGATCCTTCTCATACAGATTTGCCGTTACTGTAATAAATCGCTGTTGGTTCAGACGGTCATATTCGCCAACCGTATTGGTCTTCTTCCAGGAAGCAATATCACGCAGGTAGAGATTATTTCCTTCTACGTGGCTGACGGGTATCTGCTCGATCTGCTCAGGGCTACTCATTAAGTACTGCGGGTATTCCACCTGCACCTGGTAGGAGTTACCTCCCGCCTTGTCAAGCCAATAGACCGGTTGCGTGTTTCGGCTCGACGCCACAGCTGCCGTAACCGATTTGCCTGCCTGCTCTATTGAAAGCCCAATTTGTCCCATCCGTACGCGATCGTAATTGATCTGGATGCTGGGGTAGTCCAGTGGAATGCCGATTTGCACATCACGCAAGTAGGCGATTTTACTCATTTCACCTTTCAGCTTTTCGGCGTATTGCCTGCCTTGTACCAGATCCTTTCCCTGTACCAAAACTTCAATCGGTGTACTGGAACCCTGGCTGATTACCTGATCGACTAGGTCTGCCGGTTCAAAAGAAATCGATGCGTTTGGCATTTGTTTTACTGCTTCCTCTCTGATCTGTTCTTTAAGCATCTCAACATTTACGCCGGAGCCGCTAACCAGGTTGACTTTGATTAGCGCTTCATGCGGGCCGCTTGTCCACACGAATATGGAATTGATCGCGTAAGTTGCGGGCTGTTGGCCAACAAAGGAGGACGTAATCGCCACGTTGCCTTTACCTGCTAACTGATCGACAAGCCGGAGCATCTTTTTAGTTGCATCCTCAGTCCGCTCGATCCGACTACCCGTCGGCAACCTCAGCCGTATTTGGAGCTGTCCGCCATCAATTTTTGGGAAAATGTCCCTTCCAGAACCGTTGTATAGAAGAATAGCAGCTGCTATGAAAACTAGTGTCAGCATTGGCGCTATTAGTTTGAACCTGCCAAGGCCAATGACAAGCTGACCATATTTCTCTTGAAATCGGTCAAACGGAGATGTGTTGTTAGCCTGATGAATGTCTTTCAGGAGCCAGTTCGAGAGTATCGGAACCAGGGTTTGCGACAAGACAAAGGAAGCGATCATCGCAAAACCAACAGAAAAGGACAACGGTATAAAGAGCGCCCTTGGCACCCCGGTCATAAACAGCGCAGGAATAAAAACGACCAGGACACTGAGCAGGATCAGTAGTTTGGGAGTTGCGATTTCAGCGCATGCATCCAGTACCGCCCTGGCTGTAAGCTTACCCATCTGCTGGTGCCGGTGAATGTTTTCGATTGTTACCGTCGCCTCGTCTACCAGGATGCCAACAGCCATAGCAAGCCCGCCAAGCGTCATGATATTGATGGTTTGGCCGGTAAGATAAAGGCCGACTACTGCCGAGAGCAAGGCCAGGGGGATCGTCAGCACAACGATGAGCGCGCTTTTTGCCTGACGTAGGAACAACAGTACTACGAGGCCGGTTAGAATGGCTCCCAAGCCTGCTTCAAAAAGCAAGCTTTTGATAGAATTGATCACGTATCCAGACTGGTCGAATTCATAGGAGACTTTGATATCATCCGGGATAGCAGCCTGCATTTCGGGTAATCCTTTTTTGATCCGCTGGACAACGTCCCAGGTTGAGGCGTCCGCGCGTTTGGTTACAGGAATGTAAACCGAACGTTTACCGTTGATTAAGGCATATCCTGAGGTGATGTCCGCGCCGTTATCGACGCTGGCGACATCCCTCACAAAGACCGGGATGCCTTTGATTTCTTTTACAGCGATCTGTTCAAGTTCCTTAAAATTATCGACCACACTATTAGACGGAGTGATCATGGCCTGGTCGCCAATACGGGCATTACCCGCAGGAAGCAGTACATTGTTCTTGGCAATGGTAGCTACCAGCTCGTCCGGCGAAATATTATAGCTTCTGAGCCGCTCTGGATTTGCCCTTACAACGATTGTCCGCTGATTCCCGCCCAGCGGAGGGGGAGCAGATACACCCGGTAGCGAAGCGAACATCGGGCGTACTTTAAATAAGGCCAAATCTTGTATCTCGTTTAGAGAACGGGTCTGGCTACTAAAGACGAGTTGCCCTACTGGCAGTGATCCGGCATCATAGCGCATGACAAATGGAGGAAATGCCCCGGCTGGCATAAAAGAACGTGCTCTATTAACGTAGGAAATGGTTTCGGCCATCGCTGCGGCCATATCTGTTCCTTCATGAAATTGCAATTTGATCAGCGATACCCCTTGAACGGATTTGCTTTCGACAAATTTGATCCCGGTAATATACAGAAAGTGGTATTCGTAGTAGGACGCCAAAAACCCTTCCATCTGTTGTGGCGAAAGCCCACCATAGGTTTGAGCAACATATATGGTCGGAGTTCCCATTTTGGGAAATATGTCGATGGGTAGCTTGCGGATGGCCAGAATGGAAAAGAAGACCATTCCTATTACGGCTACGACAATGAGTATGGGTCTTCTAAGAGCAACGCGTATGAGTCGGAACATTGTTATTTCAATTCGTTTAAGAATATATTGATATCACCTTTGGCAGCGGCGTGTCCCAACA
The DNA here is from genome assembly GCA_965229175.1 of Sediminibacterium sp. GTDB lineage: Bacteria > Bacteroidota > Bacteroidia > Chitinophagales > Chitinophagaceae > Sediminibacterium. Next base: position 14,196 of record CBDDIT010000009.1, on the reverse strand, counting down.
ATAGCTTCCACACCTGCCAATAGGATTGTTTTGATGTTGTTTCCGCTTTTAATAGGTTATATTGAGCTTGCAGCACGTCGCTGAAATTGGCAAGACCTGTGTTGTACCTGACCTGCATAGCTTTGTGGGCATATTGAGCAGACGCTAGTTGCGTGGAAGTTTCCGCAGCTATTTTTAGCGCGTTGGCATAGGCCACCTGATTGAGCTGATCTTGCTTGTTTAAAATAAGCATGTTCTCCTCTATCTTTTGGCGGATCGATTCGGTGATCAGACTTTGTTGCTGGCTTTGTAGGTTCTTGTCAGCGAATTTTAGGATCGGGTATGTGATCTGAAGCCCGATACCGTAATTGAACCGGCTGAACCCCAAACCGTCCGTAGCGTCCACGACGCCATCATGACTAATCCCAGATCCTCTGGCATATGTAGTGCCCCATACGTTTAACTTAGGTAAATATGACCTTTTGATCAGGTTCTCCTTGGCTTTGCTGTATTCGGCTAGGGTTTGCGGATATTTGATTAAAGGGTGTCCTGAATACCCCTCGACGCTAGAAATGTTGCCTTGGGGGAACCGGCTAAAGAAAATACTGTCGCTGGCATCTAAGGGATTGGGGGCAGCCAAAAGCTGAGACAGCAGTATTTTCTGCTTTTCAAATACCTGCTCGGCTTCAAGAAGATCAATCCGTCCTTTGGAAAGTTCGGACAAAAACAGTGCAGTGTCAACTCCGGGTCGTAACCCCTTTTCGGTCAGGATTTTGGATTGAGCTAAAGCAAATGTGGTGCGGCTGATGTTTTCGCGGCTGACCCGGATCAATTGTTTGGCTAGCGCCGCGTCCAAGTATACGCTGGCTACGTGGACTAGGTGTTTAAAAACTTCCTGCTGCTTATCAGCCAGTTTTTGGCTCACCTCAGCCTTTGCATAGTCAATCTGGGCGTCCCGCTGGCCGAAGCTAATTGCCTGCCAGTTCAGGGAAAGTCCCGCAGCACTACCAAATACAGGCTGATAACGGTTTCTGTCTGACGGTGGGCCACTGATCGGAAATATCCCTGACGGGTTTATCATTCCGGTTATGTTATTGTAGGTGGCCAGGTTAGCTTGATAGCTGATATCCAGGGAAGGTATAAGGGTATTTTTGCTTAGATCAATACTCTTTTCGGCCGCCAGGATTTCCTTGTCCTTGGATTTTAGCAGAGGATATTCTTTTTCAGCAGTGATCAATGCATGGCTGAGTGAAACAGTACTATCGCTTTTTTGTCCATAGGCCAAGTGGGAAAAGATTACAAACAGCGTGCAGTTTATTGTTAGGTATCGCATATGAGCATTGGCTTTCCGTGTGACGAAGCCAAAGCTATAGAGTGATTTTGTAGAAATTTTGTAGGCTCGGTTATCGGAAAGATGCGGTAATGTGGTGCACTCCATCTTCATATTGATACCGCAGAGCGATTCGATAAAGTTGGGCGATCTGCTTAACCAGCGCCAGACCTAAACCGGTCGTTTTGGAAGCATCGTCTCCTTTGTTAAACCGGTCAAAGAGCCGTTCCGGGTCCCCCTCAATCGCCTTGCCCGAATTTTCGATATGGAGTTGGCTGTCTTCCAGATAAATTTTGATATAGCCTCCAGAAACGTTATGCACGACGGCATTTGCGACCAGATTGTTTACCATGATCTCAATCAGGGAAGGACTGGCTATCAGAGTTACATCGGGCTTAATCGACTGCTGCAGCACTGGAAAGTCCTCATAATATTGCTGATAATTGTAAAGGGTTCTTTCTAGGATGTCGGAAAGGTTGACCTTGTCCTGCTCGGGAAATTGGTTGTTATCGATTTTGGCCAGTAGCAGGAGACTTTTATTTAGTTGGCTTAACCGGTCGTTTGCAGCCGTGATGTCGCCAAGGAAAGCCGCTGTTCTTTCGGTCAGCATCGGGTCGTTGATCAACAGCTCGAGCTTTGTTCGGATGATGGCCAGCGGCGTTTGCATTTCATGGGAAGCGTTCTCGACAAACTGTTTCTGGTTAGCGTACGCCTTATTTACTTTTTCTACTAGGTGTTCCAGTCCGGTATTCAATTGGTCGAATTCGACAGTGCCAGTCTGTTTTTCCAAGCCCAGCACTGGATTACGGACTACGTCATACGTTTTTGCTTTCCGCATTGTGCTATAAAAGGGCTGCCATAGCCGACGGGAACTTCTGCGGTTGATGACCACGATGGAAAACAATAACAGTAAGAAAACTAGGATCTCCGTAACAAACACCTTGATAATCAAATGAGAGATTTCCTTGGACGATACATAAGTGGTAAGCTGATAAGCCTTTCCTCGCCACTCAAGCTGCCGGGTCAGTGTTTGGAAGTCCACCCAACGACCCGTTTGAGGGTAATACAGGCTGGTGTCCCGCAGATTTCCCATCAGTGCGAGACTACTGGTTGCTCCACTCACAATGTCGTATTCCCCGGTTATGTGTGTAGCCACGGAGCCAGGCCTTTCGGTGAAGGCTTTCCAAACGTTTTGCTGTTTAAGCTCGAGTTGCTTTTCCTGCATATGGTGCGCCTGGTAATAGAGCATCGCCAGAAAAAGCAATGAGCCACACAGCAGTACGACAGGCAGCCAAATGAGCAGGTCGCGGGTATTCTTTTGCGCCAGGGTCTTAGTCATATCGTTAGCTTATAGCCCAATCCGTAAACGGTTTGCAGCAAGTCGCCGCAACCTTTTTCCTTCAATTTCTTTTTCAGGTTTTTGACATGTGAATACACAAAATCGAATGAAGCCATGTTGTCAGTTTCCTCACCATAAATGTGTTCAGCAATGGCTTGCCTGCTCACAACCCTATTTTTATTTGTCAGCATGAAAACGAGCACATCATATTCGTTCTTGGTCAGCACTACCTGCCGTCCACACCAGTGAACCGTTTTCAATAGCAGATCGACTTTGAGATCGCCCGTTTCAAGCGACTGGGAACCTCCCGCATACTTTCGTCGAATAAGTGCCTTTACCCGGGCAAACAATTCTGAGAGATGAAAGGGCTTGGCGAGATAGTCGTCTGCACCCAGGTCAAGCCCGGCGATTTTGTCGTCCAACGAATCCCGGGCGGAAATGATTATCACACCTTCCTGCTTTTTATTACGACGGAGGTATTCAAGAAGTTGTAGCCCGCTACCGCCGGGGAGGTTGATGTCTAGGATAATACAATCGTATTGAAAGCCTTCTATCATGTCGATCCCTTGCATATAGGAACTCGCCCCTTCACACAGAAAGTCCTCCTGTGTAAAGTACTCGATAATACTTTCCAGCAGGCTTTGTTCATCTTCGATCACCAGTAACTTCATTGCAATGGCATTTTGGCTAAACTAAGCTATAATTTTGGAGAAATTTAGTGTAAATAAGTGGCCAACGTTCCGTTCTGAGTTGTTCGCCGTGTAAGACAAAAGGCGTATTTGAATTTTCAGGTCGGATTTCGCGACCTAGCCGCTGTCTTCAGAGTCCGCATTACAACTACATTAAAGAGCGACGACGGGCTGTATTGGTGGGGCTCTCCCGAGTTCTTCCGGACCAACGGCATGCAGCAACAGGGTGTTTTAAACACCTTCTTTAACAAAACAGCAAGTCCTAACCGTGGCATAGGATACATATCCATCATGAAAGCGGGTCGAAGTGCCTGCAAATAGAGAAACATTTTTAGAGACGGTTCCTGAGATTCCAATTTATATGCTACGTGATCAAATACAAATTGCATTTTTCCGTTATCATAACAGAAAGGCTTCTTGGCATTACGAAGATTAACTTGTTTTCTCTCCTGATCCCTCGGTAAACAAGTTAAAATCGACGTATGATAAAAGATGAAGTCAAATTTGTTCCCCTGAAAAAAATTCTGCTATCTCCAATCTTACAAAGTAGGATAGATCAGCACTTTGCCGACAATCACAAATCCCGCTACTTAAACAAGGCAATGGTCCCAGAGACGATTGTGTTGCTCTCTATTGTCAGCATTATGCTGTACGTTCTTCTGCTGGTGCTTACAACCCTGCTTGCCGTTAGTTTTCTATGGCTGCGGAATTGTGCCAGCACTTCCGGAATCAGGATGAGCACCATGCACGATGCCGACCGCGGGAGGTTCACCTTGCGTCTCTGGTTAAACAATTTAATCGGCGGCACAATTTATCTGGCCGATGCTGATGTTGAGAACTGGAAACTTCAGTACAGTGTGCTTTACCACGCCTACACCCAAATTGCCGACCCGGACGAAGACATTAGAAATCGGGGCGTTTTAAAGCTTTCGCTAGATGACAACACTGCTTTTATGCAACGACTTCAATGGATGTATGCATTTCATTTCTATGGAGGCGTCACAGTTTATTGGGTTCTTATGAAGGTTTTTTTTCAACACTACCGTTTTATCCGATCGGCAATAGACCGGCATCTCACGGCAGTAAACAGACGCATGCTTTCCGGGCTGGTCTCTATGAAAGCGATGTATTTAAGTATCTCCTTTGTAATTCCAGTGTTTGCTGCTAGAATCGTTTTCCGGCAGGCGCTACTTGCATTGTTGATAATGTATGTTGCGGTCGGGCTCGCGTCGGCGGCCATCTTTCAGCTGGAACATTCGGTAGACGGCACGAACTACCGGTTGCTGATTATAAGCAAGGATTGGGGGAGCTGTCAACTAGAAACGGCATTTGACTTCTCTTCCCAAAATAAATTGCTTAGCTGGTGCACCGGCCGCCTGAATTATCGTGTTCACCATCATTTGCTCCCTGAATTCTGCCATGTACGCTTTCTGGAATTAACGCGAATCACCAGAAATACCGCCGAAGAGTTTGCAGAAAACACTAGGGAAACAAAACATTTTGGCCGCTTTGCTTGCGAATATCAGCGGCCCGAGACGCTTTGGGGCAACTGAATTCCAGTATACAATCGCCTGAGCAAACCCCTTGAATTATTCACTGTATACCAACCCACTCAACATGAAATTTATCGACGTAGTTTTAAGGCCACCTTCTTACGGATGGAAGGATCATCATGGAAACTTGGTCAAGCCCAGTAATGGACAAATCCTGAGAGAATTCTTTTTGCGTTTAAACATATTTGCAGACCGCCGAAACTGGCTCCCAGCAATGAGTTGGGCGAAAGTGGTCGCGATGGTCCCTTTTTTATGCTTGTTTGTTTTCCAATTTTTCAGTTTAGGGTTGTTTGCGGCTGCATTCGTCTATAGCATGATTATCATGGGGACGCACGGGACGATCTGGCACCACCGATACTGCACTCACGGAGCCTATAAATTCAAAAATAAATTCTGGCGCTTTTTTACGCAGAACCTGACTATTAGCATGATCCCTGAGGAGATTTATGTCGTCTCTCACCATGTTCATCACGCCAAATCAGATAAGCCCGGCGATCCTTACAATGCCCAGGCAGGTTTCTTGTATTGCTTTCTGGCGGATGTCAACCATCAGCCGATTGCGCAAGACCTCTCGGAGGTAGATTATAACCGGGTAAAGCTGCTGATGAAACACACGGGGATCAGAGGGAATACTTATGCGCAATATTTGAAATGGGGTAGCTATGCAAATCCAGGCAGGGGTGTATTGAGCTGGGTAATGAATTGGTCATTTTGGTATGCGGCTTTTTTTCTTCTGGGCGGACATGGTCTAGCCTGTACATTATTTGGCGCAGCGGGCTTTTGGGCCGTCGGTGTAAGAACATTTAACTACGAGGGGCACGGTAAAGGGCAGAATGTCCAACGGGAGGGGATTGACTTTAATACCGCCGATAATTCGGTCAACCAGGTATGGCCAGGAATAGTAGCGGGAGAGTGGCATAACAACCACCACCTATTCCCCAAAAGCGCGCGAAGCGGATTCAAGCCTTACCAGGTTGACCTGGCGTGGTACTACATTTGGTTTATGCACAAGATGGGGGCTGTAAAATCGTACAAGGACTTCAAAAAGCAGTTTTATCAGCAGTACCATGAGCCCTATCTTCGCGGCTGGCGCAAGCCCGCGCCGGAAGAGCGTTCCTATCATGAACCAGTGTAATCTCTGTCCTTCTCGCTATATTCAATTATGCTTCTGCGGCAAAGGTGAGCTTTTGATACACATCTTTGACGACTTGCGAATCTAATTAACATCTGCTGTTAGGAGCTTGTAATGGGAGCTTACGGAAGTTTACAGCCTTGAGTCAGTAGTTTTTCGTTCTTGATATGCCCAAACTAAGCGTTTTGCAAGCCATGTTTGGGCGTATGGTTTCCATATCTAGTTTATTAGAGGCAAAGCCCCTCTCAAAATCATGTTTTCTACAAATCATTTAATTGGATTACTTCGCATTTGTAGCTCATAGCGGCCGAGCATTGCTCGGTCAATCCTTTGACAGGTGCCACCTGCTCTGGACCGGGTCCAATCGCAAGCGGGATATGGCCTTCACTGGTAAACAGGCCCGAGGTCGTGTCCAAACCAATCCAGCTTGCTCCTGGTATGAACACTTCTGTCCAGGCATGCAATTCAACAGAGTCGCCCGATGTGGTACCTAATTGTATCAGATAACCTGATACAAACCTGCTTGCCAGTCCTAATCGTCGCAGCACCTGAACCATGAGCCATGCAGAATCGCGGCAAGAGCCAGTCCGGGTCCTCAAAGTCATCTCGCATGATTGCACGCCTGGCTCTAATCTCTGCACGTAGCGGATGTAATTACAAACGTGCTGATTGAGCTGTACCAGGAAAGAGAGGGTTTCACCATAAAACTTTTCGGTGCAGCCAACGAATGCAGTGAGGACAGAACTCCTGTCTACAATTTGTAAATAAGGTAGCAATGCATTTTTTATGATCGAAGGATACAAAAATGGGAAGTGCTGCGATTCATCATCGACCCGTACATCGAAGGGATTTAAACTGTACAGTTCGATTTCCAGGATAACCTCCACCGACATAAAATCTGTTTTGTCGGCGAAATCGGCCCGCGCCATTTTATTACCGTAAACATCGTGTTGCCAGTATAGGCGATGAGCGGGCCGCAGAACAAAACTGTATCCTTCGATGATCGCCTGGGTATCGCGCTGGGGAGCAAGGCGGAATCTATGGGGGGACAGAAGCACCTTGTGATCGTAGGCGTAATCTATCCTATGTTTGACTGAAACGCGCGTCATCTAGTATCCCTTCGACTTACTATCCCGCTTCTCCTTCTTGTCCGCGCGCTTTTCTTTCAGGTTTTTGGCGGGCTTCTTCTTGTCACTTTTCTGCTGGTTTTTTTCTTTCGACATGGTTTTTAGTTTTGTTGTAAGGTAGGCTCTTTTGCTTGATATTCAACATGTTTTATTAATTCATGGAGATTCTGTGAAGTATTAGGCGGCAGCTGAAATATTCCCGGGTAATGCCGTTTAATTACGTTACCTTACAACAAATCAACAAACGGCCGAAATGAAAATTGCCTTTATAGGAACCTACCCGCCAAGGGAGTGCGGAATTGGTACTTTTACCCAGAACTTATTTCATTCTACCGTCGGAGAGGAAGCGCTGGTCGGTGGCTCGCAAGGCTTTGTGATCGCGATAGACGACAATGGCCTGCATTATGATTATCCCAAAGAAGTGAAGCTCGCTATCCGGCAGGAAGAACAGACTGATTATCTAGAAGCAGCCAATGTCATTAACCTGAACGGGGCCGATGTCTGCATACTCGAACACGAATTCGGCATATTTGGCGGGCAGGACGGCATCTACATTCTGCCGTTGTTGCACCGGCTCAAAATTCCGCTGATCGTCACGCTACATACTGTCCTGAAAACACCTTCCTACAATCAGAAGGCTGTGATGACCGAGATATGTAAAATTGCCCAGTCGGTGGTGGTCATGAGCCAGACCGCGGTCGATATGCTGTCCGATGTCTACCGTGTAGCCACAGACAAGATCGCCCTCATAGCACATGGCGTTCCGGATATACATTTTGGTCAACTTCTGGCCAAGAAAGAGTTCAAACTTTCCTCCAAACAGGTGCTATTGACCTTCGGGTTTATTGGGCGTAATAAAGGAATCGAGACAGTCCTAAGGGCCTTACCCGAGGTAGTCAAAAAGTATCCGCAACTTGTCTACATTGTGCTAGGTAAAACGCATCCCAATGTGGTCAGGCATGCCGGGGAAGAATACCGTGTCTTCCTTGCAGGCCTGGTCAAACACCTCGGTATCGAAAAGCATGTCGTGTTTCTGAACGAGTTTATAAGTCAGTCCGAGCTTTTCAAATACCTCTCGGCTTCCGATATCTACATCACCCCTTATACCAGTGAGGCTCAGATCACCAGCGGAACACTTTCCTATGCGATTGGCGCCGGTAATGCGGTGATCTCTACGCCTTACTGGCATGCGGCAGAACTGCTTGCCGATGGCAGGGGCCGCCTCTTCAATTTCCACGACTCACCGGCACTTACCGAAATACTCCTTGAACTATTGGATCATCCCGACCAGATGCGGCAGCTCCGGAAAAATGCATTTGATTATGGCCGCGAAATAACCTGGCCGAAAATCGGGGAAAAATACCTGGAATTGGCGGAATCAATAGCGAAAATCGGACTGGATCTTGAATCGGAGAATCCGATGATTCTGAACCCGCTTACGCTTCCACCATTCCTGCTCGATCATGTGCAGCGCCTCACCGACGACACCGGCATTATCCAGCACGCCAAATACGGGATCCCCAACCTGAAAGAAGGCTATTGCCTCGACGATAACGCGAGGGCCTTGCTGATGGTGTTGATGACTTACAAAAGAAACAAGCATCCGCTCGCCTTAAAATTGTCGCCCACCTATCTGAGCTACATCAATTACATGCAAACTCAGGACGGCATGTTTCGTAACTTCCTGAGCTTCAACCGGAACTTCCTGGATGAAGTGGGCTCGGAAGACTCTTTTGGTCGCACGATCTGGTCATTGGGCTATCTGCTCGGGAATGCGCCTAATGACGCCTATTACCAGACCGGCCGCGAGATTTTCTTTGACGCCGTGCCGAATTTCACCAATCTCAGATCTATCCGAAGCATTGCCAATACCATCGTCGGGATATGCCATTACGTGAAAAGTAGTCCGACGGACGAAGGCATGCTCAAAATACTGGAGACCCTGACCGGCAAGCTTCTCGCTGAATATGATATCCACCGCAGCAGTGATTGGCAATGGTTTGAGTCGCTGCTAGCCTATGACAATGCATTTTTGCCTTTGGCGCTCCTACATGCTGCGGAGTTTTTGCACGATCCCCGCGTCTTCGAAGTAGCAATAGAAAGCATGGACTTCCTTTCGGATGTAACGCTCCGTAACGGCTATTTGTCGGTTGTTGGCAACGAGAACTGGTACGGCAGGGACAGAGAGCAATCGATGTTTGCCCAGCAACCGCTGGATGCACTTGCCATGGTATTGATGTTCCATCAGGCTTTCCGGCTTACCAAAGATCAATCCTACATCCAAAAATTATCCACATGTTTCATGTGGTTTTTGGGAGAAAACGACCTCCGGGTAAGCATTTACGATTTTGAAACAAAGGGCTGCTGCGACGGGTTGGAAAGCACAGGCGTCAACAGAAACCAGGGAGCCGAAAGCACATTGGCCTACCTGATTTCCCATTTAAGCGTGCTCGAAGCATTTGAGGAAGTCACCAAAATGGAAGCCGAACTGGTATGAGAGTGGCTATACTTTCACCGATCGCATGGCGTACGCCGCCCCGGCAATATGGTCCGTGGGAGCAGGTGGCCTCCTATCTGACGGAGGGGCTCGTCGAGAAGGGCGTAGATGTTACGCTCTTTGCCACGACAGATTCCGTAACCACCGCAAAACTGGAAGGAACCTCCCATGCTCCGTATGCGGAAGACAGGCACATCGACCCAAAAGTGGCCGAATGTCTGCACATCAGCCATTTAATGGAAAATGCCTCGCAGTTTGATCTGATCCACAACCATTTCGATTTTCTGCCATTAACCTACTCAAAGCTTATCCGCACCCCAATGCTAACGACTATCCACGGGTTTTCATCTCCCAGAATCCTGGATGTCTACCGGAAGTATAACGGCTCATGCTTTTACGCATCCATTAGCAATGCCGATCGTAGCGATGAACTGGACTACATTGCAACAGTATATAACGGTGTCGACGGCAAGGATTTCCCTTTCGAGAGAAACCCGCAAGACTATCTGCTGTTTTTTGGCCGTATTCATTCCGAGAAGGGAACGCTAGAAGCGATTCAGATAGCCCGGGAGTCCGGAAAGGTCCTACTAATTGCGGGGCTGATTCAGGACGACGCCTATTTCGAGCAAAAGATCAAACCCTGCATCGATGAAAGATCGGTCTTTTATATTGGGAACGTCGGTCCATCCGAGCGGAAAACGTTACTCGGAAAGGCGCTCGCTCTGCTTCACCCGATTCAGTTCGACGAACCTTTCGGTCTAAGCGTCGCTGAATCGATGTTTTGCGGCACACCGGTGATCGCCTTTAACCGTGGCTCGATGTGCGAGTTGATTGTCGACGGAAAAACCGGGTTCCTGGTCCATACAATCAGTGAGGCCGTTGAGGCTGTTACAAAGGTGGCACAGCTTGACAGGCAGGAATGCCGCCAATGGACGAAGGCGATGTTTTCGAAAGAAAAGATGGTGGACAATTACATGAAAGTCTACGAAGAAATTCTCCGGTGTTAGTTTTTGTCGCCGATAAGGTCCTCTAATAATTCTTCCAAATTGACCACTGCATACGTAGAAGCATAGTCGGAAGTGGCATAAGGAATAATCAGACTCTGATTGTGCACAAATGCGCCGCAGGAATACACTACATTCGGCACATAACCATCGCGCTCGCTTGCATTGGGGATCAGTAGGGGGTTAGTCAGACGTCCTATCTCATTTTCAGGGTTTCCCAGTTCAAACAGCGAGGCACCCAGCACGTACTCGCGCATCGGGCCGACTCCGTGGGTCAATACCAGCCATCCGGCCCGGGTTTCAATGGGTGAGCCGCAATTGCCGATTTGAACGAATTCCCAGGGAAATTTAGGTATCTGGATCAACGTGGCCTTGCGCCAAACGCTGATATTATCCGAATAGGCTATGTAATTATTGACGCCGTCGATGCGGCAAAGCATGGCGTATTTGCCATTGATCTTACGGGGAAAAAGTGCCATCCCCTTATTCTGCGCAATCTCTCCGTGAAGCGGCAGTACTTTGAAATGATAGAAGTCCCGGGTAGTCAACAGCTTGGGCAGGATATTGACGCCATCATATGCCGTGTAGGTAGCATAGTAGGTCCGCTCTTGCTTGTCATCGGTAAAACAGACAAACCTCGCATCTTCGATACCTCTTTTTTCCGTATCGGCGATGGGAAAGATCACACGTTCCGAGATGTCGGTATCAAGGGAAAAATCCATTTCGTAGTGCGAAGAGGCGAGCCACATTACCTCGCGGAGAAATACCGCGCCCACAATATCCATCTCCGGCAACCTGCTGGTTTCTTCCACATACCGTTTAAGCTCTTCGTACGTAAAAGTCTCGGTCAGCTTCCCTTCCAAAGCCGGGTACGCAAGATTATTCAAATCCTGCATTTCGCCCAATTTTGACAGAAACGACTTTTTCTTATAGATGTGGTTGCGCACATGCTCGGGAGAGTCGAGTAACCGGCCGGGCGTATCGATGACAATATCATCGTTTTGGTCAATGAGTGCCGAACGGAATACAATAGACGATATATGCCCTTCCCCCGTAGCCCGAAAGCTGAGGATCACCCGCGTTTCACCCGGTTCGACGCCGGATTGATCGGGATCGGCCACAATGGACGGGTTGAAAAAGGCCGCAGCTTCGATGGAATATTCCATCGTGAAATAGGCCCCGATCAGCAGACGCTGGTTCGTCTCCAGATCCTGTGGGTCTATTTGCATGGCTTTGAGCAGAACTTCCAGCTTTCGAAAATGCCGTTCGAATACTTTGAGGATATTCCGGTGCCGTTTCGCGTACTTTCTCAGAACGTTGTTCAGTTGCCGTATCTGGGTGCCTGTGTCGAGAGCGAGAATAATCGATATCAGTTCTTTACTCCTATCCTCACCATTGTATAGAAATCGCGCAATGACCCGGCTTGAATCAGGTTGAAAAATGGTGTCTTTCCGAATGAGATGTGCGGCCATGATCAATATTTAAGACGAATGGATAGCACCAGCCGCCGGAATTTTCCACCGGTTATGTGACCATAGCCAGTAAGATGGCGCGCGGCTGATGCTAGTTTCCAGAAAATGATAGTAGGATTTTGTAATGCTCAGGGGGGGTGACCGGTCAGGATGCTCCATCAGCCGAAATGTAAACTCGTAGCTGAAACGGGACCTTTTTTGAGATTCAACATACACGACTGCCGCTTGCGATGAAGCCGCCATCCGTTCGCCTCCCGTCTGAACGGCAGTCTCCTGGTCCAGGAATGAAATATGAAATTTGTCGCTGCCAGGCGCAGGCCGCTGATCTGCGATAACCACCAGTAAGTTAGGGATAGCAGTTTGGCGCAACAGCGACAACGCTTGCCGGTAAAATCCCTTCTTGGGAATAAGTTTGACTCCCAGAAACGAACGCAACCTGATCATCATCCTGTCGAGCAAACCATTCTTGATCGGCGAGTACGCTGTGTAGACCGGATAGTCCGTCACTTGCGGAAGATTAATCAGATATTCCCAGTTTCCGTAATGCGACGCGAAGACTATTACTGGTCGCTGGTTTGCGCGGAGCAATTCCAGAACTTCCGGATTAATATACTTAGCCAGGCGCTTTCTAAGTCTTTCGGGCGCCAGATAAAACAAAAAAGGTTCGAGCAACAGATCGCTCATGTGCCGGTAATATGCGCTCATCAGCTTGCGGATCTCCCCGGCCGATTTGGTGGGGAAAGAACTTGTGAGATTTTTACGGATCACTGTTTTCCGGTATTGCAGTACAAACCGAAGCAATAAGGAAAGTAAAATAGAAAGGAGTGAGGTCAGGCAAAGCAGCGATTTACTCAAAAGGGCGGCTGGCAGATCTGTTAGTAGCTGCGCTATTGTTCGCCATAACTGCGGGATAGTGAATTTCATCTGTATGGTCTAAAAAACAAAAAATCCTCCGCACCGGGAGGATTTCTATTGCTTTGTATGTATTTGAGCGCTTAGATAATGGTTACATTAACTGCGTTCAGGCCTTTTCTACCTTCTTCAACTTCGTAAGACACACTGTCATTCTCACGGATATCATCATTAAGACCTGTGGTGTGTACAAAAATGTCATCTCCGCCATTTTCCGGAGCAATGAAACCAAATCCTTTGGTATCATTAAAAAACTTAACTGTTCCTCTATTCATAACTTTATTTTAAATATTTACCAAATGTAAAATAAAATTTTGACAATAAAAATGTTTTTGGAAGTATTTAGAATAATATTTTATTCTACTCGAAATTGACTACCTTCAACAGACGTTTTATTAAACCTGACTTCTGTGAGGCAAAACCTGCTCGATATCCATCTGAGTCCCGACTTTTTAGGTGTCCGTGAGGACTGTCTGGAAAAGTTGCAGCCTTCTCAAATGCAGCGGCTCGATAGCTTGGTTCGAAAAAATCCTACGTTGCTATCCGGAGCCTTTTTTCTCCGGTCGACATCCCGGAATGGAATCACATTTAGTTATCCTGATGAGCAAACCGGCGATAAGCAGGTAATCGCGTGGTCGCGAATCTCGGACGACCATGAAATACTGTGTGCTATGAATTTAGACCAGGAAAACTACGCTATTGTATACGTCACAGTCGATGATATGATCCACTCGGTAGACAGCTCGATGAAATGCCTGTTTGCATCCGATTTAAGCCCGGCAGAATTAAATACTGAAGTAAGAAACGGCAAGGCGATCCGACTAACTATCCCTCCAAAAGCGCTGGTAATTTATAGTTGACCAGTAGATGCATTGATTCGATACGAACAGCCATCATCACATCGATCGCTGGAATTCAGGAAGGGGTAGAACATACCAGCCAGTAATCCATAATAGCTTTTAGCGTCGAAATAAGCTCCTTTGGTGAATTGGGCTTAATGAAGAAGCCCTGTGCCAATTTGCTATACGCATCGATGACAAGCTTGTGAGTTGACCCGTTTGTCAGATAAAGGTATGGGATGCCTGTTCGCCTTATTTCGATGTCGGTACTTAGCTGGGTGTTAAGGTCGACACCATCTATATACGGAAGATTGATGTCAGAT
>CBDDIT010000008.1:0-41343 GCA_965229175.1 Sediminibacterium sp. | reverse complement strand
AATGGCGGAACCGTTTTTTTGGATGAAATAGCCAACCTGCCCTATGATGTGCAGGTTTCACTGTTGAGGGTGGTGCAGGAAAGAAAAATGAGGCGTTTAGGAGGTACCCGGGATATAGACCTGGATGTGCGAATCATTGTAGCCAGTAACGAAAAGCTTTGGGATGAGGCCAAACGCGGTAAATTCCGTGAGGACCTGTATCACAGGTTTAACGAATTCAGCATTAATGTTCCGCCATTGCGCGACCGCAAGAACGATATCCTCACCTTCGCTCATTTCTTTCTCGACCAGGCAAATCATGAATTAGAAAAGCAGGTGAAAGGGTTTAAACCTGAAGTAGAACATATTTTCAAAACGTACAGCTGGCCTGGTAACCTGAGGGAACTGAAGAATGTAGTAAAGCGGTCATCTCTCCTGGCGGACAATGAATGGATAGATGTTACCGTACTTCCTTTTGAACTGGTGAACCATAACAAACTCACATTCGATTCGTTTTACCGCGAACCCGAGTTGGAAAAGAAACCGGTTGAATACTTCGAAAGGCCTGTTGCTGTTGAGGAAACGAGGCCTTCCATTTATGTTCCTCAAACCCCGCCGGAAGACAAAGCGGGCGAGCAAAAGCATAAGGCGGTAGAAGTGAGCTCTCATGCACTGAAAGCGGTAAGTATCGATGCGGAATATGAAATGATTGTACAGGCACTTAAAAAAGCCAATTATAATAAAAGCAAAGCCGCAAAACTGCTGAATGTAGACCGGAAAACACTCTACAATAAAATGAAGCAATACAACGAGTTTAACGAGCAATAAAGCGAAATGCGGCCATGCTAGAATCTTTCTTATCTGATTTCGCATTCATCAAAGAGACCCTTGATAAGGAGGGTGATCATAATTTTTTTGGTCGCGATTTTTCTTTTTTTTCAACCGAACCTATCCTCTTTTATCATTCGGACAAAGACGCTATTGTTTATGTAAACAATCATTTTACCAAGGAATTTAATTATACGGTAGATGATATTTCTGATTGGAAGTACAGCATTTACCCTTTACTGAGTTCAGATGACCAGGAATCATTCCGAAACGCGATGAAGAGCCTGCTGGAGTACGATGGAGAATCAATGCCGGACGCCAGTTATCGCCTGATTGCCAAAAATAAGAAACATAGCTACTACCGGGTTAAGGTACGCAAGCTGCACAAAGGATACTATTTTATACAGCTTGAGAATTCGATAAAAACGGCTGTTCCTGTTTTGAAGAACAAGACGGCCGATGAACTGATGCAGGAAGCTGAAGGCATACTTAAGTTTGGTTTCTGGATGTGGGATGTTGCTACCAATAAGCTGTTCTGGACAAAGGGAATGTATCACCTGCTCGGGTTTGACGATGTGGATGATGTGGCGCCTACGATGGATTTGCTGTCCGGCATGATCATAAAAGATGAACATTATCTTGATTTTGAAAAGCGTTTAAAAGCCGGGCAGTTAAAGGAATCGTACCGTGTAAAGTATCACTTGAGAACAGCCAAAGGAAATAATATAGCGGTTTCGGAACATGGAAGGGTGGAGACGGATGATCAGGGCAATATTACCAGGGTAGTGGGACTTACCAGGGATATTACCCTGCAGGAGCAAAGCATGAAGAACCTTGCCGATTATAAAACCATGATGCAGGAGAATGAAGCTTTTCTTAACTACGGTACATGGGAAAGCAATCCCGACGGAAGCCAGGTACAATGGACAAATGGAATGTATAAGATGTTTGGAATAGAGGAAGCAGAGAGAGAAACTGCGGCAGCAAACGCAGAACTGTATAAGCAGCACCTGATGGGCAATAATACGGAAAAGCTGTTTTCAGCCCTCGAAGAGGGCAAAGATGCTTTTAGGCGGGAGTTTGAGATAAAGGATAAAAAGGGTGCCGTTAAAATACTATCTACTTATGCCAAAGTTATCCGCGACAGCGAGAAGAAAATTCAGCGTATTATCGGCACTACTTCTGATGTAACACAATTGAAAGAATACGAAAGAACGCTTGAACACAAAATTGAAGAATTAAATAAGTCGAACCGGGAGCTGGAGGAATTTGCCTATGTAGCTTCCCATGATATGCAGGAACCGCTTCGCAAAATATCAACTTTTGGTAACCGCCTTAAAACACAGTTGTCGGGGCAGTTAGGTGAAGACGGCAACCTGTATCTTTCACGGATGCTGGGGGCCTCGGAGAACATGCGGAACCTGATTGATAACCTGCTCGAGTTTTCAAAAGTGAGCCGTAATAAGCAGCCGTACGAACCCACTAATCTCAACCATATACTGAATCAGGTGATGGATGACCTGGATATGCGGATAGCTGAATCAGATGCTACTGTAACCGTTGAGCCACCACTTCCCGAAATCGAAGCCATACCCAGCCAGATGCGGCAGCTGTTCTTTAACCTGTTGCAGAACGCGATCAAGTTCAGGAAGAAGGATACACCATTGATAATTACGGTGGGTAACCGGCAGCTGGATGAGAAAGAGAGAAAAAGCTACCAATTGCCGGAAGGCTCCGTATATTATGCGATAACAGTAGGGGATAATGGAATCGGATTTGAGCAGCAGTATGCAGAACGTATCTTCCAGTTGTTTCAGCGGCTGGAAGGGAAATCAGAATACCCGGGTACCGGTATCGGCTTAAGTATTTGCCGCAAAATTGTAGCCAACCATTCAGGGCAGATTTTTGCGAAAAGTGTGCCCGCAATGGGAACCGTTTTCACGATTATATTACCACAAGACCAATAAACGCTTATGCCCGCATCACAACAACTGCTTCGTATACTCGTTGTGGAAGACGATGAAGATGATTTTCTGCTCATCAATGACTATATCAAGCATCTCCGGGCCTGGAAATGCGAAGTAAAATGGATATACCGGTACGACGAAGCGATAGAAGAACTATCCACTAACCGTTACACGATCTGTTTCTCAGACTACCGGCTGGGTGCCAGGAATGGTATCGACCTGATCAAAGATATTCAAGCCCGGAATTGCAACACGCCCGTAATCCTTTTAACAGGTAAGGGAAATTACGAGATTGACATTGAGGCAACCAAAGCCGGCGCATTCGATTACCTGATTAAAGCCGACCTCGATGAAGACAAGCTGGAGCGAACCATCAGGTATACGCTGGAACGCATTACCAACCTGCAGAAACTCAAGGACAGTGAACGCAAATACCGCAACATCTTTGAAAAATCAAAAGACATTGTATTCATTGCAGGTATTGATACTGCTGTAAGAACGATCAACTATGCGGTAACGGATATACTTGATATATCGGCTGAAGATAGTATCGGGAAAAAGCTGGTCTCTTTTTTTCAGGACGGAGAACGCGCGGAGCGTTTTGTGAAAACATTGCAACAGGATGGAGAGGTAGAGAATTATGAGGTAGAGTTGAAAACAGCTGATAACAGTACAGTCAAAACCTGCCTGGTAACAGCATCAATTGAAGTTGATAGTGAGGGAAGCAATTATATTCAGGGAATTATTCACGATATCACCAGCCTCAAAAAAGCCGAGTTGGCCAGTCTGCAGGCCGAGAAGCTGGCAGCAACCGGCCGTTTCATCAGAACCATGGCTCATGAGGTACGGAACCCGCTTAATAATATCAATCTTTCCGTGGAAAACCTGGTACAACAGATGGCCAACGAGGACGACAAAATTTATCTCGAGATCATTCAGCGGAACGGCAAACGCATTAATGATTTGATAACCGAACTGCTGCAAAGTTCAAGGCCGGCAGAAATGGATCTCCGCCCTGTATCCGTAACCTCCCTTCTTACAGCCGTGATAACCGCTGTTCAGGACAGGGCATTATTAAGAAAGATAGCCATCAGGTTTACTACACCCGCAACCGACTGCGCGATTCGTGCAGATGCGGCAAAGCTCGAAATGGCACTACTGAATATTGTTATTAATGCAATTGAAGCTGTGCCTGATGAAACCGGGCTGATAGACATAAAAGCTATTTGCAAACCCGAATCGGCGATGATCGTTATCAGCGACAATGGTTGTGGCATGAGTCCCGAAACCAAAGCCAGGCTTTTTGAACCCTATTTTACTTCCAAAAGAAACGGTTTGGGACTCGGACTGGCCACCACACTCACTATCCTGAATGCACATAACGCTGCTATTGAAGTAATATCACAACCCAATAACGGAACCAGTTTTGAGCTGTTATTTAAAGTATGAACGTACAGGCAAGTTGATAAAAACCGAATGCGGCTTGCAGTGAATACAGGAAATTACTACTGTTATCGCCGCAAAGCCGCATTCTTTAATTTACAACCGAGCTCTTCAACTATGCAAAATGCTCATTAGTGTCGAAACTGAAAAAGGCGTCTTCTTCCGGAATGAATATGCCTGCCACTGCTTTTTTAAGCTTATTAAACCAGCTTTTACTGGTTTCTGTTTCTTTTTCGTAATAGTTAACGTTGGCTATTTTAACACATAGCAGGATCTTGTCGCTGGCAATTCCGTTGGAAAGGTCCAGGTCCATATTGGCGCAGGTAAGCTCTTCCGGATCAATAACAATACGTGCAACACCAAATACATTCAGGAAAAACGGTGTTCCTTTTTTATAATAGTTAAGGGCCACTGGAAATTGCTTTTCAAATTCCGTTACTTTTTGGGTCGGCTTGTTTACGAAGAACCAGATATTACCGTTATCGTCGATCCTGGCGGTATTGATAACAGTTGGGCTGAGGTTCAACACACTGTTACTATGGCTGTGAAACACCGCCGTTTGAAGTGCGTTGATCTTGGAACTGATAAAATCAATATGTGTAGTCGTATTCATAACGAATAATTTCCTTTATAAGTCCAAATACTGTTCCACGATTACACTTTAACCTGAATTTAGGCTATTGGGGAATATAATACCCAGGCTCAATTGTGAAAGCGATGAAAGCCTGCTACAGTACGCAAATTAATGTGGTATGTTTTTCGCAACTATCGAGATATGAAAAAATGGGTTACATGGACCGGGAGGATATTACTGGGAATCCTGGTTTTATTGATCATATTGGTGTTATCGGTACATACTGCTGTTGTGAGAAGGTTTGTGAGGGATAAGGTACAAAACTACCTGAGTGCCAAAACGCATACCGAAGTACGGATAGCGGCTATCAACTACCGGTTGCCTAAATGGGTGGAACTGGATGGGGTATTTATGAGAGACAAAGCGGGGGATACCTTGTTATATGGAAACAAGCTGCGCGTGGATATAAATATGCTGAAGCTGATCAGCGGAAAGATTGAAGTGAGCAGAGTTGAAATGAACGGGATACTGGCTAATGTGTACCGCCGTCCGAGCGATTCGACCTATAGTTTCCAGTTTATAATTGATGCTTTTGCAGGCAAGCCTTCCCAGCAACCGGCAGCGGAAAAAAAATCTGCTCTTTCCTTCTCCCTGGACGAGCTCGATTTCAGTGGATGCAGTTTCCGATGGCAAGACAGGTACGGCGGACTTTTGATTGCTGCCACGATCGGAACCTGTAAAGCACAGTTTGACAGTATTGATCTTTACACTACAACGGCATTGGTAAACAAGTTCAGCATCAGCGATACCCGGTTTGATATGCAGATGATCCGAACGCCTTACAGTCTCTTGCCCAAACCAGTAGAAGATACGATCAAAAAAGCCGGTTTCCCGGTGGTAAATGTTAAGCGAATGGATATCGTCCGTTCGCATTTTAGTTTTTCCGGGGAGGAGCAGGGCATTTCAACAGTAAATGATATAGGAGACCTGAATCTAAGTAACCTGGCGATGACCGCTAACCAGGAGATCACAGCTGAAAGAATCAACCTTCTCAGTTCCTTTCTTTCAGTGGAAAGAAGGGCTTTGCCCAAGGCAAACCTTGCTTCTTCACCAGCCACTGATACCATCGCAGCAAAAGGATTTAGTGTGAAGGTGGGCGGACTTCACTTTTACAATAATAATATCGCTTACAACGACCAAACCAAAACAAAGCAGTCAACCGGATTGGATCCCAATCATATTAATATCCGTTCTTTTTCGGCCGCTGTATCGGCTATCGGGTATAATAGCTCGCAAACAACAGCTAATATCGATTCGCTTTCTTTTATTGAACAAAGCGGTTTCAGAATAGATACCCTGCAGGGTATTATTGATCTGCGTGATACCATGATATATGCCAGGTCGGTTTTGTTGAAAACGCCATCCTCAAGAATTAGTGGTGATGCATTACTTTATCCTGCCAGCTTCAAGGAAAGCTACAAAGGCAACCAGCAGAACAGTTTTCTTTTCCGGGATAATATCATTGCCAGAAAAGATGTAGAATTATTAATACCCGGCATTACAGCAAAATACAAGAAGCAATTAGCGGGCATTTCAACTGTTTACCTTACCGCAGACGGATCGGGTAATACAAAGAAGATGTTGATAAGAACTTTGTCATTGCATTCGAACAAAAACGATATCAATATTATTGCTTCCGGTACGCTATGGAACCTGTCTGCACCTAAAAATTTGGCTTACGACCTGTCTGTTACAAAAGCCGTTGTAGCCAGGAGTTTTATAGACCCATTTGTAAACACCGGCAGCAAACAAACTGTCAACTTTCCGCCATCGCTCAGTGTCAATGGCAAACTACGTGGTGATATGCGCCAGGTAAACAGCGATCTGGTGCTAACCAGTGCCTATGGGAAAGCAGCACTGAAGGGCAGTGTTAAGAATTTTACAGACACCAAAAAGCTCGGGTATAACCTGAGGCTGGTGGCCAAAGAGCTGGAAACCGGTAAGTGGATATACAAGGATTCTTTGTTGGGAAAACTGAATGGAACCATCATGATCAATGGTTCCGGAATTGACTATAAAACAGCATCCCTGCAGTTTTCGCTGGATCTCAATTCCTTTCGCGTGCAACAGCACAACTATACTTCCATCCATTTTACAGGCAATGGTCGCCGGGGTGTATATGATGTGAAAGGAGGGATTGATGATTCTTTGTTGCAATTGAATATGAAAATGAATGCTGGCCTCAACCAGGCATATCCTACGGCGGAAGGAAAAATAAATATACGGAATGCGGATCTTCATCAGTTAGGGTTTTACAAAGACCCATTTGTTTTCAGCTCTGCCATTGATATCCAGGCAAAGAACCTTACACCGGAGGGGTTGAATGCGCTGATCAGGCTCGACAGTACCCGCGTGAGAACCCGTGACAAGGTTTTTAGGGTAGACAGTTTATTGGCAAAGGGAGTAATGGATAGCGGTAAAACCTTGCTAACACTTCGGTCGCCTTTTGCCGATGCCAGCGTTACCGGGGAATTCAGGTATAATGAATTGCCTGCCGTTTTGCAGCAGACTATGGCAAAGTACATGGATAAGAATGGTAATATTACCCCGGTAGGTAAAGCGGCGGCCCTGGATGTGGCTATGGATCTGAAGCTGGATCCGGTATATGCGCTGTTGTTACCCGGACTTTTCTTCGATAAAAATATACACGCTACCGGGCGCATTGATACCCGGCAAAAGGATAGTACCCTGTTTTTTTATATCACAGCACCCATCGTTGCCTATAATAGTAACAGGTTCTCGAAGCTTGATGCGAGAATAAACGGGGTGAATGATTCGCTCAGGTACGCGATTGTGCTGGATACTGTGCGTGCCTCTTCCATCTTGTTGTATACAACTTCAGTCAGTGGCGGAATAGGGAAGGGAAATTATTCAGCCTCTTTTCTTACAAAAGACACGAAGAAACAAGATAAGTATGCCTTTGGCGTTACGGCCGCCGAAGATGGGGGTACTTACCGTATACACCTGGGGGATACGCTTACACTCAACTACGACAACTGGCTGGTGGATACAAAGAACCAGCTGGTATATAACAAACAAGGGATACATATCAGCCAGTTTACGATATCAAAAGGAAATGAAAGCATTGCAGCTAATAGCAGTACGACGGCACCCAATGCGCCGATGGATATTAAGGTTGACAATTTTTCACTAGCCAATATCAGCGGATTGCTGAACAGGGATTCACTGGATATTACGGGAGTACTGGATGCCGAGGTGAAATTAGAAGGTCTGGATAAAAAAGTTCCATTGTTCAATGGTAAAGTTACGATCGACAGCCTTGGCTATCAGGGGCAGGGAGTGGGAAACATATCTGTAGTTGCCAGGAGCGAAGGGGAGCAGGGGGTTGCGTTTGAGGGTGGGCTAACGGGCAATGGCAATAATGTTACCTTAAAGGGAGTATATGACCAGGATAAGATGGATGCTAAGGTCGACCTGGCACCTATTGAGTTGGCTTCGATACAGCCGTTCACAGCCGGACAGCTTACCCGTTCGGCGGGAAGGGCTACGGGTAGCATTGCAATAACGGGCCCGGTGGCGGCACCTGAATGGAACGGTTCGATTAGGTTTGATTCTGCATTTACGCAACTTGCCAAATACGGTACCGTATTAAAGCTAAGCGGTTCGCAGATTGATTTGAAGTATCCGGAGATTTCACTGAACCGGTTTACCATCCGGGACTCGCTGAATCACCCTTTAGTCATTAACGGAACAGTAAGACAGGAAAACGGCGGTTTTACAACAGACCTGACTGCTAAAACCAGGAATTTCTATGCGCTGAACAACAGCCCTGTCGTAAACAGTGAAATATATGGTACTGCAATAGTAGATGTGGATGTAGCCATTAAAGGGCCAGCCGCTACGCCGGATATTACAGGTAAGATAGGATTAAAAGAGAATTCACAGGTAACTTATGTGCGCCAGCAGAATATAGCCAGCGCGAAAGATCGCGAGAAAGTAATGGAATTTGTGGATATGGATACGGTAAAGAATATGGTATTTAAGCCCACTGAAATTGCTTCGGCCAGGAAAGACGCCTCCGCTGGTATGCTGAATTACGCGTTGGATATTGATATCGATAAGAATTCAAAATTCAGTGTGATTATTGATCCGATCACCAGGGATGAGTTGATGGTACAGGGTTCCGGCCAGATATCGGCAGGTGTTCAGCCCAATGGCGATATCTCCCTCACAGGGGCATACAATCTCACCAAAGGCAGTTACCAGTTGAATTACAAGTTCCTGAAAAGAAAATTTGAATTACAGGAAGGAAGTACCATTGTATTAAGTGGAGATCCTATGAATGCGGAAGCGAACATCACCGCCATCTACAATATTGAAGCGGTTCCGTTCGACCTGATTGCAAATGAAGTAAGCGATCAGACTACCAGCGTTGTATACCGCCAGAAACTTCCGTTTCAGGTATTGCTTAAAATAAAAGGCAAGGTATTGCAGCCTGAGATCACTTTTGATATACAGTTGGCAAAAGCAAGCGGAATTAATAGCGAAATGCAGAACACCATCGACAATAAGTTCCAGCAGATGCGTTCAGACGCTTCTACCATGAACAAGCAGGTATTTGCCTTGCTGGTAATGGGAAGGTTTATCGGCGAACAGAGTAAAGATTTTTTTGCCAGCAGCAGCGGTGATGGATTAAAGGCAGATGCTGTAGTGAAGGAAAGCGTAAGCCGTTTCTTAAGCGATGCGGTAAGCCAGATAGCAGCCGACCTGATTAAAGGTGTTGATGTGGATGTAAACCTGAAAACAGTTGATAATTATTCCGACCAGTCACAGAGAACAGACCTGAACCTGGCTCTTTCCAAACGTTTCCTGAACGACCGGCTGAACATCAGTGTAGGCAAGAGTTTTACAGTGGATGGTGAAGACCCGCTGGCCAAGGGACAGGATAACAGCAATGTTTCGTTCCTGCCCGATATTACAACAACGTATAAGTTGTCGAAGGATGGCCGGTATATGCTGAAAGCATACCAGAAAAGTGATTATGAAGCCATACTGGATGGCTACTTTATTGAAACGGGTGTAGCATTTACGTTGACCATGGATTATAACCGGTTTAAAGAACTGTTTGAAAAAAGGAAAAGGGGAAACCGCGAAGGGCAGAAACCCGGAAAGAAGACCAACCAGGGAATGGAAAAGACGGTGGCTGAAAAAAATACAGATAAAAACGAGGATAAGAAAAATTAACATGAAACAGCGGATCATTCTATATATGCTCGTTGGGGTAAGCATTTGTACTATGCTTTCGTGCAGTGTACAAAAGCACCTGCCACCAGGCACTTACTTATACAAAGGGGCTACCTATGATATTCAAAAGGAGCCGGAGAATAAAACCAAGCCCAAAAAGATAAAAAATATGCTCAAGGGCATTACCTCGCCTGTGCCTAACAAGACTTTATTTGGCTGGCCTTACCGGGTTGCTTTCTGGTATGCGGTAGGGGAGCCGAAAAAGCAAAAGGGATTCAGGTACTGGCTGCGTAACAAGATAGGAGAACCGCCCGTGCTGAGTACCGCTTTAAATGTTAACGCGAATGCGGCCAATTTCCAGGCCCTGCTCGAAAACCGGGGATATTTTAAAACAGGAGTTGGTGCTGATACCAGTGTTAAGGGTTATAAAGTCACAGCCAATTATAAAGTAGACCTTGGAATACCGTACCAAATAGAAGGATTTCAATGGATCATCGACAGCAGTTCATCGCTGGGAAAGGACATTGCCAAAATGCCGCCCCAGGAAAACTATATTAAAAAAGGAAACCAATATGATTTTGATGATATTAAGGCCGAAAGAACCCGGACTGATCTGTATGTAAAGTCCAAAGGGTATTATTATTTCAGTCCGGACCATATCCGTGCCTGGGTAGACAGTTCAATAGGAGATCATAGGGTGAATGTGTTCTTCCGGCTTAAACCTGAGATACCCCTGGCTGCTGTTATTCCGCAAACGATACGGCGAATCACGTTGTTTCCCAATTACACCTTGCTGAATCCACCGCCCGACACAACCAAATCAGGAATGGAGATGTATGACAGTGTGTATATCAGGGATACGGTACATTATTTGAAGCCTTCGGCACTTCTTCGTGGACTCACGTACCGGCCTAACAGCCTGTATAATATCAAACGCCAGAACCGCACGCTGAACAGGTTTATTAATATGGGCGTTTTCAAGTTCGTAAAGAACCGGTACCAGGGCGACAGGGATACCATCAATCCCCGGTTCCTGGATGTTTACTATTACCTGACCCCTTTGCCACGGAAGACCATCCAGGCGGAACTGGGAACTTTCTCAAAAAGTAATTCCTTCACCGGGGCACAAACCAGCGTAACCTGGCGTAATCGTAATGTTTTTCATGGAGCTGAGCAACTTTCGGTGAGGGCTTCAGCATCGTATGAATCATCGAGTAATGACTCATTGAAAAATAATAACAATTTCAGCCTGGGGCTCAAGACTTCTTTGACCTTTCCCAGGTTTATTACGCCTTTTCATATTAAGGAAAGTAATTTCTTTCCCCCAAAAACCACATTTACATTAGGGTACCAATGGTTTCGCCGACAGGCTTTGTATACAAAAAACTTTTTCAGGGTACAGTATTCGCTTACCTGGAAAGAAAAGATCAACAAAGAGCATACGTTTTCGCCGTTGGCTGTTACGTATAATACCACTTCTGAGTACAGCAAGCAGTATGCAGACCTTGTTAACCAGGTACCCGCGTTAAAGCTGAGTAATCTTCCGGAAGTTATTATCGGGCATTTTTACAACTACACTTTTCATAGCGTAAATCCCAAAGCGGATAATATATATTACCTCAACGCGAATTTTGATGCGGCGGGCAATATCGTGGGCCTGTTTAATAAACCAACAGATGCCTATACAGCTAAAGTGGGCGGTGCTTATTTTTCTCAGTATGTAAAGTTTGACGCCGATTTCCGCTACAGCCGAAAACTGGGTGAAAATACCTATTGGGCTAACCGGGCTATTATTGGCATCGGTATGCCATACGGCAACTCATTGTTTCTACCTTTCTCCAAACAGTTTATTATTGGCGGAGCCAGCAGTATCAGGGGCTTCCAGCCCAGGCAGCTCGGGCCTGGCAGGGTGAGGGCGAATGCGATGGAACAGTTATACCTGCCACAGGTAGGAGGAGATTATAAGCTGGAACTGAACACAGAACTTCGTTTCCCAATCGTATCGCGGCTAAGAGGTGCTGTTTTTGTAGACGCTGGAAATATCTGGACAAGGGATACGGTATTATACGGAAAAGGCGGACAGCTTACCAGTAAGTTCCTGAATGATCTGGCGGTAAGTGGTGGTGTGGGGTTGCGGATTGATGTAAGTATTTTATTAATAAGGCTTGACCTTGCCGCCCCGCTACGTTCACCTTATCACGAGCCTGGAAAGGAATGGGTGCTGAGAGAATTTAATCCATTTAACAGTGCCTGGAGAAGACAAAACCTTATTTATAATATCGCAATCGGATACCCTTTTTAATATGAGAGCCAAACAGATAATATGGATTGCTTTTGCTTGTATCCTGGGGGCCGGAATATTCTGGTGGACTACCGTTAAGAACAGGGTGATTAAAAATGCGGTGACAAACGTAGTTCAAAAGAAAACAGATAGTTTATACAAACTGAGTTATGATACGGCAATCTTCGACGAAGTAGGCGGCAACGCCTACCTGTATAATGTGAAACTAACCCTGGATCCTGATGAATGGGCAAAACTGGTACAGAAAGATTCTATGCCGCCAGTTACGGTGGACCTGCAAATCGATAAAATAACTATACAGGGTTTAAAGGAGCTGAAGTTACTGGGTAACAGGTCGCTGGATGTTACTGCCATTATTCTTGATAAGCCCGTGTTCCGGCTTGAAAGATGGCTGAGAAAGAAACCACCGGCAGAAACGCTGAACGATACCGTTGAAATATACAAGCGGTTAACAGGCCAGTTTGATTTTCTGCGCGCTAAGCGGATCGAGGTGAATAATGGCAGCCTGAAATTGCTGAACCATCCGCGGCATGATTCTGTTTCGGCCAGTGGAGTAAATGTATCCATTGATGATTTCCTGGTAGACAGCACGCATAACTACAGGAATATCGTTTCTTATTTTATTAAACAATCCCGGGCATCTCTTTCTGTGTTCACCAGCCCGACACTCAGTACAGGTAACATATTGTTCGATTCACGGCGGCATATACTGGAAGTAAGGAATCTGTCTTTTCAGGATAAAGGAACCCGGGGAAAAATTCCGGTGCTGACAGCAGAGGGTCTATCCGCTGAAGCCTACGTATATAAGAACGAGATAAAAGCCCGGAAACTGAGTATCAGTAACCCGGATATAACGATTGTAACTGGCGGTAAGAGCAAAACTACAGTGATCCCCAGCGGGGTTATTGATTCACTGGCTATTCAGAACGCTGGTTTATCTTACCGGTCAGAGGGAAAGCCGGCAGTTGTAATACGCCAGGCAAACCTGCTCGTAAAGAACGTTTCCACCGAGCATGGGCTTTTAATGATAGATGGTTTTTTGAATAAAGAGAATACACGGTTTTCCATCGGGTCGGTAAATATGTCAACGGGTATTCATCGGCTGAAATTGACCGGTATTACTTATCCCGGCAATTCGGATATATTGGCTATCCAATCCCTTGCCATGGAGCCTGCCATTACGCGCGGGCAATTAAAAACCAGGATCCGCAAGCAGGCGGACATGTACACCATCCAGGCAAAACATATAGTACTGGAGAAATGTAACCTGGCTGGTATGATACGAGATACGGTTAGTATCGGATCTGTTAACCTGGAGGTAAACCTGCATGTTTTCGACGATAAGACCTTGCCTGTGGATTCCGCTAAAAAGGGTCGCGGGTTATTTCCTTTTGATAAGATAAGGATGTCTAAAACAGCCATTGATATTCAAACTATTTATGCCGCACATTCCAGCATTGTTTATGAAGAGCAGGCTCCCAAGAGCCAGATGAACGGATTTATCAGGTTTGAAGACGTCACCGGTAAGGTGACCAATGTAACAAATATGAACTCTCGTATAGCAAAGGATAACCTTCTTCGGGTGGAAGCGGGAGCCCGTATCATGGGTAAGGCGGCATTGCTGTCGCAGTGGTCTATTCCTTTAGACAAGACGGATGGATCGTTCAAAATAACAGGAAGGGTGGGGCCTTTTTCTATTCCGTTGCTGAATCCGGCTTTTGAACCCTTAAGTATGGCATCCATCCGCTCGGGTGAGGCCGAAAGGATGGATTTCGAGATCAACGGAAATCACGAGGGCAGTAAGGGAACTGTACTGTTTAAATACAAAGACCTGAAAATTGATCTCCTTCGCAAGAATAAGCAGGATTCTTTACAGAAAAAAGGGTTTCTCAGCCTGGTAGCAAATGCGGCGGTCCGCAACAAAAATGAGTCTGATAAAGCCCGTGACTACAAGTTTACAAAGGACCGGTACAAATCACTTTTCAATCTTCTGTGGAATTCTATTTTCGCGGGTGCAAAAGAAACGATATTGATTTTGAAATAGTTGAAAGCCGGCCTACTAAATGGGGGGTACGATAACCTTTGGTATTTCCCTGCTTTCGGTTTTAATAATATATACTGCCTGCTCATCCGGTATGATACCTCGTCCCAGTTCCCGGCTATGTATTTTGGTGAACTCCGCACCGAAGTAAAGGATGATGGATGTATAATATACCCACAATAAAATTACTATGATAGATGCGGCCGCTCCATAGGTATTACCCAGTTTTGAATTCCCGATATAAAAGCCTATCAGGAATTTGCCGATGATAAAAAGAACCGCTGTAAATGCGGCCCCCGCCATGCTGTCTTTCCAGTTGATCTTTGCATCAGGTAAAATTTTAAACATTATGGTAAACAAAGTGGTTATCACCAGGAATATCAGCACAATGTTTAATCCATACAGTAACTGGAGTGAGGTAGTGTCGAATATACGTTCCAGCCGGGCATAAAAAATATCCATTAAGGAGTTGAGCAGGAGTGAAACCAGGAGAATAAAACCTATACTTAAAACCAGGGAGAAGGAAAGCAGCCTGTTCATCAGGAATTTAAGTATTCCCTTTTTAGGCTTTGCTTTGATACTCCAGATATAATTGATAGAACTTTGTATTTCGGTAAAAACACCCGTTGCCGCAATAATTAATATCACTCCGCCGATCACAGTACCCCAGAAACCCTGGTCCTTTAATTGTACATTAGCGATGATGCTCTGCACCTGTGCCGCAGCATCAGCACCAACCAGGCTTCTAATCTGGTAATATACTTTGCCCTGCACCGCCTCTTGTCCGAATGCAGCCCCGGCAATGGCAATAACGATTACCAGGAAGGGAGCAATTGAAAAAATAGTATAATATGACAAGGAAGCACTTAGTTTCATGCCATCGTCTTCATCAAACGCGTGGGCTGATCGTTTGAAGATCCGCCATAAGGTTGCTATTCTTTTCATATACATTACAGATAGCTATTCTTGTTCCATGCCCTTCTGCAGGTTGTGTGGAAAAAATACCCCTGGCTGATAACGGTAAGATAGCTGTTACATGGCATAAAGTTTTAACTATCCTGTTAAACTTATAACCCATGAGAAGCTTACTTTATTTAATTGCCGTTATACTGATTATCGGCTGGCTGATTGGCGTATTCGCCTATAGTGTTGGCGGCCTGATCCATATCCTGCTGATACTAGCCGTTATTTCCATATTGATTGGTATTATCAGGAGGGCGTGACGGGAAATGATCAGTTTTTAATGCCCAATCTCTAATTTTCCAGGGTCCGGACCCAAGTCTCGGAGCTGGAAAGCGCAAATAAAGACCGCGGATAGCAATACCCGCGGTCTTTATTATTCGCAATGCGCAATCCGTAATCCCCAATCTACTTCATACATTTCTTATGGATGTCCTCCACTTCTTTAATGAAAAGTGTTTTGTCAGCATCCGCGTCGGCTCCGTAAGCATCCACCAATGTTCCTTTTGTTTTATCACTGGTTTCCAGTACGTATAAAATGGAGCTGTCGCCTGGGTCAGTTTGACCTTCGAAGCGGAAAAAGTTAACGATCTTTACATCTGCGGGTTTATATTCTTTCTGTGTACTCACAGCTTTCAACAGGTTGTCGGCTACTGTAAATTCTTCTTTATACCCATCTGCCAAAAGTTTGGCGTGAACTTCAACCAGCGTTTTCAGGTAGGGTGCGGTAGGGGCGTGCATCGGTTTAATATTTAACGGTTTATAATAGCTAAAATAAGACTGGCGCAAAACTAACTGCACCAGTCTCCTTATTACCGTAGTACCTCAACAATACCCTTTTACATTTTATGGCGTTAAAATAGCATCGGGTTACGCGGAGGCAACTGTAACGGTAATGTAGTCCATGACCCGCAACTAATGGGCTGCTAACTCATGCAGGTCACGATATTTTTTAATAATATCATGCGATTCTTTTAAAGACGATTTTTGGCTCATGATCAACTGCCTTGTTTCGGCATCTATTTCAGCTTCGGAAGTAAGGGCCGTTTCATACGCTTTCTGAGCGGCATCTTCACCATATTCGCACGAACTAAGAATTCCTTTCCGGTCGCTGCCGGTAAAAGCGGCTTTAACATCCATCCAGGCACGGTAAATTTTACCCGGAACGGTTGTGTCCGTAGTTACATCTCCTCCCGATTTTTGTATTACTGCACTGAGTTCCCTAACATACCCGCGGCTGTCATTGGCCATTTTAGTAAACATTCCTTTCAGGTCGATATCGCTGTCAGTTGTTTCGTCTGCAGCTTTTTCATAACCGGTAATCCGGTCGTTGTTGATCTTAACAAGATCATTCAGTACTTCTATTAAAGGTTCATTCGTTTGCATGGTTTTAGGTTTTTGTTTCATGAAACAGCTGAAAATTGTATGCCATGTTTATTCCCCGTATACAAACAATACCATCCGGGGAGTGTAGAAATCAGTACACGTTTCACAGGTCTTATACCACCGCAAGAAGTTTCATTAATACCTTTTCGTCTCTCGTGAGTGCCGCCACACCGTCCGGTTCTTCTATACCATCGAGTTCCGACAGATAGTCGAGAATTTTGTTTTCTTCATAAAGGCGAATAATCCCGAGGTGCACATAATATTTCCGGCAAACAGTACGCGTGTTACCCAGGCGCTCACTTACATAGTCAAGTGCCCGGTTGATGTTCTGCCTGCATTGGTTTGTACTTTCGTAGCACCCCATGGTTTTAAATGCCCTGAGCAGGTTAAGGCATCCGGCCCAGGTGCGGAAGTCCTTTGCAGTATAATCCGCCCCTGTATATTCTTTCAGGTACTGGTTAACCATCCCTGAATCGATGGTTCGGCGATGGCCGTCGCCGTCGTAGTACTGAAATAGCTCCTTGCCGGGTATATCACGGCACTGCTGAACAATCTTTGCAAGTTTTTTATTTTTCAGACTGATCCGGTGTCCGATCCCTTTTTTACCACGAAAAGAGAATGAAATAGACGAACCGTCAATCGATACATGTTTGTCGTGAAGGGTAGTCAGGCCATGGGAACCATTTTGTTTTTCATATTCCACATTACCAATCCTGATATAGGTACGCTCCATCAGGCTGATAACAGCTGAAATTACCTTCTTTTCCGTAAGCTCTTTGCCAGATAAGTCGCTCTCTATTTGCAAGCGAAGATGGGGTAGTTGTTTACCAAATTCCAGCAGTTTGTGAAACTTGGTTTCATTACGCAACAGTCCCCACAGAGGATGATAACGGTATTGTTTTCGCTGACGGCTATCGAACCCGGTTGCCTGTATATGCCCGTTCGCTTTGGTACAGATCCAAACATTTTCCCAGGCGGGCGGAATAGCGAGTCGGTTGATGCGCGCAATTTCCTGTTTGTCTTTCAGCGGCATATCATCCAGCCGGTACGAAAATCCCCTCCCTGCTTTCAGGCGTATAATTCCTGGTTCCTTATCACTTACGTACACAAGTTTAGCGGCCGCTGCAGTCTGTACATAGTCTTTCACCAGGTGCAGATGAGTTTGATGTGTTAGTTTTTTAGCGGCCCCCATGTTTATTTTTTTGCGGGTGATCTTTGTTGTTTACCCAGTTGGTTCTGTTCAGCCTCATCAATGGAATGAGAGCAGAAGATATCTTTCTCTTTTTTCGACAGTTTGGCCAGGGTGATGTAAAACTGCTTTAATGTAGCCAGTTCATCCTCAGTCAGGTCTTCAATATTTACCAGGCGGTTACTGCTTTTATCGTTGGTAGCTATCAGTTCGTTTAGTTTAAGCTGTATGGCCGTGGTATCTTTATTCTGGGAGTGTTGTATGATAAAAACCATGATAAAAGTAACAATGGTGGTGCCTGTATTGATAACCAGTTGCCAGGTATCAGAATAATGAAATAGCGATCCGGTGCAGGCCCAAACAACGATTATCAATACCGCAACCAGCACCGCGACCGGGCTACCCGTAGCTTTTGTAATGCGGGTGGACAGTTTCTCAAACCAGGCTACCAAAGCGCTTCTTTTCTTCTTCACGTTTTTTTTCATGCTATATATAAATACAAAAGCCGGACCAAGGGCCCGGCTTTTGTATTTATGTACGAAAACGGTTATTTTTTAGCCTCTTTGATCGATTTGATCATTTCATGGTGATGCTGAATAGTTGGCAGTTTGGTAGCGGCAAAGTTACGAAGGTCGGCATCGTTTCCTTTGTCAGCTTCTTTCTGCAAGAGATCAACGGCATCCTTGTGCTCATCTACCATGCAATCTGTAAAAGCTTTATCGAATTCTGCACCTTTCAGCTTCGAAAGATCGCTGAACTTCTTTTGTTTGGCATCGCTAAGTGCCATCGGCAGGCTTATATTCTTTTTGGCGGCGAGCTCTGTCAGTTCACTATTGGCTGCAGAATGATCTTTAACCATGGTTTCAGCAAATTCCTTTACATTGGCCGCAGAAGCATTTTTGAGCGCAAGTTTGGAAGCTTCTACCTCAAACATACTTCCATCTGCCAGTGCAACGGCAAATTTGGTGTCATCTTCAATGTTAGTAGAATCAAATTTACGATCGTTCTCTTCCTTCGCTACGTCCTTGGCATCCTTGTTGTCAGTATTGTCGCCACAGGCGGTTAACAGGATAGATGCACAGGTAAAAGCGGTAATGAATAATTTTTTCATAGGGGTATATTTATATAGTTTGCAATGCAGGTTCCAGTGAAAAAAATATACCTGCGTATTTTGTAGAATTATGTTCACTAGGAGGTGGATACCCTTCTTTTTAACATTGCTATTTTGGTTTTTGATGAGAAAAGGCATCAAAATTGCATACAATAAACAGGCTGTAGCAAATGGCAGTAGGGTTCCGGTATGTCAGGGTAGTGAAGGAAGACTGGAGAACAATAACTGTGACCTAATTTATTTTTTACTAATATCGTTCCCGAAACAGACCTGATGGATAAGCCCCTTGTTTTATTATTGGTAGATGATGATCTTGATGACCAGATGCTTTTCCTGGACGCAATAAAGGAAATAGATCCTGCCATCCGGGTAACAACTGCAGTTAATGGAGTTGATGCCATAAAGACACTGGCGGAAAACCAGGTAAGTCCCGATTATATCTTCGTTGATCTGAATATGCCCCTGATGAATGGGATTCAATGCCTGCAGGAAATAAAAAAGCTGCCGGACCATGCACATGTACCCGTGATCATCTACTCCACCTCGTCCTATGAACGGGATATCCTTCAGACCATCAACAATGGGGCCTTCTATTATATCGTTAAACCGTTCTCCTTCCAGGAACTTTGCGACAAAATAAGGAAAGTGCTGGCGATGAAGCGTGAATCGTGAGACGTGAGACGTGAGACGTGAGACGTGAGACGTGAGACGTGAGACGTGAGACGTGAGACGTGAGACGTGAGACGTGAGACGTGAGACGTGAGACGTGAGACGTGAGACGTGAGAGATGCAAGTTACAAGATAAGTTCTGTATTCACGATTGACGATTGACGATTCACGTCTCACGTCTCACGCTTCACGCAAAATGGGTAAATTAATCTACATATACAGTGTTTAAACATTGAATTAAGAGCACAAGGCTGCTATTCGCCGGTTCCCGGGTGGATTATGGCCTTTTAACTTGCTTTTTTTCAGGTACTTATCAGCCATGCTTCTGGTATAGTTTTTTCTGCTTACCGCACGAACAGATACTTCGTTTTTAAGCAGGGCCTATGCAAAAAATTTTAGTGATAGATGACGATAAAGATCTCTGTTTTCTTCTGAACCAGTTCCTGAGCCGGAAGGGATACGAGGTTACCGTTATGTATTCCGGCGAAAAAGCTATTGAGTATCTGAATAACAGCAAGCCCGATCTTGTGTTATGTGACCTGAGGCTGGAGGACATTGATGGAATTACTTTGCTGGAAAAACTGAAAGAGAAATATCCTGATCTCCGTGTGATTATCATTACAGGGCATGCCGATATAAAAACTTCTGCGGTTGCTTTAAAGCAGGGAGCATTTGATTACGTGGTAAAGCCCCTGATTACTGAGCAGATATTGCTTACCATTCAGGAAGCACTTAACAATAAGACAGATGTGATCGCCAGTTCGGATAGCAAATCGAAAGGCGAAGCACCGCGTGGAGAGTATTTTATATGGCCGCGTACGGAGTCGTTTAAAAAATTGTACAAACAGGTTCAGCTGGTTGCCCCAACAGCACATAGCGTTATTATTTATGGCGAAGATGGATTGGGAAAGAAATCAGTGGCCAATGAAATACATAAACTTAGCAAGCGTAGTAAAATGCCCTTTGTGTCCATAAAAGCAGGGGCACTACTGAAAGACGACCCTTTGGGCGAGCTATTCGGATCGGAGACAACAGCCGGTGCTATTGAAAAGGCCGACGGGGGAACCCTGTTTATTGCGGAAGCGGAGGAACTTCCGGCTATCGTGCAGGACAGATTGCTGGATGTGTTGAAACGGAGAAAAATCCGCAGGCCCGGAACGGAGAAGGATATTCCGGTGGATGTACGCGTGATCATCTCCAGCAATAACCTGCTTTGGAACGCAACACGGACAGGCAAATTCAGGGAAGATCTTTATCACCGGCTGAATGATTTTAACATTGTACTCACGCCACTCCGTAACCGGCAGGAAGATATCCAGGAACTGGCGGAACATTTTGTAAGAATATACAGTGGAACATTTAATAAAACGGTAAAAGGCATTACCCCCCCGGCGGCCAGTATCCTCTATAATCACACCTGGAGTGATAATATCCGTGAACTCAAGAATGTAATTAAAAAAGCAGTATTGCTTTGCGGCGATAACATGGTGGGTAGATCATGCCTGCCGGAGGAAATGGTGAGCGAGGTAAAATGACAGCACCTATAACGATACGAATCAAAAAGCGGAGTAACTATGAAAGCATTTCAGGAAAAAAATGATAGTAAAGATATTTTTGAAATGCTGCCGCAGGCAATTGCCGTTTTAAAAAAAAATATTATCAGTCCCTTTTTTAGTGAGAGCCTGCTTGAAAAATATGCCAATGAAATGCCCCCGCTGCGGGCCGAATTGTTTAGTGCCGGGCAGATTGAGTCCTACGCTAAAAAGTTAGCTAAAAATCATATCCTCATCACAGAGCATCCCTCGGAGCAACTGCTGAAACGGCTGGCTGAAAATGAGGAAGCTTTGCTGGATGTGCATTCCTTACTCACCAGGTCGATCAAGGAAAATCACCGCATTTCGCCGGCGGGCGAGTGGATGCTGGATAATTTCTACCTGATAGAAGAACAGATATACACGGGAAAAAAGCATTTACCGAAAGGATACAGCAAAGGCCTACCGCAACTTAAAAACGGTCAGTCCGTTGGCCTTCCGCGTGTGTATGATATAGCGGTTGAGATCATTTCGCATAGCGATGGCCGGGTGGATCTGGATAGCCTGATTGGTTTTATAACAGCGTACCAGTCCGTAGCACCTCTGAAACTCGGGGAATTATGGGCGATACCCATCATGCTTAGGCTGGCGTTGATAGAGAACCTCCGACGCCTGGCAACCCAGGTTGCCATTGATCTTACTTACAAGAAACTGGCAGAGTACTGGGCCGATGTGATGATAGAAGCAGCCGAAAACAATCCTAAAGACCTGGTATTGGTAATTGCAGACATGGCTAGATCCAATCCGCCTATGATGGGGCCATTTGTTGCCGAACTTACCCGCAGGCTCCAGGGAAAAGGTTCCGCGCTATCACTACCACTCACCTGGCTGGAACAGCATATGTCGGACAGTGGGCTTACCATTAATGAAGTGGTGGGCCTGGAGAACCAAAAGCAGGCATCCGACCAGGTATCTATCAGCAACAGCATCGGAAGCCTCCGGTTCCTGGGTGCCAATGACTGGCGGGATTTTGTGGAAGCCACCAGTGTGGTGGAAGAAATCCTGAGACAGGATATCGGTGGCGTGTATGGACAAATGGATTTCTTTACCCGCGACAGGTACCGGCATGCAGTAGAAAAAATTGCCAAGAAAAGTTACTATTCCGAAGATGAGATCGCAAGGCATGCCATTGCCATGGCCCGCGAGAATGCCGGCATGCAACATCACGATGGCCGGACTCATCATGTTGGATATTACCTGGTAGACAAAGGCGCATCCCAGTTGGAAAAGTATGCGGGGATGAAATTGTCGGTTGGGGAATGGCTATACCGACTGCTGAACGCGGCACCCCTGGTCTCATACCTCGGCTCTATGTTTTTGCTAACCCTATTGTTCAGCTGGCCGTTGTACAACAAGGTAGTAGCTGAAACGGACGAACGATGGATACATGTTTTATTGGGTATCGTTATTGTTACCGGAGCCAGCCAGCTGGCACTGCATATCACCAATTGGCTGGCCACGCTTGTTGTCAAGCCTTCCTTGCTGCCCAGGCTTAACTTTTCAAAGGGCATACCCGCTTCCAGTGCCAGTATGGTGGTGGTGCCAACCTTGTTAACCTCGCTGAAAGATATTGATCACCTGCTGGAATCGCTGGAAGTACGGTTCCTGGCAAACCGGGACGCCCAACTTTATTTTGCCCTGCTTACCGATTATAAAGACGCTGACCAGGAAGTTTTACCGGCCGATGCGCTTCTGTTACAGGAAGCGGAAGACAAAATAATTCAACTGAACAAAAAGTATGATAATACTACCAACGGCCGCTTTTTTCTGTTTCACCGGCCGCGTAGGTATAACGCGAATGATGATAAGTGGATGGGGTATGAAAGGAAGCGGGGTAAGCTTAGCGAGCTGAATGCTTTGCTGCGGGGTGAAGGAAGAGATAATTTTTCATTGATAGTAGCCAATGAAGCCGTTTTTTCATCCATCAGGTATATTATCACGCTCGATACAGATACCAGGCTGCCCAGGGATGCTGCTTGGAAGATGGTGGGTACCATGGCTCACCCGCTCAACCAGCCGGTCTATTCTGAAAAGAAACAGCGCATCATTCATGGCTATACCATTTTGCAACCCAGGGTTTCCAATAGCCTGCCCGGACCCGGCAGCTCCCTGTATGCCCGGCTACATGGCAACGAGCCCGGCACAGACCCCTACACGAGGGTCATATCAGACGTGTACCAGGATATCTTCGGGGAAGGATCATTTATAGGAAAAGGAATTTATGAAATTGATTCCTTTGAGAAAGTGCTGAACGGACGCTTCCCGGATAACAGGATACTAAGTCATGATCTGCTGGAAGGTTCCTACGCGCGTTCAGGACTCGTTAGCGATATCCAGTTATATGAAGAGTATCCGTCGTCTTACCAGGCCGATATGCAGCGACGTCACCGGTGGATCAGGGGTGACTGGCAGATTGCCAACTGGTTTACACCTTTTGTTCCCAAAAGAGAAAAAGGAATTGTAAGGAACCCGCTTTCGGCTTTATCCAGGTGGAAAATATTCGATAATCTTCGCAGGAGCCTGGTACCGCTGGCGCTTACCCTTATGTTGGTCTGCGGCTGGTTATTTTCAGGTATTGCCTGGTTCTGGACATTGGCGGTGATACTATTGATAGCATTGCCGGCCGCTGTGAGCCTCAGCTGGAGCTTTATCTGGAAACCCAAAGATGTACTTTTTGTACAGCACGTTATCTATTCTGTAAAATCCGCTGCCGATCACTTTTCACAGATCGCGCTGGACTTTATTTTTTTACCGTATGAAGCGGTGAAAAACCTGGATGCTATTTTGCGAACCGGTTGGCGAATGTGGGTATCGCATAAAAAACTGCTCGAATGGAACCCTTCAGGTTCTTTCAGCGGGCAGCAGGATCTTGCTTCTTCTCTTAAAGGAATGTGGTTTGTGCCGGCCGGCTCCGTGCTGATGTTTTTTTATTTGTCGGCATATTCACCCTGGACATTGCTGCCGGCTATACCCGTTCTGGCGTTATGGTTTCTTTCCCCCTTTATCTCCTGGTGGATCAGTACCCCGATAGAAGCCGATAGACAACCATTGTCCGCAGATGATACCATCTTCCTGCGTAAACTGGCCCGGAAAACATGGTCGTTTTTTGAGACATTTATGGGAGATGAAGACAACTGGTTACCGCCCGATAACTACCAGGAGGAGCCGGTAGAGCGGATTGCGCACCGAACTTCGCCTACCAATATGGGGCTTGTTTTATTATCTAACCTGGCCGCCTATGATTTCCGCTATATTACGGCATCGCAGTTATTGGAGCGTTGCACCAATACCATCGCAACTATGCAGCGCATGGAAAGATACCGCGGGCATTTTTATAACTGGTATGATACTGTTTCCCTTCAGCCCTTGTATCCCCGTTACATTTCAACCGTGGATAGCGGGAATCTGGCGGGTCATTTGCTTACCCTTAAACAGGGACTGATCGCACTACCCAATGACAAAATCATCAAGCCGGATATTTTTGAAGGGATACTCGATACAGCCCGTGTACTGGCAGATAAAGATCCCGGCAATAAGCTGGCTGAAGAACTCAGGAATGAAATAGAAGAGCTTTGCACTAGCCAGCCGAGGGGGCTGATGGCTATTAAATTTCTGCTGGATAAAATAATCGTCTCCTGTGGCAATATGGCTTTTCATGTAAAACCCGATGCGCAGGACCCTGTTTATATATGGTTGCAAAAATTAACCGCGCAGGTAAAAGCGGCCAGCAATGACCTGGTTACTTTTCTGCCCTGGTTGCTCATAACGGTACCCGAGAAATTCTCCGACGCTTTTTCACTGATCACGGCCGCGCCTACTTTTCAGGAACTCGCAAGAATTGAAGAATACCTGCTGCCCAAGATCAGTGCCTTTTACAAAGGGGAGAATACCCGGGAAGAGGAAAAGTGGCTAGACCGTTTCCGCATACACATTATACAAGGAAGCCAGCGTGCGAAAGAACTGATACTGATAACGCAAAGGCTGGCGCAGGAGTGTACCGAACTATCTTCAATAGAGTATGATTTTATTTACGATAAAACGCAGAACCTCTTATCCATCGGGTATAATTTTGAAGAGCAGAAAAGAGATAACAGTTACTACGATTTGCTGGCTTCCGAAGCAAGGCTTACCACTTTCCTGGGAATATCGCAGGGAAAATTGCCCCAGGAGAGCTGGTTTTCGCTGGGCCGGCAGCTTACCAATGTGGGTACCACACCGCTATTGCTTTCCTGGAGCGGATCTATGTTCGAGTACCTGATGCCTACACTGGTAATGCCCAACTACGATAATACATTGTTGAATGAAACGACGAATGGAATTGTACAGAAGCAGATAGACTATGGTAAGAAACGCGGTGTGCCCTGGGGTATTTCAGAGTCGGGGTATAACCTGGTGGATTCTAATCTGAATTACCAGTATCATGCGTTTGGTGTACCGGGTACGGGATTCAAGCGCGGGCTGGGAGAGGATCTTGTAATAGCTCCCTATGCCACGGAAATGTCGCTGATGATCGATCCTGCAGCCGCCTGTAATAACCTGCAGGTAATGCAGCAGGAGGGTTTTGAGGGAGAGCATGGATTTTATGAAGCGATCGATTATACACCTGCCCGTGTTCCCCGCAGGCAAACCCATGCCATCGTTCGCTCCTATATGGCCCATCACAAAGGGATGGGCTTCCTGGCAATGGCTTACTGCCTTAACGACCAATTGATGCCAAAACGCTTTGAGGCAGAAGTCCAGTTCAAAGCTTCCTTGTTGTTATTGCAGGAGCGTGTGCCACGTATCACAACATTTTATTCTCCCGCCGTACATATTGCCGATTCCGGTATTGAAACCACCAATGATACTTCCATGCGGGTTATCAATACACCCCATACGCCGGTTCCGGAGGTTCAGTTATTATCCAATGGCCGTTATAATGTGATGATAACAAACGCGGGAGGTGGATACAGCCGCTGGAAGGATATTGCGGTTACCCGGTGGCGGGAAGACAGCACCTGCGACGATTGGGGAACCTTCTGTTTTATCCGCGACCTTGAAACCCATCTTTACTGGTCAACCGCTTTTCAGCCAACACTAAAACAGGGGGAGAACTATGAAGCATTCTTTTCACAGGGGCGTGCAGAATTCCGAAGGCGGGATCATTCGCTGGAAACCCATACTGAAGTGGTGGTATCGCCTGAAGACGATGTGGAATTGCGGCGTATACATATCACTAACCGCTCGCGTAAGAGAAGGATAATTGAAGTTACCAGCTACGCTGAAGTGGTACTGGCACCCGATGCAGCAGACGCTTCCCACCCCGCTTTCAGTAATTTATTTGTGCAGACTGAGATTGTTGCGCAAAGGCAGGCCATTGTATGTACACGCAGACCGAGGTCGGCAGACGCGCAAATGCCCTATATGTTTCATTTGATGAAAGTGCATGATGCCGAAGTAAGTCATATATCTTATGAAACAGATCGCTCCAAGTTTATTGGCCGTGGCAATAGTATTCATCAGCCCTCCAGCATAGAAAGCGTGGAACCGCTGAGCGATACCGCAGGTTTTGTACTTGACCCCGTAGTAGCCATTCAATACCGGATTATCATTGAGCCACAGCAATCCGCCACGGTAGATATGCTGATAGGAATGGCCGACACGAAAGAGATCTGCGATGGGCTGGTGGAGAAATACCAGGACAGGCATATGGCAAACCGCGCCCTGGAACTGGCATGGACACATAGCCAGGTAATACTGCGCCAGATCGATGCACGGGAAGAACAAGCGCAGCTGTTCGGGCGTTTGGCGGGATCTATTATTTTTATGAACCCTTCACTGCGGATAGATCCTTCCATTATCATTAAAAACCAACGCGGGCAGTCCGGACTCTGGGGATATGCGATCTCCGGCGATATCCCGATCGTATTATTGCAGATTGAAGACTCAGCCAATATTGAACTGGCCGAGCAACTGGTGCAGGCCCACGCATACTGGAACCTGAAAGGCTTAAAAGTAGACCTGGTGATCTGGAATGAAGACCATGGCGGCTACCGGCAGACATTACAAAATCAGTTACTCGGGTTGGTGGCAACCGGTATATCCGCTCACAACAAAGAACAACCGGGCGGCATATTCATCAGGTCTGCAGACCAGATATCCCTTGAAGACCGCATACTGTTCCAAAGTGTTGCGCGGATTGTAATTTCAGGAAACGGTGGTACACTGGAAGAACAGATGAACCGGAGGAATAAATTGAAAGGTATTATACCCTATTTCAGCCCCACCCGATTCCATGCCTCTGTTACCACCGCGCTGGAAGCACCGAAAGATCTTGTATTCTTTAACGGAATCGGCGGATTCGCAAAAGATGGAAAGGAATATGTTATCATTACGGATACTACGCGCCGCACACCTGCTCCCTGGATTAATGTGCTGGCCAATCCGAATTTTGGAACCATCATATCAGAAAGTGGCCAGTCCTATACCTGGGTAGAGAATGCCCATTCTTTCCGCTTAACACCCTGGCAGAATGATCCGGTTAGCGACAGGGCAGGAGAAGCCTATTATCTGCGGGATGAAG
The DNA here is from genome assembly GCA_965229175.1 of Sediminibacterium sp. GTDB lineage: Bacteria > Bacteroidota > Bacteroidia > Chitinophagales > Chitinophagaceae > Sediminibacterium. Next base: position 13,475 of record CBDDIT010000008.1, on the reverse strand, counting down.
AGAGCGGGCGATTCTGGTCGCCCATGCCACTGCCGCAACGCGGCAAACTTCCCTATATAACCAGGCATGGTTTCGGATACAGCGTGTTTGAATATAGCGAAGACGGTATTTATTCCAGGCTATCTGTACATATCGATATAGACGACAATATAAAATTCATTACCCTGCAATTGCACAACCGTTCCGGCCGAGCCCGCCGGCTCTCAGCCACCGGGTACATGGAATGGGTATTGGGAGACCTTCGCCCGAAATACCAGATGCATGTAATAACGGAAAACGATATCAGCTCCGGGGCCCTTTTAGCGCGCAATGCTTATAATACCGCATTCGAAAACCGGGTAGCATTCTTTGATGTAACGGAAACCAACCGTAGCTATACCGCCGACCGTACCGAATTTATCGGCAGAAACGGAACCCTGGCCAATCCCGAGGCGATGAGCAAGGCAAGGCTTTCCGGCAAAACAGGTGCGGGACTGGATCCCTGCGCGGTTTTACAGGTAGTATTTGACCTGCCGGAAGATGGTGAGCGCGAAGTGGTATTCCGCTTAGGAGTGGGAAGAGACAGCAACGACGCGAAAGCCCTGGTACGGAAGTTCAAGGAAAACGGAAGCAGTCATGCTTCGCTGGATAAAGTGAAAGCGTACTGGGATAAAACTTTGAGTGCCGTACAAATACAAACTCCGGATCCGGCATTGAATATACTGGCAAATGGCTGGCTCATTTACCAGACACTGGCTTGCCGTATCTGGGGCCGAAGCGGTTTCTACCAGTCAGGCGGTGCATACGGCTTCCGGGATCAGCTGCAGGATATGATGGCCATGCTGCATTCGCATCCTGAACTCGTAAGGGAGCATATTTTGTTATGCGCATCGCGGCAGTTCAAGGAGGGGGATGTTCAGCACTGGTGGCATCCTCCGCTGGGCCGGGGCGTGAGAACTACCTGTTCTGATGATTTTTTATGGCTGGCGTTCGTAACGGCCAGGTACATCAGTACTACCGGAGACACCACCGTGCTGGATGAACAGGTAAATTACCTCGAGGGACGCCTGCTGAACGCCCATGAGGAGTCATCTTATGACCTGCCTATCCGCTCTGATTTCTCCTCCTCCCTATATGAACATTGTATCAGGGCCATTAACAACGGAATGAAATATGGTGCACATGGGTTACCCCTGATCGGGTCGGGCGACTGGAATGATGGTATGGATAAAGTAGGTGAGCATGGTAAGGGGGAAAGTGTATGGCTGGCATTTTTTATGTATGATATAGTAACGCGGTTTACAGAAATTGCCAGGATCAAGGGAGATACAGCTTTTATAGAAAAATGCCGGGAAACCGCGGAAATGCTGAAGCAGAAGATAGCGGAAAATGCCTGGGATGGAAACTGGTACCGCAGGGCATATTTTGATGATGGCACGCCACTGGGCTCCGCTCAGAATGATGAGTGCCAGATAGACTCCCTTCCGCAAAGCTGGTCAGTGCTGTCAGGGGCGGGAACGAATGAACGTTCGGAGATAGCGATGGCTTCTGCGGGAGAAAGGCTTATTAATAAGGATGCCGGGATTATCCAGTTATTCGATCCGCCGTTCGATAAATCAGTGCTCAACCCGGGATATATCAAAGGGTACGTACCCGGCGTTCGCGAAAACGGAGGACAATATACGCATGCGGCTATCTGGCTCACCATGGCTTTTGCATTGAAAGGCGACAGGGAAAAAGCCTGGGAACTGATTACAATGATCAATCCTGTAAATCATGCCAATGACAAAGAGGGCATGGAAACCTATAAGGTTGAGCCGTATGTCATGGCAGCCGATGTATATGGGGTACCCCTTCATAAAGGGCGGGGGGGCTGGACATGGTATACAGGATCCGCTGGCTGGATGTACCAGCTTATACTGGAAACGTTTGTAGGGTTAACGCGCCGTGGGGATACACTTAGTTTCAGGCCTGCGGTTCCGCGGGAATGGAGTTCGTTTGCTATTCACTACCGATACCATGACACCGTTTATGAAATAACGCTCACCCGCTCTTCGGAAGAAACAATAGTGGTAGACGGAAATTCGCAACCGGGCCCTGTTATTCAGCTGATAAACGATGGTAGCCCCCATGCTGTACAGATATCTTACATATAGAAAACCGGGTTGAGGAACGGCTGGCACAGTTTTTTTAGCAAAACGGGGAAAACCTTGTGCTATGAAAACCATATTCCTCAGCCTGGCGATACTTGTAACGGTGGTTTTCTTGTCTTTCACTTTCAGAACCAAGCTGGAAGGGTCTGTAACAGGAACCGTAAGCCCCGCCAATGCAGCCGGCTCAACAGCCTGGATGATTTCCGGGGCCGATACGTTCAGAACCCAGATCAAAGCCAGTGCATTTGAATTCCCGGCAGTGAAGCGCGGAGGCTATACACTTATCATTGAAGCCCAGCCGCCCTATAAGAATGGCATGAAGGCAAATGTATCGGTAGTAGATGGAACCATAACCAATGTAGGTGAGATCGTATTAACACAATAAATATCCTGATAACCGCAAATCATACCCGTATGAAAAATCTATTACACTTTCCGCTTTTGCTGGCCGGTCTCGTATTAATGCTCATCTATGTTTGCCTGCCGGAGAAAACAAGGGATATGTATTATTCCGAGTAAAGCGAAACAGATCCCACACACCCGTGTGGTTTTTTTACACCTTATATAAGCTCCTTAAAATTGATGTATGAAACATTCCCGTACCGGATACCTTGTGTTTTTTTCCTTCCTCTTGATCCTGCTGTCAGGTTGTTCAGCTATCACCGGTATATTTAAAGCCGGGGTTTGGGTGGGTGTATTGGGAGTAGGAGCGGTTGTACTCCTTATCATATTCCTCCTTACACGCGGATCGAAATAAGATTGCGGATTGCGTAATCGGTAATCCCATCACCGCGGAAGAAAGATGCTGAACCTGGCACCTTTTCCCAGTTCTCCGTCCGCCGTGATGTATCCGTTGTGGTTGTCTACTATTTTTTTGCAGATAGCCAGGCCGATACCGGTGCCTTCATAGTCGCTGGTAAGGCGTTGAAAAATACCGAATATCTTGTCTTTATATTGCGGATCAAAGCCTATTCCGTTGTCTTCCACCTCAAGGCAGGTGTAATCATCCTTATTGATATTCAATGCTGCGGCTTCCGCATCGCCAGGGTGTCTTTGACTGATGGTAATGTGCGGGGAGGTATCCGTACTGAATTTGATAGCATTGGAGATAAGATTTTGAAATAGCTGGTGAATCTGGCCCGGGATCGCACGGATCACAGAGAGGTTCATGGTACGGATCACGACGTTCTTTTCCTTTACCGAAACATCCAGGTCATCGGTAATATTTGTAATGATATCCGAAAGGTTTACTTCCGCATACGGTATCTCATTGTTAGAAAGCTTTGACAACGTTAGTATATCCTGTATCAATACCTGCATCCGGTTGGCCGAACGGATAATTTTGTCCAGGTAATTGATTTCTTTTCCCTCCAGTTTATGACGGATATTTTCCTGCAGGATATTACCAAAAGTCTGGATTTTTCTGAGCGGCTCTTTCAGGTCATGTGAAGCCACAGATGCGAACTGCAGCAGGTCCATATTGGATTGCTCTAACTGAGCGTTCATCTGGTTTAACTCGTTAGACGCGGTTTGTAACTGCCTGTAAGAATCTTTGGCCTGTGTGATATTGGTAAACGTGGTAACAATTCCATCATGGGGCATCTTGGCGGCACTCACTTCCAGCCATAAGCCGTTTACTTTGTTATAGCAATCAAAATGATTGGTTTGCCCATCGTCTTTTATATGCAGCAGGCTTTCAAAATGAGGAGCCAGTAAATCTGGAAAATCGGCTACCCATTTTTTTCCGATAATATCAGTTGCGCTGACACCCAGTATATTCCGGGTGGTTTCATTGGCCGACCTGAATACAAAATCTGTAATGTTTCCTGCCTTGTCGGTAATGGCTTCCAGTGCGGTAATGGCACTGGTGGAAGCATTGAAAATAGCACCCATCATCTCATTCAGGCGCTTGGTTTCTGTAATATTGATGAAGGTGATCACCACGCCATCAATCATCTTATCCTGCCGGAGATACGGAGCTATCCGCATGATGAAAACGGCACCGGCAGAGGTTTGTATTTCCTTTTCAACCGATTTGCCCGACCGGATCGTATGCTTGATCTCGTTGATGAAATCCAGGTTAATGAAATTGGTGGAGATATCTGTAATAGACCGCCCGATATCCGATTCGATCAGGTTAACCTGCTTGGTGGCAATCGGCGTAAATTTTTTGATTACCAGCTTTTTATCCAGCAGTATTTGCCCTACTTCCGTGGTACGGAAGTAATTGGTCATATCATCATTCAGTTCAATCAGTTCCTTGATTTTCAGTTGGTGTTCCGCGTTTACCGTATGCAATTCTTCATTCAACGACTGCAGCTCTTCATTGGTACTTTGCAGCTCTTCGTTGGAGGAAATAATTTCTTCATTGCTGGACTGTAGCTCTTCATTGGCCGATTCTACCTCCTCAATTACCGCCTGTAAGTTTTCCTTGGTATTTCTCAATTCCTCTTCCACCTCTTCCAGGCGCTGACCCATCAGGCTTTGATGTCCGTCATCACCGGGTTTGGATACAACCGCTTTCCGGGCTTCAAGAAACTCTTCATTCAGAATGATAAAAATAAATGGTTGCGTATAGATATCCTGTATCAGGTAAGGCTTCACAATAATATTAATCAGCCGTTCTCTGGCTTCATCTTTTACATGCACTCTTTTTAATACCACTTTTTCATTGCCGGAGATTGCCTTACGGATGCCGGTACTGAGCGCGATGGACAGGTCGGTAGGAACCAGCTTCAGCAGGTTAAAATTGAAATTGCCTTCCGGGAAGCTGATGAAATTCTTGAAATTGCCGATAGCCTGTTTTACTTCAAACTCCTTATCAATATAGATGCCCGCATAATTATGTTCTTCAAAAAGGGTTTCTTTGAAGATATCCGCTATGCTTGCCAGGGCATTTTTTGATTTCGGCCTTGCGATCTCCAGCGATGCGATCCTTTCAGCGGGATTGATGAAGGTATCATGGTCGCCGGGTTTGGGTTTTGCAATGCACCGGTATATCTTCCACTTTTTGTCTACATCTTTCATGGAATCTTTCAGGCTGCCTGTATTTTCACTGGGGCCCAGGAAAAGAAAGCCGTTTTCATTAATGGCAAAGTGAAATTTCTTCATCACATTTTTCTGCAGCAAGGGGTTCATATAGATCAGCATATTGCGGCAGCTCAGCAGGTCGATCTTGCTGAAGGGCGGATCTTTCAGGATATTCTGTTTGGCAAATACCACCATTTTACGCAGTGCAGGTGTTACGCGGTACAAGTCTCCTTCCCGGGTAAAAAAGCGGGTCAGCCTCTCTTCCGATATATCTTTCACGGCGTTAGCGGTATACAAACCTTTGGAAGCGATCTCAATCGACTCCTGGTGAATGTCTGTGGCGAATATTTTTACTTCTTTGTCAAACTTCCTGCCGGCCTGTATGTATTCCTGGAACAGGATGGCCAGGGAATACGCTTCTTCCCCTGTACTGCAGGCAACCACCCATACTTTTATGGGGTCGGTCTTCTGCGGGTCGTCTACCAGTTGCGGAATCACCTCTTTCCTGATCACGTTGAACGCTTCCTCATCCCGGAAAAATTTTGTTACGTTAATGAGAAACTCCTTCGACAAAGCACTTACTTCCGACACATCTGTTTTAAGATGATTATAATATTCATGCAAGGTGGAAAAGCCTTTTTCAGCCATTCTCTTGGTGAGCCTGCGGTTTATGGTGGGCCGCTTGTAATGACTGAAATCATGGGATGTAATCTTGAAGATCAGGTCCATGATGTCAGCCAGTATCGCTTCTTCCTGGCGGTTCAGGTTGGAGAAGGATTTGGATAAGGGCGTTTCCTTCAGGAATTCGATCAGCTCATCCGCGATGATTTCAGGTGGCAGTATCAGATCCGCGTTCCCGGTTCCTATTGCACTATTCGGCATTCCATCAAACTCGGCCGTTAGCGGATCCTGCACCACTACGGTTCCCCCATGGTCTTTGATAACGGCAATCCCTTTCGATCCATCGGTGCCGGTTCCCGACAGGATAATCCCAACGGCTTTGTCTCCTTTGTCCTGCGCCAGCGATTCAAAAAATACATCAATCGCATTGTTGGGTAAATGTGACTTTATTTTTTCCTCCAGCCGGATTCTTCCATTGCGGAGGGTCATCAGTTTTTTGGGCGGCAGCAGGTACACGCAGTTGGGTCGAAGGAAAACGCCGTTCTCCGATTCAAACACCTGCATGGAAGTGTGTTTGGAAAGTAATTCGCCCATCAAACTTTTGTAGTCGGGAGACAGGTGCTGTATCACTACAAACGAAAAATTCGTATTCTCGGGGAGATTGTCGAACAGTTCATTGATCGCTTCCAATCCGCCCGCTGAGGCGCCAATTCCTATCACAAAACTATTATCTGTGCCTGGTACTGTAGTATTGGCCGGTATTTGAGTATTAGTTGCTGCCATAGCCCGTCTTTAAGCACCCCATATTAACTAATATTAATTAGGAGTATATTTGTTTGTAAATAGCCAGAATCGGGCCCATGGAAAAAATCCTGAAAATTTTATTGATAGAAGACGACAACGACGACGTTGAACTCCTACAGGACGCTTTGCATGAAAACCTTCTTCCTAATACCATGCACGTTATTAAGGATGGTGGCCTGGTGGCCGGTTACCTGGAAGTATGTGAAGAGGTGCCAGACATTATTGTAATGGACCTTAATCTTCCGAAAGTGCATGGGCGGGAGCTCATCAAACACATAAAGCAGCTTGATATTTTTAAAACCATCCCGCTGGTGGTGCTAACCACCTCATCTTCACAAAATGATATCGATTATTCATACAAAGAGGGTGCCAGCACACACCTTATCAAGCCCACCACCAGCGTTGGATTTGCCCACGTTGTAGACGTAATCAGGCAGTTAACGAAATAGTGAACACAGGATTCCCGATCGTATTTGATTACAGTTGTGGAAAATTATCCACAGTGAACCCGCCGTCTCCCTGCGCCTGACCGCCAACATCCAACCCTGTTTGGCATATTAATTTTACCCGGTAAGTAATGGCACTTACTCTCTACAAAAAGAAAAGAAGCTTTACCCAAACCCCCGAACCAACGGGTGGAAAAGCCGGGGGCTCCGCCCTTCGTTTTGTAATACAGAAACACGACGCATCGCACTTGCATTACGATTTCAGGCTGGAAATGGACGGTGTGCTGAAAAGCTGGGCCGTTCCAAAAGGTCCCTCACTGGATCCTTCGGTAAAGCGACTGGCCATGATGGTGGAGGATCATCCTTATGATTACAGGAATTTTGAAGGCATCATTCCACAGGGCCAGTATGGTGGAGGAACCGTGATTGTTTGGGATCAGGGTACCTACGAACCCCTGGAAGATATCAGTAATAAGAAGGGACGGGAGAAAGCGCTTTTGCAACAGCTCAAAGCCGGCAGTTTGAAGTTCAGGATGCACGGTGAAAAACTGAAAGGCGAATTTGCCCTGGTGAAATTAAAGGGAAAGCAGGAAAATGCCTGGCTATTAATCAAGCATCGCGATGAATTTGCTGCAAAGGCCGATATCACAAAAAAAGATAAGTCTGTTATCTCCGGCAAAACGATCAGGCAGGTGGAAAAGAACCCGGAAAAGATATATGGTGAAAGCCAGCCAGCTAAAAAGGTAGCGAAGAAGAAGCCAATACCTGTAAAGGTGGCCGCGAAAAAAGCGGCGGCAGGTAAAAAAAAAGCACAAAAAGTAAAAGGGGTAAGAGCGGCGTTTCCTAAAAACATAACACCTATGCTGGCTACCCTGGTAGACAAACCTTTTGAAGAAGAAGGTTGGCTCTATGAGATCAAGTGGGATGGCTATCGTACCCTTGCTTATTGCAATGGGAAGAAAGTACATCTTAGCTCCCGCAACAATAAATCCTTCGATGAAAAGTTTTACCCCGTTCATACAGCACTTGCTGAGCTGGGTATGAAGGCTGTGCTGGATGGAGAAGTGATTGTGCAGGGGGATAACGGGATTTCAAATTTTGGTAACCTTCAGAACTGGCGTAGTGAGGCAGACGGCGAATTAAAATATTACGTTTTTGATATCCTATGGCTCAATGGATATTCACTGCTGAATATTCCCTTGCTGGAACGCCGCCGCATATTAAAAGAGACAGTTGCCGAGAACGATACTGTTTTTATCAGTGAGAGTTTTGATGCAGGCGGACTTGCGTTTTATAAAACGGCAGCCAAACTCGGACTGGAAGGGATTATGGCAAAGAAAGAGGATAGTTTGTATACACCCCATCTCAGATCGAAAGAGTGGTTAAAGATAAAGATCAATAAACGGCAGGAAGTGGTGATCGGCGGGTTTACAAAAAACGATGATACTTCCAAAACGTTCAGTTCATTACTGGCAGGCGTGTATGAAAAAGGGAAGCTGCGGTATATAGGAAAGATCGGCACGGGTTTTTCTGCAGCCACCCAGCGGGAAATGATGCAGCAGTTTACACCACTCGTTACCCGCACCATACCCTTTGCCACGGAACCGGATATTAATAAGCCTTCCCGGTTCCAGCCCGATCCGCCCCACGCTACCGCTACCTGGCTGAAACCAAAGCTGGTTTGTGAAGTATCTTTTACAGAACTGACTACTGATGGTGTTATGAGGCACCCTTCTTTTGAAGGGATGCGTATAGACAAATCCGCAAAAGAAGTTGTTATGGAAAAAGCTACACCGGTAAAAAAAGCCGTTAAAGCGAGGCAGGCACTGCATGAAAAAAAGATCATCAGGAAGAAGGCCGACAGTGTAAGAAAATCATTGCTAAACCCCACAGATGAATCGCAGGTGCGAAAACTGGGCGGGCATGAGCTAAGTTTTTCCCATCTTAATAAACTATACTGGCCAAAGGATAAGATCACCAAGCGGGACCTGCTGAATTATTACTACCAGGCCGCTCCTTATATATTGCCTTACCTGAAAGACAGGCCTATGTCACTCAACCGCTTTCCCAATGGTATTAACGGGATGAGTTTTTACCAGAAAGATGTAACGGGAAAAGTGCCCGACTGGATTCATACATTTCCCTACCACACAGAAGAAGGCGGCGACCGGAACTTTATGGTTTGCAAGACCGAAGCGGATATTTTATACATGGCTTCCCTCGGTTCCATTGAAATGAACCCCTGGAGCAGCCGTATCCAGTGGCCCGATTATCCTGACTGGTGTATTATTGACCTCGACCCCGGTGCTAAAACCGGGTTCGACCAGGTGATACAGGCAGCCAATACCACCCGGGAAGTACTGGAGCGGGCCGGTATCGAGGGCTACTGTAAAACATCCGGCTCCACCGGGTTACATATTTATATCCCCCTGGGAAAAAAATATACCTATGAACAGTCCAAAGAGTTCGCCCGGGTTATAGTGACCCTGGTAAATGAAGAACTGCCTGCGTTTACGAGCCTGGAACGGATAGTGAAGAAAAGACGGGGAAAAATGTATCTCGATTTCCTGCAGAATCGTCCGGGAGCCACATTGGCTTCCGCCTATTCACTCAGGCCCAGGCCCGGGGCAACTGTATCCATGCCCCTCCACTGGGCCGAGGTAAAAAAAGGATTGCGTATGCAGGATTTTAATATTCACAACGCGATAGCGAAAATTAAAAAAGAGGGCGACATTTTTAAGCCTGTTTTGGGCAAGGGAATAGACATGAAAAAGGCATTAAAGAATTTAGGCAGTTAATAATCATAAAACGATCTACTATGAAATCACTCTGGACAGGTTCTATTGGCTTTGGGTTGGTGAATATACCCATCAAGATGTTTGCGGCCACGCAGGAGCGTGCACTTGATTTTGACATGCTTGACAAGAAAGACCATGCTAATATTAAATTTCAGCGGGTGAATGAAAAGACAGGAAAGGAAGTAAAATGGGAAAACATCGTAAAGGGATACCTGTTGAATAATAAGTACGTAGTGCTGACCGACGATGACTTTAAAAAAGCCAGTCCTGAAAAGACCGAGGTAATAGAGATATCACAATTCTGCATGAAGGAAGAGATCGACAGCATCTACTATGATAATGCCTATTTTCTTCAACCGCAAAAAAGTGGTAGCCGACCCTACGCTTTACTGAGGGATGCGCTTGCCAAAACTAAGAAAGTGGCCATTGGTACTTATGTTATGCGTGGAAGGGAGAATATCTGTATGATTCACCCGAATGGAAACGGGCTGATGTTATATAAACTCCGGTTCAGTGAAGAAGTGCGCAGTGATGCTGAACTCACCATCCCCGCAGCTAAAAGTAAGCCGGCAGAAGTGAAAATGGCCGAAGCGTTGATTGACCAGCTGACAGAGAAATTTGACATTAAGAAGTTCAAGGACACTTACAACGAGAAGTTGATGAAGTTTATCAAAGCGAAAGCCAGGGGAAAATCTGTTGCTGTGCCCACCATGAAAGTTGTCCATTCCGCGTCCAAAGACCTGATGGAGCAGTTGAAACAAAGTTTGCACCCGGCAAAATCCACCCGTAAAAAAGCCAGCTGAGGATCATTTTTTAATTACGTCCTATGCAAGAGATATTGTCTGATCCAATGGTCATAGGCATCACCGCCGGTATATTTACAGCGTGTTCCCTTTTGCCGCAGTTGGTAAAACTGGTTAAGGAGAAAAAAGCGGAAGATATTTCCCTTGCCATGTTATTGGTGCTGTTCTGTGGCGTTGGGCTATGGATTTACTATGGAGTACTTAAAAAAGATATTCCCATTATTGTTACCAATGGTTTTTCGCTGCTTGTTAATATTGCGATTATTTTCTTTAGCATAAAGTACAAGTCAAAATAGCGATTGTTTAATCCGTAGATTTTATTATACAAATTCCTGAATAATGCTGTGAGAAAGGTTGTAAATACAGGGTATGAAAATTTGTACGGAATAGTAAAAAACCTATACTATGGCAACTACAACAAAAAGTCCCAAAAAAGCGGCTGCTAAAAAGCCGGCTTCAAAAGCCCCGGTTGAAACAGAACCTCGCCTGAAAGAGTTTTTCATTGATGAACTGAAAGACATTTACTGGGCCGAAAAAAAGCTTGTCACAACGCTTCCCAAAATGCGTAAAGCCGCCAGTTCTGAAGAACTGAAGAATGCTATCGGAGATCACCTCGAAACCACCAAAACGCATGTTGCAAGGCTGGAAAAGGTATTCTCGCTGCTAGGTGAAAAAGCCCAGGCCAAAAAATGCGAAGCAATGGAAGGTATTGTAAAAGAGGGGGAGAGTATTATCGAAGACACGGAAAGCGGCACAGCCACCCGCGATGTGGGTATCATCCTGGCTTCTCAAAAGGTTGAGCACTACGAAATAGCAACCTATGGTGGCTTAACCCAATTGGCTGCCACCCTGGGTCTAAACGATGTGAAGGAACTCCTCGGTCAAACCCTCGGCGAGGAAAAAGAAGCGGATGAACTGCTGTCTGACATAGCAGAAAACCATGTAAACTATGAGGCTTCGGAAGAAGTTGCGTAGAAACAAAGCAACGAATATGCAAACTGCTGTAGTTTATTATCCACAAAACGATCCGTTACACCGGAATTATGACGGACGATAGCTGGCACGGAACAACGGGCTCCGGTTTTGATACCGGAGCTTTTTTATTGTACGTGGATAACCCGAATGGAACGGATTACACGAAGGAGGGCATACATTTTGTTGTTGATTATGATAATATAATATAATAAACTAAACTATGGATGACATGAATACAACATTGGATGTTGCAACTGAAAAAGATTGCTGGTTTCCGATCCATTTTAGTTATGCCAAAGTTGACTATACAGCCGATGTTCTGAAAAAGGAGGGCGACATGACTGAGTTTCATGTTACCGCTGTTTCCCCCGTGATTGAGCATCTTCCTGACCCTTATATACTCGCGTCTACTTTTTCCAGGGACGCTTTCGATTTTCCCGTTAATGAAGCATTCTATCCGCGCGACCTGGGATTAACAATTTTAAAAGCGATTGGTGACGGGTGTAACCAGGCTAATATAGCCTTGGTTTAATATTCTTTCAGTGCAAATGGGGGGGTAAGTCGTAAGTCAAAAGTTAAAAGTCGTAAGTCGTAAGTCGTAAGTCAAGAATCGTAACTATAGCTCATAGCTCGTAGCTCAAAGCTCGTAGCTCGCGGCTCCCCCCCCAGTGGTACTGAAATTGCACTACTATTCCAAACATGACTATGAAAAATCCCATCTTCAACCGCCAGCATACCCGGGAGTATTTTTTCTATGGGTCCCTCGCTGCCATATTGTATTCGATACCCGTTCTCTTCTTCTTTTCCAGAGGGGTATATGGGGATCTGTACTATATCTATATCGGGTTGGGATTATTTATGTTCACCATCTTTTCATACGCGGTACAGTTGGTAAACCGGCCGTATGATCGAAAGCGTGCCGTGTCTATGCTGATTGCGGGTAACCTGGCAACATTAGCCGGGGTGCTGATTACCGTTATTATTATCGGAGTTGGATTCCTTTTCTTTTTTCCGAATGTTTTTGTGGTAAGGCCGGTTGCAGAAACCATCTATCAGGCTCCGGGTAGTATTCAGCCCGCACGCCCTTCCGGATTATTGTTTATGATTATGATGATAACCATTTTTGGAAATATATCGGTAGGCTCTTTTGTGTCTGTTGTTACGGCCTATGTAGGGAAGAAAGATCAGACGGAGGATCAGCCGGCCGAGCTGGAATCGCGGTTACCATAGATCTCCAGCAGCTTCTTCAGATCTTCCAATGTATTGATCTCATCCGCTTTTTTATCCTTTCGCCAACGGCTCATCCTGGGAAAGCGCAGGGCAACACCACTTTTGTGCCGGTTGGATGCGGCAATACCTTCAAAAGCAATCTCGAACACAAGTTCCGGTTTTACAGTTCTTACCGGGCCAAATTTTTCAACGGCGTTTTTTCTTACAAAAGCATCTATCTGAACAAATTCTTCATCTGTTAAGCCTGAATAAGCTTTGGTAAAACTAACCAGCTTGTCACCATCCCTTACCGCAAATGTATAGTCGGTGTAGAGGTTACTTCTCCTGCCATGACCTTTCATTGCATAGATCATTACAGCATCAATGGTTAGCGGGTCTATTTTCCATTTCCACCAATCGCCTACTTTCCGGCCTACTTCATAAACAGATGACCGGCGTTTAAGCATAAGTCCTTCCGCACCCTTATCCCTGGATCCCGCGCGAATACCGGTTAGTTCTTCCCAGGAATCAAATGCAATGATGGGGGAAAGATAAAAAGGCAGGTAACCGGGAGAAGATGCCCGCACCTGCGAAACAACTGCCTCCAGCCTTGCACGCCGAAGTTCCATCGGCTCGGAGCGGATATCCTTTCCTTCA
>CBDDIT010000007.1:0-2048 GCA_965229175.1 Sediminibacterium sp. | reverse complement strand
ATTTCTTGTTCTTGTCGATTGCAGCTTCTGCATCCGGTTTGAAGTTAGCAATAGCTTTATCTATATTACCGCCATTACGTTTTACTGTCGCAGCAAACTGGTTACGGAATTGCAAACCTAGATCGATACCCGATACGTTGATGTTGCGGATTTTCCATTGTGAGCCTTTGTTCACCAGCTGAAACGCTACCGGAATTTTCTCGCCTTTATTATTAAAGTCGATGGTTACAACAGGGTTTTTGCTGTTGCTGGCCTTGTATGGACGCACGCTATAGGTCTGATTACTAAACTTGGAAAATGCAGAACCATAATTTTCAATGAGCGTTTCACGGAAATTCTTTTCAAACTGCGCGCGCTGTGCAGCAGTACTATACTGGTTCGTCGCATAAGTCCCCATCACAATACGCGTGAAAGACTGTGAATCAATATATGGATCCAAATTCTGGCGGACAATCGCTTTGACCAGCGCCGGATTGTTCTGCAATTTTGCATTATCAGCTTTGAGGCGCTCAATCAAACCATTTGCCACTTTTTTAATAAAAGCAGGTGGTGCTTCAGATGGTGCAGCAAACACTGTACCAGCAACCATTGTTGAAAGAATGCTTGCTGCAAGCGTTTGTTTTACTAAAGTCTTCACTGAAATCTCCTCAATCTATTATTCAACAAATGCAGGTTCTGCATCAGTCGATTCTGAAACTGTCGCCTGTTCTGGGGCAGTTTCTTGACTATCCGACGATTTACCGGCACCGCCAGTAATGAACTTCGTCACTAAATCTTCAATTTCCATGGTGCCTTGGGTATTGGCAATCTGATCACCGCGTTTCAAATAGTTCAGACTACCACCTGGAATAATTTTCAGGTATTTTTCACCCAATAATCCATTGGTCGCTACCATAATATAAGCATCCTCATCAATATTGGTGATGGATTTCATGTTAGCTAAGAGTTGTTTTTCCATGTCTTTTTGTTGCGCAGAGGTAGCAGCAGTATAGTCAGAACTATAACGTAACTCTTCCAGCGCTTCCTGCTGAACCTGCTTTAACTGTTCAGCATTAAACGAGGTCAATGAGCCATCCAGGGTCATATGCACGGTCGCCAGACGCGTGACTGGATCCAGGGTAATGTCATCCACTTGCCCCACTTTCACACCACTCAATGCCACTTTGGCACGCGGCTTGATCCCATTTACATTTTCAAAAGTTGCTGTCATTTTATAGCTGTCGGAAATATTGTGTCCGACCAGACCACTGACACGCATCGCCAGGAAAAATAAGGCAATACCAAACAAAATAACAAAAACACCAACGGCCAGCTCACTAGTACGTGATTTCATTAAACACCTCCGAACATGACCGCAGTCAACACAAAGTCAAAGCCTAAAACGCACAGTGAAGAATACACGACTGTACGCGTTGTAGAAGTTGCAATACCTTCCGATGTCGGGACACAGGCATAGCCTTGATACACCGCAATCCAGGTACAAATTAATGCGAATACAAAACTTTTAATAATGGTGCCATTCAAGACATCTTTATAGAATTGCACACTGCTTTCCATGCCGCTCCAATAAGCGCCTTCATCGGCACCCAGGAAATCTACCCCGACCATTTTACCGCCCATAATGCCAACTGCGGCAAAGATGACGGAAAGCATTGGCAAGCTAAAAATCCCTGCCCAAAGACGCGGCGAAATCACCCGCTTCAATGGATCGACACCGATCATTTCCATACTGGACAATTGTTCAGTAGCTTTCATCAGGCCAATTTCCGCAGTCAAGGCTGAACCGGCACGTCCTGCAAATAGCAAAGCAGCGACCACAGGTGCCAGTTCACGCAGCAAGGTCAACGCGACCGCTGTTCCTAGCATCGACTCACTACCAAAGGTCGACAAGATGCTAAACATCTGCAAACCAAGCACGGCACCAATAAACAGGCCAGAAACCACAATAATCAGCAGGGACAATACCCCAACCCGATACATCTGATAAATAAACAGCTTTACGCCAAGCCAGGTCGGCATGGAAAATAAAATCTGCAACAGCATCAGGG
>CBDDIT010000006.1:0-2289 GCA_965229175.1 Sediminibacterium sp. | reverse complement strand
GAAATTCACCGGTCCTGCCCGCGTTTTTGACGGAGAGCAGAACCTGATCCGCGGAATTCAGGATGGTACTGTAAAAAAAGGTGATGTAGTCGTTATCATCAACGAAGGTCCCGTAGGAGCTCCGGGTATGCCGGAAATGTTAAAGCCTACATCCGCTATTATCGGAGCAGGACTCGGAAAATCAGTAGCCCTGATTACAGACGGCCGCTTCTCCGGAGGTACACACGGATTTGTAGTAGGACACATTACTCCGGAAGCCTATCAGGGTGGTCTGATCGGATTAGTAGAAAATGACGATATCATTGAGATCGATGCGGTCAATAATACCATCAATCTGAAAGTAGACGATGCCACAATAGCCAAGCGTAGAGAAAAATGGGTACAGCCTTCATTGAAAGTATCTAAAGGTGTTCTTTACAAATACGCAAAAACAGTTTCGGATGCGTCCGAAGGTTGTGTTACAGATCAGTAATACAACAGGAAGATCGAATAATCAACAACTAAAAACTTTTAAACTAATCGAATAAGTAATGAGTACACTTGAAAAAACAGAGAATAAAGCTCCTGCTGCAACACCAAAAGAATCGGTACAGATATCAGGTTCTCAGGCGGTGCTGGAAGCTTTATTATGTGAAGGTGTTGACACCGTATTCGGATATCCGGGAGGGGCAATTATGCCAATTTATGATGCACTATACGATTATAATGATCGTTTGAAGCACATTTTGGTGCGCCACGAACAAGGAGGTATTCACGCCGCTCAAGGTTTTGCACGTACTTCAGGTCGTACAGGTGTGGTATTTGCTACAAGCGGGCCGGGTGCAACCAATTTAGTAACAGGTCTGGCTGACGCCATGATTGACAGTAATCCTGTCGTCTGTATTACAGGTCAGGTATTCGCGTCACTACTGGGAACGGACGCATTCCAGGAAACAGATGTCATTAACATTACTGCTCCAGTCACTAAGTGGAATTATCAGGTAACAGATGCGACTGAGATTCCTCACGCACTGGCTAAAGCTTTTTATATTGCCAGTACTGGCCGTCCAGGTCCAGTATTGATTGATATTACCAAAAATGCTCAGTTACAATTATTCGATTATGAAGGATATGAAAAATGTAATCATGTCCGCAGCTACCGTCCTGCACCGGAAGTCAGAAACGAATACATCGAAAAAGCGGCGGATCTAATAAACAGCGCAGAGAAACCTTTCGTATTATTCGGACAGGGAGTGATTCTGGGAAGAGCAGAACAGGAATTTAAAGCGTTCATCGAAAAAGCAGGTATTCCTTCCGCAGCTACTGTGATGGGATTAAGTGCGCTGGAAACAGACCACCCGCTGCACGTAGGAATGCTGGGAATGCATGGTAATTATGCGCCCAACGTGATGACAAATGAGTGTGATGTCCTGATTGCTATAGGCATGCGCTTTGATGACCGCGTAACCGGACGTCTGGATAAATACGCAAAACAGGCCAAAGTGGTCCATCTGGATATTGATCCTGCCGAAATCGACAAAAACGTACAAACCACTGTGCCGGTATGGGGAGACTGTAAAGTCAGCCTGCCTTTATTAACAGCAAAGATTCAGGAAACAAAACGTCACGCGGAATGGTTGCAAAAATTCAGACAACTGGAACAGGAAGAAATAAAAGAAGTCATTCAAAATGAATTACATCCGACAACAGATGTAATGACAATGGGTGAAGTAATAAATATCCTTAACGAATTGACCGGAGGTGATGCCATCATAACAACAGATGTAGGCCAGCACCAGATGGTAGCCTGCCGATATGCCAAATTCAACAATTCAAAATCGAGTGTGACATCCGGCGGATTAGGAACCATGGGATTCGGACTGCCTGCAGCCATAGGCGCATGGTATGGCGCACCTGAAAAGACTGTAGTAGCCATTATAGGAGACGGAGGTTTCCAGATGACTCTACAGGAATTGGGTACCATCATGCAATTCGGAGCCAAAGTGAAGATCATGATCTTGAATAATGAGTTCCTGGGAATGGTAAGACAGTGGCAACAGCTGTTTCACGATAAACGCTACTCTTTTGTTAACATTACAAGCCCTGATTTCGTGGCAGTAGCAAAAGGATATTATATCGATGGACAAAAGATTTCCGAACGAAAAGATCTGCGTCAGGCTCTTGAAACAATGCTTAATCATGATGGAGCGTATCTATTAGAAGTAATGGTGGGAAAAGAAAACAACGTATTCCCAATGGTTGCACAAGGAACATCTGTTTCCGAAATTCGATTGAAATAAAATGGAAAAA
>CBDDIT010000005.1:0-60348 GCA_965229175.1 Sediminibacterium sp. | reverse complement strand
TTGCGTAACGGCGGTACCGCCCGGGTGGGATAGCTGTTGCCTTAGCTGTTCATACTTTTTCCGGGATGAAGCGAGTAGTTCTTTGGCCGCGGAACTGTCTTTCCTGGCCAGCTTCCTGGCTAACTTCTCTTCCTCTTTCTGCATTCGTGCGAGGTAGCGCTCATTGGAACGCGAAAGTTTATCGTTCAAGTTCCTGTATTTGGCTTCGGTACCCTTTAATAACCGGGCTGGTACCCCCTTAATAAAAAGAGAGCATTTCTGCAGGGATGAGTCGCTTTGCCCATATGCAGAATTAGCCGTAAACAACAGGATAGCCGGTACCAGTGCCAGCAAAAGCAGTCTCAATAGTATTGGTTATTAATGAATTCGGTAAGCGGGGAACTATACCAAGCATTGAAAATACACCGAGCCATTCAATAAAAAAACCGTTAAAAAACGGTTTTTTTATTCGAGATAAATTCGTATGAATCGATCAGTAATTGACAGTTGGTTTCACAATTGTTGGTGTAGAATAGCCCTGCCTATTGCATTTTCATAACCCTTAAGTTAAGATTGATACTTGGGGATGTTCCGGTTTGCTTTACCCGTAAAGTCATGCCGTTAAGTGCTATTACTACAAGTGATGAATTATATATCTGGAAAGTTCCCGCCCCATTACCGGAGGAGTAAAACATTCCTGCGGCCAACCAATCGGATGCAAGCTGGTTATCCAACCCTATTGTAACAAAGTAAATACCTGCACCGCCCCAGGGAAAAGTATAAAAATCAGTGAATACGTTAAAAGGAATCGACACAACTGAAGAAATAGAATTAAATGACGCTCCGTTTACCACGTTCCCCACAACCTGGTAATTATTTCCATCAACGCTTCCGTCGGCCTTTAAAAATTGGCTGGCGGAACCTCCCGTCTTAATAAATGAATTACCTGTAACCGATCCGCTGAAAGACCCGTTTCCCTGCCCATTAATATGGCCGCTTACATCCAGTTTAAAGGCTGGCGTCCGGGTTCCGATTCCTACGTTACCATTGGCTTTTACGATGATGCCGGGTGGTGGGTCGGGTGGCGCGTTAAAATAGGCCGGAATGCCGGGTGCAGCAGAATCACCGTGCAGCAATCTGCTGTCGGAGGTCCGGCTGGTAGTACTGTCCACATTTTTGTTTACAAAATGGCCTACGGCGATTGCAATAGAAGCAGAGGAAAACAAGATGGTCAGAAAAAGAGAAACACGTTTCATAAGACATGTATTATTTTAGGTTGCGTAATAGGAATAGGATTGTACGTATAGCAAAGTCACATATCACGCCGAATGGCTGCTACTGTACTGAGGTGGGGAACTGCAATATAAATATTGATCAGAAATATTCCTGTTTTTTTTAAATGGATAGCTACGTAACTTTCAACTGTATGCCAACGCTCTCCCTATCCCTTTAACTTATTCACCAACTCCACATACTCCCCCATCGCCGCTTCTTTACTCATACCCTTGAGCTTGGCCCAGGCTTCAAGCTTGAATTTGGCAACAAAGTCAAACATATTCTCCGGGCCCCCGCCGGTGTTATCGCCTTCTGTTGATTGCTTATACAAAGCATAGAGCCTGAGCAATGTATCGTTATCGGGTTTCTCCGGTAACAGTTTGCTGTTGGCAACGGCCTGCTGAAAAGTGTCGGTTAGTTCCATGTAGTGTTTTTATTGTAATGATTCAAGGAGTTTAGCACCTTCGGCTTTTATAGCAGGGTCTTCTGATGTGCGGGTAGGGAGTTTTACCAGCCGGTTCAACACCTCTATGGCCTGCGATGGCTTATGATCTTCTTTATAGGCCTTGGCCAGCTCCAGGTAATTGGGTGCAAAATACATTTCAAGGCTTTTGCATTTTTCGAGGTACGCGATAGCCGACTCTATATTCGCTTCGGGCAGCCCGCCGTAGAACAATTTCACAGCCGCTTTCTTTACACCCGAAAGCACTACCATTTCGTAATGCCATTTACCCATCACATAATTGGAACGCGCATGGTTGGGATTAATGGCCAGTGCTTTCTCTGCGTATACCTTCACATCTTTCACATAGGCCACGATCTTTTTATTTTCTGTTTCCACTTCGGTCATCTTACCCGAAGCCATCGCCACCGCATAGTTGGGTTCCGCCTGGTTGCTGTCGGCCATATACGCCCTCCTGGCAAAAGAAAGTGCCGTTTCATAATACAGCCGCCTGCCGGGTTTATCAGTTTGTTTATTACCCAGTATCACATTCAGCTCGGCCATTTTCACCAGCGACTTTACATGCGCAGGATTATCAACCAGTACCTGCTTGTACTTATCAATAGCCTCGGCTTCCTTTTGCTGCTTTTCCAGGTTGTCGGCTTCTTTCAGCCATGTGTTACTGTCCTGCGAGAACGCGAATACAGGAAGGGAGATGAGAAGGATGAGTAGGGGTCTGATGAAGGGCATGGTAATTTGAAAATTTGAGAATTTGAAAATTTGAAAATGTCGCCGGGCTGTGATTGTAACTTAGCTATTTTTTTGAAGTATCATGCCTTTTTAACTCAAAACTAACACCCACGCTTCCCTTTAGTTGGGATACGGGGGGATGCAGTTTGCGGATGGAGATAGACACTTCTTCGGCCAATACAAACTTTTCGAGAATTTCGCTGGCAATAGCGGTAGCCAGGGTTTCCAGCAAAGGCGTGGGTACCGACATCCTCTGTTTTACCAGGTGATATACCGCTACATAATCTATCGTATCCTCCAGGCGCTTTACCGGCAGTCGTTGCGGGGAATGCTTCACCGTAATATTCAATTCAAACTCATTCCCCAATATCTTTTCCTCCTCATAGATACCATGATGAGCGAAAATTCTGATATTGTTTAGATGGATGGAGAGCACTAGACCAACCCTTTCGCGCTTAAGAAACGTTCCGCATCTAGGGCGGCCATGCAGCCGCTTCCGGCGGCGGTTACTGCCTGGCGATAGTTTTTATCCTGCACATCGCCGGCGGCAAATACGCCTTCAATATTCGTTTTGCTGGTGCCGGGTATGGTTTGTATATAGCCGGTTTCATCCATCGTGATATAGTCTTTAAAGATATCGCTGTTGGGCTGGTGGCCAATGGCTACAAAAAAACCGCTGATAGGTATTTCCTGTGTTTGCCCGGTTTGGCTGTTCCGGATGCGTACCGCTTCCACTTTCTTTTCGCCCAGGATCTCGTCTGTATCGGTGTTCCAGTACACTTTAATATTGGGGGCGGACAATACACGGTCCTGCATTACTTTGCTGGCCCTCATTTTATCCTTGCGGATGAACATGTGTACGGTAGTGCATAGTTTGGATAAATACAGGGCTTCTTCCGCCGCGGTATCCCCTGCACCTACAATGGCTACTTCTTTGCCGCGGAAAAAGAATCCGTCACATACCGCGCAGGCGCTTACCCCAAACCCGTTCAGCCTTTCTTCGCTCGGAAGGCCCAGCCATTTGGCTGATGCTCCCGTTGAAATGATCACGGCATCGGCTTCCACCAGTTTCTCTTCATCAATCCATACTTTATACGGGTGAACGCTGAAATCTACCTGGGTTGCCAGCCCATACCGGATATCTGCTCCCATGCGGGCCGCCTGCTTTTCAAAATGAACCATCATTTCCGGCCCCTGGATACCATCGGGATAGCCGGGATAGTTCTCAACCTCGGTGGTAATAGTTAGCTGCCCACCAGGCTGTATTCCCTGGTATAAAACGGGTTTCATATTCGCCCTTGCCGCATAAATAGCCGCTGTATATCCTGCCGGTCCAGACCCTATGATCAATACATGTACTTTTTCTGTTACCTCGTTTGCCATACTGCTGATTTTATTATTTAACCAACAAAAGTATCAATCCCGGACAGTTTTTGCTGATCTGTTTTTCACACTAAAGCTTTATTTGGGGATAATCAATGTTTTATACATCGACCCATACCCGCAAAAAGCCCCCAGCGCGTTGTTGCTGATATTACCGGTTACTACACCCGGCGAGGAAAAAGGGTTGCCTACCGAGCGAAAAGAATATTCCCAGGTTTGCCAGAAATCAAAGCTGCCCCTGTCAATATTCGAAAATTTAACGGATACCGTATCGCCTTTGTGAAAGAACCCATAGTTTTCGATGTCGAGCTTTTCCGCTTTATTAAAGCCCTGGTCAACCTGTATATCATAATTTTTGCCATCGGTAATCTGGTCATCATACACGCTAACATATCCCGGAAGGTATTCTCCCCGGTTCACTTTGGTAAAATACCGGATATAGTTGCCCAGTCCGGGCGGGTCGGTTACATGCGCCATGAGCACCACCTGCGATCCCGTATCAGGCCGGTTAGGTACTTTCTTCCACCAGATGGAATCCAGGGTTTTCGCAGGGAAAGGGATGGAGGTAGTAGCGTTGTACACTTGCCCGCCAACCTCGATACTGAGCTTATACGTTTGCCCAAAAGCACCCAGCACAGGCAGCCCGCCTGCCGGATCGGTACTATAAAAATAGACCCTTACCCCTCCCGAATTGATATTGTACTCCTTCAATTGGTTCACCCTGTTCCCATTGGTAATGGTAATTTTCGCCCCATGCACATACGAGGCATATAATATGCCCGTATCAATGGAAGAAAAATAGTCGATCGAATTTGATAACACAACTACCGGTGCCTGTCCATTCTCAATCTGCGCATCCACCACCAGCTTCGGAGCCTGTTTCTCTACCGACAGGTTAATATCCTTTTCACAGGAGCAGAGGAAGAAGAGAAAAGGCAGAATAAAACGGGTTTTCATCGTGTTTGTGAGTTGCGAACGCTGAGCTGCCAGCTGTGAGCTACCAGCTTCGAGCGGTCAGCATCGGGCTTTGCCGGCAATGTTCTTTACAATAACGTTTATAATTGAACCTTGTTCAAAAAAAAGGCCTTCCCAAATAGAAAGGCCTAAAAACATAATCAATGCCAACAGCCAACAGCTAAAAGCTTGCAGCTCACAGCTCACAGCTCACCCCAAATACGCTTTCAACGCATTGCTATACCTGGCTTTCTGCAAACGTTTGATAGCTCTTTCTTTGATCTGGCGGATACGTTCTTTGGTGAGGTCATATTTCATACCTATCTGTTCGATGGTAACACCGTTTTCGCCGTCGAGGCCGAAATAGGCGTTAACGATCTCGGCTTCGCGGGGGCTGAGTGATTTCAGTACGCGGCGGATCTCTTCACGCAGTGAGTCTTTCATCACATCTTCATCAGTATCATCGCTTCCTTCCAGCAGGTCGCCCATGGCCACATCTTCGGCTTCATGTACGGGGGCATCCAGGGAAGTGTGACGGGTATTGCTCTGGAAAATATTATTGATTTCGGTTTCGCTCATTTCCAGGATCTCGGCCAGTTCTTCGGTAGAAGGCTCGCGTTCGTGCTCCTGTTCAAAAGCCATATAGGCTTTATTGGCTTTGTTATAGGTGCCGATCTTATTCTGAGGTAAACGAACCAGCCTGCCCTGTTCTGCCAATGCCTGTAAAATCGACTGGCGGATCCACCAAACGGCATAAGAGATGAATTTAAAACCCTTGGTTTCATCAAAACGCTGGGCGGCTTTGATCAGACCCAGGTTACCTTCATTGATCAGATCACTTAAAGAAAGACCCTGGTGCTGATATTGTTTGGCAACGGAAACTACGAAACGCAGATTGGCCTGAACCAGTTTATCCAAAGCACGCTGATCGCCCATTTTAATCCGTTGAGCCAGTGTGGTCTCTTCTTCGGGGGTGATCATCGGGATCTTGGAAATTTCCTGTAAATACTTTTCAACTGCCTGGGAATCACGGTTGGTGATCTGTGTTGCGATTTTGAGCTGCCTCATGATTGGTTATTACTTGTTATTGATAGAACGATTTAAAGACCTCTTTTGTTGTAAAAACGCTGTAAGAGGATCGTTAAACTTTCTCATGGTAGGTCTGGAAACCTGCAAAAATACGAAGGATCGCGGATTTCGGGGAGTTTTTTATGATTTATTTGAAAGAGTAGGGATAGTTCGGGGATTACTGCCTGTCCATTCAGGGTTCAGGATCCCTACCTGGCTATTATTAATAAATCATTACCAGATCATACAAAAATCCCCAAAATCCGTGATCGATTTTATATTTATATTCGCCCCCCGTCAGCAGGAACCCACCCTGCCTCGGCAATCCATCATACAAATCATACATAAATCCGCGAAATCCGTGATCGATTTTCGTTCCGACACCGTTACCCGCCCCTCCGAACCTATGCTCGAAGCCATGCGAATGGCACCGGTGGGCGATGATGTTTTTGGAGAAGACCCTTCCATTAACCAGCTGGAAGCTATGAGTGCCGGTATTTTTGGTATGGAAGCGGCTGTGTTCTGCCCGAGTGGCACCATGACCAACCAGATAGGCATCAAATGCCATACCCAGCCGGGTGATGAGGTGATCTGTGATAAAACCTCACATATTTACCAGTACGAGGGTGGCGGAATAGCGTTTAACTCCGGCGCATCAGTCAGGCTATTGGATGGCGACCGCGGACGTATCAGTGCCGGGCAGGTAAAAGATGCGATCAACCCCGATGATATTCATAAACCGCGCACAAGCCTGGTTTCCCTGGAAAACACTGCCAACCGCGGGGGAGGCAGTTGCTATGAAATAGCTGATATTGAAGCTATTAAACAGGTTTGCCTGGAAAATAATTTGAAGCTGCACCTGGATGGAGCGAGGTTATTTAACGCGCTGGTGGCCAAACGGCAGCAGCCCGTTGTATACGGGCAGTTGTTCGACAGCATTTCTATCTGCTTAAGCAAAGGATTGGGCGCGCCTGTGGGAAGTATTCTGCTGGGCACCCGGGAAGTGATCCGGAAAGCCCGCCGTTTGCGCAAGGTTTTTGGCGGCGGGATGCGGCAAGCGGGCAGCCTTGCGGCTGCGGGTATCTACGCCCTGGAGAACAATGTTCACAGGCTGGTAGAAGACCATCAGCACGCACGGATGATTGCAGGGGCCTGGGAGGGAAAAGAGTTCACGGGTGAGATTTTGCCGGTGGAAACCAATATCGTGATATTTGAGGTAAAAGGAGCATATACGGCCGCACAGGTAGCGGCCCGGCTCAAGGAACAGGGTATTTTTGTTATCGCCATCTCCCCCACCCATATCCGCATGGTGGTTCACCTGGATATCAGTGCAGATGATGTACAGAGAACTATTGCGGCTATCCGGCTGTTATGAGGCATCAACATGTGAAAAAGAACTATTAACAACACCGTAAGTATTAGCTATGTTACCCAGAATCAATCCAACGAATACACAAGCCTGGTTCTTATTGAAGAAACACCACGAGGAAGAAATGAGCCGCCGCCATATACGCGACCTGTTTGCGGCCGATCCGGAGAGGTTTCAGAAATTTTCCCTTGTTTTTGAAGACATCTTGTTTGACTATTCCAAGAATATCATCAACCAGAAAACCCTGCAGCTCCTGCTTCAACTGGCTGAGGATTGCGAGTTGAATGAGGCGATACATGATATGTTTGCCGGTATCCGGATTAACGAAACCGAGAACAGGGCGGTGCTGCATACGGCCCTGCGTAATTTTTCCGATACGCCGATCCTGGTGGAAGGAAAGGATATTATGCCCAGGATACATAAGGTGCAGAACCAGATGAAAGAGTTTGCTGAAAAAGTACATAATGGCAAATGGAAAGGCTATACGAATAAAAAGATCAGGTTTATTGTGAATATTGGTATTGGAGGCAGTGACCTCGGCCCCGTAATGGTTACCGAAGCGCTACGCCCCTATTGGAAAAAGGGGATTGAAACCTTTTTTGTGAGCAATATTGATGGCACGCATATCACCGAAACGCTGAACAAAATAAGGCCGGAGGAAACCCTGTTCCTGGTAGCTTCCAAAACATTTACTACGCAGGAAACCATGACCAACGCGCTTACCGCACGCGACTGGTTCCTGGAAACGGCGAAAGATAAGGCGCATGTGGCCAAACACTTTGTGGCCCTCAGTACCAATGAAAAAGAAGTAACGGCTTTTGGAATAGACAAAGCCAATATGTTCGAGTTCTGGGATTGGGTGGGTGGAAGGTATTCGTTATGGAGCGCGATTGGATTATCGATTGCTTTAACCATTGGATACGACAATTTTGAGGCATTGCTGAAAGGTGCCAGCTCGGCGGATGAACATTTCAGGAACGCCAAATTTGACAGGAACATACCGGTACTCATGGCCCTGATAGGCACCTGGTACACCAATTTTTTTGGCGCGCAAAGCGAAGCTATCCTTCCTTACGACCAATATATGCACCGGTTTGCAGCCTACCTGCAGCAGGCCAATATGGAGAGCAATGGGAAGAGCATTGACCGGAGTGGCAATCCGGTTAACTATGCTACCGGTCCCGTTATCTGGGGCGAACCCGGCACCAATGGTCAGCATGCGTTTTACCAGCTGATTCACCAGGGAACCCTGCTGATACCCAGCGATTTTATTGCGCCGGCTATCAGTCATAACCCGGTTGGCGATCATCATGCCAAACTACTGTCCAATTTCTTCGCCCAAACGGAGGCCTTGATGAATGGTAAATCGGAGAATATGGTGAAGGTTGAGTTTATGAAAGCAGATAAGAATGAAGACGAAATTAAAAAGCTGGCTCCTTTCAAGATATTTGAAGGTAATAAGCCCACTAATTCTATTTTGATGAAGGAGATCACCCCGTACACACTGGGGCAGCTGATTGCTTTCTATGAACATAAGATATTTGTTCAGGGTGTTATCTGGAACATCTTCAGCTTCGACCAGTGGGGTGTTGAATTGGGTAAGCAACTGGCTAACCAGATCCTGCCGGAACTGATGGACGACAGCGAAGTGAGTTCACATGATAGCTCTACGAATGGTTTGATTAACGCGTTTAAGGGTATGAGGGGAAGATAAACAGCGGTCGTTTTGAGAAGTATTTATTTGTATGGAGGATATTCGTATAAGACCGATACGGGGCGAAGATAATACTGCCATTGCGGCTATTATCCGCTCCTGCCTGGAAGAGTTTGGGGCCAACAGGCCGGGTACGGTGTATTTTGATAAGGAAACCGACCACCTGTTTGAACTGTTCAGTGCCACACCCGGCAGCTTTTACCTGGTGGCGGAGAAAGATGGGGTTATTTTGGGCGGTGCCGGCATCTTTCCTACCGCCGGCTTGCCTGAACATACCGGCGAACTGGTTAAGATGTACCTCTCGCAACCCGCCCGTGGCCTGGGACTGGGCAGGATGATGATCGAACGTTGCATTACTGATGCCGCTTCACTCGGATACACCCAGATCTACCTCGAATCCATGCCCGAACTGAAAAAAGCCGTCAGCATCTACGAAAAATTCGGCTTCCGTTACCTCGATGCACCCATGGGAAATTCAGGGCATTGCGGCTGCGATATCTGGATGTTGTTGGTTTTTGGGGGTTAGTTGTTAGTTTTTGGGTGTTGGTTTTTGGGTGTTGGTTGTTAGGTCTTGGTTATTAGGCGTTGGTTACTAGGAAAAAAAGCCGCCCTTTCCTACTAACTCCCAAAAACCAACCCCCAAAAACAGCGAAGCCGCCTATTGCTAAGCGGCTTCGATACTATAACAATTAGCTCAAATCTACCATTTATCTACTTCTTCGGTGGCGCTGTTAGCTGCTGCTGCGGCGTCTGTAATAGGGGTTGGTGCTTCGGCCACGGGTGCTGATACGGGTTCTTCCGCAGCTACTGCCGGTGCAGAGGTATGAACGGGCTGTTCGCCGTCCAGTCCGCCTTCCTCACCATCCGCATATTCGTGGTTAAAGGCATCAAAATCGAAATCAGGCATCAGGTCGGTTTTTACATAGTCGATGGCTTCGCCCAATGCTTTAATAAACTTATTGAAATCTTCTTTGTACAGGAAGATCTTGTGCCTGTCGTAACCGTTATCGTCAAAACGCTTACGGCTTTCAGTAATGGTAAGGAAGTAGTCGTTACCACGGGTTGCCCTTACATCAAAAAAATAGGTCCTTCTCTTTCCAGCCCGGATGCGTTTGCTGTAAACACTCTCCATTTTTTTGTCATTGTTCTCGTACGCCACAGTTAGTAGGTTTTAGTTTTGGTTTTGCGAATCCTTAGTTAAGGTGCACAAATATAGGATTGTTTAGGAATTGTCAAAATTTTCCGTCAACTGCATCCTGTACAGTTCGGCGTAGTACCCGTTATTGGCCATCAGGGCTTCATGGGAGCCTTGTTCAGATACTTTGCCATCTTCCAGTACAATGATATTGTCGAAGCGGAAGCTGGAAAAGATTCGGTGGGTTATGATTATGGCGGTTTTATCGTGCAGGTAGCGGTATAAGTTACTGATGATCTCGTGTTCCGTTTTGGCGTCAACGGCACTCAGGCAGTCATCAAAAACCACGATCTCAGGGTCTTTGATCAGGGCCCGGGCTATTGATATCCTCTGTTTCTGCCCACCGCTCAGGGTTACACCCCTTTCTCCTATCATCGTATCATATCCCTGGCTGAAGCCCAGTATCTCTTTGTGCACACTGGCAAACCCCGCCGCCTGTTCCACGCGATCCCGGCTCGCGGCCTGCGCAAGGCCAAAGCTGATATTATCGGTAACGGTATCGCTGAACAGGAACACATCCTGCTGCACAAAGCTGATCTGCTCACGAAGGGTTTTGAGCTGGATATTCCTGATATCCTCTCCTCCGATGGTAATATTACCGCGGGTAGGGTCGTAAAAACGCAATAACAGCTGGGCCAGGGTGGATTTGCCGCTACCCGTTCTTCCCAATAATAAAACCTTATCCCCCTTCTTCACCGTGAGATCAAAATGGTCTAAAGCGGTAATGCCGGTATGTGGGTAAGTGAAACTGATATCATTAAAACAGATCTCCCCCGAAACCTTTGTGGTAACAGGCTTTTCCCTATTGGCGATCGTGGGCTTGGTTTGCAGGAATTCGTTCAACCTTTTTTGTGAGGCCGCCGCCCGCTGTATCATACTGGCCGTCCACCCGATCGCACTTACCGGGAAAGTGAGCAGGTTGATGTAAATCACAAACTCAACAATCAATCCCACTTTGCTGCTGTCCTGCAATGCCTGCATCCCACCTATCATAATGGTCACCAGGGTGCTGATGCCGATCATGAGGGCCATACTGGGGAAATAGATGGCTTCTACTTTGGCAAGGCCTACCGCATTCTTTTTATATTCTTCGCTGTTTTTCCGGAAGAAACCCAGCATCGCTTTTTCCTGCGCAAATGACTTGATCACCCTGATACCCGAAAAAGATTCCTGCGCATTGGTAGTAAGGTCAGACAGCAGCGATTGTATCTTTTCACTCTTCTTGTTAATAACACTGTTTACCAGGTAAATGGTAATGGCCAGCAAAGGCAGGGGAGCCAGCACCAACAATGTCAGGTGTACATCTTTATTCAGCATATTCACCACGCAAAAACCGATCAGGGTTACCAGGTTAATGAGGTACATCACCGCGGGTCCCGTGTACATCCTTACCCGGCTAACATCTTCCGTCATCCGGTTCATCAGGTCGCCGGTGCTATGTGTTTTATAAAAATGCGTATCCAGTTGCTCGTAGTGCTTAAAGATCTCGTTTTTCTGGTCGTACTCGATATGCCGGCTCATTACGATGATCGTTTGCCGCATAAAAAACATCAGTATACCCCTGATAACCGCCGACAAAAGAATGGTAAGCGAGCAGATGGCGATCAGCCATGCAAAACTAAAGCTGCCCGCCTGCAGGCGGTCGATGAAAGCGTTCACCACCCAGTCATGGGATGCCCTGGCACCCCCCTGTTTTGCCCCCGGCAGCCGCTGCTGCACCAGGCTCACCACATACCCTGTAATCTGCGGTGCTACCACCGCAAAATAATTGGAAGACACCACAAAAAAGATCCCGATAAAAAACCGGGTCCGGTATTTCCAGAAGTACTTATTAAGGGAAGAAAGGTGCTTCAAATGAGTTGTTTAGCGGCAAAGGTAAGAAAGATGTTAGTTGATAGTTGTAAGATGCTACTCACCACGTTTAACAGTCCGATGAGGGCAACATATTCGTTGGCCCAGCGGGGGCGATATCCCGGCGGAATGGCATTTTGATGGTTTTCGGAACCCCCGGGTATCACCCCTACGGGGTTTAATAATGACAAACAATTTTTTTGTGGCTACAGACATGCCGCCCCGCTGGGGCTAGGGATATTTGCTCCTATAGGGAACCTTGCTTGTAGCCCCCATAGGGGCGGCACCAGGTGTGATGGGGTTTTGATCGTTTTCGAAAACACCGGGTGTCACCCCTACGGGGTTTAATAATGACAAACAATTTTTCGTGGCTACAGACATGCCGCCCCGCTGGGGCTAATCCGTCTCAGATTTTTAATTTTTCTTCCAGACATTATTCGCCGGATTGAAATCGGGCAGCACTTTGTCGGGGTCGTAGGTTACGGATTCAATTTCTTCGGTGGATGGGTATTTGAAGGTCCAGTACACATTGCGCTCCCAGATTTCGGCGGGTAATTTAACGCGGCTGGTTTTGCCGCTTTTTGTTTTAATCTCCAGTATCACGGGCATCGCCATTTTTTCAAGGTTGTCGAGCGTTATCAGGGACCCTTTTGAAAAATCGGTGCTGTCTACATATTTAACTGAGCGAACTGCTACGTCCAGGCGCCAGGTGTTTACAAACCATCCTCTCCAGAACCATTGCAGGTTCTCGCCTCCCACGTTTTCCATGGTACGGAAGAAATCATCTGGTGTGGGATGTTTAAAGGCCCAGCGGTTGATATAGGTTTTAAACGCGTAATCGAAGCGCTCAGGCCCCATGATCTGTTCGCGCAATAAAACCAATCCTTCGGCCGGTTTGCTGTATAACAGGGTGCCATTATTTCTTTCCTTCAGGTTGTCTACATAACTAAGAATCGGTTCCAGGGTCGGGCGGGTATAGATATCGCCGATCAGTTGTTTATTTTGCTGGCGGGGTTTGAACTCGCCATTATTGAAATCGGCACTTGAGAGTTCATTGATAAAGGTATTAAAGCCTTCGTCCATCCACCCGTACATACGCTCATTGGATCCTACGATCATGGGGAACCAGGTATGGCCGAATTCATGGTCGTTCACACCCCATAATCCTGCGCCCCTGCTTCTCATGCCACAGAATACGATGCCGGGATATTCCATTCCGCCCACAATACCGGCTACGGCAGTGGCGGCCGGGTAAGGATATTCAAACCATTTATTCGAGTTGAACTCGATGGATTTTTTTACGAATTCGGTAGAGCGGGGCCAGGCATTTACGGTATCACTTTCTGCAGGGTATGCCGAGATAGCAATGGATTTTTTGCCGCTGGGCAGTACCATTTTAGCGGCATCGATAATAAAAGCCGGAGAAGCGGCCCAGGCCACATCACGCGCGTTCTTAATGGCAAAATGCCAGGTAAGAAACTCTTTGCCGGCCGGGCGTGAAGCCGGGTCGTTAACTTCCGCGCCAGTGCGTATCACGACGGTTTTCTCGCTTTTTTCGGCCTGCGCCCATCTTTTCAGTTGTTCGGGTGTATATACCTCTGAGGCGTTCAGCAATTCTCCCGAGCAAACCACGATGTCTTTTGCCCTTGCTTTGATCTGAACATCATAATCCCCGTATTCAAGATAGAACTCGCCGGGGCCGGTATAAGGCAGGGTGTTCCAGCCCATGATATCATCAAACACACACATACGCGGAAACCATTGCGCTACCGTAAAGATTTTTCCGTTTTTGGTGTTCTGAATACCCATACGGTCAGAGCCGTAATCGGGAGATATAAACGAATATTCAATGCTTAGTTTCAGAATGCCGCCATTGGCATTCAGTGCCTGCGGCAGGAATACCTGCATACGGGTATCGGTTACCAGGTATTTAACTTCAGTGGCCGTATTGCCTTTCGGCCCTTTACTGATGACTTTTACGGATTTGATTTTATAGCCGGCATCAAATACCTGCCCGCGGCCGCCATTGCGACTACCCGCCACGGGTGTGATAGCTGTTCCGCGGGAATCCTGTTTAAACAGGTTCTGATCGAGGCTCATCCAAATAAAGTCCATTTTTTGCGGGCTGTTATTGGTATAGGTAAGCACTTCGGCCCCGCTGATCTCGTTGGCGTCATCATTCAGGGTGGCGACTAGTTGGTAGTCAGCCCGGTTCTGCCAGTATTTAGGTCCCGGTTCACCCGTAGCGGCCCGGTATTCGGTTCCGTTCTTGGTATAAAAGAAAGGCGCAAAAGCATCGTGGTAATTGTAGTTGGTGGCCGGCGCATTCGGGTCGGGTAAGTCCTGCGGCCTGGCTCTTCTCGCTTGAGGTTGTGTAGTTGCCGGTGTAGTAGCCGGCGGTGTTGTTGTTTGCGCCTCAACGGCAGCTGTAAACAGGGCCAATGAAAGGCCCGCAATAATAATTGGTCTCATGCTGTTGGTTTTGTTATTAATGATCCAGGCTCACAAAATACGAAGCCTCAAGCTTCTGTCCATGATTTATTCTTGATTATTGGAATACGGATTACGGATTACGGATTAGGTATTTCGGATGTATTGCCTTTAATCCGTAATCCGTAATCCGTAATCCGCAATCCGCAATTCCCCCCCCTGGCATAGAAAATGCAGTAGTTTAGTTATATGAAGAAATACGCTATACTATTACTCTGCCTGCTGGCATTGCACGCCACAGATATATACGGGCAGCGAAACAGGAAAATGAAAATGACGAAGGCCGTAGAGAAAGGACCGGTAGGTGCTACCTACCTGCGGTCGGTAGCAACGGGCTCTGGCGGCAATACGCATGACATTTCATGGATATACCTGGGTAGTGATGGAACGGTTATTAAAGATCCCAAATTTGGCGTAGACCCGGTTAGCCTGGATGAGGAGAAGAAAAAGAATGCCGGCAAAACAGGGAAGTATGTCGTTAACGGCAATAAAATGATGATCACCTGGGAGAATGGTAAAACGGCTGAATGGGCGGTTGAGCAGAAAGCGGGTGTATTCTCATCTATCGACGGGGGCTCTACGGGCAGGCAGTTGCCACTGCCGGCCAACTACCGGTTAACGGGGCAGTATTCGGCAGAATCTATCCTGCCCAGCGTATCATCTTCCACTACCCTGGCCTTTAGTAAGGACGGAAGTTTTTCGCAAACCAGTTTCGGAGGTGTTAACACGGCTTCCGGCAGCTCAGTTTCGCAGGATATACAGGAAGGCTCCTATAATATTTCGGGTAATACCCTCAGGCTGAACTATTCCAATGGCCAGAAAATAATATCGATGATCGCCGTATGGGCTTTGCCGGAAGGAAAGAAATTCCTGGTGATAAATGGAGGCGTATTTCCGCAGCAATAATTTTTTTATGGCCGGTAGGTATTTATCGGAAATTATTCCTATTTTTTGGTACCAATAAAAACGACACTATATGAAAAAAGTACTTTTATCTGCAACACTTTTATTTACCTGCCTTTTTGTTTTTGCGGCTGTTGCCGATCTTACCGGAACCTGGAAAGGAAACGTGGATTTTAACGGCAGCGCGCTGGAACTTACCTATAAGTTAAAAGCCGAAGGAGAAAAGCTAACCGGCTCTATCACTTCTTCATACGGGGAATTGCCGATTTCAGATGGCAAGATCTCCGGCAGCGACTTTTCCTACAAAATCGACATTGGCAGCGGTCCCATGGAGTCTAAAGGAAAATATTTTGGTGACTCGATCGTGATCACATCCAATTTTGGTGGTATGGAAGTGAAAAATACCTTTAAAAGGGTGGCCCAGTAGGGGTTTACCCGTTTTTGACCTGTAAAAGCTATAAGTTGTAACATTTTGGGCATGGATGCGATAGATAATCAAATCGTCATCCATGCCCTTTTTTCAGCTACGGACAGTAGTCCTTTTTCTGTTGTTATCCCATACCGCCTATTCTCAAGCTACAGAAGAGAATATCCAGCAAAAAATAAACAAGGCAGACAGCCTGTTCGCGGGTTTTACAGACCAGACACCAGGCGTCTCGGTTGCCGTTGTGAGAAATGGAACGGTTATATTTCAAAAAGGATATGGTTTGGCCAATCTGGAGTATGGCATTCCCGTAATACCCTCCACGCAGTTTCATGCCGCTTCCCTGTCGAAGCAGTTTACCGCTTTTTGCATTTTGCTTTTACAGCAACAAGGGTTGCTCTCTTTGGATGATGATATCCGCAAATACATTCCCGAAATGCCGGTATATGACAAGCCGGTAACCCTGCAACACCTCGCAACACATACCAGTGGACTACGCGATCAATGGCGTTTGCTGGAGATGGCGGGCTGGCGGCTGGATGATGTGATCAGGAAAGAGCAGGTATTGAACCTGCTGTATCAACAGCGGCAATTGAATTATCTGCCGGGTGAAAAGTTTATGTATTGTAACTCCGGTTATACCCTGCTGGCGGAAGTGGTAGAAAGGGTTTCCGGAAAGCCGCTGAACGAATTTGCCCAAAAAAATATTTTCGACAGGCTGGGTATGACAAGTACAGCATTCAATAATGATTATGAATCGCTTGTTCCCGGGCGTGCCTATTCCTACCATAAGGAAGGAACGGGGTATAAAAAAAGCAACCTGAATTATGGGATCATGGGTGCAACGGGTCTATTGTCGACACCTTCTGATCTCAGCAAGTGGGCGGCTTTCCTAAATGCACCTCCCGATGCGTACAAGAATATGGTAGCACAACTGAACACGCAGGCAAAATTAAACGATGGAACCCTTTCGGAAGCGGCATATGGCCAGTTTGCCAGTGTAACCTTTCACGGACTGCAATGGTTTGATCACAATGGATCAGATGCCGGCTTCAGAAGCTACCTGGGCCGTTTCCCGGAGTACAATGCGGCGGTAATTGTGTTAGCCAATGGCACCCCGGTGAACGCAAATGGACTTGCTATTTCACTGGCGGATATATTCCTGAAGGACCTGTACATCATAAAGCCACGGGCCACTCCGAAGGCTAGTTTTGCACACGATAGCTCAAAGTTTGTAACCCTGGAAAGGCAACAGCTACAGGCTTTTTGCGGCAAATACTGGCAGCCGGATGAATGGTATAACAGGGAGATAGCCCTGGTTAACGATACACTTACTTATATACGGCCTGGCGGAATGGCTTCCAGGCTGGTTCCTGTATCAGGCCGGGAATTTAAAATGCTGGGCGACAAAGAAAATGTAAGCGTGTTTTTTGAAACCGGCGGGAGCCCCGCCATGCGGATGGTTATCAACAACGGAAAGCCGCTCGTATTTTTAAAATATACCGAAGCCAATCTTACCGCCTTCACAGGATCGTTTTACAGCAAAGAACTGGACAGCAAGTTTACCATAACGGTAAAAGACAAGAAACTATTTGCTTTTCATACCCGGCTGGGCGGGTTTGAATTACTGCCTGTGAATAAAACGACAGTAACATCGGGCAACAGAAATTTCAGGAAGATTGTTTATACAGGAAAAGGATTCCAGGTGGATAATGATGGAGCCACTGGAATCCTTTTTGAAAAGTTGGAACGTGATTGAGCCGGATATTAGTAATTGGGGTCAAACTCAACTATCCATTCAATACCGTATTTGTCTCTGAACATTCCGGCGTAAGTACCCCAGGGACTATCGCCCATGGGCCCTTCAATATCTCCACCAGCCGAAAGGCCGTTAAAAACCCCGTCCGCTTCTTCGCGGCTTTCTGCGCTGATGACTATTTTCGACCTGTTTTCGCTTTCATTCACCCGACCCATAAATTCCGGAACATCGTTGCCTAATAAGACATTTTGTTTCCCTATAGGCAGGGCAATGGTCATTATTTTATTCGCGTCTTCCTCTCCTACCTGGAATTCAGGTCCTGACAGGTCTTTGAAACGGATGACCTTAGTAAACTCTCCGCCAAAAACGGATTTGTAAAAACTGAATGCCTCTTCAGCATTCCCATTGAAGTTGATCCAGGGATGAATTGCTCTCATAACTTTTTTGTTTTTATGATTTTAATTTTTGCGGTTCCTGCTTTCGGCATTCCCCTTGTGCAGTCGAATAACAATTAGCTTCTTATTGTTCCGTTGATAAGGCGGCCAGCAGGTTTTCGAGGTTCTCTAATGTCATGGTAAATCCGATAGTAAAGCCTTCCAGTAATTTTTCCATCCTGTCAAACGATTCGTTGAAAATGGTGATCACTACTTTCGTTCTGCCATTTTCTTCGCTGAAGGTATAATCCCATTCCGAGCCTGGCAATTCGGGATTCTCATCTTTGTCCGCAAAAGAATTATACATCTTAAAGTTGGTCTTCGGGGTAATGGATGTATAGGTCTGGAGGGCCCAGCGTTCTTGTCCATCAGGGCTGATCATCGCATAAAACCTTTTCCCACCCACAGTAAAATCCATATACCTGGTTTTGGCCCGCATGGGTGCGGGTGCTACCCACTGGTCCAGTAGTTCAGCCCTGGTAAAGGCATCCCATACCAAAGAGAGGCTGGCATTAAATTCCCGGGTTATAAATATTGTTTTCGCTGCTTTGTCAACGGTAAAATCAAATAGCAAATCCTTGTTCATAGGTGGGTTATTGAAATGTTGATAATAAGTCGTCAAGTTGATTAAACTGAGTTTCCCAGTTTTGCCTGAATTGCGCCAGCCAGTTGTCAAATTCTTTCATTTTTTTCGCATTAAGGTGATAGTAAATCTCCCTGCCGCTCTGCTCAGGTGTAATCAATCCGCATTCGTGCAATACCTTAATATGCTTAGACACGGCCTGGCGGGTCATATCAAATTTTTCCGCCATCACATTCGGCGTTAAAGCCTGGATAGCGATTAAGGTTAAGATAGCCCTGCGGGTAGGGTCGGATATGGCCTGGAATATATCTTTTTTCATACCTGATGAATAATGCGCAACCTTGAGGTTGCAAATATATATGCAACTTTTGAGTTGCGCAAATATTTTTGTATTTTTTTTGAGGTATACCTGTTACCGGATCGACATTAATATTTCCGTTTCCAATTTCGATTCGTCGTTTGTCCAATGGCCATAGATTTCCACAAAGGGAAGAAGAGTTTCAAAACCTTGCTGATGTAATTCATTCCCCATCATGACACATGTATCCTTTATAAGATGGTAAGGGCCGATGTGTTTGTAATAAGCGTATTTTGTAAGCGTAAGTGTTTTCTTTTCCAGGGGGAAATCTCCTGGCGGGGTATCGATAAGCTCAACCCCCGCAAATACTTTTTCATCGGGTTCATACACCCAGATATTGATCCCTTTGTTTTTCAGGCCGGTTTCTCTAAGGGTTTGCCACATCCTGTTCATCAATGCAAAGGCAGTTCCCACATAGTCTTTATGCAAGGCAACCCCGGAGTAGCCAAAAAGGTCAAAACTCAGGTGCTGGTTAATTATTTCCAGGTTCATTGCTGATGATGTAATTGGATTGAAGAAAGGTACTGCTTTGTCTCCTAATTTTAAAATGCATTACTTGTTTTGCCTTCCAGTGTATTCAGAACATAGGTAAACCCGTTATGCAGGTAAATAGCAATGCCTTTTCGTCTATTGTATTCCAATAACCCCAGGCTAGTTAATGTGGCCAATTTACTGCTAAGCTGTCCAGGGCGGGAGTTTCCATTGCAAACAAGCCTGGAAACTTTTAAAAAATGGCTTTACACTAAACAGTTGTCGCAATCCTATTGAACTGTTCCTTATTTTCATCTAAATTTTATGGGGTATTATCGGGGCAGGGTATTCGCTAACCGGCTGTTGGTAAAATTGTATAACATAGCAAAACATGAAACCATTATTAATTGCAGTTCTCCTCATCCCAATGTATTCATTTGGGCAAATTAAATTCCGCAATTACAAGGCCGGTGAGCTTTTTACCTATCAACTTACAACCGAAGTGTACAGGAACGATAAGTTTGCCAGCAAAAGCGTGTCGGTTTCCGAGCATCAAGTGGTAAAGGCCGGTAACTTATTTTCCGAGCAGGTAAAATGGCTGCATAAAACTTCCTATAACAGCAAAGACACGGTTCTTCTCGACAATATCGCACGTACCATTGAACCCTACAACATATCTCTTTCCCCCCAGGGTAAAGTTCTGCTTCCCAGGCTCACAGTTCCCGAACTGACAGGAGACATTACTGATCTGAATACTTTTTATGTAGCTGTTGCCCCGGCACTGAATGCCCAGAAATTAAGTTCCGGGAATCCCACCCTTATCAATGAACAGCTAAGGCAGGGTAACTTTGCCGATAGTATAGAAGTATTGACCGGCACTGATTGTTTACAGGTAACCCAAAACCTGGTTAGTACAAACAAAAAATACTCGGTTGTGGAAACCCGGTTTAGCTCCCCTCCCGGCTTTTGCCTCACCCCTTTGATAGACACGGTTGCCGGAAAGTTATTTGACCAGTACAATAATATCCAGTTTATCAGAAAAAGTGAAGGAGATAAAGTGAATTTGTTTTGGGGAGTAGAGTCATTTACGATAGTATCTACCCTGGATAATACGAACGGACAAATTGTTGAAGCCACCATGACCAATCTCCTGAACCTGAGAATGAGGTACAACTGTTCAAGAGATTTAAAAACGTATGTAGTTGAAATGCCAATGACAATTAAACGTGTGGTGAAGCTTGAATTAGTGAAGTAAGCGAATTCTACTTGAAGCCTTACAGATTTTGAATGGTTCTGCTTAAAGCCTACTAAATTAAATGTCTTTTCATAAAAGCAATACCTGAGTCAGATTTCAGATACTTCTCAAAAGTAAAGGCTTTATACTTATCCTGAAAGGCACAATACAACATCAAGTCAACAGGTAATATGTTGTTTGTAGCAGGGATGAATTTCGCCAGTAGTAGGAATTGTAGTATAGCTTTAGTAATTTGGTTTTGCTAATCAAATATTCAGTGACTAAGCGGGCAACAGTAAAATCTCAGTATTTGCGAAGCCTTGGACCTAATTGCAATTTTTATGATGCCAATTGATAATTTATACTTTGAAATATTTGACGGTGGAGACATAATTCGTTTCGAACCTATACAAGTATATGACCAAACTTCTCAACTTGATTGGGACAGAAATTGGGTGCGAACAAAAGTAATAGTAAAGGGAGGCGCTTTTAGCGGACAATTTGTAGCAGATTTTATGACAACTGACTTTGAACTTTTTAAACGGGATCTAATTAATCTTGACAAAGATTTGAAAGGTACAGCCAAATTGGAGCCGCTTGAAGGACAGCTTCTTTTAAATTTATCTGGAGATGGGCTTGGTCATTTTGAAGTTAGCTGCAAAGCTGCTGATCAACCTGGTTATGGCGGCACTCTTATGTTTACTGTAAGGTTTGATCAAACAGAATTATCCAGACTAATAAATGAAATGAAAGCGATAACAAAAGTTTTTCCTATAATTGGAGATTTTAGTATTCAAAATGAGTAAACTAGCAACTAATCTAATGGTTAGATAAAATCTAAAATAATTCACGCTATGAACGCACTAAAGAGATTTTCTGAATATTCATATAATGAATTGCTAGAACTAATTCCTAAGCATAAAGAATACAAGGAGTTTAATACACTTGGCTTATATAGGTCTCTATTTGAAAATGAGAATTTGTCGACTTCAGAAAAAGTCAGCCTAAGAGAACTTGCACATAGTTTCTTTCAAAAGGCATTTGATTTTCTTCAATTGAAAGATCCATCCACTTATGTAAAAGTACTTACTCTTGGAGAAAATCCAACTACAGGCGATCTAAAAAAAATCTGGAATCAGATTATAACAAATCAGCAAATCATTTTAAAAGACAAAAGAATAAAGCACCGAAATTTTGGAGTTTATTCCAAACATAACTGTGGTCATAGCACCTGTCCTTATAATGGATTAATGATTAAGCAAGGATCATATTTAGAAGAACAGAACATGTGTTTTTGGTCAGACAAAAACAGCAACAATCCAAAGCAAAAGTCGCTACGATTCAAAAAGGAACGCAAGCAATTTAATCAAGCTCGAGCTCTTGGGGAGTAAAGAGACGAAAGTTGTCCATTCCTCCAAACAAATAATGCGAGGCCGTTGAATATAAGCAGATGTCCTACTGAAATTTGTCTTTACTTTCTAGCAGGTTCACGACTTCAGGAAAACAAAGAAAATATTCAATGCATTCAAATATTTTTGGCACCAGCCGTACATAACTGCTATATTTTTCATTGACAATATCATTTAAAAGAAGTTTAGACTCTTCTAGGCCGTTAGTAGAAGCAAATTTGCGCAACCTACCTGTTCCATGAGCTTCATGTGTTCTAAACTTTTCGTCAAAAAGAGTTAATTCATTATTCACATAGGCTATTATTTCTTGATCTACCATTTTATGCCCCTCAAACTCTTTCAGAAACATGCTTTCTTTTGTTAGCTTGGATAAATTTTTCATATCGATTATACTTCCAAATGAGAAAATATAGTCCCATAATTTTATCCCAGTGTACTCTAAATTTGAAAACAAAAGAATTTAAATGGCGCTGAAAATAAAATTTTCCTTCAAAAAACTTTTCGTCCACGAGAATTGAAGGCTGAGGTGTGTTACCGAATTCATTTTCATTAGAGAAATATGAATTTCAAATCTTAATGCAATCGTTTAATTCACATGCACAGTTGGTCTGACTTATTGCCAAGTCAACTATTGCTGTAAAGACACGGCTTCCATACTCCTTTTTAAATGTCTGACAAATTTCAAATATATTATCCAAGCCAAATACAATTTTTCCAGGGCAATTAATATGATTGTCGTATATGGAGTGTAGATGATTTTCAAATTTTATTGCGTCCTCCTTGGTGGATATTTTAAAATCCTCCATTGGTTCGTTTTTTTCTGTATCAAGAATCAGCATCTTCATTTCCTAAGTTAACTTATTTCTTAACGTTTTCATATCTGCGCTGATTTTTATATCCAAAATTTTAGCATAATGCTGAGTTGTTTTCATATTCCGGTGTCCAAGCATTTTGGAAACTGTTTCAATCGGCACACCATTGCTTAAGGTTACTGTTGTTGCAAAAGTATGCCGGGCAATATGATAGGTAAGATTCTTAGTTATGCCACATAAATCTGCTATTTCTTTTAAATATGCGTTCATTTTTTGATTGCTTAGAACAGGCAGAATTTTGCCATCTATTAGACACGCTGGATGGCTATGGTATTGCTCAAGTATAGCAAGTGCAGGGGGCAATAATGGTATCCTGGCTGTAACATCAGTTTTTGCCGCTTGCTGACAATCCATTTTTCACTGTCAATCCCGATT
Organism: Sediminibacterium sp.; assembly: GCA_965229175.1. Taxonomy (GTDB): domain Bacteria; phylum Bacteroidota; class Bacteroidia; order Chitinophagales; family Chitinophagaceae; genus Sediminibacterium. The sequence continues at coordinate 37,056 of CBDDIT010000005.1, read as the reverse complement.
ATGATCTCAGAACGCTGCAGCTTTTTCACATCTGAATAAGCTAACCCTGAATAGCAACTGAAGAGAAATATATCCCGCACCAGGGCAAGCCGCTCAATTGAAAATATTTTGGAAGTCATTCTTTGCAATTCCAATTCCGTTAATGCTGTTCTTTCTACCTCTTTTTTGGCCATTTTAAAGCCCATAAAAGGATCGCGCATCAACCAGCCATTCAAGATGCACCGCCGGACAATTTTGCGAAAATTGCTCAAGTATTTCATGGTTGTGTTATGGTCACATTTCCGGACGCTTTTCAACCAAAACTCATATTCTGCAATAAATTCATAATTAAGGAGAGATATGTCCATATCCGAAACCTTGTATTTCCATTCGAGAAAGGATTGGGTATGTTTATAGGAAGTAATATAGCGTTCAAGTGTTCCAGGTGCGTATTCTCTTCCAACCAGTTCCGCCATCTGCTCATTGTGGTGTTTAAAAATCTTCATCACCATGTATTTATGCCGGCTGATCTCCTTGCCCAACAAAGGAGTTTTGATGTTGTCAGCGGTAACTGGCTGATCATTTTCTGCTAAGACTTTACGGGCATCATATACCTTCCTTTGTAAAATACCGAGGTAGGAATTAATAGACTTGGCAAACTTGGTTTTGCCGTCCACTCTTCCGGCATTAGAATTCCAACAAGAGTAGTCGCATTTTCTTTTTGTACATACCTCTGATGAAATGCCATTTACTGTCACTCTTAGATACACAGGTCTTTCTTCACCCTTGAGATTTTTGGGCTTTTTTAGATAAAATAGCAGCCCGAAACTCTTTTCCATATTTACTCTTTTTAAAACGTTATAAAATTACGCTTTTGGCGTAGTGAACTTGATAGTTCAAAACTTATAAAGTGTTAATAATGATCTACTTGTGTAAGTCTCAGTGAGTCTTTGCAATTTTAGGACAACTCCACGAATTACGCTCTAAACTATACAATAAAGTGGGGTAAATACGGGTAAGGCTAAGAAGCAAAAAGCCCGCAAACACTTGATTTTGCAGGCTTTTTACCTAAAGTTTATTTCAATTAATGAATTCCAGCGGAGAGTTAGGGATTCGAACCCCAGGACCTGTTACAGTCAACAGTTTTCAAGACTGCCGCAATCGACCGCTCTGCCAACTCTCCGGGTGCAAAATAATAGTGCCGGGAGCTATCTACCAAAAAAAGAATGAAATAGTGAGTAAGTTTATTACTGCAAACAGGTGAGAATCAATGAGAATAAGGGTTTGGGCGCGCTAAAATAGCCAGTCAGTATCTCCCGCATCACCCCGTGGCTGCTTCGTTCTTCACCACCGCCACCGTTACTATTAATTGCCCCAGGTGCCGCATCGTATGCTCGGCGGCATGGAATAGCAGGCCGATAACGGTAGAAGGAAGATTGGCGCGGCCGATCCCCCGGTAATCTGTTAAGGTAGCCTCGTCTGTATTTTCCAGTTGCTCCAAAGCCCGATCCACCTGCTGGCGGAAACGGGTAACCAAAGCGGATACGGAATAGCCGGTTTGGGAATCGCTTCCCTCCTCTTTCAATTTAGCAAATTGCTGTTCGGTGAGGGATTCTGCTCTTGCATAGGTAAAAATCCGGTCGATAACGCCGCTCAGGTGCTGAAGATGAAACCCTGCCGATGCCAGCCCTGCGGGGCGAATCCAAAGTAAAGACGTTGGGAATTGACCCATGACAGATTCCACCTCCTCCCTTGCTTGTACCAGCGCATGGGCCACGGGTTGCAGCAAGGGCGGAATTCCTGCTATGGGACCGCGTTGCCAGGCTTCGGGTTGCGTCATTTGGCTTTTTTTATGGGCTTTTTGGGGCTGTTCTTTTGAATTTTCCAGCCATACCTGATAAGAACAAATGCCACTGCCGCGCTCAGTAATTGCGCAAAAAGATAGCCTACTGCATATCCCGCCTCATAGTTGGTGGTTTTGGGCAGTGTGAAGAACTTGAACGTGGTTTGTATCGTTCCTGCCGCTACCAATATCCCAAACAGGATCATTATAATTCCTAATGCTTTTTTCATTGGCAACGGTAAGGGTTGATTAATGAGCGGCCTAAAAATAAAAAAACGTTTCCGGTATTACCAAAATCATTGTTACCGGTTTTAATACTATTTTCCGGTCTTAAAAAACAGGATATGTCATACTGCGCAGCCATTGATACCATGACGGGCGATAGAAAAGCCTTGCACAAAGCCTACCACGATCATCATTACGGCTTTCCTATTCATGATGATAATGAATTGTTTTGCCGCCTGGTATTGGAAATTAACCAGGCCGGGTTGAGTTGGGAAACCATTTTAAAAAAGGAAGCGACTTTCAGGAAAGCCTACCGCGATTTTAACATAAAAAAAGTGGCGGCTTTTACAGGAGCCGACCGTGAGCGCCTGATGGCGGACCCCGGCATTATCCGTAACCGCCTGAAAATAAATGCGGCCATCGAAAATGCAAAAACCATATTGCAACTGCAAAAACAACACGGCTCGTTTGAAAACTGGCTGGAACAGCATCATCCCAAATCAAAGGAAGAATGGGTAAAGTTGTTTAAAAAAACGTTCCGGTTTACCGGTGGCGAGATTGTTAATGAGTTCCTGCTGAGTATCGGCTACCTTCCTGGCGCGCATAGTGAAAGCTGCGCTGTTTATAAGAAAGTAGCCAGGACCAAACCCCTTTGGATGCGGAAATAACTATTTTTTTAGGTATTCCCTTATTTTTATATAAGCGGATATCCGTATCTTAGTTTTCTCCCCCCGTTTACATAAAAAACAACCTATGAGATGTAAAAAAATCCTGTCGGCTTGCTGCCTTGTACTGGCAAGCTTTTCTTGCCTGAGTACCAAAGCACAGTTTGAAGCCGACAAAAAATTACCACTGGATGATAATGTAAAAGTGGGTCGTTTACCCAATGGACTCACCTACTATATCCGTAAGAATGTTATTCCGGCTAAAAAAGTACAGTTACGCCTGGTGGTGAATACCGGTTCTGTACTGGAAAATCCGGACCAGCAGGGCCTGGCGCATTTTATGGAGCACATGAACTTTAACGGGCTCAAGCATTTTCCAAAGAATGAGCTGGTAAGTTATCTCCAGTCCATCGGCGTTCAATTTGGCTCTGATCTTAACGCGTATACCAGTTTTGATGAAACCGTTTACTTTCTCCCCATACCGGTGGATGACCCTGAAAAGCTGGAGAAGGGGTTTACCATTCTGGAAGACTGGGCCTTTAACGCCCTGCTTGACCCCGCGGAAATTGACAAAGAACGTGGTGTGGTGCTGGAAGAATCGCGCCTGAGCAAGGGCGCGCAGGACAGGATGGGAAAGAAATTCTATCCCGTTCTTTTTAACGGGTCTGATTATGCCAGGCGTTTGCCGATAGGTAAAGACAGTATACTGCAAACGTTTACACCGGATAAACTCATCAGTTTTTATAAAACCTGGTATCGCCCCGATCTGATGTCGGTAATTGTGGTAGGTGATATTGAGCCTGCTGTTGCTGAGCAAAAGATCATGGACCATTTTGCGTCTTACAAAAATCCTCCCGGAGAGAAGCAAAGAACGATTGCCGAGATTGCACCCCGTACGCGCAATGAGAGCATGGTGCTTACTGATAAAGAACAGCCGATCAACCGTCTTGAAATTTATAATTACGCCGAGAAATCGAAACCCGTTACTACCTGGGGCGATTACCGCCGCACGGTGGCCGAAAACCTGTTTAATGTAATGATAGGCCAGCGCCTGGCCGAAATAGCGCAGAAGCCGGACGCTCCCTTCCTGGGTGCCGGTACCAATTTCGGCAGTTTTGTGAGGGGTTACCGTACCTTCTCTGCCATTGCCGTACTGGGCGAAAAGCCGGCTAAGAATGCCATTGAAACCCTGATCGGTACTGTTGAAAGCGTTAAAAAATATGGCTTTCTTGCTTCAGAACTACAAAGGGCCAAGATCAGTTTGATGAACAGCGTGGAAAGGGCCTATAACGACAGGGATAAAACCGAATCTATCCGCATGCTGCAGGAATACCAGAACCATTACCTGGAAAATGCGCCGATGATCGGTATCGCCAACCGCTACAATTTTATGAAAGCCACCCTGCCTTCCATTAGCCTGGAAGAAGTGAACGCAGTAGCCAAAAGAGCGGAAAGCGACCAGGGCTTTTTTGCCTTGTTAACCGGGTCTGAAAAAAGCGCGGCTACCCTGCCGGGCAATGAAGAATTAACCGGGTTGATAACAGCCGCCAAAAGCATTGCCCCCAAACCTTATGAAGAGAAAGCGATAGCCAGCTCGCTCATGGACAAAGCCCCTGCCTCCGGTAAAATAACTGCCGAAAAAGCGAATGCGGCATTGGGCACCACAGAGTTAACCCTGGGTAATGGAATAACGGTTACCCTCAAGCCCACTACTTTTAAGAACGATGAAATTCACATGGACTCCTGGCGCCAGGGTGGTACGCATAATTATCCGCTGGCCGATAAAGCCAATGCCGAAAGAAGTCATGTGCTGGTACGCTCCATGGGGGTAAAAGACCTGTCGTCTATCGACCTGCGTAAATTCCTGGCAGGTAAAACAGTTACGGTAACGCCGTATATCAACGCCAACGATGAAGGTATTGAAGGGAATACCAGTGGCAAAGACATGGAAACCTTTTTCCAGCTTATATACCTGTATTTTACGCAGCCACGGAAAGACCCGGCTATCTTTCAATCGTATATAGCCGCGCAAAAAGCGCAGTTAAAAAACATAAAAGATAATCCTAACGCGTTTTTCTCAGATACCCTTACCAAAACCATGTACGCCAATAATCCATGGGCTAATACTTACTACACCACCGAGCAAATAGACAAGATCAATCTGGACAGGGCCATGGAGATTTATAAAGAGGTATTCGGTAACGCCTATGGTCTGCATTTTACTTTTGTGGGCAATATAGACATCGAGAAAATAAAACCCCTGATTGCCACTTACCTCGGAAGCCTTCCTTCTACGCCCAAGAACAATCATTTTACCGATGTGAAATTGCGTCCGGTAAAAGGCATTGTTGAGCTAAATGTGAAGAAAGGTGCCGCTAAACAAAGTTTTGTAAACGTAATTTTTAATGGCGAAGCCAAATACAGCAAAGAAGAAGAGTTAAAGCTGGAAGTACTGGCCGAAATACTCAAGATAAAGGCCATAGAAAAATTGCGGGAAGAAATGGGTGGGGTTTATTATGGCGATTTCAGCACCAGCCTTAATAACCGCCCCTACAACAACTATACGCTTCGCGGCGGTTTCCCCTGCGGGCCTGAGAACGTGGAGAAACTAACGGCCGCCCTGTTTACACTGTTGAAAGATGTACGTGAAAAAGGCGTAGACCCGAAAGACCTCGATAAAGTAAAAGAAAAGATGCGCAAAGACAATGAAGAACAGTTAAAGAACAACGATTACTGGCTCAGTACCCTGTCTTACGCCTTCATAGAAAACTTCGATCCCAACTGGATCCTGACCTACGAAAGCCGCGTAAACGCCTTAACCACCGCCGATATTCAAAAGGCGGCCCAGAAATACCTGGATATGAAGAACTACGTAAAAGCTGTTTTAAATCCGGAATAGGATGTTTGAATGACTTATGACCGATGACCGATAGCAGGATGAAAGAACTGTTATCGGTCATTTTTTTCGCCCGTTATACTGGCCGAAAATACACAGGTATCTATTTTTTCCTACTGTTGTTTTAGTCGGACCTGATATTTTGGTGGTTTTTCCCTGGTCTGGTTCGTGCGTTGTGGCTTTGGAGAGCCAGCGGCTGCACTCCAAATTTAAGGAATCTCAATATCTATTTCTAGCTTACCTTCTGAGGCTTTGTAAGCCTTATATCGAAAGGGAAATATTTTATTGTAAAAATCAATTTCTATATTTCTATTGATCGTGCCTCCGGGAATCTTTATGTCATTTAATATCATAAATGTGTCGTTTGCAAGTCCAGATAATCTCAACTTCACATTTGAAGTATAAGATCCTTTGACTTTGATTTCAATGGTTGTATCCCTGGAAAGATCGTCAATAACAATTTTCTCATTTGTTTTTCTAAGGCAACTTTGGAAGAGTAAAAAGACAAATAAAGCAACAACAATTCGTATATCAGTGAATTTGTCTTATAAATGTAGTTAATTGTTGATTGGAATGAAGGAGTGCAGAATTTGGACCTACTAGATAGTATGGTCTTTTAAAACCTCCACGAAACAACGTTTTGTACATATGTTATTTTGTAAGCAAGACCCGGCGAATACTAATCCCTAATTCCTAGTTCCTAATTCCTAGTGCCTACCCCTCCTTCCCTTCCACCCTCTCCACTGAAATCAAATCCGATAGATTTACATTCATCGGCAGTACCCCTACCTGAACGATGGCGCGTTTGCCGCGTATCTCTTTTACCTCGCCTACCTGGTAGTTCTTTTTAAGTTTCACCAGCGAGCCTACCGCTATATGCTGATCCAGCTCTTTGTACTTGAGGTCTACTTTCTTGGCCAGCTTATTTACCACAATGGTTTCCTTGCTTTTGAACAGCAGGTTTTGCAGGTTCTTTACTACTTCATTTTTATTCTCGGCTTTTTTCCAGTCCAGCACTATCTGTTTCAATTTTCTTTCCATGTCTTTCAGGTATACCAACCTGTCTTCGGTAATACGGTTCTGGTTTTTCAGCAGTTCAACCTGTTGTATATGACGCTCTTTGTTAAGCACCGTTTCCATTTCTTTTTTCAGCTTCTCATTTTCTTTGAGTAAGCGGCTGAGTTCCTTTTTTTCTTTGTCTAGCAGCTGCAGGTCTTTCTCGGTATTGTTCAACAGCCTGTCCAGCGTAAAATGATCTTCATCCACCAGCTTGCGTGCTTTCTGGATCATGTGTTGCGGCAGGCCTATTCTTTCCGCAATGGCAAAGGTGTACGAACTGCCGGGTTTACCTACCACCAGTTTATACATAGGCTGCAGCCGCACTTCATCAAACTGCATGGCACCGTTTATAATGCCCTGGGTATGGTTGGCCATTACTTTCAGGTTGAGATAATGGGTGGTTACAATCCCAAACGCATGGCGGCGCGACAATTCTTCCATAATCACTTCCGCAAATGCGCCGCCCAGGTTGGGGTCGCTGCCGCTGCCGAGTTCATCAATAAAGAATAAGGTTTTCCCATTGGCCACCTCAATAAAATATTTCATGTGCAGGAGGTGACTTGAGTAAGTGCTTAGCTCAAACTCGAGGTTCTGCGTATCGCCGATATGTATAAACAACTGCTTAAAAATGCCCATCTGCGAATCGGGGTGCACGGGAACCAGCAAACCGCTCTGTACCATCATCTGGTTAAGGCCAACCGTTTTCATGGTAACGGTTTTACCGCCGGCATTCGGGCCACTGATTACCAGTATGCGGTGTTTATCATCCAGCGTTAGGGTAACTGGTATGGTTTTCTTGCCCGATGCCTTGTTATAAAGATACAGTAGCGGGTGGTGAGCGTCTATCAGGTGTATATGCGCTTTATCTGCCAGGCTCGGCAGCTGGCCATTCATATCATGCGCCAGTTTGGCCTTGGACCTGATAAAATCAAACTCGCCGGTTGTATCCAGGTATTGTTGCAGCAAGGGGGCGTAAACCGATAAGCGAGCGGTAAGTTCACGCAGGATGCGCTGAACTTCTTTTATCTCGTCGTGCTCAAGCGCAAATACCGCGTTATTCAGTTCTATGGTTTCTTCGGGTTCAATAAACGCCGTTTTACGGCTATCACTTTCTCCGTGCAGAATTCCTTTTACCTGTCTCTTATGTTCCGAGAATACGGCCACTACCCTTCTGCCATTGCTAAAACTCTCATCAATGTCAGCACTGTAACCCGCTTTAGTTAATTTGGCCACCACTTTCTCAAACATCCGCCGCAGCTCATTCCGGCGGCGAAAAAGGCTCATCCGTATTTTCTGTAAATCTTCAGAAGCATTGTCTTTTACATTGCCATTCTCATCCAGTATTTCATCGATGGAGGCGATGATCTGCTTTTCATAGTAAGTGCCTTCTATTACTTTGGCCAGGGCGGGAAAAGCGGTTCTTCTTTCGGTATCAAACCACCGGAAGATCTGGTGGATGTTCTCTGCCAGCTTTCTCACCGGTATCCACTGTTCTCCACCCAGCAGGGCACCGGGTATGCCCAGCAGCTTGATATCGCGGGCAATAGTCAGCGTAAAATCATTGGGGAAATACTGGTTTTGGTCTAGCAGCAGCTTGTGCTCATAGGTTTGCTGCAGCTCAAGGTCTATGTATTCTTTGCGGGTATGGATACGGAGGTTGGTCGCCTTATTTTTGGCGTATTCTGTTTTGGCATGATCGCTTAACAGGAGTTTAACTTTATCAAATTCTAATTGGGAAGCCGCAGATTCCGGGTACAAACGCATGGGGCAAAGGTAATACTTCCGGTATTAGGGAGGGCAAGGGCCAGGGCGGAAGAAAGGCGCACAAGGGCATAAAGGCACAAGAAGCGGGGAATTGTTAAGGAAAAGCCAGGGTTGGGATTTTTGTAAGGTTTGAACCAAAGCTCCGTCAAACTGTTTATATTAGTTCATCGTATTTCTATAAACAAATATCATGTTTAAAACCTGGTTCATTGTATTGCTGCTGGTGGTTACCATTGCCGCCTGCGCACAAACGTCCAAACAAAAAAAACTGAGTAGTATGAGTGATAATCCGATTCCGAAGGGAGTGATAACCGATACAGCCGATTTTGGCGAGGGCTGTTTCTGGTGTACAGAGGCGTTTTTTCAACGGCTGGAAGGCGTTTACAAAGTAATCAGCGGCTATGGCGGTGGTTTTGTTGAAAACCCCACCTATGAGCAGGTATGCGATAAAAATACCGGCCACGTTGAACTGGCCCGTATCATCTACGATCCCGCAAAAATATCGTATGATGAGCTGCTGGAAGTGTTCTGGAAAACCCATGACCCCACCACCATCGACCGCCAGGGCAATGATGCCGGCCCGCAATACCGCAGTGTTGTGTACTACCATAACGAAGAACAAAAACAAAAAGCACAGCACTACAAGGAAAAGCTCGACAAAAGCGGTGCCTTCGATAAACCCATTGTAACCCTTATCGAACCCTATAAAAACTTCTACCCCGCCGAAAACTATCATCAAAATTATTACAACGACAACCAGAACCAGGGCTATTGCCGATTCGTAATAGCACCTAAACTGGAGAAGTTCGAGAAAGTGTTTAAAGACAAGTTGAAGAAAAACTAGGGACTAGGGACTAGGAGCTAGGAACTAGGAGTTAGGAATTAGTCCCTAGTTCCTAGCTCCTAGTTCCTAATTCCTAGCTCCTAATTCCTATTTTCTAATCCTCGTTTTCCTTAACTCGAGTAAATTCAGACCATTCGGATAGAAATTTTCGATATTGGGTTGTATGAGGTGGATGGCCATATCGTACCAGATAGGTATTACTGGGGCGTCGTTGATAACGAGCTGGTCCATTTGCCGATAAAGGGAATAGCGCAGGGAATCGTTGTTTTCCTGCAATGATTTCTCGTAGAGATGATCAAAGGCCGGGTTATGGTAGCGGGTATAATTAGGTGGAGCCGGGTTTTTGCTGTAGAACATGGCCATATAATTTTCCGCATCGGGATAATCCGCAATCCAGCTGCCGCGATAGAAAAGGGCCTGCGATTTGGCGGTTTGCTCCAGCAGCAGGCTTTTCTGTATCACTTCCACCTGTACCGTGATACCCACTTCCTCCAGCTGTCGGGCTACAAAGCTTCCAACATCGGCATAAACGGCGATGGTAAGCAACTTGACAGGGGGTAAGCCTTTCCCATCCGGGTAGCCTGCAGCTGACAATAGTTCTTTTGCCCTGGCGGGATGGTAGCTATACCCTTTTACCAGTTCTGTATTGCGCGAGGGTAAACCGCCGGGTACAAAACCCGCTTCGGCCGCAATACCTATCGAGTTTCGCATATACATCATCAGCTGCCTGCGGTTAATGGCATAGTTCATCGCCTGCCGTATGGCTTTGATGCGTGTAGGTGAGTTGGCGGTAAGCGGGTTGTTTTCATCTACCAGTATACCCAGGTATTCCGTATTCAGGTAGGCGTGTTTTTTTAGCAACAGCTTTCCCTTCCATTGATCACGAAGCTCACCTTTCTTGGTTAGTATCTCATCTTTGAAGGAAGCATCTATATCATTCACAAAACTCAGCTCACGCTGGCGGAACTGTAGAAATTCGGTGGCTTTGTTATCAAAAAAACTGATTTTCACAGCATCCAGGTAAGGCAATTTTTTTCCCTGCTCATCCAGTTCCCAGTAGTTTTCATTTTTCAGCAATACCAGCGTCTCCCCCTCATCCCAGGAGCCAAAGCGGAAAGGACCGGTGCCACAGGGATGGCGGCGGAAGTCCTTACCATATTTCTCCACCGCTTCTCTCGGAACAATACTGCAGTACTGCATACTAAGAATACCCATTATCGGGTGAAAGGGGCGCAACAGTTTTACACGGAAGGTGGAATCGTCGGGCGCGGTAAACCCATTCACCGTATCCACCCTGTTATTAAATATCCAGGCACCGCTGCTGGCGGTAGCTTTATCCCTGATGCGGTTAAGGCTGTAGGCTACATCGCCCGCCGTTAGTTCCCTGCCCCTGCCGTTTGTAAAAGCTTCATTGTCGTGAAAAAAAACGCCCCTGCGTAAATGAAAAGTGTATACCAGCCTGTCTTCACTGATCTCCCAGGAACGTGCTAATGATGGAACAATATTCAAGCCGCTGTCGATCTCAACCAATGTATTGTACAATTGATGCACGGGCCACATAATGGATTGATTCTTGGCGAACGCCGGGTCCAGGGAGGCGATACCGGTGGGTTCATTATACGAAAACACCTGCCTGTTATTCTCTTCCTGCCGGCCGCACCCCGTTAACAGGAAAAGCCCCCAGCAACATAACCAGCCACCCACTATTTTAACAATATGCTGTAACCTCAATTTTCTTACATTTAAACCATGAATATAAAATTCAAATTACTTACATTATTTGGTTTATTGTTTTGCGGTGTTGCATTTGGGCAATTGGGTGAGCGGAAAGAAGTGTTCACGCATGCCGATACTCTGCGCGGATCACTGAACCCCGACAGAACCTGGTGGGATGTATTGCATTACCGTATACAGGTAACGCCGGATTTTACCTCCCGAACGATAACGGGAAAAGTAGATATCCGGTTCAAGGTACTGGCACCGGGTAAGCGGATGCAGATAGACCTGCAGGAGCCATTAACATTAACCAAAGCGTATATTGGGAATACCAAACTTACCTATACCCGGGAGGGCAACGTGTATTATATTGATATACCTATGAACCTGGCGAAGGGCAAGATAGAAACCCTGGCCCTTCGGTATGAAGGCAACCCGGTAGTAGCCAGGCGTCCGCCATGGGATGGTGGATGGATCTTTCAGAAAGACGAAAAAGGGAGGCCATGGATGAGTGTTGCCTGCCAGGGACTAGGTGCCAGTGTTTGGTACCCCTGCAAAGACCACCAAAGCGATGAACCCGACAATGGTGCGTCGTTGATGATTACCATTCCCGACAGCCTGGTGGCAGTGGGTAATGGCAGGCTGGTAAGTAAGCAAAGTTTCAGCCCCGGTACCACCAGCTTTACATGGGAGGTTAAGAACCCGATCAACAATTATAACATAGTACCCTATATTGGTAAATACGTAAACTTTACCGACACCTTAATGGGCGGAAAAGGAAAGCTGGATCTGAGTTACTGGGTATTGGATTATAACCTTGACAAAGCGAAAAAGCAATTTACACAGGTGAAAGATATGCTGCGGGCCTTTGAATACTGGATGGGGCCTTATCCTTTTTACGAGGATGGCTATAAACTGGTAGATGCCCCGCACCTGGGTATGGAACACCAGAGCGCGGTAGCCTATGGTAACCGCTACCTTAACGGGTATTTGGGCAATGACCGCAGTGGTACCGGATGGGGATTGAAATGGGATTTTATCATTGTACATGAAAGCGGCCACGAATGGTTTGCCAATAATATCACCAGTAAAGACCTGGCGGATATGTGGATACATGAAGGCTTTACCAATTATTCAGAAACCCTGTTTACAGAGTACATGTACGGCATTCAGGCTGGCAACGAGTATAACTATGGCACCCGCAAGGGCATCAGGAACGACCGCCCCATTATCGGCCCTTATGGTGTTAATAAGGAAGGAAGCGGCGACATGTATCCCAAAAGCGGTAATATGCTGCACAGCATCCGCCATGCGATGAATAATGATGCGAAGTTCAGGGAAATGCTGCGCTACCTGAATAAAAAGTTCTATCACAAAACCGTTACCACGGAAGATATTCAGCAGGTGGTAAGTGAGTATTTCGGTAGCAGCGTGAACAAAATATTCGATCAATACCTGCGAACCACACAGATACCTGTATTGGAGTACGCAGTGGCTGCCGACAAGAAAACTTTATCTTTCCGCTGGACAAATTGTGTAGACGGATTCAATCTGCCTGTTTTCATCCAGTCTCCCCGTGGTGCCATGATCCTCGGGGCAGAGTCTAACAAGTGGAACACCAAAGCCCTGCCACCGCAGGATGATATTGCGGCCACTTTCAAATCAATAGAAAAACTATACTACTGCACCATAAAAGAAGTACCGCAGCCCTAAAAACCCGCGCCCTTGTGCCTTTGCGAGCCAAAAATATTCTCACAAAGGCACAAGGCACGGTAACTAAGCTCCTCCCCCTAACCCCTAGTTCCTAATTCCTAACCCCTAACCCCTAACCCCTAATTCCTCACCCTCCCCACTCCCCTGAACTTTGGTTGCCAGTATTTTTCATTCAGATCGCTGATCATGACCCCGCCACTGGTGGATGCGTGGGCGAATTTATTGTTGAGCAGGTACACGCCTACATGGGAAATATCTTTGGAGCCGGTACCAAAAAAAACAAGATCCCCTTCACGGATATCTTCCAGTTCTATTTTTTCAGTGGCCGCAAACTGTTCCTGCGAAGTACGTGGCAGGGATTGCTGGTACACATCGCGCATAATGATTTGCGTAAAGGCAGAGCAATCCAGGCAGTTATCGGTACTTCCCCCCATGCAGTATTTGGTGCCCCACCATTTATCTATTACTTCCAGTAAAGGAACATTGGTAAGCTTTTCAACCAAAGCATCGGTAATCACAGCATATTTCAATTGCAGCATGCTCGCCTTCTCGATATTAAAAGAACCTGCTAACCGGTCGTTTTCCGCCCTGTCCCGTGCCGACTGGGTTTTATCGGCCTGCGTATGTACCGGTTTGTTTTTGGTACTGGTCTTATTGCTTTTGCTATCCGAGCTGACTACCAGTCCGGGCGTAACCTCGATCCCGTCCAGGAACTCGCGTTTACCGGGCGCGCTGGTGCGCCTGGTAGCCGGTTTGGCGGTTGAGGCACTGGCAGAAGACGCCTTACGGGTAGAGCTGCAACTGGCAAGAAAAGCCAGTGCCAGCGTACATATAATGAAACTTTTTAATTGCATTCTGTCAGCAAGTTAAATGACTGTCAAACAGGTTGATAGCCCCTTGAATAACTTTTTCCCCAGCTGTGCCATAATGGGTGGTATGTGGATAAGTATTAAGGGAGGCAATACCCGGAAAACTTCTGATTACTAGCGATATTTGGGGTTCGTTATGCAGTTCTCCCACCTACACGTTCACACGCAGTATTCCCTGCTGGATGGCGCAGCCGGTATCAGCCATCTGTACAAGAAGGCCATGAAAGATGGTATGCCCGCACTGGCCATTACCGACCATGGTAATATGTTCGGGGCTTTCGATTTTGTTAGCCAGGCGTGGAAGAATACAAAAGTGGTGGGCAAAGACGCGAACGGGAAAGATATACTGGAGCCGGTGGTTAAACCGGTGGTAGGTTGCGAGTTTTATGTGGTGCGCGACCGGCACGCCAAAACCTTTACCAAGGATATGCGCGATGAGAGGTTTCACCAGGTATTGCTGGCCAGAAACAAAGTGGGTTACCAGAACCTGGTAAAACTCACGTCCCTGGGATTTATGGAAGGGATGTACAGCAAGTACCCGCGTATCGACAAAGAGCTGATTGAAAAATACCATGAAGGGCTGATTGCCACTACCTGCTGTATAGGTGCCTATGTTCCGCAAACCATACTGCACCAGGGTGAGGAAAAAGCGGAGGCTGAATTCAAGTGGTGGCTGGACCTGTTTGGAGATGATTATTATATCGAAATACAACGGCATAATATCAAGGAACAGGAGATCATTAATGAAACCCTGTTAAAGTTCTCGAAGAAATATAATGTGCCGGTGATTGCTACCAATGACAGCCATTATGTTGACCAGGAAGATTCCAACGCGCATGATATCCTGCTTTGCATTAACACGGGTGAAAAGCAGAGTACGCCCGGGTTTGATGATTTTGTGAATGATGAGCTCCAGTTGAAGAACCGGCGGTTTAAGTTTCCGAACGACCAGTTTTATTTCAAGACCACGAATGAGATGGAGAAATTGTTCAGCGATATTCCCGCATCGCTGGATAATACCAATGCCGTGATAGATAAGATCGAGGTGTTGAATTTAAAGAAAGATATCCTCCTCCCTGCCTTCCCTATTCCCAAAGAGTTTCAGCTGCACACGGATGCGAACCTGAACCAGTTTGAGTTTTTGCAGCATATTACCTGGGAGGGGGCCTATAAACGATACAGCGATCTTACTCCTGAGATTAAAGAGAGAATAGAGTTTGAATTGTTTACCATCCGCACGATGGGTTTCGCGGGGTACTTTTTAATTGTGAGTGATTTTATCAAGGCAGGCCGCGATATGGGTGTGTTTGTAGGGCCGGGCCGTGGTTCCGCGGCGGGCAGTGTGGTGGCCTATTGTATCGGCATTACGAATATTGATCCTATCAAGTATAATTTGCTGTTTGAAAGGTTCCTGAACCCCGACCGTAAGAGCATGCCCGATATTGATACGGATTTTGATGACGAAGGACGCCAGAAAGTGATTGACTACGTGGTAGAAAAATACGGCAAGAACCAGGTGGCGCAAATTGTTACCTATGGCACCATGGCGGCCAAGAGTAGTATTAAAGATGTGGCGCGTGTGATGGACCTGCCCCTGGCCGAAAGCAATATGCTGGCAAAAATGGTTCCCGACCGCCCCGGTACGGAACTGAGAAGGATCCTGAAAGCACCGCTGACGAGTAAGGAGGGTGAGAAATCGCTGGAGGAAGCCGGCTACCAACAGGAAGAAATAGAAAACGCAAAGCGACTCCGTGAAATTTACAAGGGCACGGATATACGCGCGCAGGTACTGAAAGAAGCGGAACGCCTGGAAGGATCTGTACGCAATACCGGTATACACGCCGCGGGCATCATCATTGCCCCTTCAGATCTTACCGATCTGATACCGGTTGCCACTTCCAAAGAATCGAACCTGCTGGTTACACAGATCGAAGGAAAAGTGATTGAAGATGCCGGTGTATTGAAGATGGACTTCCTGGGCCTCAAAACCCTTTCTATTCTGAAAACCGCTCTGCAACTGATTCAACAGAACCATGGGGTAACCATCGATATTGATTCCATTCCATTGGATGATGAGCTTACCTATGAACTTTTTCAGAAAGGAAACGCGGTGGCGATATTCCAGTTTGAGGCACCGCACCTGGTAAGCATATTGAAGGACATGAAACCCTCTTCCTTCGACGACCTGATTGCCCTCAATGCCCTTAACCGCCCCGGGCCGGCACAGTATATTCCGGATTATATACGCCGTAAGCATGGCAAGGAAACGGTTACTTACGATTTGCCCGAGTTGGAAGAATACCTGCATGATACGTATGGTATTACCGTGTACCAGGAGCAGGTGATGTTGCTGTCGCAAAAAATAGCCGGATTTACCAAGGGAAAGGCCGACGGTTTGCGTAAAGCGATGGGAAAGAAAGACAGGAAGGCACTTGATGCGATGAAGGAAGACTTTATGAAAGGGGCACTGGAAAAAGGGCATCCGAAAGATAAACTGGAAAAGATCTGGACCGACTGGGAAGCTTTTGCCCAGTATGCTTTTAACAAATCTCACTCCACCTGCTACGCTTTTGTAGCGTACCAGACAGCTTACCTGAAAGCCCACTATCCGGGCGAATTCATGTCGGCGGTACTGAACCATTCCGGCAGCATTGAAAAGATCACTTTCTTTATGGAAGAATGCAAACGGATGGGTATAAAAGTGCTGGGCCCTGATGTAAACGAATCGCTGAAGGGTTTCGCACCGAATGGGAAGGGGGAAATACGGTTTGGATTGGGTGGGTTAAAAGGGGTTGGCGAGGCGGCCGTTGATAACCTGATTGCGGAAAGGGAGAAAGGCGGACCCTATACCGATATGTTTGATTTTATCAAACGTGTGTTGCAGAAAAACGTGAATAAGAAGTCACTGGAAAGCCTGGCTTATTCAGGTGCTTTCGATTGCTTTACCACCTATCATCGCGCGCAGTACTTTTATATTCCTGATGGGGAAAGGTCCTCCGGGCTGGAAAAGATCATTGGCTATGGACAGGCGCAGCAAAGCCTGAGCGCGGGTACTACCAATACGCTTTTTGGCGACCTGCCCGCAGCCATGCAGGTTCCCCAGCCTAAAATACCCATGTGCGAACCCTGGACGCTTACCGAACTGCTGGATCATGAGAAAGATGTTACCGGGATGTTCATGAGCGGACACCCGCTGGATCATTTCAAGTTTGAATTGAAATATTACGGCATCACCAGGATCAACGATTTTAACGAGATAAAAGATACGGTGCAGCTGCAATCCAACCCCGGCAAAAGCCTGCGGGTAGCCGGATTGATAACGGATGTGCAACACAGGGTAACCAAAACCGGTAAAAATTTCGGATCTTTCAGTATAGAAGATTTCAGCGGCAAAACCGAGTTCCTGTTATGGAGCGAGGACTATATCAAATTCCAGAACTACCTTGAAAAAGGCCAGAACGTGCTGATCACCGGCTTTTTCAGGCCACGCTATAACCGCCCGGATGAGTTTGATTTTAAGGTAAACCAGATGTCGCTCCTGGAAACCGTAAAACAAACCCTTACCCGAAGCGTTGAGATCAGCCTGCACCCCGCTTCCATAACGCCCGATTTTATAAGTTTTGTAGACAGGAACGTACGCAGTTTCCCCGGCAAATCATCGCTCCGCTTCAACATTTATGAACCCGGGGATAACCTGAAAGTGAGCCTATACACCTTCGAAAAGGGATTCCAGATGAACGAAGAAATGGCCGATTTTCTCCTCGAAAACCCGGATGTGGTAGTGAATGTGAGCGTTGTGGGATAAATTGCGGATGACGGATTGCGGATCACGGATTGGGATATCATGCCGCAGTGGCAAGTTTCCTGCCCGGTTGGCAGGTGGTGGAGCCAGGGTTTCTTAATAACACCGGTGGAAAAGTCAAAACAGCATGAACGGTGGATTGGATTTATATTTGGTACTTGGTTAAAAGTAAAAAGGAAAAATTGTCAGCATCATACAATATTCAAACGATCCGGCAGTTACTTTATAAACCAATAAACCAATAAACCAATAAACCAATAAACCAATAAACCAATAAACCAATAAACCAATAAACCAATAAACCAATAAACCAATAAACCAATAAACCAATAAACAATTAAACTAAAAATAAAATGGCTGTAGAACTAACAGACGCTAACTTCCAGACCAATGTGCTGGAAAGCGATAAATTAACGGTAGTGGATTTCTGGGCTGAATGGTGTGGGCCTTGTCGCGCTATCGGACCTGTGATTGAAGAACTGGCGGTGCAGTATAATGGTAAGATCAATGTAGGTAAGGTAAACGTTGACCATAACCCTAACCTGAGTGTGAATTACGGTATCACGTCTATTCCTGCTATCCTTTTCATCAAGGGCGGACAGATTGTAGACAAGCAGATTGGTGCCGTGCCTAAATCTGTACTGGATAAAAAGATCCAGGCGCATATTTAAGTTACTAAACTTAGTGTATTCAAAGGAGCTCAGGGGCTCCTTTTTTTATTGCCGGTATTGTATGCACTTACGGCTGCATCCGATATTCCTTGTTCGTTATTCGATATTTCCATTATCTTCCATTAATTCTTTACCAAACCAACCTGCTATGGATATTAAGCTTCGTTTGACCGTAATGAATTTCCTGGAATTTTTTGTATGGGGTTCATGGCTAACTACTTTCGGGGGGTATTTGTTTAACGTACTTTTTTTCAAAGGATGGGAGGTGTCGAGTATATACGGCACAATGGGAATTGCCTCTGTATTTACGCCCGCCTTGTTTGGCATCGTTGCCGACCGCTGGGTGAATGCGGAAAGGGTATTGGGGATCTGCCATATTATGGGTGCCGTTCTTTTGCTAATGGCGTCAAGGGTTACAGACTATTCAGGATTGTATTTTTTAATGCTTATGAATTCCTTCTTTTTCATGCCTACCATTGGTTTGAACAATACGGTTTCCTATACTATTTTAGAAAAAAAGGGGTTCAATATTGTTAAGGATTTTCCACCGATACGGTTTTGGGGAACAGCAGGTTTTATCGTAGCGATGTGGGCGGTCGATCTCTGTGGATGGAGTAAGAGTCCTTTGCAGTTGTATATAAGTGCCGGTGCCGGCATTTTATTGGGCATTTATGCGTTTTCAATGCCTGCCTGCCCACCCATCAAAACCGCGGAAAAGAAAAGCATTATATCTTCTATGGGATTAGACGCGTTTGTGCTGTTCAGGAGAAGAAAGATGGCGATATTCTTTGTTTTCGCCCTGCTGCTGGGGGCAGCCCTACAGATCACCAACACCTACGGATCGGCTTTCTTGGATGATTTTAAGAACATATATCCCGATGCCTTCGGGGTGAAGCATTTTAATGTATTGATCTCTATCTCACAGATATCTGAACTCCTGTTTATTTTAAGCATCCCCTTCTTTTTAAGACGCTTTGGTATAAAACAGGTAATGTTGATGAGCATATTTGCCTGGGTACTTCGTTTCGGTTTATTCGGTATCGGAAACCCCGGCAGCGGTCTTTACCTGCTGATATTGTCTATGATCATTTACGGAATGGCTTTCGACTTTTTCAATATATCCGGCTCCCTATTCGTGGAAAAAGAAGCGGATATCAAGATCAGGGCCAGTGCCCAGGGTTTGTTTATGTTAATGACCAACGGTATCGGGGCTTTTCTCGGCAACTATATCAGTGGCCGCGTAATTGATTACTATACCACTAACGGCGTAAAAGACTGGCAAAGTATCTGGTTTGCCTTTGCGGCATATGCACTTGTTTTGGGCATCGTATTCCCTCTTGTGTTCCGTTATAAGCACAAGCCGGAGGAGTTCGCTACTGTTGCGCATTAAATTCTTATACCGAGATTGTTGTAACTTTGCTCTTCTAAAGAGCGATTCTCATGGATACCGGAATACAGACCCTCGTAAAGAATACCACTGATACACAGCTCAGACAAATAGCCGAAAAAATACTGAAGCGCGAAAGAATTTCTTTTGAGGATGGGGTTGCACTGTTTGAAAAGGGCTCCCTTTCCTGGCTGGGGGCGTTGGCCAACTGGGTAAGGCAGGATAAGCATGGCGATAAAACCTATTTTAACCGCAATTTTCATATAGAACCCACGAATGTATGCGTGTTCTCCTGCAGCTTTTGCGCCTATTCCAAATTATATGCACACCGGGAGGAAGGCTGGGAACTTAGCATTGAGCAGATGATGCATATTGTAAAAAGTTATGATGGCAAGCCGGTTACCGAAGTGCATATTGTGGGTGGTGTGCACCCTAAAATGAATATGGCATTTTTTATTGATCTGCTGAAAGCCATTAAAGCCCATCGCCCCGATCTTCATATTAAAGCATTTACGCCTGTAGAGCTGGATTATATGTTCCGCAAAGCGAAACTGAGTGTGGAAGAAGGAATGAAGCTGGCCCATGAAGCCGGACTGGATTCATTGCCAGGTGGTGGTGCCGAAATATTTCACCCGGATATACGCAAACAGATCTGTGATGATAAAGTGGATGCCGACGGATGGCTGTCTATTCACAAAGCAGCCCATCAGCTGGGTATGCACAGTAATGCCACCCTGCTGTACGGCCATATTGAAAAGTATTGGCACCGTATAGACCATATGGAAAGGCTGCGCAGGTTGCAAGATGAGACGGGTGGATTCAACACTTTCATACCCCTGAAGTTCCGTAACAAGGACAATGATATGAGCCATATCCCCGAATCCACCGTTATAGAGGATATGAAAATGTATGCCGTATCCCGCCTGTACATGGATAATTTCCCGCATATCAAAGCCTACTGGCCCATGCTGGGCAGACAAAATGCGCAATTAACCCTCGCTTTTGGCGTGAACGATATTGACGGAACCATCGACGACTCTACTAAAATCTACGCCATGGCCGGCAGCGAAGAACAAACCCCCGCCATGAGCACCGCCGAACTGGTAGCCCTTATCAAACAGGTTAAGCGGCAACCCGTTGAAAGAGGCACTTTATATAATGAGATCAGGGATTATACGGACGTGGATATGTCAGTTTTTGAGATGGACCCACAATTGAATTAATTTGAAAATGTGCTAGTTTAAAAATGTGCTAATATAAAAATGTGCTAATTTGAAAATTTGAAAATTTGAAAATTGGGTGGCGGATGTATTGAAAAGCCTCCCAATTTTCAAATTAGCACATTTTCAAATTTTCAAATTATCACCATACATTTTCAAATTTTCAAATTCTCTTTCTTCCCCGGTAGTAATATCAATCTCAAAGTAGTATCATTGGTAAAATAGCTGATCGCCCAGTTGATAAAAATGAAGAGACGGTTCTTTACGCTTACGATCAACATGAGGTGCAGGAACATCCATACAAACCAGGCTATCCTTCCCTGGAAACTCATGAAGGGAAGGTCAACTACCGCTTTCCGTTTTCCTACCGTGGCCATGGTGCCCGGGCTTTTGTATTGAAAGGGAACCAATGCTTTTTCCCGTAAAATATTTTGAATGTTGGTAACCGTGTTCTTTGCCTGCGCAATGGCAACATTGGCCAGTTGCGGATGGCCTTTGGGAAACTCTTTTGTTTCCATATAGGCAATATCGCCGATGGCAAAAATATCGGGTAGTCCTTCTACCCTGTTATAAACATCTACCAGTATTCGGTTCCCACGCACGAGTTTATCGGGGGGAATACCGGGGGGAACATTGCCCGTTACTCCGGCGGCCCAGATAAGGGTATGCGTAGGGATCGCGCTTCCATCGCCCAGGATAACTTTCTTGCCATCATATTCCTTTACCTGCGTATTCAGCAGGATAGTCACCCCCATTTTCTCCAGGTATTCCTTTGATTTTTGCTGTGAGGCCTGGCTCATGGGACCCAGCGTTGCGGGGCCGGCTTCCACCAGGTAGATATTCAACGCCGAGAAATCCATATCGGGATAGTCGGCAGGAAGTATATTGGTTTTTAGTTCAGCCAGGGAACCGGATAATTCCACACCGGTGGGGCCACCCCCTACCACAACGATGTTCATAATGCCTGCAAGTTCTTCAGGCGTGGCCGACAAAGCCTCCTCAAAATTAAGCAGTATCCGGTTGCGTAATGCCAGGGCCTCGGTGGTTGATTTCATGGGGAAAGCAAACGTTTCCATCTGTTTGTTTCCAAAATAGTTAGTGGTACAACCCGTGGCAATCACCAGATGATCGTAGCTGAAAATGCCGGCATCGGTATTTACCTGTTTGGCTGCCGGGTCAATGCCTGTTATGTTAGCCAGCCTTACATGAACATTGCTTTTTTTCTGGAACACCTTCCTCAGTGGGAAAGAAATAGAGCTCGGTTCCAGCCGCCCTGTGGCTACCTGGTAAAACAAAGGCTGAAACTGGTGAAAATTGTATTGGTCTATCAGGGTGATCTCTACTTCTTTGTTCTGTAACCTGCGTGCCAGTTGAAGGCCGCAAAACCGGCTCCAAGAATAACGATATGTGGTTTTTGCATATTTTTAGTTGTGAGGGGTGATGCCTCCCGGTACCACTACCTTGTATATTCAAAAATCATGCCCATGCGCTTTCGTATCATTTACCTGGCAATGCTGTTTCTCAGCCTCATCAACCTTTTAAAGGCCCAGCCCGGAACGATCGTTTTCCAATCCGATTTCGGGGTGAAAGACGGGGCTGTATCGGCTATGAAAGGTGTTGCCAGCAGTGTATCCGGTAATTTACGGCTTTTCGATCTTACGCATGAGATCCCGGCATACAATGTGTGGGAAGCCGCTTATCGCCTGGAGCAAACAGCCACTTACTGGCCTGCCGGTACGGTACTGGTCTCCGTGGTAGACCCCGGCGTGGGAACGCAGCGCAGATCGGTGGTAGTAAAAACACGCTCGGGGCATTATATCGTAACACCTGACAATGGCACACTCAGTTTTGTGGCACAATCCCTGGGGATAGATTCTGTGAGAGAGATAGATGAAACGGTTAATCGCCGAAGCGGCTCGGAAGCGTCCTACACTTTTCATGGAAGGGATGTATACGCCTACACGGCCGCGCGGCTGGGTTCCGGACAAATACGTTTTGACCAGGTAGGCAAACTGCTACCTGCGCAGGTAGTAATGATACCTTACCAAAAAGCGATAATAAAAGGAGATAAAATCTACGGTAATATTCCCATCCTCGACATTCAATACGGGAATGTGTGGACGAATATAGATGCAGCACTTGTGAAACAGCTCAATATACATCCCGGAACCCTGCTACTTGTTTCCATCTCTCACAAAGGAAAAAAGGTATATGAACAATCGATGCCATTTGCAGAAACATTCGGAGCGGTAGCAACCGGCAAAGTACTGGCGTACCAGAATAGCCTCATGAATCTTTCCTTTGCTATCAACATGGGCAATTTCTCAGCGGCGTATAATGTAAAAAGCGGCAGCGACTGGGTTGTAAGTGTAGAAGTAAAAAGTAAAAAGTCAAAAGGCAAAAGTCAAAATTTAAAAGGGGATACGGGATAAGCAGATGGCAGATTTTTATCCTTTGATTTTTTACTTTTTACTTTTGCCTTTTGACTTTTTCCTTTTTACTCTTGCCCCCCTCCTAGCATTCCGGCAAACTCAACGGCACGTGAATAGCCAAACCTCCATCGGCCGTTTCCTTGTATTTGCTGTTCATATCCAATGCCGTATCCCACATGGTTTTGATTACTTTATCGAGGCTCACAATGGCATAATCCGGTGAACTTTGCAGTGCCAGCTGCGAAGCGGTAATGGCTTTAATGGCACCCATCGTATTCCTTTCAATGCAGGGTATCTGAACCAGGCCGCCAATCGGGTCGCAGGTCATGCCCAGGTGGTGTTCCATGGCAATTTCTGCTGCCATCAAGGCCTGCCGTTGCGTACCGCCCATGCTTTCGGTTAAAGCGGCGGCGGCCATGGCGGAAGAAACGCCTATCTCGGCCTGACAGCCTCCCATTGCGGCTGAAATGGTTGCACCCTTTTTAAAAATGCTGCCAATTTCCGATGCCGTTAGTAAAAACCGGATGATCTTTTCGTCACTACCGCCCTGGCAAAACGCAATAAAGTATTGCAATACCGCCGGGATCACACCGGCCGCGCCATTGGTTGGCGCGGTCACCACCCTGCCAAAAGAAGCATTCTCTTCATTCACGGCCAGCGCAAAACAGCTTACCCAGTCAAGGGTATAGGTAAAATCATTTCCACCCTTGCTAATGGCATGTATCCAGCTGTTATGATCCGGAAATGACACTCCGTTGGTAAGCCTTTTGTTCAGGTTGAACGCCCTGCGTCTTACCTGAAGGCCTCCCGGCAATTCACCCTGCGCATGGCAGCCCCGGTAGGTACATTCTTTCATCGTGTTCCAGATCTGTAGTATTCCCTGCCTGGTTTCATTCTCCGGCCGCCAGGCCGTTTCATTTTCCATCACCACTTCATGAATGGCCAGCCCGGTTTTCATGCACCAGTGCAGCAGTTCATCAGCGGTGTTAATGGGGAACGGAAGTTCTACGGGCTTTTTTCCCGTTGTGTCTTCATTTTCCTTTACTACAAAGCCGCCGCCAATAGAGTAAAAGGTTTCGCACCAGCTGTCGCCATTTTCCATCTCAACTAAAAATGAAATCCCGTTCGGATGAAAGGGCAGCGATTCCTGGTACAGGAACTGGAGCTTTTCCGCAACGGCAAAGCCGATCCATTTTTCGCCCCCCAGCAATAACCTGTTCTCAAGAAGTATGGTATCTACTTTAGGTGTTAGGGTGTTAACATCAATCGTAACCGGATCCTCACCACAAAGTCCCATCATCACCGCTATATCTGTTCCATGCCCTTTTCCTGTTTTGGCCAGTGATCCGTACAGCAACACGGTTACAGCGGCTATATCAGTTATAGCTGCTTTACTGCGGATGGTATCCAGGCAACGCAATGCTGCCCGCCAGGGCCCCAGGGTATGCGAACTGGAAGGCCCAACACCTATTTTGAACATATCAAAAACAGAAATGGCTTCGTGGGGCATTTTGGTTTATTGGTTTATTGGTTTATTGGTTTGTTGGTTTGTTGGTGTATTGGTATTTTGGCTGATGTGTTTACTGTCTATTATCCCAAGGCTCCCAATAAACTAAAAAACCAATAAACCAATAAACCAGCAAACCAAAACTAATACATGTTAGCCTACTTTTACCGAACTTCCCGGCCGATTTTAAACCCTTACTATTTAATACTGTTTTTCATTATGCAATTTTCTTCTTTACTAGACAGGTTTAGTGAACCTGAAACACTTAAAATGGCCAAACTGGGCCGCGAATTACGGGCAAAAGGCGTTGATGTAATTGATCTCAGCCTGGGTGAACCCGATTTTGATACACCGGAGCATATCAAAGCGGCTGCCATACAGGCCATTAAAGACAACTGGAGCCATTACACACCGGTTGCCGGTTTTGCCGATCTGAGGGAAGCTGTATGTTTAAAATTAAAGCGGGATAATAACCTTGACTATAAGCCTGAAAATATCATTACTTCAACAGGTGCCAAACAGAGCCTTGCCAATGTGATCCTGGCATTGGTGGATGAGGATGATGAAGTGATAATACCTACCCCGTACTGGGTAACATATTCAGAGCTGGTTAAGATTGCGCGTGGCAAAGTGGTAGAGATCAGAACATCAGTTCAAAACGCTTTTAAAGCAACACCGGAACAAGTAGAAGCTGCCATCACTCCGCGGACAAGGGTGTTTATGTTCTCTTCCCCCTGCAATCCGTCAGGAGCTGTTTATAGTAAAGAAGAACTATCTGCCCTGGCGGATGTTTTCAGGAAGCATCCCGGTGTTATTATACTGGCGGATGAAATTTATGAGTATATCAACTTTGTTGGCAAACATGAGAGCATTGCACAGTTTGAGGATTTGAAAGACAGGGTAGTAATTGTGAATGGCCTCAGTAAAGGTTTTGCCATGACGGGCTGGCGCCTGGGATATATAGCCGCGAATGCCGCCATTGCAAAATCCTGTGAAAAAATACAAGGCCAGTTTACCAGTGGTGCCAGCTCCATCACCCAGAAAGCAGCCGTAGCAGCCCTTACTGGCGATTTACGCCCCTCGAAAGAAATGAATGAAGAGTTTACCCGCAGAAGGGAAAAAACGCTATCGCTGATCAAAGAAATACCCGGCTTTACATGCTTCGAACCTGAGGGTGCATTTTACGTATTTCCCGATGTGAGCTACTACTATGGTAAATCCGATGGTACGGAAACCATAAAAAATGCGGCTGATTTCAGCATGTACCTCTTAAACACAGCCCATGTTTCTTCCGTTATGGGAGACGCATTCGGCGAACCTAATTGCGTACGCTTCTCCTTCGCCAACAGCATGGCCAATATCGAGAAAGCCTGGGGAAGGATTGCCGAAGCACTCAAAAAGCTGAAATAATTAGGAATTAGTAATTAGGAATTAGGAATTAGTAGTTAGGAGTGTTAGCCTTTGGCTAACAAAAAACGTCAAAGAATCTAACCTTTGACGTTTTTGTATATCGATCAACAACTAATTCCTAATTCCTAATTCCTAATTCCTAATTCCTAATCCCTAATCCCTAATTCCTAACTACTAACTACTAATTCCTAACCCCTATTTCCCCCTTCGCTATTCCACCTTTTTTACTATCTACTGAAACAGCGTATTTTCCTCCTCCCTGAACGATCCATTTTACGGTTACCGAGCCGAGGCCGGGTATATTGGGTACTTCAATGGTTTGGGGATTATTTTTTTGTTCTGTTGTCAGGTTCATATCGGCATTCTCAATCCGTATTCCAGCCAGAATTTTTCCGGATGTGGAGAGAGTGATATAGTCAGGGCGTTCAATTTTATTTTTGGCGTCCTGGCTGCTATGGGTGGGCATCATACGTTCGTTGGATATGATGGCTGTTACTTCTTTCAACCCGTCGCCGAGGTCTTTTTCTTTGATCTCCTGTACTTCCAGTTTAGGGGTTGAATAGCAGTGATAGATGCTGAAAGCCATATTGCGATGTGCGTCGGACTCCAGCAGGAAACCCGGGTGCGCCCTGCCGAAATTCTTTTTAAAACCGCCAATCTCAATTTTTCCAAACTGCGGATGGTTGTATTCTTTCCAGGGTACAAAGCCATCCTGGAAAAGAAGGTCTTTGTCGAAATTATAAGTATCATGATCGGATTTCTGTTCCTTCATATACATCAGGTAGCCTGTCCACAATTCGTTGGAATAAGTATAGATACCCCTTCCGGCATAAAACCAATCGAGTTCACCGCCGTAGGCCGAATACAGGTCCTTATACACAACAAGATATTTATAACCCGGTAGCAGTTCCTCTCCTTTTTTGCCAATTGCGTCATACACCTGCAGGTCCTGGAAATTATAAGTGCCCACATCTTCCTGTCCGCCCGGCCCCCGCAATATCATGCCGCCTGAATTGTGAAAGGACTGCGCCGCGGCGATATTAGGATGTTTCATTACAAACTCCATTACTGCCCTGTTTTCCGGAAAGGAAAAAGGATACTTATAGGCACCACCCTGTATATAATTCGGCTGCCATCCCCATCCCCAGTCACGATTGGGATCGTACTGGAAATCATACCCGTCTTCGTTTACCCGGCCATCGCCATCATTATCAATTCCCTCCTGTCCCAGTAATTCATAATCCCCCTTTTCATCCGGCCCCACGCGTGTGAGTAACCTGGGATCTTTGGGATCTATCTTGTAACGGCCATTCGGACTCTTTCTCCGCATCTGTGTAATATGACCATCTCCATTCAGGTCATCATACGAATCCTCATCTACCATTCCATCCCCGTCGTTATCCACCGGTTTCACACCCGAACGGGGCGAGCTGGCTGTATTGGGCTGGTGCATATAACTATCGCGGCCATCGGGGTTAATGGTGGGTACGATATAGAATACCTTGTCCGCCAGCAATTCCTGTATGAATTTAGTATCGCCAAATGATTCCGTTAGGTACCATGCGGTATACAGCGCAAATTCGGCACCCTGTATTTCGTTCGAGTGGATATTGCCATCAATGTACATTCCCGGCTTTTTGCTGGCATCACCCTTTTTAAAATCAGTAATGGTAAGGCACCAAAGCTCGCGCCCTGCATACGATTTGCCAATGGATTCAAGATGCGCCAGGTCGGGATAGGCAGCCGCAATTTTTTTACAGATATCCGCAATGCCGGCATGATCATTATAGCGGTTCCAGGATACACTTACTTTTGGATTCACCGGCGACCCTGCCGCTTTGAATAGCTGGTTACCGGTTTGCGCCATGCCTGTTGTAGCTGCGCAGAATGCGGCAATAGTGAGTATATTTTTTATGATGGGTTTCATGTTGCTTGATTTAGAGTGTTACTTCAATCGTTTTTACACCGGCTGTAGGGCAGCCCGCTTCTATAACCAGTTTCCCCGTGCCTTTTATCAACCAGCTGAAAGCCTGCGTTGATGCACCTTCCAGCGAAGGCAGTAAGGTTACCCTTTTGCCTCCCACTACTTCCTGCTTGTCACCGGTATTCACCATCACTTTCAGTTTTTTGAGGAAATAACTGCGTTCTCCCAGTTTGGTATGAGTAGACAATGCGCCCTTATTGATGAGATCGAAGCTGATCCGGGTAAGCCCGCCACCCAGTTTTTCTGTTTTCAGGTTAATGATATCCAGCTCCGCCTGCTGCGCCGCTAGTTTTACCAGGAATTCGGTGTGTTTTTTCTCGATATCCGCTACCAATGTAAAAGGAGGATTAATCAGTACAAAAGGATCTATTCCCCCCACTTCCACTTTCTGGTTGGGATAGTCGGGATGTTCAATGGTTTTCCAGGGTGTGTAAGTATTTACAATACCCTTTTGTGCCGCCCAGCGGAGGTAGTTGGCGGTAGGATCTTCTACAGTAAAAGGTTTTTCTTTTTTGGCGGTATCCGGTTTTGTTTTGGGTACCCACCAGCCCGGCGTGCTGAAACTGTATCGCGCATAGTGAAAATATCCCCATGAAAGGATATCGCCACCTGAGCTGGTTGTTTTGGGAGCATCTTTTGTTCCCGTTACCTTGTTGTATAGCTCACTCACCATGCTGCTCATCTTCGAATCCGGCTCCAGGTAACCCGACAATATTCTTTGTTGCGCGGCGGCCGGATTATAGGCAACGGGGGAAGAGAGGTTATTATTGGTGCCGAAGCTAACTACCGGATATACATTAAATGCATCGTACAGAAAGTCCAGCAAGGCCCTTGTTTCTTTCTCCCCTGCCGGAAAATCACCTGAACCCGGGGCAAATGGTATATGCTTGTAAGTAAGGTTTTTATTAAAAGCGATACCACCTTCACCGTCTTCATTCAGCTGGCCATCCTTATCATTGTCAATTCCCTCTGTAAGCAATAGGTACCTGCCTTTCTCAGCTTTTGCAATATCCGCTTTGATCAAGACCCTGGGATCATCAGGGTGCAGTTTGTATTCACCCACTGCAGATTCAACCCGCATCAGGGTGATCTTACCATTACCATCAAGATCATCAAAGCCATCTTCATTCAGTTTGCCATCCCTGTCATCATCCGTTTCCGTGGCATTGCCCGAACGTTCATATCTCAGTTTGGCAAAGTATTGTTCCATGGCATCCGGACTCATGTTCGGAAAAACATAATAGGTTGTTTTTGCCAGCAGGCTTTTAATACTGTCGCTTCCACTGCCTTTCAACAGGTTTTCCGCAAACCCGATCGCCAGTTCCGTTCCCAGTAAATGATTGCCTTCCGTACCACCCACCACCGCAATGGCAGGCTTTGATTCTGTTTTACCTGTACCGATCGTAATCAGCCAGATATCCTTACCACCATTGGTTTTTACCAGTGATTTTACTGAAACCCATTGGGGCCAGGCTTTTGCCAATGCCTGAATACGGCTATTCTGTTCCGCATAATTGCTGTATTCCTGGGCCTGCGCATACCCCGCAAGGCATACCATACCCACAGCCAAAAGAAGTTTTCTCATGAAGCAGTTTTAGGTTTTAAATATAAGTTGGTTTATTGGTTTATTGGTTTATTGGTAGGTTGGTTTATTGGTTTCTTGGTAGGTTGGTTTTTGGTTTACTGGGGTTTATTAGTTTATTTGTGGTGAAAGCGTAGAAGTTCCCCCGCTAAGTTCGCCCATAAATCATTTACCCTAAACAAACCTACCAATAAACCAACCTACCAAAAACCAATAAACCAAGAAACCAAGAAACCAAGAAACCAAATGCCCCAAAAATTTGAAATGTTTTATAACCGGCTCAGCAAGGTGTATAAGCATACCTCGAAACTGGCCAAGCGACAGCAACTTAGCTGTTACCGGGTGTATGATCATGACCTTCCGGAGTTTCCTTTCTGCATAGAATTGTATGAAGACAAGTTATACCTGGCCGAATATCTTCGCCGTCATGGCATGACCGATGAAGAGCATGAAGCCTGGCTGGACCAATGCCTGGTGGTGATACAGGAGATTACCGGTGTGCCGGCAGACGCGGTGTATGTACGGCAGCGTAAGCGTATGTCGCACAGGGAGGGGCAGTATGAGAAGATAGATACTAAGCAGGAGTTTTTTACGGTGCTGGAGAATGGGCTGAAGTTCCAGGTAAACCTAGCCGACTACCTGGATACCGGCCTGTTCCTGGATCACAGGATAACGCGGAAGATGGTGATGGAGCAGAGTGCGGGCAAAAGGGTGTTGAATTTGTTTTGTTATACAGGATCGTTTTCGGTGTACGCGGCGGCGGGTGGGGCGCTGCATGTTACATCTGTAGACCTTTCTAAAACATACCTGAACTGGGCGGAAGATAATTTTACCATCAACCGGTTGAAAGACAAGGAGAAGTATAGATTTGTGCATGCGGATGTGATGCAATACCTGAAAACCCTGCCCCCCGATAGTTTCGACCTTGTGATCATGGATCCGCCAACCTTCAGCAACAGTAAGCGGATGAAGGATTTCCTGGATATACAGCGTGATCATGTGGAGTTGCTGAATGATATGCTGGCCGCCATGCAACCGGGTGGGATCATTTATTTCAGTACCAATTTTACAAAATTTCAGATGGAAGCGGAACTGATACGGGCCGGCGACATAAAGGATATCACCAAAGCTACTACGCCCTTTGATTTTGAGGGAAAATTAAAAAGATGGTGCTACAGGGTAACAAAGTAAGTGGCGTTTTGAAAATGGCAACTCAGAACTCATAATCTCTTTCCACTTTGCAAATGCGGGTTTTGTATCGCGCATACCATTCGTTTTTACCCTTTTGCTGTGCCAGCAGGTGTTCGCTGTTCTGCTTCCAGTTTCGAATGGCATCCAGGCTTTCCCAGTAAGAAACGGTAATGCCCAAGCCCTGCCTGGCAGATTCAAACCCGAGGTAACCGGGTTGTTGCTGTGCCAGTTCCACCATCCTTTCTGCCATCTCTTCATACCCCTCGTCTACATCCGTTCTTTCAGAAGTAAATATCACCGCATAATACGGTACAGCAGGTGTCCTCGCAATCATACAATTATCATTATTAAGCAAAAAAAAACCGTAATCCGTAATCCACTAATCCCCTCCCTCCGCCAGAAATCGTTGGTGTAGCTTCAACACCTGCGGTATCAGCAGTTCCTCCTCATTATTCAGGATCACAAAATCGCATAACTTCATTTTGATCTCTTCGTCTATCTGCCTGTTCATCCGGGCGAGTACTTCTTCGCGACTAACATGATCCCTTTTCATAACCCGGTTGATGCGGATATGCCTGGGGCTATATACGCCTATCATATAGTCGATACCAATAGCCGATCCCGCTTCAAAAAAAAGGGCCGCTTCTTTAACAGTATAGGGCGCATGCTGTCGAAGAGACCAGGCTTCCGCCTCAGCAATCGCATGCGGGTGCACCAGGGCATTGAGCTGTTCTAATTTGTATGGGTCGTTGAAAACAATGGCGGCCAGTGCTTTTTTGTTGAGCTGGCCTTCCGGATATATTTCCGGGCCGAAAGTTTGTATGATTTCAGCGCGTAGTTGCGCGTTCCCGTGCATGATCTTTTTTGCCTCGGCATCGGCATCAAAAACCGGGATACCCAGCACACTGAATATCCCGGCAACCATGCTTTTGCCACTGCCAATTCCGCCTGTTATGCCGATTCTCAGAGGCATGGATAAGAAGGATTATTTTTTTTCAGCGGGAACTTTATTAGCCGCCAGCGACCATTCCATGCTGATAGAAGATTTCTCAATCTTGAGGTAGCTGCCGGGGCTAACTTCCAGCTGGATAGTAGAGTCTTCATTGATTTTATTGATCGTGCCATGAATACCGGCAATAGTAACTACTTTATCACCTTTCTGCATGTTCTCGGTAAACTTCTTGGCTTCCTTGGCTTTTTTAGCTTGCGGGCGAATCATAAACAGCCAGAAAACGAGGATGATGCCACCCATTAATACCAGTTGAACCATTCCGCCGCCACCCTGCTGCGGGCCAGCTAATAAAACAAAATTCAGATTAAGCATTCGATTGTTTTTTATGTATGAATATGTAAGACGATTGTGTGCTGCCTTTATTATTTCGGTGCCCCGGCCTCTTTTATCACCCCGGTAAAGGTAAGGGTATGGCTCAATCCGCCCGGCGTGTTGGTGGTACAGAATATATTCTTTCTTACTTCCCCCGGGTGTGACTTGTTGGTGTCGAAGGCCCCGGTAACCACCCCTTCTTTACCGGGAGCCACAGCCCCCTTGGTATAGTCGGGAACAGTACAACCACAACCGGCTTTTACATTGGTAAGGTACAAAGGTTTGTTACCTACATTCCTGAACCTGAAGGCTACCTGTACCTGTTCTCCCATATTAACGCTGCCGAAGTTTACAATCGAATCCAGCCATTGTATCCGGGTATAACTGGCACTATCCTGGCCTGCGGCCGTGGCCGGATCTGTATTTTTCTTCGCTTCTTCCTGGCAGGCGGTAAAGCAAGTGCCGGCCAATACCAGGAAAATGATAAAAGCTTTCATAACCTATGCTTTGTTTTTGTAATTAACCTTCTGGATCTTCCCGGCTTCCAGCATTTCCTTATGAATATTATCCAGTATCCCGTTAACAAACTGCCCGCTTTGGGGAGTACTGTAATCTTTGGCCAGGTCTATATATTCGTTGATGGTAACCTTGGTGGGGATCGTCTCAAAATACAGCAACTCGCAAACCCCCATCCGCATCAGCACCATATCCAGCAAGGCGATGCGGTCGGCATCCCAGTTCTTTAATTTGGGTTTGATCAGCTCAGCGCAATATTCTTTTTTATCGATCGTGGTTGTGAGCAGGTCGCGGGCGAATTTCCATTTTTCGGGGCTTACCATTTCCTGCAGGTTGTAGGTGCCTGGCTTCTGTATATAGTTCAGCATCAACTGGTCTATCATATCTGCATCATCATCCCAGTTATTAAATAGCTCTTCCAGGTGATTGATAAAGGACTCATTCGGCAGCATTAACTGGGTAAAGATCAGCTTCATGATCTCTTTCTCCTTCGCTTTATCCCGGCCCTCAATTGTAATGTATTCCTTGTATTTGTCCGTTTCGGTAAGTTCGGTATACACCTTTTTTACCATCTCCTTATCAATGATCTTCTCCGGCAGATCTTTTTCCAGGGCGGTTTTGAAAGATGGATTTTCCAGGATCTGCCAAAGAAAGGAGTTACCGGCTATCTTAATATTCACATTCAGGTCTTCTTCAGATGGAAGGTTGCGGGAGGCCCGCTGTAAGGCACTGGTTTCGGCGTAACGGGCAACTTCGGTTAAAAAATACAGGAGGTAAACAAATAACTCGCGGGTCTTATCTAACTGCTTTTGTAACTCTTCTACCGGTCTTTTAAATGCTGCCTGGCTGTCAGCAGCCTCTATCATATAAAGTAACTGCATCACCTTCACCCGGATATTTCTTCTGCTGATCATCTGGTAAGAACTTATTTAAGAGCCGCAAAGATATTGTATTGGCCGGGCCGGGCAAAATGAAAATACCCATTCGGGAACGAACGGGTATTGAAATTGATACAACCTATAAAAGTCCCCAATTATAGAAAAACTGTAAAACAGGCTATATACTTCGATTCTGCTGCCTGTCTTCCTGTTCATATACGCAATCCTTTGACAGGCGGTTTTCTAAAATCGCTTTTTTATAACCGGGTGATTTTGTAGTGATTTCATTACATTTTTTAGGTAAGATACCGACCCTTATCCCCGGTTGAAAAAATTAGATTTGAAGAAACTATACCGATAAGCAGCACGTATCTGTTAGTATCCAATAGAAACCATTTTTTAAATCCAGTAACCTATGAGTAAGCCAACCCTCCTTGAACTTATTATCCTGGTGATGGGCGTGATTATCTTTTTTGCAAGCAGGAAACTGCCCGCTGTCCTGCGCAGCCTCGCGAAAGGTATCCGCGAGTTTAAAGGCGATAGCGGCTACGTGGAAATTGAGCACTGAGCCATCAATACCCCCGGCCATCCATCCAAACGGTCCTATCCCTCACGATACGGCCGTTTTTTTTTGCCCCACCAAGCCCCATATCCTATACCTACGCCCAATTCCAGGTATCCGCCCCTGATTCGGGTTCCAAATAGCTGCCGCCAAACGCACGGCTCCTGGTTCCTGGCCCTATTCCCTAATCCCTACCCCTATCTCCTATGAAATTTTGACACTGCCATTATCAAAAACTTACCCCATCTTTGCTCCCTTTCTGTCAGGAAGATGGTTCATTTTCCAGGTATGAACAGAGGGTTGCTGAAAATTTGACCTGAAATCCAACCGTGGCATAAAAATCGACACAGGCAAAGCATATTATTAACTCAATCAACTAAAAACCTATAACGATGGCAAAAAAGATCAGCGTTACCCCACTTCATGACAGGGTAATAGTTAAAGCTGCCGCTGCGGAAGAAAAGACTGCAGGCGGAATCATTATCCCGGATACAGCAAAAGAAAAGCCGCAACGTGGTACCGTTGTAGCTGTTGGAGCCGGTAAGAAAGATGAACCTGTAACTGTAAAAACAGGTGACACCGTATTATATGGGAAATATTCAGGCACCGAAATCCAGATCGATGGTGAAGACCTGTTGATTATGCGGGAAAGTGATATTCTTGCTATAATTTGAAAATTTGAAAATGTGCTGATTTGAAAATGGGTTAACCAAGCATCAATCAGTTAAGTTTCAAAGTTTTCAATTATAGTTATCCTCCCAGCTTTCCCTTGCGCCTAAACACAGGTACCAAGTAGTCAGCCAAAGAGGGCAATTTTCAAATTTTCAAATTCTCAAATTTTCAAATTAAAATTATATGTCAAAACAGATTTTCTTCGATATCGAAGCGAGAAACAAGATGAAAAAAGGGGTTGATACCCTTGCCAATGCCGTAAAGGTAACCCTCGGACCTAAAGGTCGCAACGTGGTTATTGAAAAGAAATTTGGTGCGCCGCAGGTAACCAAAGATGGTGTAACGGTTGCCAAAGAAATCGAACTGGAAGATCCGATTGAGAACATGGGTGCCCAGATGGTGAAGGAAGTAGCTTCTAAAACAGCTGATATTGCCGGTGATGGAACTACAACTGCTACTGTACTGGCACAAGCGATCATCAGCGAAGGCCTTAAAAATGTGGCAGCCGGTGCTAACCCGATGGACCTGAAACGCGGTATTGACAAAGCTGTTGCCAAAGTGATAGACAGCCTGAAAGCGCAGTCGCAGAATATCGGCAGCGACTCCAAGAAAATTGAGCAGGTAGCTACTATTTCCGCCAACAGTGATAGCGAAATTGGTAAGCTGATTGCTACCGCTATGGCTAAAGTGGGTAAAGAAGGTGTTATTACCGTTGAAGAAGCAAAAGGTACCGATACAACGGTAGATGTTGTAGAAGGTATGCAGTTCGATCGCGGTTATATCTCTCCTTATTTCGTTACCAACAGCGAAAAAATGGAAGTGGAACTGCAGAATCCTTATATCCTGATCTATGATAAAAAGATCAGCGCGATGAAAGACATTCTTCATATCCTGGAGAAAGTTGCACAAAGCGGCCGTCCGTTGTTGATCATTGCCGAAGACCTGGAAGGTGAAGCATTGGCAACACTGGTAGTAAATAAATTGCGTGGAACACTGAAAGTGGCTGCTGTAAAAGCACCCGGCTTTGGCGACCGCAGGAAAGAAATGCTTACCGATATCGCGATCTTAACGGCCGGTACTGTAGTAAGTGAAGAACAGGGCTTCAAGCTGGAGAATGCAGACCTTACCTATCTGGGCCAGGCATCTTCAGTAACCATTGATAAAGACAACACAATTGTAGTAGGAGGTAAAGGCAAGAAATCTGATATCACGGCGCGTGTTAACCAGATCAAAGCACAGGTGGAAAATACCACTTCTGATTATGACCGCGAAAAATTACAGGAGCGTTTGGCTAAATTAAGCGGTGGTGTTGCCGTACTGTATGTAGGTGCTGCCACAGAAGTTGAAATGAAAGAGAAGAAAGACCGCGTAGACGATGCACTGCACGCTACAAGGGCTGCCGTTGAAGAAGGTATTGTACCCGGCGGTGGTGTAGCTTATATCCGTGCCGTTGAAACGCTCGAAAAACTGAAAGGTGCCAACGAAGACGAAACAACCGGTATCCAGATCGTGAAAAGGGCTATTGAAGAACCGCTTCGCCAGATCGTGATCAACAGTGGAATTGAAGGTTCTATCGTTGTACAGAAGATCAAGGAAGGCAAGGCCGACTTTGGATTCAATGCACGTACCGAAATTTATGAGAACCTGTTTAAAGCAGGTGTTATCGATCCAACCAAGGTAAGCCGCGTGGCACTTGAAAACGCCGCTTCTATTGCAGCCATGCTGTTAACCACAGAGTGCGTAATAGCCGACAAACCCAAACCAGAGCCAGCACATTCACACGCTGCGCCTGATATGGGCGGAATGGGTGGATACTAGTACTATTCTGTATATAGTTGTAATAAAAGGCCATTCAGCAATGAATGGCCTTTTTGTTGTGTTGTTAGCTCGAAGCTCAAAGCCCATCCTGCTGCCGTGCAACACCCCCTACCAGCAGGCACTGCGCCATGCCGTAAGTTGCCATCACGGGGATACTCCAGACACCGGGCTGGTGAAAATAAAATTTATCGAGCGCGAGGATGGCGTCGGACAGGATAAAAAAAGCCGCACCGGGGATCAGGAAGGTGGTGGCTGTTTTTTTGAGACCGGGATGGGTGGCAATATTGGATGCCAGCACGCCCATACATCCTATAATACCCATATAAACAAGTATGGGAACGGTAAGAGAACCAAGATCAGGCTGCAGGAGCCGGAATACAAAAAAAATGGCTGTACCGATGATAACCAGCGCGAGCAGGGATGGCAACGGACGTCTCAAACGGAGTGGCTGCAGCTGTAAAAAGTAGATACTGTTGCTGATATGCGTTCCTATAAAACCACCCATCCCCAGGAGAAAGAAAAGCTCT
>CBDDIT010000004.1:0-10641 GCA_965229175.1 Sediminibacterium sp. | reverse complement strand
GCAATGCATACGGGTTGCCCAATGCAAATTGCTGGTGCATATCCAGTGCTTCACCACTGGTTTGCCTGCTGTCGCTGCCCACCACGCTGTGGCTGTGCCGGTAATGAAATTTATACCGGATCGCCGGCCGGGCTTTTTCCAGCAATTGCAATACCTGCTGCAGGCTAAAACCGGTGCTGATACAAAAAATGATCTCCCGGGCCGGCATATTGGCCAGTAACTGGTTCAGCTGGTCTGCCGTACCCAGTGCTTTTTTGTCTGCCGGCAATGTTGCCACCCGGCCGAGCACCCGGTCTTTGCGGCCGGCCTGCTGCAGCAACAGGTTCACTTCTTTAAAATCTTCTTCATTGCCTGCAATAAGGGTTTGGCGGTACTCGCGGCTTTCATCCAGCACTTCAATTACACCGGCTTTTTGCAGCAGCCAGCGCAGCAATACAATGGCTATGGCCGCCATCAGGCCCGAGATCAATATAACACCCCGCGAAAACCGGTAACCTTCAGGCAGCATGCTGTACACCGCCAGGTTTACCAGCACGGCCAGCATCATAGCCTGCCAGGCCTGCCAGGGGCGGTACCATTTATCGTACAAGCCTGCCAGTGCACCACTAATTATAAACAGCACCGCATAAGCCGGCATGGCCAGGCGGATAATAAAATCGGGATACTCCAGCCCGGGCTTTACCACATCTGCCCAAAAAAACATGGCCGCCAGTACACACAATACCACAATGGCAGCATCTATAACCGGTAAACCAATGCGGCGTATAAAACGGCTTACTGCACTTACTCCTGCCCGGGCCCAAATGGCCGCCTGTATTAAAATATTGAACAGCCGGGCGCTGCCGCCACCGTAATGTTTTTTCACAAACAGGCTCATGGCCTGGTAAAACATGAGTACGTAATTGAGGCTGCCTTTTTTCGTGCTTTCGCCCTTAAAATGAATAATGGATGAATCTGCAAAATAATAGTTCTTCCAGCCGGCCTGCTGTATGCGGTAGCTCAGGTCCACATCTTCGCCATACATAAAAAACTGCTCGTCAAAACCGCCGGTTGTATCTGCCACTTCTTTCCGGAGCAGCATAAAAGCACCTGCCAGCACATCTACCTCATGGTTTTGGTGTTCTGGCAAATGCCCCAAATGGTACCGTCCAAAGATTTTTGAACGGGGGAAAACTGCAGATAACCCGCTTAGCTTGAACAGCGAAGTAAGCGGCGATGGAAAGGCCCGTTTTGATTCCGGCAAAAAGCTGCCGCTGCCATCCACCATGCGTATGCCTGCAGCACCAGCCCGGGGGTTGGCATCCATAAAAGCCAGGCTGGTTTCCAGGCAGTTTTCAGGCAGTAAGGTATCCGGGTTCAAAAACAAGATATAATTACCGGTAGCCAATTGCAATGCCTGGTTATTTGCCCTGCCAAAACCTGGGTTGTCTTTGTTCTCAATAAACCGCACCCATGGAAATTTGGGTTTAAGATAGGCCATGCTGCCGTCGGTGCTGTTGTTATCCACCACCAGTACCTCGCAGGTAATGTGCTGTGCAGCTTTCTCCACCGAGCAAAGGCATTGCTCTAAAAAGTGCTTTACATTATAGTTTACAATAATGATGGAAAGTTGCATGCAGCCAGTGCCAAAGCGGACTTAAGATTTTGACAAACATAACTTTAAAAATCGCTTAACGGTAATAAAAGCGGTTAATACCAGCGGCTTATCTTCGCGGCAATATGCTGGAAAACATACTTAAAGAGGCCGCCCATGCAGGCGCTGCCGAACTGAAGCGTTACTTTAATAACCCGGCGTTAAAAACCGCGTACAAAGATGGCGGTGTGAACGACCTGGTTACGGAAGCCGACCATGCTGCCGACAAGGCCATTATTGGCGTGATAAAAGCGCATTACCCCGATCATTTTATTTTAAGTGAAGAAACGGGCAACCTGAAAACGGACAGCGAATACAAATGGATCATTGACCCCATTGACGGCACCATCAATTTTGCACAGGGCATACCTATTTGCTGCGTAAGCATTGGCATTGAAAAAAATGGTGAAATGCTGATGGGCGTGGTGTATGCGCCGTTCTTAAATGAATTTTATTTTGCGGAAAAAGGTAAAGGCGCTTTTTTAAACGACCAGCCCATACATGTAAGCGACCGGCCGGAACTGCTCAGGTGCTGCCTGGTAACCGGTTTTCCGTACACCTATATTAACAATGCCAACGGGCCTTTGCAGGTGTTTGAGCGTTTTATAAAACAGGGTGTACCGGTACGCAGGCTGGGCAGTGCTGCCATTGACCTTTGCTGGGTTGCCGCCGGGCGTTTTGATGGCTTTTACGAACACAAACTGAATGCCTGGGACAGTGCCGCCGGTTTTTTACTGGTGGAAGAAGCAGGTGGCAAAGTAACCGACTTCACGGGTGCCCATTACAGCCCCTACCAGCCGCATATTTGCGCCACAAACGGAAAAATTCACGAAGAACTGCTCCAGGTGGTGAACGATACACATCCGGTATTCAAAATTTGAAGATTTGGTTGCTGGTGAAAGCTGGTGAATGATTGGCAGCCAGGTTTTGAGGGGCGTTTTGCCTGTAATAAACTGCCGCCATTACAAAAATTTTCAATCCCCAGATCTTCAACCTTTTCGGCTCGGCAGCATTTTCAAATTTCAAATCTTTAAATTTTCAAATTTCCCATGGATCGTACAGAAGTAGGAAGCCTCGGAGAGTTCGGCCTTATCGATCATCTCACACAAAACAATGAAACCCGCCACGCAAGTACCGTGCTGAGCATTGGTGATGATGCCGCGGTGATCGATCATTTTGGCAAGCAAACGGTCATTAGCACCGACCTGCTGGTGGAAGGCATTCACTTTGACCTCATGTATACGCCGCTGAAGCACCTTGGCTATAAAAGCGTGGTGGTGAACCTGAGTGATATTTATGCCATGAATGCCACGCCCACTCAAATTACTGTGAGCATTGCATTCAGCAACCGGTTCAGTGTTGAATCGCTGGATGAATTGTACGAAGGTATTTATGCCGCCTGCGATAAATACAATGTAGACCTGATCGGTGGCGATACGTCGAGCAGTAACAAGGGATTGATCGTAAGCATTACTGCCGTTGGCGAAGTGGCGCCCGATAAATTTGTAACACGCAAAGGTGCACAAAAAGG
The DNA here is from genome assembly GCA_965229175.1 of Sediminibacterium sp. Taxonomy (GTDB): domain Bacteria; phylum Bacteroidota; class Bacteroidia; order Chitinophagales; family Chitinophagaceae; genus Sediminibacterium. Next base: position 7,477 of record CBDDIT010000004.1, on the reverse strand, counting down.
CGATCTTATTTGCGTAAGCGGCTACCTGGGCGGCGCATTTTTGGGGCTTACCCTGCTGGAACGGGAGAAAAAGATCTACCTGGAAAACCCGCAGATACAACCCGACCTGGAAAACCAGGACTATATTATTGGCCGCCTGTTAAAGCCGGAAGCCCGCAAAGATATTGTGGAGTGGCTGGCGGAAAATGAGATCGTACCCACCAGTATGATGGACATCAGCGACGGATTAAGCAGCGAGATCCTCCATATTTGCAAGCAAAGCAATTGTGGTGCGGTGGTGTACGAAGACAAGTTTCCCGTGCATGAGCTTGCCCGGCAGTTTGCCTACAAACTGGAGCTGGACCCCACAGCCTGTGCATTAAGCGGCGGCGAAGATTACGAACTGCTTTTTACCATTAAACAGGAAGAATACGATAAAATGGTGCTGATGGAAGGTATCAGTGTGATCGGGTATATTACTGAGCCGGAGAAAAAAGCCATCATCATGACCAAAGGGGGTAACGAACGTGAGCTTATTGCCCAGGGCTGGCAGCATGGTGCGCAATAAATGAACTTTAGTGCCGGATATTTTTCATCCAAAAAATGTACAATGAAAAAGCGCAGGTTTGGGCCTGCGCTTTTTTCGTTATTCAGTGCATTACAATTTTTGGAAGCGTTGCGTAAACTCACCTTTGTTGGTAACAACTTTAACCAGGTAACTGCCTGCTGCAAGTTGCTGAATGTTCACCGGTATCAACCCACCCGCATTACTGATGGATTGTGTTAGCTGTACCCGGCCTGTAAGGTCAGTAATTGATAAACTGCCATTGCTTAAACCGTCAAACAACTGCAGGTTCAGCACATGTTTAGCCGGGTTGGGGTAAATGCTGAAAATGTTGTTGGATGGTACGTGCACGCTAAATACTTCGCTGTACCGGAAGCTTCCATCCTTATCCTGTATCTTAAGGCGGTAGTACACCCGGCGGCCGGATAACCCGGTAAGGTTATCGGTAAAAAAGTAATCCTTTTTGCCTGCTGCGGCCACATTGCCAACCGCATTATAGTCGCGGCCATTTACGCTGCGTTCTATTCCATAAGCTTTCAGGTTTACTTCGTTGGCTACCTGCCAGCTGAGCACGGCATTGCCATTTTGCAGTTTGCCGGCAAACCAAAGCAGGTCAACAGGCAGGCTGCGTATGCACGCAAAATTCCATACCTGGTCTGCATATTCCGGGTGATCGATATATGGGTTGCGGTTGCCCTGGTATACAAATGCGGCATTGTTGCGGTCAATCTCTTTTTGGCTAACCGGGTCCTGGTTGTGCCATTTCAGCATCAGTTTCAGGTAAGGTGTATCCACGCTGGGGTACAGGGTGGGGTCAAAAGCCTGGCCGCCGTTAGTGCCGCCATCCCAGCCGGGCATGTTATCCTGGTAGCGGGTAACAAAATACAGGAAAGAGCGGGCTACATCGCCTTTGTAGGCATCAATGGGCTCAAACGCGGTGCCGCTGAGGCCGGCAAAACCATTGGCGCCAAGTTTGCCGCCATTCAAATAAGTAGTGCCGGCAGCCACTTCGCCATAAATAAAATTGCTGCGCTGGGCATTTACAAATTTATCTGTCGGGTACAGGTGCAGGTAATCAGTGGCAGGACCATTGTTGCTTGTATTGCCGCCAAACCAGCTCAAAGGCACGGTGTGTTCGCGGTTGTACAAAATGCCCTCGCTGTTGGCTGCGCCACCTGCATCCTGCTGGCCGCCTGCGCCATTACCGGGTATAAAATTGTACGGATCGGGGCCTGTGGGGTTATCGCTGTAAATATCCCAAATGGTTAATGTTGAACCGGTACCTACTTCGCGGGGTTTAACATCACTCACCAAATACTGGCCCCAGAGATCGCCATAGGATTTTGGCGTATGGCCGGTAAGCGTCCGCCATTTGAGTGCATTTTTCAGATCAGCGCAAGCTTTACCGGCAGCCGTATCGTAATAACCGGTTGGTATGCCGCCACCGCTTGCAGTAGTGGTGGTATTGCCGTTTACACTGGTGGTATTATAAAGGGGGCCGCCGGTGCAGTTAAAGCCATTCAACCCAAACACAAAAAAGAAATATTGGGTGCTGGGCGTTAACCCGGTAGTGGCAAAAGTGGTGCCTGTGCCCGATTTAACTACCACACCAGTGCCGGCAGCATCGCCCACATTATAGGTAGTGCCGTTAACCGGTGTAAAACCGGTAGTGGCGTTTGTGCTGCGGATTACCAGGTACCCATCGGCATCAGCTGCTGCGGTAAATGTACCGCTGACGCTGGTGCTGAGGGCGGTTAACTGCAGGTTGCTCACCAGTGCGGCGGGGGCTGCACAAACCGGCGGGGTGGTGGTGGATGTATTGCCGGTAAGCGGGGCGGCAGTGAGATACAACGGCCCACCACTGCAGCCAAGGCCATTCAAACTAAAAATAGTAAAATAGTACGCCGTACCGCTGCTGAGGCTGCTTGCGGAAAAACTGGTTCCGCTGCCCTTATATATTACAGTGCCGGTTCCAATGGCGTCGCCCTCGGTGTACACAGTTCCGTTGGCAGGGGCACCGCCCGGGGCAGGTGTGGTATGCATTACCACCAGGTACTGGTCTGCCGCAGGCGAAGCGGCCGTAAAGCTGCCGTTAATCGTATTGGTGTTTACAGCAGGAAAAGTTAGTGCCGTTGGCTGTGCTGTTGGTGCCGTACATGGGTTTACCACTACGGTGCCGGGCGTAAGGCTGAAGCTGTCGACCGCCAGGCCATCATCGGCACCGCTGGCATTAAAGTCGTTCCAGCGGATGTATAAATTAGCACCTGGTGCAATGCTGAGGCCGTTAATTGTATAGGTAATGGTGCTGCGGTTGGCGGTGGCGTTGCCGTTTAATGCCCCCACAGTACCGGTGCTGATGGGCCCTGCAAAATCCAGGTCTTTACTATTTACCCAGGTACCGGTGGTAAGCGAAGAGGCATCGGTGCTGTATTGAAACAGCAGGCTGTCTTTACGGCCGGTTGCACCCAGGCGCCATTGTTCGCCCACATAGGTAATGGTTATGGAAGAAATGGGCGCACCAGTGTTGTTTTGAAAAAAAGCACCAAACAGGGGTGTTAATGTACCGCTGAGCAGGCCGCCCAAAGCACGGTCGGTGCTGCCCGTGGTGCCGTAGCTGTATGTATCGCCGGCATTGCTGGCTCCGTCGTTGGCTGTGTACAGGCCGTTGTTGTTGCCGCTGGTACCGCTTTCGGCCATGAGCCAGCCGGCAGGCAGGGCTGCTGATGTGCCGGTGGATGCCAGGGTGTTAAAGTCCTGGGTATATGGGCTGCCGCTGGTGGTAAGACTAACCTGGCCAAAAGCCACGGAAGTGACCAGCATAAATAATGCGGGTAGAAGTTTGCGCATGATGAAGGTATTGATGAAATGTAAAATTAGGCTGCCGGAAACTGCAGCCGCTTAAATTGTCCGCGATCCGGGCAACTGTTCGTCATTTAATGTCCTTGATCACAAGCAATGTTTGTACCAATTCGTTGTTGCGCCGTACGATGAGTTTTACTTTTTTACCGGCCATTTGCAGCAGGTTCTTGTAAACCTGTATGTTGTTGGAAAGGTTGTTTTCCACGCCAATGAGTACATCTCCCTCTTTCAGGCCGGCTTTTTCGGCGGGTGAGCCGGGCATAATGTCAGTAATTACAATTTCGTTGCTGATGAAATACATGGCCAGCCCGTGGTACGAATAGTCAAATACATCATGATAATGTGAGTTGGGAGTTAAATGAAACTCGCTGCGCGGGTAATTAATGATGACGTTGAAACGGCGCAGCAGGTCGTTGCCAATAAGCCCCCCCAAATGCGGGTAGGCGGTTACATTAAATTCATCTTCAAATACATAAGTGGGCACTTTGCGAAAACGGTATGGGCCAACCTTTACTTCTTTTACAATGGTTAACTCCATGGTTTTTTTGCCGCCCAAACCTTCGGCAATGGTGGCGTACCGTTTCTTTTTGGGTGCAAAAATGCTGCTGTCGGTGGCAAATTCATTGGAGAGTAAGAAGCAGAGGCCTGCGCCGGTATCCAGGTAAAAACGGCCTTCGAGCCATTGCCTGCTTTGTTCACGCATTTTAGCGTACTGCATAGGCAGGCCGCTGATTGCAGGGTGCAGCACATGGCCGCCGCCGGGGTAGCGCATGGTGCCGGGACTGTATACTTCAATTTCGTATTTATCGTAATTGAGTTTTACAATATAGCGGCGTAAAAAGCTGAAGCCAATGATGCCGTCGATCTTCATGCCATACACACCGGTAAGCAGGTCGTAATCGTTGATGTGGAAATTGAGGCTGTCGGTTACCAGGCCCGGCAGTTTAAGGGTGTTGTGGTTGGTATAATCTACGGTTCGGATGCCTGCAATGCCGCGAATGGTGCGGTCGCTTTTGGTACGCGGCAGTTTAAGCGCTTCCACGGTGGCACTGTCCAGGCTGATGCCGCCGCTGCCGGTATCCAGAATAAAATTGAGCGAATCCGGGTGGTTATTAATGGTGGCGTGTAAAATAATAATGCCGCCGGTAAGCATTTCAAAGTGAAAGCGGGTTAGCAGTTTCGCGGGTTTGGGCGTAAAAACTTCCTGCGCAGCAACTGCATTAAAAAAATGGCCCAAACATATCACCAGCCAGCAAAGCAGGGTTGCGGGCATGCGGGTATTTGCAACGGGCAATCGTTTTTGGGCAGTTTGTGTAGTAAACATGCAGTAGCTCTGGTAATGCTGCTGAAAGTTAATGTATTAAGGGCGGTTTTGGTAAACCGTTTGTAAAGAAGCAAGGCCTTTTTATGCCGTTTGTTAACTGCTGGCTTACATGGCTGCTCAACTAAACAACATGATGTTGCAGTACCGGCTGGTATAAAAAAAGCAAAATATAGGTTCTATTGAGGTTCCCACCTGGTTCCGGACATATCGGGACCTGGTTAAGTAACCAGGTAAAACAGGTTACCCAACGGGGTTGTGATACGTACATCAACCAGATAAAATACGCTGGGAGACGGGGTTCGGATACGTCCGGGATGTGTTAATGCCCGGTTCCGGACACATTAGGAATCCGTTCCGTTGAGGGTGGTACCCTTTACGGAACGTACCGGTACAGTTTCGAACCCGCCTCAACTGGTGATACAGGCAGGTTTGAGTAGATCCTGTCATTTATATATTGATCTCCAGGGCTTTAAAAATGGCCCATGGGCAATGCAGTTAAGGAATGAACGAAAAAAGAAATCCGCATGCTGCGAAAAAAGCAAGCGGTTTCCTTGAACATTGAATATTGAATTTGAGTATTGAACATTAAAAATCGCTCCGGTTGGTCTTAACTTAACAGTATTGCCCTGATGGGGTTCCGGGCCCCGCAATCAACCTGTTACAGCCGCATGTCTTCGCTTATCTTTGCAGCGCAAACAGCCTACCCGCACAACTTTCCGCTTTTCTTTTTGTTTTATTACATCCAACTGACCCACATGCAACTCAACGAATTATACGAAAAAGCACTCGCCTTCGAATTTTTGACCATTGAAGAAGGCATGTTCCTGTTTGAAAAAGCACCGCTGACCGACCTGATGTTCGTGGCAAATGAACTGCGCAAAAAGCAGGTGCCCCACGGTAAAGTAACCTGGCAGATAGACCGCAATGTGAACACCACCAACGTATGCATTGCCAACTGTAAGTTTTGCAACTTTTACCGTATACCCGGTCATGCCGAAGCATATATAACCGATATGCCGGTATACCGCAAAAAAATTGAAGAGACCATCCGCTGGGGCGGCGACCAGCTGCTGCTGCAGGGCGGCCATCACCCCGGCCTCGGCTTGCAATATTATACAGATACGTTCCGGGCCATAAAAGCGGAGTTTCCCGATATACGCCTGCATGCCCTTGGCCCGCCCGAAGTGGCCCATATTACCAAGCTTGAAAAAAGTACCCACGCCGAAGTATTGAAAGCTTTGCAGGATGCCGGCATGGACAGCCTGCCCGGCGCCGGTGCGGAAATACTTACAGACCGGGTGCGCCGCCTCATCAGCAAAGGCAAATGCGGTGCGCAGGAATGGCTGGATGTGATGCACGAAGCCCATAAACTGAACCTGCCCACCAGTGCCACTATGATGTTTGGCCATGTGGAAACCCTCCGCGAACGGTTTGAGCACCTGGAAAAGATTCGGGCGGTGCAGGCCAAAAAGCCGGAAGGTACGTATGGCTTTACAGCGTTTATTCCGTGGACGTTCCAGGATGTGGACACGCTGCTTACCCGCATCCGTGGTGTGCACAACCTTACCACCAGCGAAGAGTACATCCGCATGATAGCCATGAGCCGCATTATGCTGCCAAATATTAAAAACATTCAGGCAAGCTGGCTTACCGTGGGCAAAGCAGTGGCACAAATGTGCCTGCATGCCGGCGCCAACGATTTTGGTAGCATTATGCTGGAAGAAAACGTTGTAAGTGCTGCCGGTGCGCCCCACCGGTTTACCTACAAAGGCATACAGGAAGCGATAAAAGAAGCGGGTTTTGAACCACAACTCCGCAATCAGTGCTACGAGTGGCGCAAACTGCCGGAAATGATCGAAGAGCAGGTGATCGATTATTAAGGACGCTGCTGGTTTGAGGGGATGGAGCGGATTTTAATGCTCAATGTTCAATGCTCAGGGCAACCGCTTGATCTTTTTCGTAGCAGAGCTTACATTCAATATTATTTACAAAGACCTGTGATAAAAGTCACGGGTCTTTGTGTTTAGATGCTGTTATAGTCATAACATAACAACGCACCATTGTTAGTTATGACAGGCTAAATGGTGACATGCTTCGAAAAAAATAGTTGTCATAACAATGGGTGTCATAATAAAAAGTTATGACACCCATTGTTATGACAAGACCCATGTTTAAATGCTGCCAGTTTTAAGCCGAAAGCTTCATACATTAAAATTGCCGCGTTTTTTATTTAAATGAATTTCCCAACGACAAAACAAACCAGGCGTTTTTAACCACAATTTTCAAATCCCAAATTTTCAAATCTCCAAATCGCCTACGTCGTGGAGATCATTTCCGCATTCTGCGCTTCAACATCTGCTTTGCGGGCTTTGTAACGGATAGCACGGTGGCCTAAATTAAGGATGATGAAACTCAGCACCGCACAGCAGGCCATTACACCCGTCATGGGCAGGGCACCATGGTTACCCACTGCATTTACAATGGCCGAAGCGGTGGCACCAACGCTCATTTGAATGCCACCCATTAATGCAGAAGCACTGCCCGCATTGTGACTGAATGGTGCCATGGATAATGCCGATGAATTTGGAAACGTGAAGCCCTGTGCACAAAGAAAAATGGCAATGATGCCAATGGTGCCGTACAGATCGAGCCAGCCATATAAAGAACCCACAAACAGCGATACTCCAGCGATGCCCTGGCACAAAAGCGCCCAGAAAATGATCTTCTGGCTGCGGAATTTTTTTAGCAGG
>CBDDIT010000003.1:0-61904 GCA_965229175.1 Sediminibacterium sp. | reverse complement strand
GATATCAAGGCGTTTGCCCCTTTTTTATAGTATACGGCCGCCGAATCAGCATAGCAGCAAATTGTCGCAAATCCGTTTACCGTGCTTACTGTCAGTAGCCCTTGACGGTCGGCCGCCGCCGGACGAATCTAGGAGGCTGAATCGCCCTCAAACCCTCTTTTCGCATGATTTCGATCACCTTCCGACGACCGATTCTGATGCCCTTTTGCTTCAAGGATTCCTTGATTCGTCGACTTCCGTAGCGTTTCATGTTCCGGATAAATTCGATCCGGACTTCCTGCTTTGGCCGGTTGTACTTCTTGTCCGCGTTATGACTTTCCCCCCGCCTGTACCGGTAGTAGGCAGATCTGCCGCCGGGCGGCCCCGTGACGTCAAATAGTCGACACAGGTAGCTTTCTTTATTAGTCTTCGATAGCTTGAAAATCAAATTATAGACGTCTCTCAGTCGGACTTGCTGAAAAGTGGCCTAACGCCTTTTTTAGTATTCACGGTCGGTTTTCAAACGTTCGTTCTCAGCCCTTAATCTTGCATTCTCAGCCGCAAGCTTCGTAGACTTACTGCGTTCACTATCACCCGTTTTCGTTTTTGTCTTCATCATCGCCATGCTTTTCCAACGATAGAGAAGCCGCGACGGCGTACCGTTTTTCTGCAATTCCAAAACTCTGAGAAAGTTCTCTCGCACTCCTACCAGACACCAACATCGTAGTCAGTTCTTGCTTGAAATCAGCATCATAACTTTTTCGGGATTTTACCCCAGTTCGGTTTTCCATTGCACCTCATGTTGTGCAAGAATGTGTGCCGCTTTTTTGGAACCACCTCAATATTCAGGAGACGATGAGTCAAGCAAACGTTGGAATGAAAGAAAGCCGTAGTGGACATCTCTCCCTATAATACTCCCGAATAACTGGGTGACTACTTAAATTTCTAATTTAGGAACCGTTCTGGTTGCGGGACTTAATCCGGCTGTTAATCTGACGGGGGATGTCGTAGTTTTATGCGAGTAGGACTTATCGCTTGCAGGGTAGCCTTATAGTTATGTCGTCGATATAATTATATTAATACTTCCTATTGTATAATTGTATGATTCGTTTCGGTCTCCTTAGGATCGCCATTGGCATTTCACTTGTTTTGCTAGAAGCAGATGCCTTCGGACAGGCGCAACCCTTGAATTTTACGCATCTGACGATTGAAGAGAATCTTTCCCAAAGCAGTGTATATGCAATAACCCAGGATGCAAGAGGCTTCATGTGGTTTGGTACCCGCGACGGCCTCAATCGCTACGATTCCCGGAAAATTGTGGTGTACAAAAAGGAACCTAGCAATAAGAATTCTCTTTCCTCTAATTCGATTAATTCGCTTCTGACCGATAAAAAAGGCAGGCTGTGGGTTGGGACAAGTGGAGGGCTTAATCTTTATGAAGCAAAAAAAGACCAGTTTATAAGAATTGTAAAGGATAGCCTCAACCCAGGGTCCTTGTCGAATAACAACATATCGTCGCTGCTTATGGATTCCTACGGTGATCTTTGGGTCGGGACACGACAGGGACTTAACCGGCTGAAAGATGCAAAGACTCACCATTTCGAGCGGTTGATGAAGAACGAGTCAAAACACAGCGCAATACCCTATTATGATGTCAAAGCTATGTTCGAAGACAGAGACCGTACACTCTGGGTAGGGACAACCATCGGCATAACCAGGATCAGGCGTGTAGCAGGAGGCAGGTTTACCGAAAAGCACTACTTTCTGGAAAAGAACGATTCGTTATTGCGTCAGACTTCGAACTGGGTAAATTCCATTGCTGAGGATAAGGAAGGCAGACTTTGGATTGGTACGGAAAAAAGGGGAATCGCGGTTTTTGATAAACAAAGAGAAAAGGTGGTCAGCTGGCAGCCCATACCTTCGTTAAATACTGAATCCCTGTCGATCAGGACGATCAAGCCTGACAACAAAGGAAATTTTTGGGTGGGTTGTATGTCTGGTTTACTCATTGTTTCTCAGGACGGAAAACATTATACGCTGCATACCAATTCACCTGAACGGGCAGGGACGCTCAGCGACAATTCGGTAAGGTCCATATTCGTGAGCCGGGATAGTACTTTTTGGGTAGGAACCTATTATGGAGGTGTTAATTATCATAATGCACTTTCTGGTCAATTCGGATGGCTTCGGCTGGTGGACCATCATGGTAGAAAACCTTTTAAAATTGCTGGTCCGATGGTAGCGGCGAGCGGAAACAACCTGTGGCTCGGCACAGACGATAACGGACTTTTCCTTGTTGACAAGGATCAAAAAGTAATCCGTCATTATCAGGATCATGGAGCGAAAGATCAAAGACTTTCCAATGAGAAGATAAAATGTCTGCTGAATGAAGGCAATAGTGGATTATGGATCGGGACGATCAAGGGACTTAATTACCTCGATATACGCAAGAACCGGATCATTCAATATCTGAACATTCCTAATGATGCGACATCCATACCAGACGACCGGATATATGATCTTGCGAGAGATTCCAAGGGTCATATCTGGATTGCGACCTATCATGGCGGACTTTGCCGGTTTGACCCGCAATGCAAAAAGTTTATTCAATACAAATTCGAAGGAGGCTCCTCCGCCGGATTGCTCTCCAACAGCGCAACATCATTATTATTAGACTCGAAACAAAGAATCTGGATTGGTACAACGAAAGGGCTGGCACAAAAACTACGTGGTGAGGATGGTTTTGTACATTACGTACATATAGCCAAATCCAAAGCATCGATTAGTGGAAACTATGTAACAACCCTATTTGAAGACAGCAAAAAACAACTTTGGATCGGTACAAGAGGCGAGGGGCTCAACCTTTTTAATCCGGACAAAGCTACCTTTAAACATTACAATGAGGAATCGGGATTGCCCGGGAAAACCATACAAGGTATCCGGGAAGACGCGCGGGGCAATTTATGGATCAGTACTGATAACGGATTGTCCAGGTTTGACACCCAGCGAGGCACTTTCATCAACTATGACAAAAACGACGGTCTGGTATGCAAAGAGTTTATTTCCAACTCCATTTTCGAGCGTGAAGACGGGAGGCTCTACTTCGGCGGTTTTAACGGAATTGCAGTATTCCATCCCGATAGCATTCGTTCAAACCCGCATGTCCCGGCGTTGGTTTTTACCGGATTGAAATTATTTAATAAAAACGTAGTAGCCGGTTCGGATAACCAGGTGTTGACAAACAGTATTTTCCACACCGACCACATCACCCTCAATCACCACCAGAATGTCTTTTCAATAGAATTTGCCGCATTAAATTACATTGACGCGCTGAAAAACCGTTACGCTTATCAGCTGGTTGGGTTTGACAAAGAGTGGAATGTTGTGAATGATCCAGTGGCTACATACATGAACCTGGACCCGGGAGAGTATACCCTGCTCGTAAAAGGTGCGAACAACAATGGATTATGGAATTCGAGTCCGCTGCAGCTGAAAATTACGGTTCTGGCACCACCCTGGAAAACCGGCTGGGCATACCTGGGATACACCATTATCTTTCTCGCGCTTCTTTATACCTGGTCAAGGTTCAACAAAGTGAGGGTACAGCTGGCTCACGAACTTCAATTGGAGCATCTTGAAAAAAAACGGCAGAATGAATTACACCAGAATAAGATCAATTTCTTTACCAACATTGTCCACGAGATCAGGACTCCGCTGACCCTCATTATGGGGCCAATGGGCGAACTGGCAGAGAGTTTTGGCGAAAATCCCATGGTTCGCAAGCAGCTGAATGTCATGAAGGGAAGCACCAATCGTTTGCTGCGCTTGGTAGAGCAACTTCTTGATTTTCAAAAACATGAAATAGGGAATGTATGCTTGAAGGTTAAAAAACACGATTTAAATGATTGGTTGCAAAAAACCTGTGATTCATTCCACAGCTTTGCGGCATCGCGGGGAATACTGCTCCATTTCGAACCTAATCCCGATGGACCAAGTCTGTGGTTCGACTCGGACGAGATGGAAAAAGTATTTCATAACCTGCTTACCAATGGCGTGAAATTCACGCCCGCCGGAGGGAAAATCACGATCAGTACGAAACTACCCGATGATCAGCCTGGTACCATGCAAATCATTGTCGAAGACGATGGCATAGGCATTGCAGCTGATGATCTGAACAAGATATTTCATAGATTCTATCAAGCCGATAATCCCGGAAGACATGAATCCGGATTTGGAATTGGGCTTGCTTTGAGCAAGAATATCATTGAGCTGCACCACGGTACCATTTTGGCTGAAAGTATGGAGTATGTGCGAGGAGTGCGCGGATTTACACGTTTTATTATCACATTGCCGCTGGGCAGTGAGGCTTTTGCCATTGAACAGCTAGCCGGAAACAGGGCCGAATCGCCATACCTCAGAAAAGATGAGTGTTCCGTGATAAACGAGCCTGGTTTGCCAAACCTACTCGCCAGCGAAGCACACAAAAAGAAAACCGATTCCCACAAGCCTTTGGTGATGATCGTGGAGGACCGGGAAGACCTGCGGGCTTACCTGAAAGACCTTTTACTCCCTCACTATCAGATCGTAGAGGCTCATAATGGGTCGGTGGCCTGGGAGGAAGCTACCAGAATATTACCCGACCTGATCATCAGCGACGTTGCTATGCCCGTCATGGATGGTGTAACATTCACAAGGCTCATTAAAACAGACAACCGTACCAGTCACATACCTGTTATTCTGCTCACCGCGCGAGATACTGTCGAACATCAGGTTACCGGTTTACAAACAGGCGCGGACGACTATCTGACTAAACCTTTTTATCCAAAATTACTGCTCACCCGCGTTCAGAATCTTCTTCGGTTGCGGGAAGAACTGAAAGAAAAATTCAAGCACATAATAAGCATGGAACCGGTCGTGAGGGAAACAGAACACCCTGACGAAATATTTCTTAATCGGCTCATGGCACTCATCGAGGATAACCTTGGCAACCCTGATTTCAACTTGTCGGAAATGGTCAGCGAAATAGGCATGAGCAGGCCTGTTCTTTTCAGAAAAATAAAGATGCTCACCGGATACAGCATCATGGATCTCGTGCGGTCGATACGTCTCAAAAAAGCCGGGATCTTGTTGAAGCAGAAAAAGATGAGTATCTCTGAGGTTGCATTCACAGTCGGGTTCAGCGACCCCAAACATTTCAGCAAAACCTTCCGGAACCAGTTCGGCAAATCGCCTAGTGCATACATCAATGCACCCGAATCGGATAATTGAAGCATTTATCCGCTATTATTTTGTAAAAATCCCCTTTCTGAGCATTTCTCCTACCTAATTGAACTTTTCTTCCACCTTCGAAAAGGGAGTTTTGCAGTAAAATTGTATTGAATTTTTACTGCAAAAAATATTGAAAAACAAAGACAGTTATAAGGTCATCACAGTCAGATTAGTCGAGGTCATTTTGGTGATGTCGTTGATAGCTGTGTTCATGCTTATCCTTTCAGCCTTATTATAATCTAAATGCTAACCATTCTATTATGGATCTAAATGTACGTTATCCGACAAAACGAAAGTACTTGTGGCTGGGGGTCCTGCTGCTCTGGACAACCTCAGTGGCATGGTCCCAGGTGAAAATATCAGGCAAGGTGTCTGATGAAACCGGGGGTGTACTGCCGGGGGTGAATGTGATGATAGAGGGCACTACCACAGGCACTTCTACAAATGCTGAGGGTAAGTATTCTATTGAAGTATCCGGCAGCAATAAAGTCATGGTGTTTTCCTATGTGGGTTATGTCATGCAAAAAGTGACTATCGATAACCGCAAAGCAATCGATATTGTTCTGCAGGCCGATAACAAAGCACTCGACGAGGTTGTAGTAGTAGGATATGGTAGCCAGGCAAAACGAGATATTACAGGTGCGATCGGTTCAATTTCAGAAAAAACGATCACCGAACGGCAGGCTGTAAACGTCTTTGATGCCATGCAGGGCGCCGTTGCCGGAGTACAGATCAGCAGTAACTCCGGTGCTCCGGGAGCTGGTAGTAGCATCATCATCCGCGGCGCGTCCACTTTCTCTGACGACGGCGTTCAGCCGCTGTATATTGTGGACGGCATGATCGTTCCGGACATTAATGGTATCAATCCCAATGATATAAAATCCATTGATATCCTCAAAGACCAGGCTTCGGCTGCTATTTATGGTTCACGGTCGGCCAATGGCGTGGTACTAATCACCACCAAGTCAGGAGAAGAGGGTAAGCCGCGCATTGATGTCCGTTATCTGAGGAGCTATAACACGATCGCCAATACCCTTCCGCAGGTTAACAAGTTTGAACGCGTGCTGAACCATAGCAGTACAAGAGGAACTGTGCTCGAAAAGTACAATGCCAACGCCGATTCCGTCGGGCTCATCAGCAGCACCAGTAATGATTATCAGGATCTGCTCACCCGCACAGCGGTGCGGAATGACCTGGGGCTCAGCATTAGCGGCGGCAGTAATAAATTGAAATTCTTTACTGGCCTCAACTACATCGGGGAACAAGGTGTGATCCTGACGAGCTACAACAACAAGGCCAACATGCGTATCAACGTGGACTACCAGGCAAGTTCAAAGCTCAAATTCGGGACCCGAATGAGTTTGGGATACATGAAAACCAATAACATCAACGAAGGCAATGTGTTGGGCTGGGCACTTAAAAGGATCACGGATTACATCGTCTGGTATCCCGATGGCACTCTCGCGCCTATCTATGCCATGGGCGGTCAACGGAATCCGGTACAGGAAATTTATGAGCGGAAGAACATCACCAACCGGTACGAAGGGAATTTTAATGAATTTTTAGAATACAAATTCAACAGCTGGCTGCAATTCAGGGCGAGTGCAACGGGTAACGTATTCCTGAGCCGCAACAATCAGTTTGTGGGTAAAGAACTGGATTCCAACGGGAGTGAAGATTTACGGCAAAGCACCGGGCGCGACCAGACTATATGGCGGTGGTCTGTGCTGAGTGACGCTTATTTTTCCGCAAACAAATCCTTTGGGGGTCACAGAATTAATGCGATGTTGGGTGGAAGTATTGAAAACGGGAAAACCGAAAATCTGGATTTTGGAGCGCAAAGGTATGTGACAGAAAGTGGCCTGACTACCATCAACCTCGGAACGCTCAATTTATCCCAGACACAAACATTTGCCCAGGATTATGCTATTGTGGGCGCTTTTACGCGCTGGGGATACTCCTTTAAGGACCGTTATATCCTCAATGCCATTCTTCGGGCAGACGGGTCGTCCAAATTTGGTAAAAACAACCGCTGGGGCGTCTTCCCGTCGGTATCGGCAGCCTGGCGGTTCTCAGACGAAAACTTTATGGCATGGAGTGCACCGGTACTTTCCGAAGGTAAAATCAGGGTTAGCTATGGTACCGGTGGAAATGACCGCGCATTGAGCTATTACGAATCCCAGACCCGATATGAATCCGGGCACCCTTATATGGGACAGGCCGGGGTGAGCGCGGTGGGTACTTATGGAAACCCAAACGTGCGCTGGGAGGAATCCCGCTCGACCAACTTTGGTGTAGATCTAAATTTCCTCAACGGTCGGTTTAATTTCACCGGAGAATACTATGTGAAAACGACCCGTGATCTGATCGTACCCGTAAACCTGCCCACGCAAACAGGTTATTCGAATATGAAAATGAACTTGGCAGGGATCGAGAATAAAGGTTTGGAGCTGTCCATTTCGGGCTATCCGGTTCGAAGAACAAAGGATTTTTCCTGGCAGACAACGATCAACTGGGCTAAAAACAGAAACAAGATCACCAACCTCGCCCGGGAAAATTACTTGCAGGATAATGTGTGGTACGTTGCCGCCGGAATGCCTGCGGGGAATTTCTACGGATACCAGCAGCTGGGCATTTACCAGTTTGATGCCAGTAATGCATACTCGGAAGACTATGCGGTAAGATTAACCCCCAAAATAGCGCGGGACGCTCAGGGCAATGTGCTCATTGGCCAGAACGGCCAGCCTACCGTGGAGGGATATCAGCTTCCCAATGGCGAGGCTTATGCGGGGGACGTAAAACAAATCACAGTCAATGGTATCGTGGCCCGTGGGGGAGATGTGATCTGGGAAAACCTGCCTAACTCCGAGGGTACATACGACAATAAGATCGACGATTCCGATCGTCAGTTTTTGGGTAATGCGCAACCGTTGTGGGACTTGGGCTGGAACAACATGTTTACCTACAAACAATGGAGCTTTTCATTCAATATGTATGCAAGATGGGGTGGGAAGATTTACAACAAATTCATGCATTCCTACGCCTCATGGGGAGGAAACCTGCATAACCAGCATCCCGACTACGTGCGCACAGGCTGGAAATATCCCGGGCAGATCACAGATTGGTACTGGATAGGAAACGACCGCAACTACAATTACCGGGAACTCAGCAGTGCTTTTATCGAAGATGCATCATTTGTCAGGCTCAGAAATGTGCGGTTATCCTATCAACTCAACAGTAACCTTGCGCGCAAGGCCAGGATGAGCAATGTGATGCTTTATGTGTATGGCAATAACCTGCTAACATGGACCAACTATACCGGTTACGATCCGGAAATCGGGGGAGGCGTGCTCACGCCGGGGCGCGATGCAGCGACCTACCCACGCAAAAGAGAAATAGGGATTGGTATCAATATCGGACTTTAAACATTACTAAAATGATAAGGATTAAATATCTGAACAAACTGATCTGGTCACTCAGCCTGCTGTTACTGGCTGGGTGCGAGAACTACCTCGACCGGACACCATTAGCAGAACTATCACCTGATACTTTTTTCGCAACAAAAGGCGATATGAGAAGCTGGATGACAGGCCTTTATGATGAATTTCAGGGGGCATTGAACGGAGGGTCGGCAGCCCACCTGGAGTGGGGCGATCTCCGCTCCGACAATTATGGAAATACGGGATACGGCGACACAAGGGTGTATATGAACGCCATTGATGCCTCGCAAACGCAATGGAGTTGGGAAAATCTATACAAGGTTATTGACCGGTGTAATGTGGCAATACAACGTTTCCCAAATATTCCTAACCTGCTACCAGCCGACTACAATGATCAGGTAGGACAGGCGTATGGGATGCGGGCGCTCATGTATTTTTACGCGATACGTGTATGGGGTGCCGTTCCGCTGGTTACCGAGCCCTGGACCGGCGATCTGGCCACCACGCGCGAAGGACGGACACCGGTGGAAACAATCAAGGAACAAATTCTGTCCGATCTTGATATTGCTATCGAAAAAATGGCCGTGGACGTCGCCGGCACCCGAAGGTTTTCTTTTAATATGGGTGCTGCAAGAGCATTGAAAACCGAAGTACACCTTTGGTTTAGTGAGTACGAAAAAGCATTGGCCGCCTCGGATTATTTTGTCGGGAATGCCAATTACGCGTTGGTCGCCGACGACAAGGCATGGAAAGAGCAGTTCACTGCGCCTGCCAATTCCTCCGAATCCATATTTACGATGAACTGGTCGACCGACCTTTCCGACGGTGCCAATTCCTGGGCGCAGCGTGTGGGCGCGGCCAATACCAACAATACGTATAAGGTATCCCGTGTAATTTTCAATGAATTTGTCGACAGGCTTTATTCAGGAAAAGGAAAAGACGGACGATTCTGGAATGTGCTGGATACCGTAAAAATATGGCGAAATGGTAACCGGGTTCCGATCAGTTATAACCATTACGCACTGACCGGAATCGAAAAATGCACCAAATACAGCCAGGTAAATCCAGGGCGTGCGACAGCCGATGCGGATTACTGGCAGGTACTTTCTACCAATGAAAGCTTTGTACAAATGCCCGTATACCGGTTGGCTGATGTACTCACGCTTCGGGCAGAGGCCCTGAACCATCTGGGACGCGGAAAGGAAGCATTGATCATTGTAAATAATATCAGAAAACGGGTCGGGTACCTTGCGGATGCCACCACCGAAGTGGCCGTAACAGACAAAAAAGCTGTGGAATGGTTAATTCTCAAAGAGCGCCAGCTGGAATTTATGTGTGAAGGGAAACGCTGGTTCGATCTGATCCGGACCAAACGGATCATTGAGGTAATGGATCCCGTCATGCGGCAGAGGCAGGAAGACGCAAATGCTACTGTCACAGGTTTCGGAGATGAGGGCAAAGCAATGTTTCCCATCTTCTACCGAGAATTTGAGGCTAATCCAGCTTTGAAAGGACAACAGAATCCTCCGTATACGGAAGGGTAAGATTACTGACGTGCATTAGGTTTTACATAAAAAATACAAAGAATATGATCCATTCAAAATACATAATAGGAATGTTCCTGGCCCTCACTACCATGCTGACGGGCTGCGAACTGGCCGGACTTGACCTTCAAAAAAAATACGATTACGATGAGGATGCCGGCAAGTACAGTAATGAATTAAAGATGACCCCGCTGGAATTCATCCAGTCCAGGCCGGATTTGTTCAGTATACTTTTAGAAGGCATTGAGCACGCGGATATTGCCAGCATGTACAATGAGGCAAACAGTACTTACGCGCTTCCCACCAACGCTGCGTTCAGTTCAACCACCGAAACAGATCTCAGTTATTTTCAAACGCATAAGCTGCCTAACCCGGATTATGATCCGGAAAAGCCAGAACTGGGTGATAGTACATTAGTGGCATTTTCATTGACCCAATATTCCAAAGAGCAAGTGAAACAGCTGCTGTTGTATCACATTGGCAAAGGAAGCTGGTCCTGGACCAATTTGCCCGCCCAACCAACCTGGTATGATACCTATGCCTCCGGCGACACAGCGAAGGTAAATTTATACCTGATGAAAAACGACCGCTCTCCTACCATTGGCTTCAATAGTTTCAGCACACATTACAAGTTCCCGATTGCCGCCAGGACAACAAACCTGAAAGCTTCCAATGGTTCCTTCGTGCACGTTTTGGATTCCTGGCTCAACTTTCCTTCTCGGACAGATCTGAAATTGGAATAACTGACCCTAAAATCATTTAATAGAAAAGACATATGAAACGATTACAATTAGCTGCTTTTTTAAGCCTGATCCTGTTTGCTACGGCCTGTGAGGAACCTACAACTGTCGAAATAGATTCATTAAGTGCCATGGGGGATGAATTTTTCTTCGGGCAAAAAGTGAAGGTTTGGATGGCCGTCAAAAGCGATGATCTGCCCGCTGCGCGATATACGTGGAGTACCCTCGGCGGGAGGCTCACCCAGCCGCAGGGGCTCGATGAAAATACCTGGGAAGCGCCCCGTGAAGTGGGCCGTTATATGCTTACCTGCGAGGTAGACGTAAATGGTAAGAAGCAAAGCCGTTCCCGCGAAATGTGGGTATCATCTTATTATTTTGAAAAATTTGAAAAAACGTCCCATACATTTACGCTCAACAGCAGCTCTGGAACTCTTAAAAACGGAACGCTTGAAGCCAGGGTCAATTCTACTACCGCTGCCCGGGGATATGCCCAGAGAGCCTTTGCTGATGCGCAATTACATGTTCCGGTAAGCGGTGAGGCGCAAATTGGCTGGATTTCCAATTTCCCGAAAGATGCCATTAAAGTAGGTACTGCAACCGCCGACAACACGCTGTACTACGAATGGACACTCAACCGCGATCCGGACCGCGCGGACAATCTTTTTATCGACAATGTAAGGTTCGAATGGTTTCCGGTAGGTAAAACAAGCGGTTTACCTGTCGATGCTGACAAAAAACCGTACAATGGTTTTTTAAGGTTTCAACAACGTAATGCTACAACCAGCGCCACCACCGCCTTTATTGTCCCTGTCAATCATGCTAGCCTGGCATTCGCGCAGAGCGAGAAGAAAAAAGTTTCGCTTACGATCGATAGTGACTATCAGGTTCATGTGTACATGGGCGGAGTCGAAATTTTGAAAACAGATGCTATCAAGCAGTGGCGAACCACTAATAGCTCAAAAGATGATATATATGTAAATCAATGGCGGATCAATTATTGCAGCAATAGTGCAGGACAAACCTCCCCAACCATCGTCATTGACGATGCATACGTGGCCACCAACGGGACCATTCTTAAATAAATAGCTCTCTGCATTATTTTTTCAACATGAGTCGTAAAACCCTATTTTTTGTAATTTTTGTTTTGATGCAGTTTAGTGGCCTGGCGCAGGAAACCCGCTGGACAGAAGCTGCGCCCGGTGTATGGAAGCTTAGCGTTGGAAAACCGGAAGCATATAATTTGCTGACGGCCGCCGGTGTCCAGCCCAACCAGGATGCACTCGGAATGCTCACGAAATCGGCATTCCCGTTATTGCAGGAAGACATTACTTTCCGTGTTGAAAATGGTAAGACCTACCTCAAATTTCCATTGGAAAAAGGAGAACAGCTTTATGGTTTCGGCCTCAATTTTCAGTCGGTTCACCAGCGTGGCAAAATACTCCAGCTGCATGTGGATCATTACAGTGGAAAAGATAATGGTCGTACGCATTCGCCCACACCTTTTTATGTTTCCTCAAATGGCTATGGTGTTTTTATTAATTCAGCCCGGTACATGACAGTTTATGCCGGAAGCGCCGTCAACAAGGATAGTAAAAATCCACCCAAGGCCCTGGACAGAAATACGGACAAAAACTGGTCGGCACGCCCATACTCGGATGCGGTTGAAATACTGGTACCGGCAGAAGGCGTAGAAATATACGTGTTTGGCGGGCCTACTTCTTTGGATGCTGTCCGCCGGTTCAACCTTTTTAATGGAGGCGGATGCTTGCCCCCACGCTGGGGACTTGGGTTTACGCAGCGGTCCACCGCTTGTTTTCAGCAGAAGAAGTCAAAAAGGAAGCAGATGAATTTGAATCACGTCAGTTTCCACTCGATTACATTGGGCTGGAGCCGGGGTGGCAAAGCAAGTCCTATCCCTGTACATTTGATTGGGACAAAACGCGTTTCCCCGATCCAGCAGGTTTTGTCAAAGACATGCTTGCTAAACGGGTCCGTATCAATCTCTGGACGAACCCATATATTTCTCCTGACGCGTCCATATTTCCCGAAATTCAACCCTATACGGCCTCTCACACGGTTTGGGTCGGCTTGGTCGCAGATCTCAGTATCCCGAAAGCGAGTTCTATTTACTGGCAGAAATTCGACCAGGAACATGTTGCCATCGGCGTGAGCGGGTATAAAATCGATGAAGTGGATGGCTATGATCAATATTTATGGCCGGATGTTGCTTCCTTTCCGTCAAAAAACAGCGCCGAGCAAATGAGGCAGACCTACGGATTATTGGTACAAAAGCAAAGTTATGATCTGTTCAAAAAGCGGAATACGAGAACTTTTGGCCTGGTAAGAGCCTCGAATGCAGGTGGTTCTTCTTTTCCTTACGTCATTTATAATGATAATTACAGTCATGAAGATTTTATTACTGGATTGATCAACAGTGGCTTTGCCGGGGTATTGTGGACACCGGAAGTTCGCGCTTCAAAGTCAGCGGAAGAATGGCTAAGGCGATTTCAAACGGTATGTTTTTCCCCGATGGCGATGGTCAATGCCTGGGCAAGCGGCACCAAGCCGTGGTCCTTTCCTGAGGTGGAGGAGCAGGTAAGGGCCATTGCGCATCTCCGCATGCGCATGATGCCATACTGGTACTCGGAATTTGCGAAGTATCATTTTGAAGGGACACCTCCTTTCCGTGCTATGAACCTGGAAACTGGATTTTTACCCGAACACAGAAATGAGATCGCTTCCGCCAGCCTGGAAGAAAACCCTTATGTAGAGGCAGTGCAAAAGGAAATAAAAGACCAGTATATGGCCGGTGAATACTTGCTGGTAGCCCCGCTTTTCACAGGCCAATCGTCCCGTAAGGTGGTGCTACCAAAAGGCAAATGGTATGATTTCTACACTGGGAAATATGTTGGAAACGGAGAAGTGATCAGTGTGGCCCCTGGATTGGACAAAATTCCGGTTTATGTGAAAGACGGAGGCATTATCCCGCTCATGGCACCGTTGCTTCATGCTCCTGCGCCAGGCGAGAAAACCGATCTGGAAATCAGGCACTATGGTGAAAAACCTGGAAAATACAGCCTCTACGACGACGATGGGCTCACTTTTGATTATGAAAAAGGACAGTTTTCGTGGAGAAATATTTTAGTTGAAAAGGATTCCAAAGGCAAGTGGAAAGGCACCTTGGCTGCGCAGGTAAAAGGAAAACCCGATAACATTGGCAAGGTCACCTGGACATTTATGACAAAATCAGATCAAACATTAGATAAATAAATGGCACGAAAAACGGCGATCAATCTGAGCAGCGTCATCTTATTGACTCTGGCAACTTTTTCATCCTTTGCCCAAAACATATCCCCATTATGGAATGCGTTTCAGCAAGCGAAAGGGGCGGAAAGGTCAAATGTCATTCCTGATTTTTCCTATGCTGGTTATCATTTTTCTGAAAAGTCCATTCCGGGTGTTTCCAAGCTGAAAAAATTCAATGTTAAGGATTATGGAGCATTACCCAATGATAATCAGTATGATGACGAGGCCATACAGGCAGCAATCCTGGCCGCCGAGAAAAACCCGGGTGGTGGTTTTGTCTTCTTTCCCCCTGGGAAATACATCATTGCTCCGGACGAAAGTCCGGAGAAGCGGATCGTCATTACCCATAGCAACATCATCTTGAAAGGTAGTGGCAGCGGAGTAGGAGGAACCGAGATTTACCAGGATAAAATGAGGCTCAACAGCCGGCAATTCCTGTTCAAGCCGGAAAAGATGGAGAACCGTAAATTAACAACCATCACCTCTGATGTGCCCAGGGAAAGCTTTTGGGTGGAAGTAGCTGATGCGTCAACATTGAAACCGGGGCAGGACGTTGTGATCCGCCATCGCAGCGAGGCATTTACGCGCGAGTACTTTGCTCCTCTTGCATTAAAAGAACAATGGACGCGTCTTTTTGGCCCGAAAGGAGGTATGCAGATATCTGAAATCCATACCATTGAAAGGATTGATGGAAACAAAGTGAAGTTTGTCAACCCGTTGCATTTTGATCTGAAAATTGTTCCTGATTATCCTTTTGAACTGATCAGCTTTGCGCCTATTGAAGAATGTGGCATTGAAGATATTCTTTTTACGAGCAACTGGAAAAACTATCCCGAAGATTTTGTTCATCACAAAAACGCTATTCACGATTACGCCTGGGAAGCTGTCGGTTTTGAATATGTTAAAAACAGTTGGGTGCGCAATTGTGTTTTTCGGGACTGGAACGAAGGTATTTTCATCAGGGCCGGTTATCAGGTCACCATCGAAAATCTGACATTTGAAGGCAAAAAAGGTCACGCGTCCGTTCATGCAAGAACCGGCTACGGTGTCCTGATCAAAAATTGCCATTTCAATGGTGCGCAGCATCACGGGCCGGGGGTTGGTTACAGCGCGTCGGGAACAGTGATAACGCAGTGCTCTCTGGGCATTGATCAGAATATTGATAGTCATTCGGGTCAGCCGATGGCTACTTTGTTTGACAGTATTGACGGCGGTGTCTTTTATAACCTGGGGGGGCCGGAGCAAGGCCATCCCCATCACGGCAAAGGTCTGGTATTTTGGAACTTTTATCACCGTTCAAAAAAAGAGCAATCTTATGACTTCTGGGACATGACCCGACGGAGGAATTATACCATCGCAATGCCGGTTTTCGCTGGTTTTCGTTCAGATATCAAAGTCGGGCTCGCCAATTATGGGGCAAATGAATCACAGGGAAAGGCGGTCTGGCCCGAGTCTTTGTTTGAGGCCCAGCTGCAATTGAGACTCAGGTCCCGATGAGTAAGTCGTAGCGGTCACCAGCTTAGCGTGGCTGTTCCAGAAGTCGGGATGGATCTTTTTACCAAGGGAAATGTCAGTGTCGGTGCTGTCGATGGTAATTCTGACATAGATGGGTGTTTTTCCGTCTTTGGGGGCCTTGCCCCGGTACAGCCAGAAAAGCAGTGACAGATTTTGCTTGAACTTCATGCTCGCACATTTTAAGGTTGGTAATTATGTCCGTGGAGAACCTTAAATCAAAACCGCCTCAATCAAACATCTGATTCGGTCACCTAATTTACCGAATCCAACAGGTGACCGAATAGATTGGTCCATTATGATTCAGACTGACCTATCTTTTTGCAAAATGTGCTGATTATCAATGCATTTTAAACGAAAAAGGTACACGAAAGTGTGCCTTTTGTAATCCCGCTGGAATCATTTTTATCACCCAACTATCTCAAAGACAGCAATCTTTCAATTCCTAATTCTCAGGTTACTGGATAAATGATCAACTTTCAAGAAATTTGACCGACTTCTCTACTTCAAAGTTAATAGGCTATCCGCCAATTTGTCAACTTAGCTCCATATTTTATACTTTAATATATTGCTACATCAAATCGTGGTCTTTGGGTTCTTCGAAAATATATTCCTATTGAAGGATACTACGTCTTCATGTGTTGGATAGGTTTGTCTTCCTCCAAGTTCCGCGATGGCACCGTCCCTGAGTGTCGCTGCATTTTCATTGACACCGTCTGCAAGGGCCTGCTTTAATTTTTCAACATTCAGCTCCGTACAATATGTGGGAGTTCAGGGCTGATGCCTCTGATTCTGCCAGGCCTCCAGCGTCAACTTGTATGCTTCTGAGGATAAATACAGAAGTAGAGGCACCCGCAAACGGCGGAAAGGAAAGTGCTACTGTCACAGATACAGTAAATCTGCGCAATTGGAAATAATTGAAGCAAGGGCATAGAAAGTTGGCAGTATAGCATCAAAACGAACTTACGTGGTCTGGGCGGGAGTCAGCATACCGATGGTGCCTTCGGTAAGGAGGGCGAAGGCCTTAGCGCTTCTTAGCGTTGGAAACGTTAGTGAAATAGAGTTTTGCAAATTGCAGACTTTCAAAAAATTAGGGGAAATCTTTCGGAAGATTTTTTATCAGCTCCTCTGACGACACAGTACAAAATGCCCCGCGTTTTGCGGGGCAAGATGAAGTAACCTGTCCGCTGCCAGCGAACCTAACGTTGAGAATAACCAAAGTTGTTGAACTGCCATTAATGCATGCAATTCTATAAAGCAACTTTGACGAATCTAGAGAAGGTCTTGTGAAAGGATATTGTGGAGTATAAGTGCTACAAAGATATAGAATTTATTTTGATACAAATGTTGTTTTTTAAATGCGTAGTGGCAGGCTGATTCCTAATATAGTGCGGACGCATTTAATCAGCTCAGCGAGGTCTTTTGTTTTGGATATCAAGGCGTCTACTCCTTTATCAACGTATAAGGCAGCCGAATCGGCATTTTCATAATAGATGATCACTTTCGTTGCCGGACACTGTTTCCGGAAGTTGTCATACTCAGATTGTTCATTGGATCCAGGAGCCGCGTTTACTCCGAGAATCATCAGGTCCGCACACTTTTTTGGAATTAAAATATCGGGTTTACTGAGCGAGCCGAAGATCCTTACATTGAAATCCGTTGAAGCCTGCCGAAGTAGCTCTCCCAGCATGTTCAGAAATATAGGATGCGAGTCAACCAGATCAATGATCATTTCGGGAAATACAGATCTACCTGTGTGATTTGATATTTGTTTAGTGAAGAAGTTTTCGAAGCATGTTCCTGTCAATAGTTGTAAAATTAATTCGCGTAGCCGAATTCGGCTGTAACAAAATTGCGATACTGTCACAATTTTGTTACACATTGGTCGATCAGAAACTCATTTGGATCTTTCCAGGAAAACCTTCAGGGAGTCCGTTTTGAGGCGTACTTTCATCCAGGCGGTCAAGCGCGTCAATTCCCTTGTGGTTTGTCTTGGGTTATCCGTGCCAATGACAACGACGGTATAGTTGCTGGTTTTGTTGTTGGCCGAAAAGAATTGCTGCCGTTTAGCCGAACAGTAATTTACCGATGGGAATAAGGGTCTAAGCTCTCTTAAAAGTGACCCGGCAAGTTTTTCCTGCTGCGAGAGGCTGTCACGTTTTTGAAGTGCAATGCTCAACTCATTCTTAAGTTGGTTGATCTGTGCCCTGTAAAGCTCGTCTTGCGTTAAATTTGAAGAGACATCAGAGATGGAGAAGCCTTGCTCTATTACAAGTTTGGCATCAGCGAGCCCATAAATGGATTTTCTTTTGTCCAGTCGGGCCTTCTCATTCTGACTGATTGTTTTACCGCCATAAGTCAGCTTGATCTCTCTTTTCTGCGGGATAAGCTCATTCTTTAGCAAGAAATCCCCTTCGATATAGCTTTCATTGGCGATAAAATTATTCGCATTCTGGATGAAGTTTTCCTTTTTGACAAGCAGGTAGCCGTAGTAAAGACTCGGGATGACGGTAACCACGACAATAATGCTCACCCACCGGTTGGCAAAGCGCCGCTGATCCTGATCCGCGTAATTGTGGATAGGGTACCTGAGCAGCCTTACAGTCAGTAGCGTGGCGCTTCCTATAAAAACAGTATTAATTGTCAGAAGGTACAGTGCCCCAAACATGAAAGGCCATTGGGCCGTTGCCAGACCGTATCCGGCCGTACATAACGGGGGCATCAGCGCGGTGGCGATTGCCACCCCGGGAATCACATTTCCTTTATTACGACTTGAAAGGGCAACAATGCCGGCAAGCCCTCCGACCAGTGCTATGATCACATCGTAGATATTAGGCTGAGTCCTGGCCAGAAGCTCTGAATGTGCCTGATAGATCGGAGTGATCAAAAAGTAGGCGGCTGAGGTTAACAAACCCGCTAGCACCGCGAAGAAATAGTTGACAAATGCCTTTTTGAACAATGGGAAGTCATAGGTGGCAATGCTGTAACCCATTCCCAGGATCGGGCCCATCAATGGCGAAATGAGCATCGCGCCGATAATGACCGCAGTCGAATTGACATTTAGTCCGACCGATGCGATAAATATCGCAAATATCAGGATCCATAGATTTGTCCCTTTGAATTCAATTCCACTCTCCACCGTGTCGTGAATCGTGGTGTACTCTTCCCGCTCAGAGGTGATATCAAAACGCCTGAGCAGCTTCTGAATTCTCATCTGCATATTTAAACTCGGTTAGGAATTTATGCTATTGCTTGGCTTGCAAACGAAGATAAACAATTCCCGCTACACCCGAGATCAACGATGCCAGCAGGATGCCGTATTTGGCTTGGTCGATATGAGTCGCATGAGCAAAAGCCAGGTTTGTAACAAACAGGGACATGGTGAACCCTACTCCGGCGAGCATGGAAATGCCAAAAATATGTCGCCAGTTGACCTGGCGCGGAAGCTCAGCCAATCCCGTTTTTACCATCAGCCAGGTAAACCCGAAGACCCCACACAGCTTGCCTACGACCAGTCCTATCATTACGCCCAGACTAACAGGGTTAAGCAGCGAGGAAAAAAAGTTTCCACCGATGTGCATACCCGAATTAGCCAGTGCAAAAAGAGGCATGATTGCAAACGCGACCCACGGATGCAGGCTATGCTCGATTTTTTGAAGAGGCGTTTGCGCATCCAGGCTTAGGCTCTTCACTTCTTCGATGATGTGGTGCTGATCGGCGGTCATCAAAGGTCCATGCAAGGGAATTGCCTTCTCAAATTGCTGGGCATGTCCGCGGATTTGCTCGATGTATTCTTTTTCGTCAATCTTTGTTCTGGCCGGGATGGTGAAAGCGACTAAAACGCCGGCGATCGTTGCGTGAACGCCGGAAAACAGAAAGCACGCCCAGACAGCGATGCCAATCAAAAGGTAAAATAATGTATGCCTGACACCGAGCAGGTTGCCGCCGGCAAGCAGAACAAGAAACCCCCCGGCAAACAGCAAATATGCATATTCAATGTGGGCTGTGTAAAAAAAGGCGATCACCAGTACCGCTCCCAAATCGTCGGCGACAGCGAGTGCAGAAAGAAACACTTTAACCGAGCCCGGTATATGTTTACCAGATAGCGAAAGCAGGCCCAGCGCAAATGCGATGTCGGTCGCCATCGGAATGCCCCACCCGGATTGAGAAGATAGTCCTAAGTTAAGGGCTGCGTAAATCCCGGCCGGGACGAGCATCCCGCCCAACGCGGCCACCATAGGCAGCGACGCCTTTTTTAACGTGGATAATTCGCCGGCCATGAATTCTCTTTTCAGCTCAAGGCCAATTACAAAAAAGAACATAGCCATCAGCCCGTCGTTGATCCAGACGTGGAGCTCATGGTCGAATGAGCGGTTGTCAAAACTAACAGCCAGTCTGGTTTGCCATACATGGTGGTAGGAATCTGATGCTGGTGAATTTGCCCACATCAGCGCTGCGATCACACTAAGAAAAAGGACAATACCTGAGGTGTATTCCTGGTGAATGAATTTGCTGACAGGACGAACGACGATATCGATAGGGGTTTTTGCCATCTGAATTGCCTTCAAAGCGAGTTGGTTTGAAGGCAAATATAACCGCATTCACTTAACAGAGCAGGAAATTTTGTGTCCAGGGCGTAACTAAACATGGTCGCAAATAGTCTGCATGCCGGTGAAGTTGAATGATAGCACAGCAATTATTTACAATGCAATGACCTATTTTTGTCGAAAGCCGCTTTTGATTTCACGCAATCCTATTACAACCAAAGAACATGGAGCAAATTGTCAATTCTATCAATGGTCTTATCTGGAGTAAGGCTCTTATCGGTTTGTGCCTGGCCACGGGGATCTACTTCTCTATCGTAACCCGTTTTTTGCAGGTACGTTTTATTAAAGACATGGTCAAGCTGCTTTTTGGCGGAAAGTCTTCTCAGGTCGGAGTATCCTCATTTCAGGCTTTCGCGATCGCGATCTCAGGTAGGGTTGGTACGGGAAACATTGCCGGAGTGGCAACAGCCATCGGAATGGGAGGTCCTGGCGCAGTGTTCTGGATGTGGGCGATAGCATTCCTTGGCGCCGCCTCCGCCTATGTGGAGGCTACCCTAGGGCAAATTTATAAGACGGTCCAGGACGGGCAATACCGCGGAGGGCCTGCATATTATATTGAGAAAGGTTTGGGAGTTAAATGGTACGCCAACTTGTTTGCCTTCGCAACCATACTTAGTACCGCGTTGTTTTTGCCTGGCGTACAAAGTAACAGTATTGCCACAAGCGCATCAACCGCATTTGCGATCCCGGTCGAGTTGAGTGGTGCACTTGTTTCGGCCTTACTTGCTCTAATCATTTTTGGTGGGGTAAAGAGAATTGGTAAAGTTGCTGAGTTTGTTGTGCCCTTTATGGCCGGGGCGTACATTCTGATGGCGCTCATTGTCATCGGGCTCAATATTGATCAGGTTCCTTCGGTGTTTGCGCTCATATTTCGGTCTGCATTTGATTTGGAACCAGCATTTGGTGGTGTTTTCGGTATGGCCGTATTATGGGGCATCAAACGGGGCGTTTATTCTAACGAAGCCGGTCAGGGAACGGCGCCACATGCCGCCGCCGCCGCAGAGACGACTCATCCTGCCAAGCAGGGATTGGTGCAAGCGTTTTCGGTCTATGTCGATACGCTTTTTGTTTGTACCGCCACTGCGCTGATGATACTTTTCACTGGCCAATACAACGTAGCCAACCCCTCAGGCGGTTTGCTAGTAGAAAACATCCCGGGTGCGGCAATGGGCGCTGAATTTACCCAATCGGCTATCAACGTCCATTTCCAAGGGCTGGGTGGCGGGTTTGTGGCTGTGGCGCTGCTTTTTTTTGCATTTACTACCATCATGGCTTATTACTACATTGCGGAAACCAACCTGAGCTATCTGCTTTCCGGGCGGAATAAAACCATCTACGTTTGGGGGTTAAGACTCTTGATACTGGGCGCTACGTTTTACGGTTCGGTCAAGACTGCGGAGCTGGCCTGGACGCTGGGAGATATTGGCGTGGGATTGATGGCCTGGCTGAATATCATCGCGATACTACTATTGCGTAAGCCGGCACTGCTCGCCTTGAAGGATTACCAGCGCCAGAAGCGGATCGGAAAAGATCCGGTCTTCATACCCTCTGAGCTTGGAATCAACAATGCCGGGCAATGGGCAGGGCAGAGTGAGGTTAAATTAACGACAGGCAGCCAGCAGTGATTTACCAAGTTCAATGGCTTTCTTTCGGTTGAACTGACTGTCGCCGCTTAAATCTACGGTTACCGATAGCTCTATGCCTTTTTCAAAGATGTATAATCGGTTTTCGAAGGAATTCCAGCTGGCCGCCTGACCAATGCCAGTAACATCAACGTAACTTTTAGCTGCCTGGGCAAAAACGGAGCTCAATTCGGATGCCGTTGATTTTTGCGTTTGTTTATCGACCTGCATTTGATCAAGCTTTTGAAGATGCTCGTTGATTTGTTGGTTATCGCTTTGACCGTCGATAGCCTGATCAATCTCTTTTTTAGCTGCTGCAAGCTGCTGGTCAGTAGCAGGCCTATGTGACTTCTTGAAACTTTCCAGCGTAACCGCCCTGAGCCCATGAAGCTCGATAACCGCATCGGCAGGCACAGTCATTGTCCGACCCATGAGTTGGACTTGTTTTTGCCTGTCGGTTTTCCAGCTGTATTGCATGCTGTGATACGAGGCATTTTTCATCACCTGGTTGTATTTCTGCCGGGCCTGTTCCTTGGGTTTACCCGCAAGGTTGGCGGCTATGGCAGGTGTAAGCAGCTGATTAAGACGATTCTGATAGGTAATCAGACAGCCGGCAGGGGAACCGGATTTAACATTGTTCCTGGCATGTTCAGCCCTACCAGAGCCTTCCGAAGAGCAACAAACTGCCAGAATGCACAAGCATCCGATTAAAAGTGGAGAAAGCCAATTCATAGAATATATACGTTATAATTTGGTGAATTCAACGCGCCGGTTGTTGGCGCGGCCTTCCGAGCTTTGATTATCTGCTACCGGCAGGGTTTGACCCTTTCCTTCGGTTTGTAATCTGCTGGCAGAAATGCCCCAGGTTTTGATTAAGGCCTCTTTGACGGCTTCTGCCCTTCGGGTTGAAAGGGTAAGATTACTTTGCGCATTGCCCTGGTTATCTGTATGTCCAGTGATTCGTACATTCAATGTTGGAGTGTCATTTAGTGTCTTGGCAATTTCCTTGAGCACACCATAAGAGGCAGGCTTGATCACCTCTGAGCCCGTGTCAAATAGAATGCCGGTGGTAACCAGTTTGCCTTCTGTCAATAGTTTGCTGCGCATGTCAGGCAGACCTTCGGCGACCCTTAGATCCGAAACGAGCAACTGGCGGTTTTCTACAAAGAAGGTACTTGTTTCAAACACAAGCCGATAGTCAGCCTCAGCCTGAAATGCGCGAGGGATGTCCCAAACTTTGACTTGGTCCATGTATACGCGCAGGCGATGCTTTTGACGCCATATGGAAATTCTCACAAAGGGTTTGTCAGGGACTTTCCATAGATCGATTTCCCTGTGATTTTGTAATACCTGGCTTTCATCGCTTGCGCGCACCTCAACGTCAGTGCTACCAAGTGGGCTTAATGAGACGGTTACCTGATTGGCAAACCGGCGGTTTAGAATTCTCTCGTTCGATTTGACATCAACAAAGCGGACCATTGTCAGTACCTGATGGGCCTGATCAGTCCCTAGCTCGAACTCGATGGTCGTGTTTTCAGAAAGAACCGGGACAAACTCAGGATAAAACGAACCCTCACCCGAAAACCGTAGCCAATGTCCTGATTTTCCACTTAGTGAGACAACCTCTCCGCTGCCGTCGGTATCCCACCTTGCAGGGAAGTCTCCGATCGCATCCTGGCTGAAATCTTCAATAGCGATAATTTTTTCGCCCGGCAGAAAATCGAACTTCGAGTAGGTGACAAATGGGGCTTTTGCGTCATGGATGTTTTCGGTTTCTTGCCAGGTAGCTTTTTCTTTCTCGGGCGGTAGTGAGCGCGGCTCGCCAGCGCTTTTATTCTTTTCTTTCTTGCGGAAAAGATTGCTAATGCCTTCCTCCGCTTTGTCAAAGCCCTGATCAATCGATTGGTCTATGCGGCCGTTGGCGCGGTCAGTTGCCTTCCTTTTAACAGTACCGGCAGGATCGATAATCTGCGCCTGACCAAACGGTCCAAAGCATGTTGTTACTAAGAGCGAAATGATCAAATATTTCATAGGATGAAAGTAGCAGTGCAGCACAAAGGTCGTCGCGCTTGCCTGTGGATTCAAGAGCTATTGAGCAGCTGGGCATTCTGCTGTAGCCATCTGCACAATCAACTGAGTCAGTGACTAACTCGGCGGATTGTTCTGCTCAGTGGCTTGGTAATTTTTTTGAAACAGAAGTTAACTTTACCTAAGTTGAACAGCCCTATGCGAATCGCCGTTTATATTTTCTGCCTTTTATGTGCCGTCTCTACCTCATTTGCTCAGGACGGTATCCTGCTTAGCAGTGTGGAAATATTTGGCGAGCTCCGCCTCGATAGCGTCGCCGAAGCCCGTGCGAACAAGCAGGGTACGACAGCCAATTTGCGGTGGATCATTGTTAATGATTTGGACAGTGCCGAAGATGTTTATTTAAGAGTGCCCTCCGCTGACAGCGTCGTGGTGCACGCAGCCTTTTTATCGACCGATACTACTTTCGTAACAGGACCGTACGTTCGCGCGAACAGTTGGCTTTTTCCGGAAGATCCGGCGATTGTGCCGCTCCGCATACAGGCAGGGCAACAGGTGAAGCTAAATGCCCGGCTTTGGAGTGCCAGGGGAAGGCCATTTTCCGTCAAGAATGTAAGTTTGCAAAGCCGTGAGTTTACGCTGGGGCAGTCACTGAGCGCTTACCGGCAGTTTGCCGGCAGGACAGAGTTTAACGGTTTTTTTCTGGGGGCAGTAGTGTTCGCGATGCTTTTTTCCCTTTTGATTTGGGCCAGAACACGTCAGTTGGTTTTCCTTTACTATGGTTTGTATCTGCTCGGGGCGGGTATATATTCCCTGGTGGTCAAATCGCTGCCTTATTCTTACCTTGCCAGGGCCGCTTATATGGATCTGCCATTGACCTATAAGCTCGGAGAGCCGGTGCAATATTTGTTTTTTGGAGCCTATATTGCCTTTGCGGTCGAATTGCTCGATATTAACCATCGCTATTTGACCTTGAGCCGGTTTGCACGCCTGTTTACGTATCTATTGCTGGTTTGCGGGGGCTGTTTGCTAATTTATAACCTGTTTCGATTCGACTACCTTTTGCAGCAAAAGGCATTTTTGATTTCGAGAATGGTAATCCTTCCAGTCGCGCTGATCCTTTTATCTTACATTGTGTGGCAGGTGCAAAGCCCGGTAAAATGGTTTTTTGTGGTGGGAAGTTCTTTATTTTTCCTGGGAGGACTTCTTGCTGTGGTGGTAGACCCTAAAAGCCGTCACTTGTTTTTTGGGGTGACCACACTAAACCCGGTCAATTTTTTCAAGACGGGGATTCTTTTAGAATGCCTGTGTTTTGCACTCGCCCTGGGCGTCAAAATCCGCTTACAGCAAAAGCAGCGCGACTATGCAACCGGCGCATACATTGACCAGCTGGAACTGAATCGGCAGATGACCCAAAGCGAAAACGAGCGGCTGGAAAATATGGTCAGGCAACGCTCAGAGGAAATCCTGGAAAAAAACCTCTTAATCGAAAAGCAAAAACAATCGCAGATGCGATCGGAACTGCAAAAGCAAATCGCCGAGATGGAAATGCGCGCGCTCAGAAGCCAGATGAACCCGCATTTTATCTTCAACAGTTTGAATTCGATTCGCTATCAAATCATGAAGAATGATTACGATCAGGCAGTATTGTATCTGACACGCTTCTCGAAACTTCTCAGATATATTCTTCAAAATTCACGAGAGCATGTGATTGCCCTCAGCGAGGAGATTGAGATGAACCGACTTTATGTGCAGTTGGAAAGTCTGAGATTTTCCCAGGGATTCGAATTTATCCTGCAAATCCCTGAATCCATCGATACCAGCCAGATTCTAATCCCTCCCATGCTTTTACAGCCGTATATTGAAAATGCGGTCAAGCATGGCCTGGTGCCAAGCGCCAGGCAGTTGAAGACGCTTCGCATCGAGATCAAGGAAATAGAGGGCGGCTGCCGGATCATAGTTGAAGACAACGGGGTTGGGCGGAAGGCTTCCAGCCTGTCCTCTAAGTTTGAAGGGAAGCAAAGTCTTGGTATTAAGATTGCCTGTGAACGTATCGAGCTTTTTAACGCGGGATATCATCCGGTCATCCAGGTGCTGATTGAAGACCTCTTTGAAGACCGCGAGCCGAGCGGCACGCGGGTTATGTTCAATTACAAATACACGTGATATGATTTATTCGGTCGTATTGATTGACGATGAACCTCATTGCACAGAAAGCTTAGCTATTCAACTCGCCGCAACCGGACTGCCAGTGCAGGTGGTTGGCAAGTTCAACGATGCCAAGCCGGCCGTCAGCTACCTTGCCAGCCACCAGGTAGACCTGGTTTTCCTTGACGTAGAGATGCCTGCCATGACCGGCTTTGAGCTACTTGAAAAGGTTTCAAGCCCCGAGTTTGACGTCATATTTGTTACGGCTTATGATCAGTACGCGATCAAGGCCTTTACATATAGTGCTATAAATTACCTTTTAAAACCTGTCGATGAGCAGGAGTTGGCCGATACGCTGCAAAAATGGCTCGTGCGTCGCGAGAAAGTTGTGCTCCCACAACAAATGCAATTGTTGAAAAACTATCTTGCTAACCCTGCAAAACCCCGCACTAGGGTCGCTGTTCCGACGTCAGACGGATTAGAATTTCTGGAAATCAGCGACATCATCCGTTGTGAGAGTGAAAGTAACTATACTTGGCTGCATCTCAACGATGGCGCGC
The DNA here is from genome assembly GCA_965229175.1 of Sediminibacterium sp. GTDB lineage: Bacteria > Bacteroidota > Bacteroidia > Chitinophagales > Chitinophagaceae > Sediminibacterium. The sequence continues at coordinate 35,150 of CBDDIT010000003.1, read as the reverse complement.
CATTACTGGTCTGCCGCACGCTCAAAGAGGTTGAGCAGGTTCTGCAAGACAGCGGTTTTATCCGCATCCACCACTCGCACCTGATTAACCCGCAGTACATTCGAAAATTTATCCGCCACGACGGCGGTGTGATCGTGATGGGCGACGGCAGTCAACTACCCGTGGCAAGAACGCGCAAAGATCGACTCTTTGAGCTATTCACTTATGTGCAGCGCCTGTAAGCAAGGCTGTTAGCAATGCAGCCACCTGCCCCTGATCAGCAATTCTGCTCCTGGCTGCTGTCTGACCTGCCCCCACCTTGATGGTGAAGCTGGATTCAGGCAGTGCCAAAAACATATCTTCATCGGTGGTGTCATCCCCAATGGCCAGCACGAAGTCGTATTCTTCGGTTTGAATATATTTTTCAGCGGCAGTTCCCTTATTGTAGGCTGCTTTCTTTACCTCTATTACCTTGTTACCGTCGATAGTGTGTAGACCCAGCTCGGAGACGATCGGGCTTTGTGCTAATTGTTCGAGCAATCTCTTTGCCAGTTTCGTGGCTTCGTCCTGATTTTTGGCCGTGCGATAATGCCAGGCAAGGGAGCTTTCTTTCTGCTCGACAAGTGACCCTGGACACCGATCCTGATAGGCGTGCAGAATGGGCCTGAGAGCTTGCTGCCAACTTTGTCCAAACGTACTCATTTTATTCCAACCAGGTAGGTAAGCCATTTTCACGAAAGCACCATGTTCAGCAATCAGGTGCACGGGTATGTTTTCAAAGGTAGCTGCCAGAAAGTGCCTGTCGCGGCCACTGATAACAACTACAGTGCCGATCTGTGATAATTGAAGGATGTTCTCTTTGATCTGCGGTGATAATAGTGCCTCAGAGGGGTGATCAACAATTGGGGTCAGTGTTCCGTCATAATCCAAAAAGAAAATTCTCTTAGAATTTTGTCGCAAAGCTTCCTGAATGATTGAAATTGAAATGCCCTCTGTGATAGGATGTAAGTGGTTGGTGCTCATGATGTTTTGATGGGGTTGTGAAGATAGATGGATACGGGCCAAACAGGAACGTCTGGCCCGGTCGCCATCCCCGATTCAGTTTAGGTAAAAGGCTTTTGGATTAGCTGCCGATCTGCCTGATTGGCTATGATATTACATGTGTACCCCACACTTCTTGCTAGAAACGCAGGAGCTGTGCCAATTCATCGAGAAATGAAGCGAACTATCGCTAGAAGGGCGAAAGCCGGTACAGTGAGCCGTAGCAGTTGGAAAAATATACCCCCTGATGCTGTCGATCCATCACCAGGGCGCTTCGCATTAGAGGCAGATGCTCACTTTTATTCTTTAGTGTGAGCCGGGCCGGGTCCAATGGCTTTTTTCCAGGCGCAACTTTGGCTGGGATCCATTCGCGAAAGACTTCAAATTTCGACGTGGGTATCTGCCGGTACTCCCCCCTCTGTTTTCTGAAAAAAGACCCGGTAAAAGAAGTGATGTAATTGCTCTGGGAGAAAGCTGAGAAGGACAGCTGTCTGAAAACAGGCTCTGAATCAAATGCCGCAGAGTTGCCATAGCCACACCCTTCAGCGATAATTGTCTGAAGAAAAAGGGCGACGAAAATGGCAACTGTTTTAGGCATTTTGAGTGTTGGCTTGGCTTGCTCTACACATTAAGACATCGCAAGGCATAGAATTTCAACGTAGTACTTTACAGTAAGAAGCAAAAGTAATCCTTGTTAACGATTGTTAATGCGGGGAATAAATATTGCGAGTATGGGCCCAGATGAGCTAGCAGGCTGCTTTTAATGCACATGCTCCGGGTTAACAAACAACGTTTGGGTCGGATAAGCAAACTCAATGCCCTGATTTTCAAACTCGCGAAATATATCCAGATATATTTCCTGTTGGCGGTCCATGTAAAACGAGTAGTCCGGATCCAGGATATAATAGACAACCTCAAAGTTCAGACTAAAGTCACCGTAGCCGGAAAAGTGAGCGCGATCGAACCGGACATATTGTTTGGATTGGATAATAGTCTTCAATAATTCGGGAATCCCTGCAAGTAGGTCGTGAGATGTTTGATAGGTTACGCCCAGGCTAAACAAGATTCTTCGGTGCTGCAAACGTTTATAGTTGTGCAGACGGGCATTGGTCAAATCTGTATTGGAACAAACAAGTTGTTCACCTGCCAACGTCCTGAGCCTGGTTGTTTTGATGCCGATGTACTCGACGATGCCGGATTTGTCATCGATGACAACGAAATCCCCGATTTCAAAGGGGCGGTCGAAAAAAATGACAAAGTAACTGAACAAATCACCCAGGATGGTTTGTGCTGCCAGTGCAATGGCGATACCTCCGATTCCCAAGCCCGCGATCAACGAAGTAACGTTATAGCCAAGATTGTCGATCATGAAGATTATTCCAAAAATCCAGATGACAATATTGACGATAAGAATCAAACCCGATGCCTGTTTCTGTTTTGCAAGACTATCCTGTTGACCTTCCAGGAAAGTGAACACAAACTTGCGAAAAGCTGAACTTATGATTCTCAGCACAAAAAAGGTCGCAGAGGCCAAGAAAGCGATCCCGAAGGCGAAGGTTATTTTTTCGGGCAGCGAAAGACTGCCCACTGTAATATAGACTGCTCCGATGTATAATAGGGGAACGATTGAACGCTCAATAACATCGAGTACATAATCGTCCCATCCTGTGGAAGTCGTTTGCGTCCATAAGCGCGCCTTTTTTAGGAAAATAGCTTTAAGGGTTCCAATCAGTATCAGCAAGCAGCCCAAAATAGCACAGGCAGTTAGCCAGTTGAGTACTGGGTTACCATAGAAATGTTCACTGAAGAGAAAATTCATAACGAGTAGGATTTCAGGCAAGATTGCCGATTGACAGTTGCTCAACTGCTGCGGAGGAAGCTGGGAGTACCAGACTAACATAACCCACGTAAAGGCAGCAATTTTATTGCTGATCAGGATCGATCAGCACAAGCAACTTAATGAGAAATTGATTTGTGACGTGGTTACGAGATTGTAAATCTACAAATTCTTAGCCGGAAGGGCAACGTAATTTATGTTTAAGGCGATACATTTGGCGATTTATCATGATAAATATTAAGGTTTGAATCATCGATGGTTCCATGTGTTCGGAGAGCTTACCGACTGCGATCGGGCAAGCTTTTTTACGGGCAATGTCTATTCGACACAAAACCCGATTTGTACTGGGAATGTGTTGTCTGACCTCGGAGGCCCAAGCGATTAGTTCTACTGATTTTTCTGCTGGTAGTCAGGCAAGCCAGATAGCTCGTCTATGAGCTTGTCGCTTTTTTGTTGATATTCCGATTCGCTAAGTATACCCTGATTATAGGCCTGCAAGAGCTCATCCAAGGCATATTTTATCCGTGCTCTGTCGTTTTGCCTGAGCCGTGAGAGAAATTTCGTGTGCTTCTTCTGTTCGACAATCAGAGCAATTCCAAGGCAACAGGAACCGATCATCAGTATAATGAAGAAAAATAGTAGCATCTGCTTCGGATTTAGTGTCGTTATTCGCTTTATATCAGTCTAATGGGCAATGTAGCCTTAGCTGCGATAGCCTGCTCGAAACCGGTAGCTCGACTGAACATGGCAGCTCGTTATCTTTGAAAGGTTAGCGCGCCCCGATCTTTCGATTAGTCATACGCAGATAGCTCCAAATCGTCCGTACAAATGCAGGTAAGCAGCTCATAAACTTCAGTTTGACCTTTGATATGGTTTCTTGCAGCCGAAAGTTCGTCACCAATTTTTATCGTATAGGCCGCCTCGGGCAGCGCTTCAAACATATCTTCGTCGGTGGTATCGTCTCCAATCGCGAGGATAAATTGATAGTCTTCCCCGTCAAGGAAACTTCTTGCCGCAGTTCCCTTATTGAAAGCAGTTTTTTTTACCTCCACGACCCGGTTGCCATCAATTACCTGCAAGTTTAATTCAGGCTCGATGTAGTTCTTGAGCTGCCATATTAATTCTCGCGCCCGTCGATCAGCGTAATCTGCGTCGTCCGCTATACGGTAGTGCCAGGCCAGAGCCGTCTCCTTTTCCTCAACAAAGGCTCCTGGACACCTTTTTGCATATATATCCAAAATCGGTTTAATGCTCTCTTTCCAGTTTTCTTCATAACTTTCGTTAAGTTCCCAATCCTGACACCCTTTTCTTTTCGACAAGGCCCCATGCTCCGCAATAATATGAACCGGAAGATCAGCAAAGTGTTGGTCCAAAAATAGGCGATCCCTGCCGCTGATAATAACCACGGTGTTGTACACTGCCAAGTGCCCTATCAGCGATTTGACTTTTGGCGAAAGTATGGCACGTGCCGGATCGGCAGCGATGGGAGCCAGTGTCCCGTCGTAGTCAAAAAACAAGATTCGCTTGCTGGCCCGTTGGTAGGAGTTCCTGATTTTTTGAACACCATTGTTGGTAAGAAAGACCTGCTTGAGCCTCTCATGCTCGGATTCGAGCGTGTTCATTTGCGTGAAAAAATCACTGGTCCATGCAAAGACGTCATAGTCCTGAATGCGTTCGCGCATGGCTGCCATTCGCTTAGCCTGCTCTTCCACGGGCATTTGTAGCGCAGTAAGAATTGCGTCGGCAATGCCTTGGACATCTACTGGGTTGATAATCAGCGCTTCACCTAATTCGGCTGCCGCCCCAGCCATTTCGCTGAGTATCAAAACCCCTTGGCAGTCTCTGCGGCTGGCGACATATTCTTTGCAGACTAAATTCATCCCGTCCCTAATAGGAGTAATCATGGCGACGTGGCTGGCGGTGTACATCCCAACCAACTCTGTATAGGGCATCGATCGGTACTGATAAATGACTGGTTGCCATGCAATGTTGCCATAGTCTGAATTGATTCGGCCAACTGTCTGGTCAATTTCCATTTTCATATTCTGGTAATGTGCAATTGTATCTCGCGAAGGGACTACCGTCATTACCAGCGTAACCTTTCCGTGCCACTGAGGGTTTTGATCCAAGAAGCGTGTAAAACCGAGTAGGCGGTGGCGTATGCCTTTAGAATAATCAAGTCGGTCCACCGAAAAGATTATTTTCTCAACCAATGAAGACCTGGCCCGCCCCCTGGCTGCGATCACTTGGGGATCATCGTAGGCGAGGTTGAATTTATCGAAGTCAATGCTGATCGGGAATGAATCCACTTTCACGATCCTGTTGCCCAAGTGGATATAATGGAGTTTGTTCCCGTAGCCTGTAACAAGTTTGGCTGCTTTTAAGAAATACTCCACATAATCGTTGGTATGAAAGCCAATTACGTCGGCCCCCAACATTCCATCGATAAGTTCTTTGCGCCATTGGACTGGGAGTAACCTGAACAATTCGAAAGATGGAAAAGGGATATGAAAGAAAAAGCCGATCCGATTTTCGGGATATTTCGCCCTGATCATCGCTGGTAATAGCATCAGCTGGTAATCCTGTACCCAAACCACATCTCCTGGCTTTATGATTTGCGCCAGCTTGGCGAAAAATAACTCATTTGCGGTTTGGTAGGCGTAAAAGTAGGCGTCGTCAAACCGGGCCAGGGATGGGAAGTAGTGGCATAGCGGCCAGACCAGGTTATTGCAAAAACCCTCATAATAATTTTCATTGATCTGTTCGGGAATAAAAACTGGATGAGCTTCAAAAGATTCATTGGATAGAGTTTGTCCGTCGAGTTCTTCTCGTGAATTTTCAGAAAACCCGATCCATTGGATTTTTTGATCCTGATCAAAAAAGGAAGCCTCTTGCTTTCCAACTAGTGAAAGGACCGCCGAAACAAGCCCGCCAGAGTTTTGTTGCATTACGCTTTGCCCATCTTTGACCGAAATTTTGAACGGTAGGCGGTAGGCTATAATAATTAACCTTTTGGAGGTTTCTTTCTCTGCTTTCATAGTCTGATTTTTGTCGTGTTGTGCTTGTATTTGGTTGTGAGTAGTGTTTTAATGGAACATGCCCTCTATGAACCTACTCCCAGCCGCCACCCAGCGCCCTGTACAATTCCACCAATGCCAGAAACTGCTCTTTCTGCACATTGGTAAGGTTTAACTCCTCCTGCAAAACACTGCGCTGCGCGGTGATGACTTCGAGGTAGGATGCATAACCGGTCAAAAAGAGGTCTTTCGAGGTTGCCACTGCTTGTTGCAGTACTTCCACTTCCTGCTTTTTCAAATCGCCGATCTGCCGGGTGTTTTCGAGCTTTTTGAGGCTGGTACTTACCTCGCGGAAGCCGTTTAGAACCGATTTGTTGTAGGCGTAAAGTGCTTCCAGGCTTGCAGCTTCGGCGCGTTTTTGATTTGCTTTTAATGCTTTCCGGTTCACGAGTGGGGCAGTCAGGCCGCCGAGTGCGCTGTATGCGAGCGAGCCGGGCGAGAAGAGCAGGTTGCTTTTAAACGCATTGAACCCCAGGAATGCGGTAATGTTCAAGGAAGGCAGGAAGGCCAGCTGAGCGGCTTGCTGCTCGGAATAGTTGGCGAGGAGGTCAAGCTGGGCTTGCTGGATGTCGGGCCTTCTTCGTAGCATTTGCATGGGTATGCCGGCGCTGATCGCTTGTGGCATTACCTGTTCCCGTGTGGTGCTCCGGGTAATGGGCTGCGGAAAACGGCCGGTGAGGAGGGTTACATTGTTCTCTATTTCGATGATTTTTTGCTGTACTTCAAATTCGAGGCTGCGGGTGTTGAGCAATTGCGCCGTAAGCTGCCGCACACCGAGTTCGTTGGCGCGGCCGGCTTCTTTCTGGATTTTGATGGTTTCCACAGCCGACTCCTGCAAAGCGATGTTCTTGCGGATGATGTCCAGCTCGGTATCCAGTGCCATCAATTCGTAATAGGAGCGTGCAATTTCGGCGATAAGGCCGGTAATGATCGCCTGGCGGCCTTTTTCGCTCGCCAGAAACCGTGTGTAAGCGGCCTTTTTCTGGTTTTTGAGTTTGCCCCAAATGTCGATTTCCCAGGAGCTGCGCAGACCGAGGAAGTAATCGGGCATGAAAGGGTCGGGGAGGCGCCTGTCGTTGTCGAGGTTCTGGGAGAAATTGGTATCGTAGTTACCAACGCCGTCCATGGTGTAGTCGCCGAATTTGCGGCCACCGCCGGATACGTCGCCGGTGACGACCGGCAACATGGCGCCGTGTGCAACCATGATATTGCTTCTCGCCATTTCGATGCGCTGGACAGCCATTTTCAGGTCGAGGTTATTTTGCAATGCAGTGTCGATCAGCGAGGCGAGGTGCCGGTCGTTGAAAAAGGTTTTCCATTGTAATGCCCCGATACCCGTCGAATCGGCCTGGCCTGCGAATGTTGCCGGGGTTTTGATCTGTGCGCGCTGCTCTACCGGCTGTGTTAGCTTACAACCTGTCACGGAGATCAGGATGGCGGCGAACAGCAGGCCGGAGGCAAACTTTTTATTTCTTTTCATCAATATAAAATCTGATTTGAAAGGCCGCAGGGAGTGCCCTGCGGCCAAAACTGGATTCGAGGGGGCTTAGTGCAGCAATGCTTCCTCTTCCGTAGCCACTACCGGAGGAGGGGTCTTTTTCTTTTTGGCCATACTCGCGAATACCACGTACAACCCCGGGATGATAATCACCCCGAAAATGGTGCCGATAAGCATACCACCTGCGGCCGCCGCGCCAATGGAACGGTTGCCAATCGCACCGGCGCCAGACGCCATTACCAGCGGGATAAGCCCGGCCACGAATGCGAATGAGGTCATCAGGATCGGGCGGAGACGCTCGGTAGCGCCTTCCAGCACGGCCTCTATGACGGTACGGCCTTCTTTCTGGCGGATAATGGCGTATTCCACGATCAGGATCGCGTTTTTACCCAACAAACCAATGAGCATGACGAGCGAAACCTGGGCGTAAATGTTGTTTTCCAGGCCCATTAGTTTCAATGCAAGGAATGCACCGAAAACACCCGTCGGCAGTGACAAGATAACCGGTAGCGGCAACAGGAAGCTTTCATATTGCGCCGCGAGCAACAGGTATACGAACACAAGGCAGATCGCGAAAATGAATATGGCCTGGTTTCCGGAAAGAATCTCCTCCCGCGTCATACCCGACCAGTCGTAGGTAAAGCCCTTGGGTAAGCTGGTAGCAGCCACACGCTCGACGGCTTTGATAGCGTCCCCACTACTGTAACCCGGCGCCGCATCTCCGTTGATCATCGCCGACGTATACATATTATAGCGCGTCAGCAATTCGGGGCCGTATACTCTTTCCAATTTGATGAAAGTAGAGAACGGTACCATTTCGCCCCGGTTGTTCTTGACATACAATTTGAGAATGTCCTCGGGGTTCCTGCGGAAGCTCGCATCGGCCTGCACCATCACTTTGTACATCTGTCCGAAACGGATGAAGTTGGAGGCATAGTAGCTACCGATCATGGTTTGGAGCGTACCCATCGCAGCGTCAACTGAAACGCCCTTCTTGGCGGCAATGTCCGAATCGACGTGAATCATATATTGCGGGAAGCTGGCGTCGAAGCTGCTGAATGCGGCGGCGATCTCCGGTGTGGCAGCGAGGTCCTTCACAAATTTGTTGGTGATCTCGGCCGTTTTCTGCAAATCTTCATTACCCGAGCGGTCCTGAACCCTTAGCTCGAAACCACTGGAATTACCAAAGCCAGGAACAGTCGGAGGTGGGAAAAACTGGATTTGAGCATCGGTTATGTGCTTCGTTTTGGCCTCCATTTGCTTGATAACATCCTGAACCGAGGCTGTACGCTGATCCCAGGGTTTCAAATTGATCATCGCCATACCGTACGACGAACCAGCCGATTCGGTAAGCAAGCTGTAACCCGACAGCGAAGAAACGGATTCAACAGGTTCGAGGCTCTTGGCTACCTTTTGAATTTCGTCCAGTACCACCTCAGTCCTTTCCACAGTAGCGCCTACGGGCGTTGTGACGTTCACGTTGATAACGCCCTGATCTTCCGTAGGAATAAAGCCGCTCGGGAGAATGCTGTTAATGCCAAAAGTGGCGACGCAAAAGCCGATCAGCAGACCAATCGTAATCATCCGGCGATTTACAATGGACGAAAGCAGCCTCCGGTAACCGCTTTGCAGGCCGTCATATCCTTTGTTAAATCCATCAAAAAACCTTGTAAGTGGGTTCTTCTTCACGGGTTGCCCATGCGTATTTTTGAGCATCAGCGCGCATAATGCGGGCGTGAGCGTAAGCGCATTGATACCCGAAATGACAATGGAAATCGCGAGGGTAATGGAGAACTGCCGGTAGAAAATCCCTACCGGCCCGGACATGAATGCCACGGGAACGAATACCGCCGACATGACCAGCGTGATCGCGATGATCGCGCCGCTCATTTCCTTCATCGATTCGATGGTCGCTTCCTTAGCATCCAAATGCTTTTCGGCCATCTTGGCGTGCACCGCTTCGACGACCACAATGGCATTATCGACTACAATACCGATCGCCAGTACCAGCGCGAAAAGCGTGAGCAGGTTAATGGAGAACCCGAACATCTGCATGAACGCGAACGTACCCACCAGCGCCACCGGCACCGCCAGGGCCGGGATGAGCGTGGAGCGGAAATCCTGCAAAAACAAATACACGATCAGGATCACGAGCACGAATGCCTCGATGAGCGTGCGGATTACCTCGTGAATGGAGGCATCGAGGAAGCGGGAAACGTCGTAGGATACGAAATAGTCCATTCCGGGCGGGAAAGTGGTCTTTTTCAGCTCGGCCACTTTATCCTTAATATTCTGAATAACCTCCTGGGCATTTGAGCCCGGGCGCTGCTTGATCATAATCGAAGCGGAAGGCCTGCCATTCGATTTAGAAGCCATATCATATTCCAGCGTACCAAACTCGATCGTGGCCACATCTTTCAGTTTCAGAATGGAGCCATCGGGATTCGAGCGGAGCACGATGTTCTCGTACTGTGCAGGTTCGAAGAGCTTACCCGTGTATTTCAATACATATTGCAACACATTCTTTTCACGGCCGGAGCTTACGCCGGTTTTGCCGGGGGCCGCTACCACGTTTTGATCGCGGATGGCCTGGATCACCTCGTCGGCGGAGACATTGTAGCTGTTCATGCGGTCGGGTTGCAGCCATACGCGCATCGAGTAATCTTTGCTACCCATAATCTGCGCGCGCCCCACGCCATCGATCCTTTTCAGCTCTTTAAGGATATTGATATCGGCGAAGTTGTATACAAAATCCTCGCCAACGGTCGTATCGGAGCTCATGATGTCAAGGTACATGAGCATACTGTTCACCTCTTTTTCGGTGGTCACACCAGCTTTGATTACCTCCTCGGGAAGCTCGTCGATCACGGTCTGAACACGGTTCTGCACGTTTACCGCCGCCAGATCGGGGTCGACACCGACATTGAAGGAAATATTGATCGTCGTTACGCCATCGTTACCGGAAACGCTGGTCATATAGGTCATACCGGGCACCCCGTTAATCGCCTTTTCGAGCGGAACGGCCACGGCGTCCACGCACACTTCGGCGTTTGCGCCCGTGTAGGTGGCCGTTACGACAACCGAGGGCGGAACGATGTCGGGAAATTGGGAAACAGGTAATTCCAGCACCGCCAGAATCCCCAGTAGGGTAATAAATATCGAGATGACCAGCGATAGGACCGGTCGCTCTATGAATTTTTGAAACATGATCTACAATTCAGGTGAAAGAAGGAATGCTACCGGACCGAAAGCTCAATATCCTCGGTCGATTGTGTATGGGATGAGACGGTTTTCGGGTTGATCGTCGCGCCGTCACGCAAGGATTGAAGCCCTTCACAAACAATCGTTTCGCCTGATTCGAGCCCTGATTTTACAACATAAAAAGTAGATAGCCGGGATTGCGGCACAAAGCTGCGCGTTTTGACCTTGTTGTCCTTTCCAAGCACATACACAAAGTTCTTGTCCTGGATCTCGAAAGCGGCCTGTTGCGGGATCAGGATCGCGTTCTCAACCGTATTCGTAAGGCGTATCGTGCCCGTAGATCCGTGTTTCAACAGTTTTTCCGGATTCGAAAACCGTGCGCGGAAGGCAATGGAGCCCGTACCTTCGTCGAATGCGCCTTCCATCGTTTCAATAATGCCTTTGTGCTTGAAAAACGATCCGTCGGCCAGTTCCAGCTCCACAACGGCCTGTTTGGTAGCGGCTTTGTCGCGGGCCTTTACGTATTCGAGATACTCGTTTTCGGATACATTGAAATAGGCGTAAACTGTTTTGGTATCGGAGAGTGTGGTGAGCAATGTACCTTCGTCGATGAGGCTGCCCATCTTGGTTGGCAGGCGATCGATCACGCCGTCGAATGGCGCTTTGATCACGGTGTGCGCGAGCTGAATGGCTGCATTCGATTTCTCCGATTTTGCTTCTTCGATTTTCGCATTAGCGGCAGCCAGTTTCGCCTGTGCTACTTCGAGCTCGCTTTTGGCAACCACATTCTTGTCAACGAGCAGTTTTACGCGCTTCACTTCCAGTTCGGCACCTTTCGCATCGGCAATCGCACTTTGCAGGTTAGCCTTCGCTTTGGCGAGCTGAGCTTCATACTCTTCATTATTAATGCGGAACAAGGTCTGTCCTTTTCTGACTTCCTTGCCTTCGTCCACATATACTTCTTCGAGATAACCCTTCACACGGGCATATATTTCGACGTTCCGCAAGGCGTAAATATTGCCTACATATTCGCGATGCAGTTCGGTTTTCTGGGGCCTGAGTTCCGTTACGGGGATGGTTGGAACGCTGTCTTTTGTCTCTGATATCGTTTCACTTTTCGAAGCACAGCCGTAGGCGAAAATGCTGACGAGCAAAAGAAACGGCCATTTTAAGTCTTTCATCATGATGCGTTTGTATAAATTGGTTGGCGGTAATGCAAGGGAATAGGAATAGCCCTTTGGCCGCGCGGAAAGGCCGTGCAGCAAAAGGAATAGCATGAATGTCGGGAGCGGCTCGTGTATGCGCGTACAGGCATAGCGAGACAGTCCGCCAGCTACGAAAATTTTGGATTAAAGAACGCCTGCGGCGAGTTCAAAAAGGGCAAAGGCGATGGAGAAAGCTGTAATAGCCTGGTAGATGTACTACCCGATAAGGTGGTGGGGGGATGACAACGGCAAATCTACTAATCGCCCGAAGTAATACAATTGAAATGCCGCAGCCGATGCAGGCGGACATTGTAGGGAAAGTGTAGCTAGAATAACGATGGCGAAGCAGCCTTGTCAAGTCTTCTTTCCATTTGGCCTTGTCAACACGGAGAATCGGCCTGTTTTTTTGAATTAGTTTTTTTATCCGTAAAAACTCTTGTTGAGCCTCGGTAGGCGCCGGTAGCGGGACGAAATAGACACGCCTGAATTTTATCTTGACATTTTTACCAGTCTGCCCAGCTATCGAGCTGAAGGCAATAAGCTGCAGGGTCAGCAGTAAAAATATGAAGACTTTATTTGTCATGATGCTGATCTATTCAGCCGCAAAAATCATACGGTTTGTGCAAGTGAGATGTACGATTGGCCTAGGCGAGTCAATCCAATGATTACAAATATAGGATTTTTTATTGACAAATTCAAAGTTTAACAGGTTATCGGGTACCAAAATCGCCTCTATTATCTACTGTAATGTTAGACTTTCAGCAACCATTGGCGAAATATTGGTAGCCCTCTTATGAGGTGAGAGGGCGACGTCAGCAAATTTAGTTGAGTCTTGCGCATCTCACGGCGGCTTGCCAGGAACGAAAAATGGCTTTTATGGTTGCTTATTTTCCATACGGCTTAAAATCGCTTTCATCAGTTGGATTTCTCTTTTCTGAGAGCTAATAATACTATCGGCAAGTGCTCTAACTTGCGGGTCCTTGATATCCGCGGAGCTGCTGGTCATAATAGCCGATGAGTGATGGGGGATCATTGCCTTCATATATTGCCGGTCACCGATGGGAACCTGATAGCGAAGCAGGGTCAAAGCCAGAGCAAAGATCAGAATACTTGTTAGACCAATAAGTATGTTCTTTCTGGTATCAGGGTACATCTTTGGCATAAATAACAGCATTGTTAGCGCCATAGGGGAGACCATCAGTAAAGCCATATAAAAACGGGTAAGGCTTAAATAGATATGGTCTGTTGACGCCACGTTGAGAAACATCACTAAGTACATGCTTACAAGTGAAGTTGCAAGCATGATAAAGAATTTTCGATAGTTACTTTTCTGCATAGCTCAGTGAGTTTGATTGGTCCGGGTCAAAGGGCAATAATAATGCCAACGGCACGGGCGCGGGCGTTCTGTAAATTTTGGATACCGTCCGGTTGGGCACCGATCTTTTGGCACATAAAAACTGGGGATTAGCTCAGAAAATTTGTTATTTTGATGTCAAAGAACTTGGATGTGAGAAATAGCAGCATTAAAAAATATCATAGTTTCCTAAGGTTCAGGCGTAACTTCACGCGCTACAGCATAGGCAAGTTTAAAAGCTACCAGATTGTTATTTTCTGGCTTAAAAGTATTCTTACCCGAAGCCAGTTCCTGATCTTTTCCGGGATTCTAGTTGGTGGCACTGCCGGAATCGCGGGTGTTGTTTTGAAGTCTTTGGTACACTATATCCATTATGTGATAACTGATAAGGTGCATTTTCAGGATCAGGTGTTCTTCTACCTTGTGTTCCCGTTTTTAGGGATTGTGCTCACAACGATCGTAGTCAAATATCTCTTTTCAGGTCAGGACAAAAAGGGGATTCCGGTTATCCTGTATGAGATTGCCCAAAATGCAAGCAAAGTATCGCCGGTGAAAATGTATTCTCAGATCGCCCAAAGTGCGATAACTGTCGGCCTGGGCGGCTCTGCCGGTCTGGAAAGCCCGATCGCCGTTACGGGGGCAGCGATTGGGTCAAATTTTGCGCAGACTTATAAGTTGGGCTACAAGGAGCGAACCTTGTTGCTTGCCGCCGGAGCTACTGCCGGGATTGCGGCCGCTTTTAACGCGCCGATTGCAGGGGTGATGTTTGCTATTGAAATTTTGCTTACTGGCGTAGTCTTTTCTGATTTTATTCCCCTTGTTGTGGCAGCGGTTTGTGGCAGCCTGATTTCACGAATTTTGTTAAAAGAAGAGGTGCTCTTTCTATTTCGGTCCCGAGGCGCCTTTGACTATCACAATTTGCCTTACTATCTTCTACTAGGGCTCATTTGCGGCCTCTATGCTCGATATTTTTTGCTGATAACCCAATATGTGGAAGTGTTCTTTCACTCGATAAAAATGTCGAGAGTCAACAAAGCGATGCTAGGAGGGGCTATATTGTCAATATTGTGCGTATTGTATCCTCCTTTATTCGGCGAAGGGTACGATACAATTAAATCTTTCACTAATGGCGACATTCAAAAGGTGATCAATAATAGCTTTTTCCGATACATCAGTGACAGGGAATGGGTAGTCATTCTGTTTGTTGGCGTAATTTGTCTGCTTAAAGCTTTCGCAACCTCCATTACTATCCAGAGCGGGGGCAATGGAGGAAATTTCGCCCCATCACTTTTTGCGGGGGGCTCCTTAGGTTATGTCTTTGCCATGGTATGTATGACAGTAGGTCTGCCGGATGTGCCGATGACGAACTTGATTCTTGCGGGAATGGCCGGAGTCATGAGCGGAGTACTTTATGCGCCGTTGACGGCAATTTTTCTGATTGCTGAATCCAGCTCCGGATATGACCTGTTTATTCCTCTGATGATTGTTACAGTCATTTCTTTTTTGATGGCCAAATGGTTTTCACCCATCTCGCCAGAGATGGAAACGTTGGTAAAGCAAGGCAAGGTATTTACTCGGGAGCATGATAAAAATTTGCTATCGTTGCTACATACCTCAGATCTTGTAGATCAACAAAGTGAATTCATCATTGACAGTGCGTCGATCAGGGACCTGAAGGAAACTTTTAAAAGCGGGCAAAGAAACCTGATAGCGGTTTTGAATAACAATTCTACTATATCAGGAACCATTGCGCTCGATGACGTGAAACCGGTATTATTTGGTAATAATGAGGAATTGTCATCTGATATAGGCGCCTTCATCAAACCGTTAACGTGTACCGCGCTTGAATCTGACTCTGTTGTCGACCTGGCCAGGAAATTCGATGAATCCGGGTTGTGGCATCTACCCGTCATTGATACCGCCGGTAAGTTCATAGGGTTTGTTTCGAAATCAAAAGTGTTAGATCAATACAGAAAGCTTTTGCAGGAGCATTCCGGGTAGGCTGGAAATTACGATAGCCGGCAATTTGGCGTCTAAAAGCGGGTATAGACTTTCTGGTTTTACTAAATTTACCTTGTTCGTGGCGCACCTATCTATATATCAACTTAATGCCCAGAAAATTTAAGGTAGTTGCTCTGACGACCGGTAAAGCTTCTGGCATTGCAATTAGCCTCGCTTGGACTTTTCCGCACCCAATGAATATGCTACAAGTCTGTCCGTTTTTGAAAATTAATGATAATGTGCCCTTTGTATAAACTGAACTGCCATAGCAGGGGTATTTTAATCCTTTCTTCGCTTTTTTTTGAGGTTTATGTACCAGCCGAAAACATGGTAAAGGCAAAGGATTAAACAACCGATGGTAAGAGAGGCATAGATAGTTAAAATAATTCTGTCTTCATTCATATTCTATCTTTCAGAGGCTCAACGCCCTAAAAGAGAGTATTGAGAGTTATATTTTTATCAATCCTTGATTGGATCGGCATAGATTTTAAGATCAAAATGAGAGGCGTCCGTTTTGCGAGCGCTCAATTTGACCAAAAAGCCAGCAAAATGTCCAATATGTCCGGGCAAGTGCATATTAGCAGGCAGCGATGTAACGGCCTGAATAACTGAGCAAAAATTAGGTCATAGACAGCTCGTTTCTGTAACCGGCCTTGCCCCGAAATTAGCCAGCCGTAGCGTGATAAGACACAGGCGGGCTCTAAGATCATTTGAGAAAGTGTGTAGCGAAGATCGGAGGTGTCCTTGACAACCAAAAAGTCGGCAAGCAATTTGACTTAGCCATACCGTGACGCAATATACAAACCTCAATTGGTAGGATCAAGCCACGTCTTTTAGCAGGAATTTTCAAGTATCGTCGGAATTCGTCTTATTTAGGTGATCAATCGGCAGACACAAATTTTCATACATCGGTAAACATGACAGATACAATAAAGCACCCTAAAAAACTGAATGAGATTGCAGCTACGGCCATCTGCGGTAACGATATCACATCAAGCTGCCTTTATGTATCTTCTCTGACAATTTTGTATGCAGGTCAGTATGCTTTTATTGCGCTGCTTTTTGTGGCTGCTGTTTTGTACCTTTTTCGGAGAATATATGGAGAGGTTGTAGGGGCGTTGCCACTCAACGGCGGGGCTTACAATGTTTTACTCAACACCACCAGCAAGAGCAATGCCTCCGTTGCAGCTTGCTTGACAATATTATCCTACATGGCAACCGCGGTTATATCTGCCAGCGAGGCTATTCACTATTTGCATGGAATCATTCCGCAGACTCCAATACTGTTGGCCACCGCGCTTCTGATCACATTGTTTTTGATATTGGTCGGATCAGGGATCAGTGAATCTTCCGTAGTAGCTGTGGTAATATTCATTTTACACGTTACGGCGATGATAGTGCTACTGTTGAGCGCGGGCTGGTTTGTATTTCAAAATGGGATACAGATAGCCTTGGAGAACTTTACCCTTCCCGCGCGGGGAGGGCTGGGCACAGCCTTGTTTTTAGGTTTCTGCACGGCTATGTTGGGTATTTCGGGCTTTGAAAGCTCGGCGAACTTCGTTGAGGAGCAGCAATCGGGCGTATTTCCCAAAACGCTTCGTAACATGTGGGTAGCCGTTTCAATTATTAATCCGCTGATGGCTCTGGCTGCGGTTATGGTATTGCCTCTCAATGATGTAGCAGTACATCAAGAAGCGATGTTATCGCATCTGGGACGACAAACTGTCGGGCCCTGGTTGGCAACTTTCATCTCCGTTGACGCGGTTTTGGTGCTCAGCGGCGCCTTGTTGACCTCTTTCGTGGGCGTTAATGGCTTGATTCGAAGAATGACCCTGGACCGGATTTTACCCCAGCTCTTACTTAAGGAGAACAGCCGGGGTAGTTCGCCACGGATCCTGTTGTTGTTCTATTTTTTGTGCTTATCCGTATTGCTAATAACGCAGGGGCAGCTTGGTCCACTTGCTGGCGTTTACACGATCTCGTTTCTGCTAGTGATGATTTACTTCGGCTTTGGCAATTTTCTTCTTAAGTTGAAGAGGGCCCGGCTGCCGAGGCCAGAAAAGGCGTCTGTGATTTCTGTCGCCTTCGCGCTACTGGCCGTGATGATCGCGCTATATGGAAATATCCGGCTCCACGCGGATTACCTGATTGTTTTCTTGCAGTATTTTCTGCCGGCATTGATAGTGATTATGCTGTTGTTGAGCAGAAACCAGATTATGCAATATGCACTGGGTTTTCTCGATAATATCTTCACCGGTGTCAAACGTATAGTCGTTTTAACCAAGTGGCACTTAACAAGATCGTTGAAAAGGCTTACCGAACAGGAATTTGTTTATTTCACGAAAGGCGATGATATCTCTATCCTAAATAAGGTGATGATTTACGTGCAGGAAAACGAAATTACCAAAAAACTCAGGATAGTCACCGTCCTGCAAGACGGTGGTCATGTTTCGCAGGATTTTCTCAGGGACCTGGATGTTCTGGACAGGGCGTATCCGGAAATCAAAATAGAGTACATTCAGTTGCACGGAATTTTCGGTCCTGAGATTATTCAGAAATTGAGCCGGGAATGGGACATCCCTGTGAATTTTATGTTCATCAGCTCTCCCAGCGATCGTTTTTCACACCGGGTGTCTGATCTCGGAGGCGTACGCCTGATTATCTAAATCAAGATATAAATTGGTCTTTCTGTTGTTGATAGAACCGCGGCGCACTTTGAAAAGCTATTTTGTGCCCGCGAGTGATTTACTACAATGATTTCCGTGAAAGTACTGTAAATCGATTGACTGTCGAGCAAGGGGATACCAAGTGCAGTTTAAAAAGATAGTTGAGCATGCCTTCGTGAGTGCCATTTGCGTGATATGGCGCAAACTCAATTTTGTTTGAATGCCCTTTTACAAATGCATCCAGGTCTGTATGACCGATTATTTCACGACCTGTTGCAAGCCGACCTCCCAGTACGGATGAAGCCAGTCCTAGTTCCTTTTTTCAGTCGCTACGCTGTACACTGGATCTTCGATCAGGTTTACATCGATCACGTTCTCTGCATTCTTTAAAAGTTTTCGGCAGTCCTCGCTTAGGTGTTTCAGATGCAGATTCTTTCCGGCATCCCTGTAACGCTCGGTCAGTTTGTTCACCGCTTCGATTGCCGACATATCGGCGATCCTGCTATCCTTAAAATCGATAATGACCTTTTCGGGATCACCGGCAACATCGAATTTCTCGTTAAATTCCGACACCGAAGCAAAAAAGAGTGGGCCATAGATTTCGTAATGCTTGATACCATTTTCATCCGTATATTTTTTCGCACGTATACGCTTGGCACTCTCCCAGGCGAAAGCCAGTGCGGAAATGATCACGCCGATCAATACGGCAAGGGCCAGATTATGTAGGAAAATCGTGATGATCGCCACCAGAATGCCGACGAAAACATCCTGTTTGGGCATTTTGTTTATGATCCGGAAGCTGGCCCATTCGAAGGTGCCGATCGCGACCATGATCATTACACCGGTTAATGCGGCCATCGGCAACCGGCCGATAACGGGAGCGCCAAAAAGAATGACACCAAGGATTGTCATCGAGGCAACAATGCCGGAAAGGCGTGCCCTGGCTCCTGCGCTGAGATTCACCAATGTCTGGGCGATCATCGGACAGCCACCCATGCCGAAAAAGAATCCGTTCAGGATATTAGCTGCGCCCTGTGCAATGCTTTCGCGGTTACCATTTCCTTTGGTACCTGTAATTTCGTCCACCAGGTTCAACGTTAGAAGTCCTTCCGTAAGGCCCACACAGGCCATCATCATCGCGTACGGCGCTACAATGCTCAGCGACTGGAAATCAAAAGAGATTGCAGGAACGTGGAAAGGAGGAAAGTTCCCGGCGATTGCCGCAATATCACTGACAGTTCTGGTTTCAATACCGAACCCTAAGACAATGCCGAAGATACAGACGATAGCCACCAGTGATGCAGGCACTGCTTTGGAAACTCGGGGGAAAAACCAGATAATCAATATAGTCAGGGTCACCAACGCAAGCATTGTGTAAAGTGGCTGCCCGGTCAGCCATTCTGCATCGGGAGCCGCCGACTCTTTGAACTGGTTTAGTTGCGAGATGAAAATAATCACGGCAAGACCGTTCACAAAGCCGTACATGACCGGTTGAGGTACGAGCCTGATGAATTTGGCCAGTTTGAAGAGCCCAATGATGATCTGGCTAACACCTGCCAAAGCAATTGCTGCAAAGACATACTCAATCCCATGTGTTTGCATGAGCGCAATTAAGATGACCACAGTTGCTCCCGCGCCACCCGAGATCAGTCCCGGCCTGCCGCCGAACATGGCTGTTACTAGCCCCATGATAAATGCCGCATACAGACCGACCAACGGCGGAAAGCCAGCCAGGATGGCAAAGGACAACGATTCCGGCATCATGGTCATGGCCACAGTGATGCCGGCCAGGAATTCTTTTTTATAGTTTACTTTTTGTTTGAAATCAAACAGGTTAAGATATGCGTTCACGCAGTGCAATTTGATCGAATTAAGAAAAAAAGAGGGCCTCCCGCTCGCCTGTGCACGGGGGCGTCAGGTTCATACTTGATGGTCAGGGCAGGTAAGGGTGGATTATCAGGGAGGCGGTAACTACTTTGTTCATATCCGGCAAAAGTAATCAAATTTTGTTGCTATTGTGGTAGATTGCGGCCCTTGACCGTTGTCGTGGGCTATTGGCGCACTATATTTTCCCTACGCCAGCGATCTGCAACCAACCAGATTTCGACCGCTTTTTATGGCCGCGACCCGCCGAACAGGCGGCTGGCGATCGCCAGGAATGCAAAAGGCAGCTACGATTTGAAACATGGTGCAGTCCGCCAGAAAGAACAGGCCTCCACCGACGCTCTTGCCGATGTGAGGAATCCCGCGTAGATTTCTTAGGTGTTATGGGCCGCTCTCTTTTAAAATATTCCTTGGGGGTATGACCGTACCATCACGCCACGAGATTTAATGTAGGGTTCATTTTGCAGCGCTTGGCTTTTGGTCGATTACATCTTGCAGCCGTTTCAAAATCAATGCAAAAGAACCGCAAGGGCCGTTATTAATACAGAAAAGAAAAAACATGCCGGATTGGTTGCGAGCGCATGATAAGCCTGAGCACTCCCTTTCTTTTGCGCAGCGTGAGTAAAACTAGCACGAATCGCGCTTATCATTTCTTCCAACCAATCGTATTTCAGGCAATGACCAACAAAGATGCCGAGCGCTTAATGAGGGAATCCGAGAAATATTTGGGAATGGAAAAACCTGTTGTTATCAAAAGCCAGCTGGGGCACCCTTCTACAATCAAGATTTGCAAGTTTGAGGGAGTTGCAGTCGAGGAGTTGAATGGAGAGGTTTTTCCCAGCGCCCGAATGATTTCAATTGAGGATAGTTCGCAAGTCTGGTTTGAAGATCTAAATGTGACGATCGAGTTCCTCGCCAGAAACAACATGTAAGTGACCGTAGATTTTAAATGACTACAAGAAAAGGCGGTTATTATGCGGTTAAGTCTTAAAGGGGGCTGGATTTCGGGATTTCGCATGGGCGCATTAGGCGCAGAAATTAGGACTATCAAGGAGGTTTATTTTGACGATCAGTAAAGGGTGATCAGATATTAATTGTCAACAGGAAACCGGCTCAATGGCGGATTAACTTAGATTTCACCGCAGGCTTTGCTACCACCGAATTGGGATAACGAGCTTTTTCCCATGTACCTTACCATTGAACAAATCAGAAACGGCCCGACATTGACACTGGTAAGCCCTTATACAATTTCTATCAGCATTTTTCCTTGAGTATTCATTGGATACTTGGTGCGATGCCTTTAGTGGAAGCCTTGTAGATGGCAGTATATTGTTTGGTACAGCGACGGTGTTAATTGGGATGCGCTTGCTTCCATTTTATAGTCAGAGCCGTTCTACATTGTAATTGAGGAGCCAGGGAAATCATATGCGCATTGGCGTTGCAATTCAACAGAGAAAGCTGCATCGCATGAGCCGCCGAATGAAATTTTGCGTGAACCGCAGAGAAAATTCCGGTCTTTGAGAACCAACTGGACGTATACTGTGCGAGGTTTACCGGAATAAGATTTTCTGATGCTGTGAAGAGTAAGTACTTGACCATCAAAAGATCCGGTTAGAACCTGAATGTGCTTGAGCTTGTCAGTTGTTATGGCATAAATCCCGGCAGGGCTCGATACAAAACTCCAGATCTGAGAAACTCGGTCGCCGATCACCCATTTGTTGCAATCACCTCTATTGCATACGATTTGGGCTTTCCAAACACCTGCCAAACGCTTATTCACCAGCAAATTGTTTGTTGCCCTTTTTTGACTTAATACACTATCCTGAGGTGACGCCGTAGGCACACAGTCAGTCTGATCAATAAAATGATGCTGAATGTGGTCAGACAAGTTTTGCTCCGGCTGGGTAGGTTTGTGCTTATACTCATCACAACCGTAACAAGTAAGTGCCAGGACCAAGATAAAAAGCCATCGCATGTTTTTGGATGTTTTGATCATTGGATTGGGATTTGATGGTTTAGCGGGACGTTTGACAATGATTTAATGCCGTCTGCATGGGTTGTTGCTTGGGGCCGTTAGTAATTCTAGCAGCATAAACGATTATAGATGCCAAGCGTGCCTTCAAGTCCACTTCTACGAATGCTGCCGCCGCCGAAGTAGCTTCCATCAGCACTAGCAGGGCATTGCTGGTGTATTGATGCCCGAGCGCCATGGGGTTGGGGCCATCATCAATAAATCCCAAATAGGAGATAATGACAGAGTTATCTTTTCTCGAGCCGATAAGATCAACACTATTCTTCTGATCAGAAGTGCCAACGCTCCCATTGAAATGGTGAAAGTAAATCAAAAGCCCTAGCAAAGTCAGCGCCAATTCGGGCAACATCCATTGCCAGATGTTTCTTTTGTAATTATCAGGAGTTTCCATCTCTTCTGCATTATTTGTTCAAACAATCGCATTGCATTAGGAAAACCGTTAACATGTTAGGTTTGCGCAGCCCTAACCGATCCCGGAGCGAAAACTAGCTATGCGCGGCAATTACAATGAAGAAATTCCGACCTTAAAATGAAATTGATGAGTAGGGCCGGTGTCGGTTATCGGTGAAGATCCTTGCTTGCGATCCGATCTATCAGAACAGAGCTTGTAGTAATAAAAAAAAATTCTTTTAAACATGCAACTGTCTGGCGATATATTGTTGCTTTTCCATTTCCCGATATTGGCAAATTTGGTTGGATTGTAGCCGGTTTATCAGGGTTCAATGCAAAATCTGGCTCCATTCGATGTTACAGTAAGATAATGCTCGAAAGTTTACCGGCTTTGAGTTGAGGATCCGGTACGCACAATCTTCTAAGGATCGCGCATCGTTGGCAACGGCGATTTCAATGAAAAGTTGACCATGATATCTGATACGCTGCCTTCTCGAGCACGCATTGGCTGGCTCAGCACCGGCAACGTTTGCCAAGGAACTAGAATTAGATAAAGTCTAAACGTCCACTGTCCTTTTAGAGTAAGGCTTCATTGTAGGGAAGGCTACACTTCAAGCTCCGGAATAAGTGGCTATTCTAACAACTCCAAATGTCAGAGGGAGAATTTAATTGATAGTGAATTTTTTGCTCTTCGCGGATGTGAACACAATCAACCCTCAAAAAATGGAAACCAATACTGGTATCGTCCGGTGTTTGATTGACCTTGCGCGCAGCAAAAATCTGACCGATAGCTAATAGGGGGAAGTGACCGCTATTGTTTCTGCTTATGATCAGGCTCATGAATTTGCGGCTGCCAGCTTGCTACATTTGACTAAGATATTTTCGGTGGAATTTAAGCTTTTGTTGCAATTAAGATTTTTCTGTGCCTTTTAATGTGACCGGTGGACCAACTTTCCGCATGCTAAACGAAAATTTACCTGATCATCTGACTACCACGTTAACTGTCTTTGCCTGGCCGTGTGTTGGGCTCTAAGTATTGTTATCCTCCTTAAAATTCTTGCCATATGAAATACCCCTATCTACCCAAACTGGCATCATTGACTTTCATCATCGCGGCGGCAATAGCCGTTTCCTGTACAGACCACAACGAACCAGAGCCGCAGACTGGGTGTAAATTGGTCGATGGCGCTCCCAGGCTTTACCCCTGTGAATTTGAAATTCTGAAAGTTGAATTTTGTAAGAAGTTAGATGTCAATGAGATCTTTGGAACTGTTATCCCCGAAAATCCTGATATTACCTTGCCATTGAGCCAGGCGTGGAGTAGCTTTCATCCCTCACCTGGGTTTGTTGATGTTTCTTTCAAAGTCAAGATTCACGTCAAGCGAATTTCAAGCCCTTCTTTTGACGTATTTTATCAGTATTTCATGCCCAAAACTATCCGTGTACTGCCGGTTGGTCCCGGTTCATTTGACATTAGCAGCTTTCCACCGGTTTTCCCTCCACTGCCGGTTCGGCTGGATATGGCTATCGGTGAAACGTCGGTTGTCATTGCCGATGCTTCTTACCACGCGCGAGAACAGGTACTTCCTTCCTCGTATAAGGCTGTGTATTCAGATATATCCGGCAATGTTCTTTTTCTGATTTACAATATGGCCACAGCGAGCGCCTTGGCAAATGCTCCCAATAATTATCCAACTATTTTGGATGTGGCAGAAAGCCATATTGCGATTAATCCCACATTAGTTGAGTAACGCTCTCATAAGGGTGAAAATATATTGACCGCCGTGGCATTTCACACGCTTCTGATCTATGAATTTGCTGATGGCCAGGCCTTGTTAATGGCCGGGTTCGCAGGACTGAGCGCTCTGGATGCTGGTGAGGATGTTTTTGTATTATCCTGCCACCTAATCTTTCCTATACCCACCAGTGGGTTGCCTCCGATTTTGACTGCGGTAAACATTTACGTTAGAAATGTGACGGAGGAAGACCTGAGAAACTAGCTGTCAAGTTGAAAAGTCATTGGAAGTTGACTATTGTCTGTCAGATCGTTAACTTAGTATGAGCACATTCGAGATATTTGGTTCCCTGCGAGAAATAACCCGTCACATGGAGATGTTGGACGCGCTTTTCAGACAAGCTACCGAGGGGATTATTGTTGTGGACAAGGAAGGAGTAATTGTGATGGCGAATCCCAAGGCAGTTGAACTTTTTGGTTTCCCAAAGGCAGACCTTGTCAATGCCAGAATTGAAGATTTGGTCCCTGGTAGGTTTGCCGAAAAGCATGAGCAGTACCGTAGCCAATATTTTGCGGACGCCAAAGCAAGGGGTATGGGCAGTCAGAAGGAACTTTACGCACGGCGCAAAGACGGAGGCGAGTTCCCTGTCGAGGTCAGCCTTAGTCCCTTCCAAACCAGCGAGGGACAGTTTGTGGTAGCGTTTATCATTGACATCACCGAAAGAAAAACGCAGGAGAAGAGGATATTAGAATCCAACGAGCAAATTCATAAGCTCAATGCAGAGCTTGAAGAACGGGTGCGGCAGCGAACGGCCGAGCTCGCTGCCGCAATCCGGTCAGTTGAAAAGTCTCAACGAGAGGTTGTCAAGGCGCTGGAAAAAGAACGAGAGCTGAACCGGATGAAAAGCCAGTTTGTCACAGTTGCCTCCCATGAGTTCCGTACCCCGCTCGCGACAATCTTTCTTCATCATCCCTGATCGGCAAATACAGCTCCGCTGAGGACGACAAAAAAAGCAAAAGCACATTCAAAGGATCAAGTCCACTGTAAACAATCTCACAGAAATTCTGAACGACTTCTTATCCATCGGAAAACTCGAAGAAGGGAAAATTAAGTGCATTCCGGTACTGATGGATTATCCGGCCTTTTGCACGGCGATCATTGAAGAAGTGAAAGGGCTTTGTAAGGAGGGGCAGGCGATACATTTTGAGCAGGCTGGGAAGGCAGATGTGTGGCTTGACAAACAGTTGCTTCGAAATGTGTTGCTCAATTTGCTTTCCAATGCCATAAAATATTCCGGCAATAATACCGGTATTTTTTTTCGGACCAAGATGACGGATCAATTTGTATATGTCGACATAGAGGATCACGGGATAGGGATTCCTGAAAGTGACCAGCAATATATATTCGATAGATTTTTTCGGGCAAATAATGCCAGTACGGCCCAGGGGACGGGTCTTGGCTTAAATATCGTCAAAGGTTATGTTGAGCTGATGGGAGGGGTGGTAGCATTAACCAGTACGTTGGGACAGGGGACGATTTTTCATTTGGCCCTTCCTAACGTGCGCATCGAGGAAAATATGCTTCTCAAAGACTGCTAGAATCTGTTTAATCACTCATTTAATGATCAATAACTTGGAAGCTAAAACGATACTTTTGATAGAGGATAATCCGCTGATGCGCGAGAATACAGCCGAGATTCTAGAATTGGCGAATTACCGGATTTTAACTGCTGAGAACGGAAAGGAAGGGGTTCAGAAAGCTATTCAGGCCAGACCGGATTTGATTATTTGTGATGTTATGATGCCCGAGCTTGATGGCTATGGTGTGTTGCACCTTTTGGGAAAGGATGAAAAGACGGCCAGTATCCCGTTCATATTTCTGACAGCCCGCGCCGAGAAAAACGACCACCGGAAAGGAATGATCCTGGGAGCAGATGATTATCTGACCAAACCTTTCGACGATGTCGACTTGCTTAGCGCGGTAGAAACGCGGCTTAGCAAGAATGACCGTATCAAGCGGTATTTCGAAAGGTCAAACGAAGGGATCGATGATTTTCTCTTGGAGGCAAGCAGTGTGAACGGAATGGGAAACCTCTGTACAAATAAACGCGTGAAGACCTTAAAAAAGAAGGAAATGCTCTACTCCGAAGGGACTTATCCGGCAAGCCTTTATTTCCTGCAAAAGGGTAAGATCAAAGAGTTTCGTTCAAACGATCAGGGAAAGGAATATATTACCAATCTGTACAAGGAGGGAGATTTTTTGGGTTACCTGGATTTGTTGCAAGCAGATTCCTACCAGCAGTCAGCGGTCTGTCTTGAGCTATCGGAAGTTGCTGTTATACCTAAGGACGATTTCCTCAAACTTTTTCAGGGCAGTCGGGCCGTAGCATCCAAATTTATCCGTATGCTCTCAGACAATGTTCGCGACCGCGAAGAGAAGCTTTTGCACCTTGCCTATAATTCAGTGAGGAAAAGGGTAGCTGAATCCCTTGTTGCGCTAGCCAATCGTTATCATGAGGACAAATCCAAGCCGTTTTCAATGGCCATTTCCAGGGAAGATATCGCATCAATGTCCGGGACGGCAACCGAGACGGTGATCCGTATGCTCTCGGATTTCAAGGACGAACTTTTGATCGAAATGAAGGGAAGCACTATCACGGTCTTGGACTATGACAGGCTGGTGAGAATGCGGAACTAAACCATTTTTCTTTCAATGTTTATCTGGTCATCGCTTGACATGGTAGTATCGTTGGGAACTGACAGCGATCAGTTTTGTATCGCCGGACATCATGCTTAACACGGGTTGTTGTTGGTAGATTGTCGCTGGCAAAAAAGCGGTAACATGAAAGTAACGGAAATACAGATTTCTTCGGTTCGTGAAATTGATCTGAGCCCTAAGCAGGGCAAAACCTACTGGGCGGATGGCAGCCGGGAATGGCGTGAGGAATTTATCTACTTCTTACTGGTCGACCGTTTTCACGACGACCTGGACCGTATGCCCACCACCGTTCCCGGCAGGCAGAAGGGGTATGGTAATGCAGAGCAACTGCAAAAGAGGTGCGGTGGAACGCTGAAAGGTATAACAAGACACCTGGATTATATAAGAGACCTGGGCTGTACCGCATTATGGCTCAGCCCGGTATTTGAGAATAATGGTAACTGCTACCACGGCTATGCGATCGAGAACTACCTCAATGTTGATCCCAGGTTTGGCAGCAAGCAGGATTTGGCCGAGCTGGTTGAAAAGGCTCACGAGTTTGGTATTAAGGTATTTCTGGACATCGTCCTGCACCACTCGGGTGATAACTGGTCTTATCCTGGTGACTATGATTACTACTACTATCAGGGAGCTGTGTTCCCGTTCAGCAAATGGAGATCAGATGAAATCCCAGTTCCGGTTGAACTTCGTAATCCGGAATTGTATTGGCGCAAAGGCCGTATCCGTAATTTTGATGCTTACCCGGAAACCCGGGAGGGGGATTTTGCAGGTTTAAAGAGTTTTAAGAACGATGCTTCCCCGGAGGCGCTTCTGGCTCAGCAGATCCTGACGAAAATACATTGTTACTGGATACGTGAAACGGATGTGGACGGCTTTCGGATTGACGCTGTGAAACATATGGGGGAAGAGATGGTCAGTCAATTTTGTTCACATGTAAGGGAGTACGCATACCTGTTGGGGAAAAAGGATTTTTTTCTTTTTGGCGAGCTTGTCGGGCCAGAAGAAATGTATAACCGGTACATCGGCCCGAAGACTTCGGTCATGGTTGAAGACAAAGCCATCTATTTCGGTCTTAATTCAGTGCTTGATTTTCCGCTTTATCACATCCTGGCTGATGTGGTTCGGGGAATATCGCGGCCGCAGAGGCTTATCGAGCGGTATGAGTCGCTAAGGAAAAACGCGATGAGCAGGGGAGAATTCGGGGAGTTTCTCGTCACATTTATCGACAATCACGATCAGGTAGGGCAGACATTTAAGAAGCGGTTTGGGCATGAAGCTTCGGAAGATCAGATCATAGCCGGAATCGGATTTTTACTTTGTGCATTGGGGACTCCTTGCATCTACTATGGCACCGAACAGGGCTTTGATGGGGCGGGTTTGGGAGACTTTAATATAAGAGAGTCGATGTTTAGCCTTGAAGGCCGCCCGGTGAGCGCGCTAAGTAAATCTGGTCGAATCTATCAGCAGATCGCCGCCTTGGCCAAAATCAGGATGAATAGCCCGGCACTTAAATTCGGCAGGATGTATATGCGCAAGCAATCGATGGACGGAGAAAATTTTTCGTTGCCGACATTTGAGAAGTGTCTTTTAGCATTCTCGCGGGTGTTGTACGATCATGAAGTGGTGATTGCCTACAATAGCTCTCTGACGGAAGAAGACCAAGAGTATGTGCGCGTAGACCCCTCGCTCAATCCCCAAGGGAGCGTCTTTACTTTCATATATGGTCAATCCGGTAGCGTGAATGTTTTGACTAATGAGGAGGGGAGCCAGCATTTTATCAAGCTGCGGCTCGCGCCGGCGCAGTTCGTTATTTTAAGTAACAAACCAATGTAAATGCCGCCCGTAATGCCAGCCAACATTTTCGGCTGTACGACTGATACACAATTTAACGCCTTGTTATCGACTAGCCCATGCAGCAGCTGAATAAAAGATATTATACCCTGACGGTAAAACAGGCCCTTGTGGACCTAAACACCGACCCCGAAAATGGTTTAGAAGATCAGGAGGCTAGCCTGAGGTTATCACAGTATGGTCAAAATGTCGTTGAAGACAAAGGGAGGAAAAGTATGCTGTCTACGCTGCTTCGGCAGTTCTCTAACCCGATCGTCTGGATGTTGCTGCTGGCGACTGGCGCTGCCTTTGTTTTCCGCCATCTTGTCGAGGCAGTTGCTGTTCTAATTGTTATCCTGATAAATACAACCATCGGTTTTTTGATGGAGCGGCAGGCCATCCGTTCGATGGATAAGCTCAAAAGTTTGGCACGAGCAAAGGCGAAGGTATTGCGCAACGGTGAAAGGCGCACTCTTGACTCTGCGGACCTTGTTCCGGGCGACCTGCTCTTGATCCAGGCAGGTGATCTTGTGACAGCGGATGCCAGGCTCATCTCTGTAAATAACCTTTCCTTAAAGGAATCGGCACTGACTGGCGAATCTACCCAGGTAGCCAAAAACACAGCCCCGCTGTCAGATGGCACCCCGGTAGCGGATCGAAGCAACACTGTATTTAAAGGGACGGAGGTTATTAAGGGAAAAGGGGTTGGGGTTATTTTTTCAACTGGGCGGCAAACTGAGCTGGGAAAAATCACGGCACTCGCCCAGGGAGCGTCCAAAGAAGCAACTCCGTTGAACAAGAAACTACGCGAACTAAGTGTCAGGCTAATATGGCTAACAACAGCGCTGACGATGTTAATTTTCATCTCCGGCATGATAAGGGGAGAGTCGCTGTTACTGATGATCGAAACAGCGATCGCTTTGGCAATTGCTTGTATTCCCGAAGGTCTGCCGGTCATATCCACGCTGTCTCTTGCCCGCGGCATGATAGGGCTGGTTAAAAAGAACGTTCTCGTCAAGACACTCGAATCCGTGCAAACCCTTGGTGAAACTCAGGTGATTTTTACCGATAAGACCGGCACTCTTACCGAGAATGAAATGCGTGTGAGGGTAGTCGTCCTCGACGGGTTTATTGAAGATTTTTCCGATGAAATCAGCGATAATAAGCAGCTTAAATACCATCCAGCTTTTCATTTATTTTCCAAAGTGGCTGTGTTATGCAATGATGCTGACCTGCAAGACAGGATCAATGGCGAGCCGAAAGCGGTCGGCGATCCTGAGGAAGTAGCGCTTTTGCGCCTGTCCGGGGAGCTGTCCGATGATATTGAACAGATCAGAACGCAAAATCCCAGAATGGCCGAGGTCCCCTTTGATTCTCAGATTAAGATGATGGGCACTTTGCATAGCTCCGAAAATGGCTACTTAACCTGTGTAAAAGGGGCGTGGGAAGAAGTCTCGGGCAGATGCAGCAAGATATTCCGCAAAGGTCAGCCGCAGCACTTTGACAATAAGACCGAATGGAACCGGAAAGTCGAGGAGTTGGCAGGAAGCGGGCTCCGGGTTTTAAGCTTTGCGTTTCGTATTTCGGAAGATATCCCACAGCAGGCCATGTTGCTTGACGACCTTGTATTTATAGGCATTGCTGGTTTCATTGATCCCGCACGACCTGATATCAAAGAATCAATTCTGTGCTGTCAGCAGGCAGGGATCAAGGTTGTAATGGTTACAGGCGACCACCCAGGGACAGCGGTCGCTATTGCAACAGCTATAGGCTTATCAGACGGTGAGGCCAGCTCCCATATTCATGGCAAGGAAATCTTGGAAAAGCACCTTTCAGCACAGACGGTTGACCGGCTTTTACAGGCTTCGGTTTTTTCCAGGGTTGACCCGGCCCAAAAGCTTGGCCTGGTTTCCCTTTATCAGCAACAAGGGATCGTCGTCGGAATGACCGGTGATGGAGTCAATGACGCACCGGCGCTCCGAAAAGCAGATATCGGTATCGCGATGGGCGTCCGGGGTACGGGCGCTGCCAAGGAGGCAGCCGATTTGATCATCAACGACGACGCATTTACATCGATCCTCGCTGCGATTCAGTATGGCAGGGTTGTATTCGACAATATCCAGACATTTGTGATCTATCTATTATCCTGCAACCTGAGCGAAATACTGATCGTCGCGCTGGCTTCACTCCTTGAATTGCCCATGCCGCTTCTGCCGCTGCAGATATTGTTCCTGAATATGGTCACGGACGTATTTCCGGCATTGGCCATAGGAATGAGCCGGGGAGAGCCAGAATTGGTCATGAATAGGCCGCCGCGTAAGCCATCCGAA
Source organism: Sediminibacterium sp. (assembly GCA_965229175.1). GTDB lineage: Bacteria > Bacteroidota > Bacteroidia > Chitinophagales > Chitinophagaceae > Sediminibacterium. Next base: position 4,371 of record CBDDIT010000003.1, on the reverse strand, counting down.
GCCATTGTCTCAAAGGCAAACTGGATTTCGATCGTGGCGTATGCTGGTTGTCTTACCGCAGGGGTTTTGGGGGCTGAGTTCTATGTTTTTTCGACTGCTGGTGGCGACACTAAACTCGTTAACAACGTAACCTTCTGCACCCTGATTCTTGCGCAGCTTTGGAATGTTTTTAATATGGCTCAGCGGAAGACGCCATTTTTTGCAAATCAGATAACTGCAAATAAGTATGTCTGGTTGGCGGTCTTTTTTTGTCTCGGCGCATTACTGATCACTTATCAGATCCCCGCGCTACGATCCGCGCTTTCCCTTGTGAGCTTAGGGCATGGTTTGCTCGGAATCGTTTTGGTATTTAGTCTAATCCCGGTTGTCCTGGTTCAGTTGTTGAAGAGGGGCTTCGGTATCATTGGGTAAGGACATAAAAAGCGCAGCTCCAGGGAAATGATGACGAATGCTTTGACCGTTGTATGTCGTTTCGCCTCAGGGATGAATAGTCTTTATCCGCCTGTAAATGTCTTTATATTGGTGCAGCGCGCCGTCGGGCGCTGCTTCAAGGAGTGCGTAGGTGATTAGTACTGGAACCGGCGAAGGTAATGCGAACATACTTGATCTGATGTTATGAAACCGGTCTTCTGTAAACGTCTCGGGTAGCAAATCCCGATGCATGAGAAGGTTTGCCAATTTTACCGGCTCGGCCACACGTATGCAACCATGGCTGAGAAAACGATATTCTTCGTCAAAAAGCTCCCGATGATTGGTGTCATGCAGGTAGACGTCGTATGGACTGTTGATATCGAACTTGATCAGACCGAGGGCATTATCACATCCAGTCGATTGACGTAGCCGGTAGGGAAAGTTTTTGGCGGACAAGTTTTTCCAGTCGATATTTCTAGCATCCATCACAATGCCCTGTGAATTGAGTACCTGCAACTTCATATCGCTTAGAAAACCGGATGGGTTGCGCTTGATTTTAGGCAGAAATTCCTTTGTCGCAATAGATTGCGGGACGTTCCAGTAGGGGTAGGTGATGATCCGCGTCATGTAAGCCCCAAAAACCGGTGTCGGCCGTGAAGGGCTCCCAACGATGACCGGGCATTCGAGCAAAATATCCCCTGAGCGGTCCAGGACGCGCAAAGTTGCCGAAGGGACATTTACCTGAATAATCATTTGCCCGGCTGCTCGATTTAGCAAACGGTATTCATTGAGGCTGTGCCTGAGAAGATGCCAATCAATCAGGCTGTCCGCTTTTGTTTCCAAAAGGCGGTCCACCAGCTTTCTAAGCTCCTGATAGGGTTGGAATGCCGGTTCGAGCGACTTCATTGCCGCAATGCTGTCAACTTCGCCTGACAGAACGTTTTGTACTATCTGATTGACTTTTGCTGAATCGATATGCTCACCGATTGACCACGGTATTCTGTTGTCCCTTCTGCCATAGGCGATCAAATAAACCTGGCGGCTGAGCGATGCGCTATCCAGGCTGCACATACTGGTATCCGCACCTGCGGCCTGCCAAAAAGTTTTCCAGTGTTGCGGCTGCTGAGCACTCACATATGAATTGCTCAGCGCTAGAAGTACGAAGATACTTTTCAGTGTTGTAAGACATATATTCCTTGCTAGCGTTAACTGAACCTTACAGACGTTATAGAATCTCATCGCTCGTGGTTGACTCCTTCTGTTGATCACCCTTCTGGCATGCTGATCCGCACTGGCAACGTTGCGCTATTTTGTGGTATTCCTTTTCGGCCTTGTCTTTGAGGTCTTCCAGCGTGTCCTGGCATCTCTGTTCAAGATCTTCGATCAAGTCCAACCCAGCCTCGGTAAGTTTGCGCCTGGTACGCTTGCCTTTTTCCGGAGCAATTAAAATACCTGCCGCCACACCTGCCGCGGCCGCCAGGGCTATGGCGAGTGCAATTCTGATACTTTTCATGATTTGAATTGTTAATTAAATAAATCGTTTCTGCGAGGTTGCCGCCTTCTACAATGAAGGGACAATTGCAGGATAAAGTAAGTGGCCTGAAATCAATTAATCTGTGATCACAGAGTTGTTCAATGCTGATCTTGCTCATATTAACTCTTATTCAGAAATCGTAACTTTCTATACGTAAGCCTTTGGTTACCGTTAATCAAAGATGACAGTAACGTAGGAGTCTTAACCAGACAATTGTATGAATCTGCCAGCAACTATGCGTGCGATGGCTCTGTCCGAACCCGGAGAGCTATTAAATGAGGTCATTGTCCCCGTTCCAAAACCCGGGGCCGGTCAAGTGCTCGTCAAGGTTGCCGCCTGTGGTGTGTGCCGGACCGATCTTCATATCATAGACGGGGAATTGAAAGGCGCGAGGCTCCCCTTGATCCCGGGACATGAAATAATGGGTACAGTGGTTGGGCTCGGGGAAGGAGTAACTAATCTGAAAATAGGTGCAATAGTCGGGATTCCGTGGTTGGCTCATACCTGCGGAAAATGCAAGTATTGTTTAACCGGCAGAGAGAATTTGTGCGATCAGGCTCTGTTCACAGGCTTCACAGTCGACGGCGGATATTGCCAGTACACAGTGGCTTTTGAAAAGTACTGTATTCCGCTTCCCGGTTATTATCAGCATCCTTGGGCAGCGCCCTTGCTATGTGCCGGCTTAATTGGCTACCGCTCCTACCAAATGCTCGACAGGAATTGTGAAAAAATCGGCATTTATGGTTTTGGAGCTGCTGCTCACATATTGATCCAGATTGCCGGTTTTCAGAATAAAAAGGTGTATGCGTTCAGTCAAAAGGCGGATACCGCCGCCCAATTGCTGGCAAAAGAATTGGGAGCGGTTTGGGCTGGTGATTCCTCTCAACCCGCTCCCGAAGAGCTTGAAGGAGCAATCATCTTTGCGCCAGCGGGGGAGCTTATCCCTAAGGCACTTTCAGACATCGAAAAAGGTGGCACCGTCGTCTGCGGGGGAATTCATATGAGCGATATCCCTGGATTTGAATACCGTCTGCTGTGGGGCGAACGAGTGGTGACGTCAGTCGCTAATCTTACGATCAAAGACGGGCAGGAGTTTTTCCAATTAGCAATGAGGGTTCCTCTCCAAATGCAGGTCCAGTTTTATAAACTGTCACAGGCCAATCAGGCCTAGGCAATCTCATAGGAGGGAGGGTTTACGATGCCGCTGTTTTGATTATGGACCAGGAATGAGAGCGGCGCTGAGTTTATGCTTAATCTTGTTTGCTGGTGGTAGGGAAGATCGAATAATAAATCCAAAGATGAGAAATGACAAAATATATATTGTGCACCACGAGGCCCCTGCCTCGTTGATCAGCGCGGATGCTGAGGTTGATTGTGAACTGGCCGAGAGGGTGTCTGAGATCCTTCACGGAGATTGTCTGATCGACGCCGCCAAAATATCCGTGCGGGTTTTGAATCGCACTGTTTACCTTGAAGGTGCTGTCAATTCTGAAAACGAGCGGAATATGGCTTACCAGGACGCCGTAAATATTTTTGGCGTCAGAAATGTTGTCAACTATTTGACCTTCCCGTGTCCCTATTTGAGGGGAGATAGGATGTAAAATTTTGTAGGTATAACACGACCCGGATTCGATCGCCATCAGCTAACCGAAGCTCGCTGGCTGCTCCTGTACGCCTACTCAATAGTATAGCTCAGCCGATTTGCATATACGATCGAATTGTCTCCCAGAATTGCATATGCCCGGTAATAGAAGAAAGTCCTTCCCGCAAGGACATCTTTCATGTAAGCGTATTCATTGGTACCCATGGCCAGCTTCTTATCAAAAACAACCTTGTTGTCGCTATGGGTGGGCAGCTGATTATGATTCCCAACACCTCGGAAATAAGCAGTAAATACCACTCCGTGCTCAATAATCTCCTGATCTCCAAGTTGGATGGCCTCCATTCTAAAAATGGTTGATTGCGTTGTGGGGCTGAATGGCAATGTCCGTATTTCAATCTGAGACGCCGGGATTTGATGATCTTTCACGCAAGAGGAAAGCATTGCCATTACTGAAACCAGGAATACCAAATGAGAGGACGGTTGATCAGCCTTTGAAGGCACCTGGTTAAACGGTTTAGGCACAGTGCCACTAACCGAAGCCTGTGTGGATCTACCTTCTTTGCGAGGAGGTAGTTCTTCTGGTTGTGTTAACGGACGTGGCTCAGGCTCGGGAACTATCTCAGGTTCATAGGGAATTTGTGGTTGGACCGGAGCGTCCGGTATGAATTCAGGCTTTGCCGGCTGGCCGCCGATTTCAGGATTGATAGTCAGGATTTTTTCCATTTCAAAGATAGGTTAATTGCACATAATCAGATCTTGCCGCTGCTAGCGGTGGGCGATGAAAAGGGGTGTCTTCAGCTGCGCCATCAAATGGTCGGCCATA
>CBDDIT010000002.1:0-33074 GCA_965229175.1 Sediminibacterium sp. | reverse complement strand
TTTAAGTATAATGGGAAGGAATTGGAGAGTAAGGAGTTTAGTGATGGTAGTGGGTTGGAGTTGTATGATTATGGAGCGAGGATGCAAGACCCGCAGTTGGGTAGGTGGAACCAAATAGACCCAATGGCAGATTCTATGCGAAGACATTCACCTTATAATTATGCATTCGACAACCCAATTCGATTTATTGACCCAGATGGAAAAACACCTGTAACAGGTGGTGGAGCAATTACAGCCCAGCCTTTAACAATTGATAGAGTTAAAAAGTTTGCTAATGCTGTAGGTGAAGCTGGAAGTTACGGATTGGCTGTTTTGCTTTCCCCTTTTAGCGCGGCTGGCTGGGGAGATGCTGCAAGTAAAACAAAAGACCCTGCGACAAAAGCATTGAACCTGCGCTTAGCCAAGCAAAACACAGCGATGGCCGTTGAAGGGGCTATAACTGGAGGAGCTTTTGGAGCGGTTAGTAAGGCATTTGGATTAGAAACGGATGCACTTTTAACAGCGGGAAGAAATTCGCCAGTTGGAGAACTACTTGGCAGTGTTAGTGAATTTAAGGAGCTTAAGAATGGAGTATTGCAAGGAAACATATCAGGGGACGCAAAAGAAATATTTAATGGCTTAACAAAGGATGCAGTACAGCAGATGAAAAGTGGTGCTTTTAAAATGGAAGATGGTAGCTTTGTTAACTATCATGCAGGGACTAAAACCTCTGTGCCGACAATAGACATAAAAACAAGTGAAGGACAGATTTATAAAATAAGAGTCACAGAGGGAAATAAATAATTTATGAAGGAGTATTACAAACAACTTGAGGCTTTTTCATCTTTTGAAGATGTTACTTTAACCACTTCTTTTTTTGAAAGGTATTGGTTGAGCAAAAAAGAGCTTGAGGAAACATGGATTTTTATTCAAAATCAAATATTTTATGATTTGTCTGTAGATGTTCCTGCATTAGTTTTTCGAAATGAGTTTAAGCTATTGCCAATGATTGGCGGTATTTTGTTTGGGGAAGTTGACTATAGGCTTTTACAAGAATGCATGAAGTTTTCTGGAGATACTGAGTTTGTAGTAATTGAAAATTATGACGAAGCTAATCCACCGCATAATTCTGGCCCTTTGTTAAGATTTAAGTTTCCTGTTGATACAACTTGGGATGAGTTAAATAATGGAGGCTTTATTTCGGTAGAATTGTTTGGAATGCCGCATAAAAACTATTACGTCTTCGGTAACACTGGCAATTGGGGTAAGTACACAGCAAGTGATTATGAAAATCCAATCGATGTGATAGGATGTACATCAGAGTATATCAATTTCTTTAAAAGCGTATTTAAAGATTACGCAGGGGATTACAAAAAAATAAAGGACTTTTTACCTGCTGCTTATTTAGATAACGAATGGTGTTGATATAACATATATGCCAGTAGATAATCTTAAAGTTGTTGATTCAGTATCACTTAGCAAAAAGGGGGAAGCTGTACTTACAATTTCAGACCATCTGGAATGGAATGGCTTGGAGCATCTTGAAATATTACAAAAGAAGATAAACCTTTATCTTGAGTTCATTGAAAACGGTGAATTACTTGAAAACTATCCAGATGCAAAAGGACGACAAATTGTAATTAATATTATAGCAAAGTATTTACCAGATAATCAGGCTGAAAAGTTTCTTCATACCATGAAATCTTTATTTGTAATAGTTAGTAGTTGATCTGACAGTTTAGGATTTTTCTTTTTCGGTTTTTATAGGATATTGGTTATTCAAGTTATGCTGCTGGGCTTAGATTGTCCAGCAGTTTTTGTTTGGCTAAGGTAATCGATTCAAGAAAAGTTTGCACTGCAACTTCCACGATTCCTTTTACATAAACCGTCCAATATATTGGACAGGCAAATTAATACAGGTGTTCAAGCCGAACTTTTTTCAAAAATGAAAGAAGGGTAGTAGAAGATATTGCTATTTTCCGGGGAGCTGTTACCTGAGCGGCCGCAACGATGTATTTTATTTTGCAGACGTGCAGCAATCAACGGATTTATTCAAGATTATCCTCTTTCGGGCGGCAGATTGAATATAGGAAGACAAGGCTTCTGTGTCAGGCTCCTGGTTATTTAAAGATTCCAGCGGTGTAAGGCCAAGCAGGGCATGGGCCGGGCGGTTATTATAGTCTTTGATGGCATCGTCAATTGCCAGTTCCAGGTCTCCGAGGGTTGTAATCGCTTGTTGGTACAGGTACTGGTATTTAAGTGTTCGGTTCAGGTATTCGATCATTGAGTTGGAGAAGCTGATATCTTTTTGGGCAACCAGGTGGGTAAGAGAGCTGCCGGTCAACACTTTCCGGATAGGCTTATTTTCCACCCCATCATCGCTTAATATTTGAAGGTTACCCGTGTTATGGGCAGCCTCTTTCATAGCCAATACCTTCCTGATTAACCCAATGGTATGTTTTGCCTTTCTTTCCGTTTCAACCCTGTGTTCCAGTACTGCCCTGGAGAAGTTATCTTGTACCAGGTAGATAAATGACCTGGTGCCGTTTGCGGTTGTAAACTGGGTGATATCAGTATGTATGAGTTCAAAAGGCCGGCTGCTCCTGATGCCTTTACAATGATGTTTGCGCCGCGAAGGCGGAGGAGGCGGGCGTTTTACCAGTAAAGCTGCATATTTATAAAAGCTACCTAGTGAGCAGGCAATTTCCTTAGCTCTTAGGGCTTTATAGTAAAGGGAAGCCAGCGGCCAATGTAGGCAGGAGGGATCATGGCAGGTTTTTACAATTGCCCGGATCTCACTATTAAGCAACTGGGCAGGATGCTTTCGCCTGCAACTTCCAAAGGGAGAGTGCGAACATATGGTTGTCGCTCTCATTTTCAGCCATTGCCTGTAGCCGATACCGGTAACCTTACAGGCAAGTCTCAGTCCGGTAGTAACTGATACCTTCTGAAACTGGTTCAGTACCACTTTCATTGCATTCTGCTGGCGCGATTTGATGGCGGCCGTGTTTTTACCAATAAACCGGGTGAGGGCAATCGCCCGCAAAAGGGCTCTATTCAGCTTCAGCAGTTGCCGGTGGTTGGCAATGGCTTGTAAAGTAGTAAGGTGTTCAGTATGTTCTGATAGCCCGGCATCAAATAAAACCATCTGGTTTCGTTTGCGCCAATAATACCTTGTTGACCTGGGTATTGACCGTAATTGCGGTTGGGTGAGCAACGAACAATAGAACGCAAAGGGAAGGATGGAATGGTATCGTTGTCTTGGATTCATGATCTTAAAATACGGGATTCTGTGATGCATGTCGCCCCTGATGGCAGCCAAGCTAACCCCGGCCCAACTAAGTTCTTCCGGCATACTCAGCCCTGGCATACAAAGTATGCTTACCAAACAAAGCAATGAGTATACCAATACCAGTAAACCCCGTGCCTATGTCAGCTGGATATTGTTTGATGAACAGATGAAGTATGTATCTGAGAGCAGCGGGTACGAAAGTGCCGGTGAGGAGAACGTTCGCAAGGACATCTACAAGCTCGGTTTACCCATCACGCGAAATGGTTACCTTTATGTATACACCAGCAATGAGAGCCCGGTGGATGTGTTCTTTGATAACTTACAGGTGAGGCACTCAAGAGGACCTTTGTTGGAGGAGACGCATTATTATCCTTTTGGGTTGACGATGGCGGGGGTATCATCTAAGGCAGCAGGTAAGTTGGAGAATAGGTTTAAGTATAATGGGATTGAGTTTGATGAAGATTTAGGATTAAATGCTTATGAGGCATTTTACAGAACACTTGACCCAACTATTGCAAGATGGTGGCAGATTGACCCTAAAGTGGAGGAAGGGCAAGAAACTATCTCCCCATATGTATCAATGGGTAATAATCCTGCCAAGTTTGGTGACCCATTAGGTGACTTGTTTGACATTACAATTCAGGGAGCACAAAATTCGTCCGTAACCATTAAAACTGATTTGATTAATGTTAAGGTGGATGTTGGCTTCTTAGGAATTAATTTTGGAGGTAATCACTCAATTTCTGGCGAAGGTGTTTTGCAAGCTGGTTTGGATTTAGCAGGTATTGCAGACCCAACAGGTATAGCCGACGGAATTAATGCCGGACTATCTTTGAAGAATGGTGACTGGTTGGGTGCTGGTATAAGTGCTCTTGGCATTATACCTTATGTAGGTGATTTAGCTAAAATTGGTAAAGTTGAAAAGGATGTAAAGGTTATTAAAGATGGGGTTGATGCCCTTTCAAAAGCTGAAAAAAGAGCGGCCAAACTAAGTGAAGTTCAAAGAGAAGGGAAAGATTTTACTAAGGCAGGCAAAGAAGCCGTTGTTGATGTTAATAAAGCTAAAAATAATGGCAAGACTGTTTGTGCCAGCTGTAAAACAGAAACAGTGCCAGCAGTGAAAGATACCAAAGGAGTTAAGCCACCAAAAAACAGAACAGAAGTTGACCATATAAAAAGAAAAAGAGAGGGGGGAAGTGGTACTCCCGATAATGGTCAAGTACTTTGTAATGGATGTAATGGGAAAAAAGGATAAAATATGAAAATCGTAGATACAAAGAATAATTACAAGGTTAAATTGGTATACAATGACTTCGAAGGAAAGCTTTCTACAGAAAGTGTTTGGGCTGCAAAAGAGAATGATTATTATCGAATAAAAAATGTCCCCTTTTTTGCCCCCAATATTGCATATAATGATTTGATTAGTGTTGAGCATGATAATGACGAAATGTTCTTTGATGAACTGATTGAGCCTTCTGGTAACAGTACTATACAGATAGTAATATTTGATTTGGATAAGTTTAACCAAATAACGAGTGATTTAACTAAGCTGGGTTGTGATTGGGAAGGAAGTCACTTAAAGAATTATATATCCGTAGATGTCCCTTTTTCTATTAAGTATGCTTCAATTAAGGAATATTTAGAGAAAGGCTGTTTGGAAAAATGGTTCGATTATAAAGAAGCTTGTTTGTCTCACAAGGAATAATTGGGCTAATTAATGACGTTTACTTAAGCATCAAATAAAAGGCCTAACTAATTATGAAAATATCCGATATGGAAATAGAGACTGTTTCAAAACTTGAACCTTTGGAGCGATACCGTGCAACCTCCACGATTCCTTTTACATAAACCGTCCAATATATTGGAAAGGCAAATTAATACAGGTGTTCAAGCCGAACTTGTTTCAAAAAATGAAAGAAGGGTAGTAGAAGATATTGCTATTTTCAGGGGAGCTGTTACCTGAGCGGCCGCAACGATGTATTTTATTTTGCAGACGTGCAGCAATCAACGGATTTATTCAAGATTATCCTCTTTCGGGCGGCAGATTGAATATAGGAGGACAAGGACTTCGTATTCTCGACAAAAATGAGATAGTATATAAGTATTACTCAGAGTATAAAAGGAGTGTTGCTGGCAATTTCTATACTGATAAGCGTATAGCTAAATATTAGATTGATAAAAGGGATATAACCGGCTTAAAGATGTATTGCACCGCATCGCCGACCAGCCGGTTAACAAAGTGGCTCAACTTCTTCCGCATCGTAACAAAAAATAATCAGAATTCAAAGGTGTACTTGGCCGGATGCTTACAGAAGAGCGGCGAATAAACAAAAGAAAATACATGTTTTCCCTGGCTGATTGAATTGTGAAATTGATTAAATTTGAAGACTAATAAATGAAATTTGAAGTTCAAAGAAAAAATAGTACCGTTTCTGAACTCTTTGCAAAATCGGTCAAAAGTGATCAGGCAATCCGTTTTTGTGTGACCATGGCAAACCGGCTGAAACTAACCATGCTGGTTCGGGATATTTATATATCCGAAAAACTTTTTTTCGTAAAATTATCAGCCAGCGAATTAACTGGTCAGTTTGCTCAATAGATTGCTACTCAATGTGACTGGATTTTGCAATAAAAACGGAAAATCTAAGCTGTGAGATCAACTAATAACTATTACACATTAACTTAATAAACCGGAAAATGAGACAACTTTTTTCAATGGCGCTTTTGGTCATTCTAGTATCAAACAGCTCATATGCAAACGAAAATAATGTCGTAACTCATCGTGACACGGGCATTGGGATTAGTATAAACGCAAACGGGAATGTTGGTATTGGAAAAAGACCAGCTCTGTCTAAATTAGACGTCAACGGCTCCATCAATGCAAGTGGTAGTATCACCACTTCAGGAAGTGTAGGTATTGGTACAACAAGCCCCAATACATTGCTTGAAGTGAAAGGAGGGGCTACCGGCAGACAGTTACAACTGACTGGAACAAACGGAGGTATTGGGATGATTTTTGTAGATGCGGCAAACGCTGGTTTTTACAACTGGCAGGTTGCATCACAACACTATGTTGCTGATGCCCTTACCATCGTACCATCATCGGCACCTAACGGTACTACATTTTCCAACCCTGCTTTTACTTTACTTCGTACAGGAAACCTGGGTATAGGTACTTCTACTCCAAAATCGTACTCAAATATCCGTTACCTTTCCTTAGATGGAGTAGGAGGTAGTGCTGTTACGTTTTATAGAAATGGTACAGAGAACGGCGAAATTCATAATTCCAATGGCGGTGGTTTAACTTATACTAATTCGTACGGTCATTATTTTACCGGTTCAAATGTTGGTATAGGTACAACCACTCCCAATACATTGCTTGAAGTGAAAGGAGGGGCTACCGGCAGACAGTTACAACTGACTGGAACAAACGGTGGTATTGGGATGCTTTTTGTTGATGCCGCAAACGCTGGTTTTTACAACTGGCAGATTGCATCACAATACTATGTTGCTGATGGCCTTACCATCGTACCATCATCTTCACCTAACAGTACTACATTTTCTCAGCCAGTTGTAACAATTTTGAGAACCGGAAATTTTGGCATAGGAACTACAAACCCGACTGAAAAACTTACGGTAAATGGTACCATCAAAGCAAAAGAAGTGTCAGTTGTACCTTCTGGCTGGAGTGACTATGTTTTTGATAAGGAATATCAGTTAAGAAGCCTTTTCTCACTTGAGCAATTCATTCAGCAAAATAAGCACTTACCCGATGTTCCCTCCGCTGAGGAAGTTGAGAAAAAGGGGATCAAGGTGGGCGATACACAGGCACTGTTACTAAAAAAGATCGAAGAGTTGACATTGTATATCATTGAACAAAACAAAGAAAGCCAGCAACAGAAGGAGAAGATACTTGCATTAGAAAAGGTATTGCTAAAGCAAAATAATTAATGTTTTATTGCAACCCTATCCCTTAAATTGGGTTAGAACTTTCACTTTTATTTGCATTTGATGTTATTAAATATGTTGGTTGTATAGAAACCCTTGTGTCACAGTAAACGGCACGGAATAAACACCTTTTCACCATATGAGAAAGTATGTAAAGCTTACTATATTCCTTCAGACAGATGGGTGAACACAAGAAAGACAAATCGACTGTATTCGCAAGGATCAGTTGATTACATGCACTGCAACCTCCACGATTCCTTCTACATAAACCGTCCAATATATTGGAAAGGCAAATTAATACAGGTGTTCAAGCCGAACTTGTTTCAAAAAATGAAAGAAGGGTAGTAGAAGATATTGCTATTTTCAGGGGAGCTGTTACCTGAGCGGCCGCAACGATGTATTTTATTTTGCAGACGTGCAGCAATCAACGGATTTATTCAAGATTATCCTCTTTCGGGCGGCAGATTGAATATAGGAGGACAAGGACTTCGTATTCTCGACAAAAATGAGATAGTATATAAGTATTACTCAGAGTATAAAAGGAGTGTTGCTGGCAATTTCTATACTGATAAGCGTATAGCTAAATATTAGATTGATAAAAGGGATATAACCGGCTGAAAGATGTATTGCACCGCATCGCCGACCAGCCGGTTAACAAAGTGGCTCAACTTCTTCCGCATCGTAACAAAAAATAATCAGAATTCAAAGGTGTACTTGGCCGGATGCTTACAGAAGAGCGGCGAATAAACAAAAGAAAATACATGTTTTCCCTGGCTGATTGAATTGTGAAATTGATTAAATTTGAAGACTAATAAATGAAATTTGAAGTTCAAAGAAAAAATAGTACCGTTTCTGAACTCTTTGCAAAATCGGTCAAAAGTGATCAGGCAATCCGTTTTTGTGTGACCATGGCAAACCGGCTGAAACTAACCATGCTGGTTCGGGATATTTATATATCCGAAAAACTTTTTTTCGTAAAATTATCAGCCAGCGAATTAACTGGTCAGTTTGCTCAATAGATTGCTACTCAATGTGACTGGATTTTGCAATAAAAACGGAAAATCTAAGCTGTGAGATCAACTAATAACTATTACACATTAACTTAATAAACCGGAAAATGAGACAACTTTTTTCAATGGCGCTTTTGGTCATTCTAGTATCAAACAGCTCATATGCAAACGAAAATAATGTCGTAACTCATCGTGACACGGGCATTGTTATAAGGAGCCCCAGTAAAAGAGTAATCCATAAATACATTTGTAGGTGTAAGGAGAAGCAGGATAAGGATGTGTGATTTACTGAGTTATAGCAAGTTGCCGCAAACAACGGCTTTAAAGTACAGGATTGGCTACACATTATAAAAACTAAGCAAGCCGGATTGCCAGGTAGCTGGTCGGCACCACATTAAAATCAATAATCAATGAAAAGAGTATTGTCTGCATGTTGGATCATGTTATCATTAGCCGGGAAAGCGCAAACCTATTTGCCCACGTCTGGAGGTTGGATGGATAATCATGCCAGGATCGGGCTGTTCAATACATATAATTATACCGGTGCCACTATAGGAGGATATTTATATGCTGTGAATGGACTTGTGTTTGACAGCAGACGCTGGGGCGGTTCAACCCTTACTTCAAAAGTTGCATTCGGGCAGGAAGATGATGCAACAAATCTGTCTCGGTTCTTTATAAAAACGGATTTTGGTGGCGGACCCGATAATGGGAATTCGATCGCAACTACCAACAGGTTCAATATTGATGTTTTTGGAAACGTAAGCTTTCCTAACAATAATAGTTTCCTGGTAACCGGGCCGGCAAATTTTATAGGAGGCTTGAGTAATAGTTTCTCTTCTTTAACGACAGCTGGTTCGGCATACCCACGGATTGGCGCGGCAAATACAAATCCAACACAGCAGGATTATAATATATCGGAAGTATATGTGGCGGCTGGTAACAATGCCGTTTGGGGCGGGCTGGTTGCCACCAACTCTAATACATCTGGTTGGCTTCCCGCTGTCAAACTCAGAACGGTAACGGCGCATCCACTGGTTTTTGAGACCAATTCCATCGAAAGATTACGAATTGATGCTTCGGGAAGTGTTGGAATCGGCACATCAAGCCCGACTGAAAAATTGTCGGTCAACGGAAACGCGATCGTAAATGGTCAGTTAAAGGTTAAGAAAGTGTATGTAACCCAAACGGCTCCATGGGCAGACTACGTTTTTGCCGAAGGTTATGAATTGAGACCACTGGTCAGTCTGGAGAAGTTCATCAAAGAAGAGAAGCATCTGCCCGAAGTGCCAACAACTGCCGAAATAGAAAACTGGGGCATTGATTTAGGAGGTAACCAGGCGTTGCTGCTGAAAAAAATTGAAGAACTGACCTTATATATCATTGAGCAGGAAAAGAAGATAGACAAGCTAACGAGAAAAATTGAAAAGCGATATAAGAAATGAATTTCAACGGTCAACTGGGATCGCAATTATAGAGGAAGAAAAGGTTGTTAGCGACTTGTTTGCAGGCCGGTGGATGTTGCTGTGCAGTGTAACCTCCACGATTCTTATTATATTATATTACCCGTCCAATATACCAAACAAGCAAATTAATGCCAGTGTAAGCCAAGCTTGTTATATCACCCTATCCTTCCACCTCCCGCTCCTCATATACCAGAACGATGGCACCAGGATAGTGGCCCAGTAGATCCATTCGCTGAGCCAGCCCCAGGTTACGGAGAGGTTCATTTTTTCGAGGGTCACATATACATAAATACAGTACAGCGTGATGGCAGCGGTTTCAGAGAAAAGATTCATTTTTGAATTGCCGGTGCCGGTAACGGCGTTCATCCAAACCACCGAAACAGACATGACCACCAGCGCGGTGGATACCACCCTTAATACGGGAATGGCCGCTGCGATAAAATCTTCTCCCTGCCCATAAATGGATAGAAAAGTGTGCGGGAAAATATTAAGGAGAATACAAACAGAAACGGCAAAGCCCAGGCTCCAGGCCATGATGCGATTTACCAGTTCCATTACCTTGTGCTGCAATCCCTGGCCAATTACATTGCTCACCATGGTATTGGCCGTAGCCGCAAAGGCCCAGGTGAAACAACCGAAGAACCCGAATATATTCCGCATACTGTTCGAAATGGCCAGGGCCTGGTGGCCATGATGTTCGATCAGGATATAAAAAAACTCCCAACTGATCAGGCTGATGGTGAACTGCAGTATCAGCGGGTAGGACTGTACCAGTATCAGTTTGGTATTGGCCGCGTTGAATGCCCAGTTTTTAAACAGCTCCAATTGACGGGTGATGCCGTTTAAACGTATCACCACGAAGATCACCACCAAACCGGCAAATTCAGCTATGATGGAAGACCAGGCGGCCCCGTTAAAGCCCATGTTAGGGAATCCGAAATGGCCATAGATCAGCGAATAGTCAAAAAACACATTCACTACCGCTTCGGTGGCGGTGCCTATTATCAGGTACCTGCTTTGGTTGGTTCCTACCAGCAGGGCATTGCGCATCTGGTATACATACAAGAAAGGCAGCCCCAGGATCCGGATATGCAGGAAACCGGTAGATATTTTTACGCTCTCCGCGTCGTGCAATGCCCAACCCAGAATAACGGGAGCAATAAACCAGGTAACCAGTATCCCGATAATGGCAAATACCAGGGAGATCCTGACACCCTGGGCAAACAGGCTCCCGATGGCGTCTACCCGGTTTTCGCCGGCGCGGCGGGAGATCAGGGCCTGGAGGCCATTGTTCAATCCCTGGCCCACCACGGCAAATATCAGGTAGTAAACACCGGTAATTCCCGCCAGTGCCAGGGCCCGCTGGCCCAGTCCGCCCAGGAAGATATTATTAATGATAAAATTGATCTGGGGAACGATAATAGAGGCCGTAATCGGCAGCGCAATACTTAATACCTGTTTATTCGTGATATTTACCTGCAGGTTCAGGTCGCGGCCATTGCTTTGCATAATATTGCGCAAAGCTACAAATTTGGCGTTTCCGCAGATCGTAATTCGCTGATAGTGCTTTTTTTATATCATTGTACCGTAATTCATTCGCATGACCCACAAAAGAATCGGTTATTACCCGGATACACAGGCACCGGCTTCTATTACAGGTGCGGACCAGCTACTGATAGAGATCGGGTGTAACCAGGTGGTATTATTGGTAAAAGGGCAGCTTCCCCGGCAGTTGGAGGCTTTCGAGGTATTTGATATAGATACATTCCAAGATACCTGGCAGGATGAACTGGCGGGCGTAAAAAAAGCCTCTCAGTTACTGGGCCGTACTTACAGCCATGTAATCGTGTATTACAATCTTCCCGATGCGCTGGTAGTACCGGAATCAAAATTTACACCCGAAGCCGGGCGGGATTTTCTCGACCAGGTGTATGGCGACAGCAGCACTGACCCTTCGGGCTACGAAGAACTGGCCGTTGGCGGAATGGTGGTAGCTTACCGGGTAAAAAAAGCGGTAGTGGAATGGGTCAACCAGGAACTTCCGGTCCATCAGCCTTCCCATATTTATTCGGGTATGCTGAATGATCTGCTGGGACGCACACTGCCGGGTGAGAATTTTGTGGCCATCAGGTTCTACACCAAGCATATCGTGGCTGCGGTAGTAAAAGGACAGCAGTTACAACTGATACAGTCGTTTAATTATGATACCGCGGAAGATATCCTGTACTACCTCCTAAGCCTGGTACAGCAGTTTAACCTGGATCCAGGCGTTTCCCATGTGGAAGTGTCGGGTGAGCTGGATAAGCGGTCGGCAACGGCGCAGCAACTGCCTAACCTGTTCGGAAAAGTCACCTGGCATGAAAGCGGGGATACGGGTATTTTCTCGAAAGTGCTGGCCGATCATCCTGTTCATTATTTTACCCCTTATTATAAACTGGGAATATGAGGATCATTTCGGGAAGCTGGGGAGGGCGGCGGATCGCGCCTCCTGCCAATATGCCCCATACCCGCCCAACCACCGATATCGCGAAAGAGGGCCTTTTCAATATCCTCCAGAACCGCATGAACTTTGAGGGCATCAGAACCCTGGATCTGTTTGGCGGAACCGGCTGTATCAGCTATGAACTGGGGTCCAGGGGAGCGGCGGACATGACCATTGTTGAAAAAGACCCTGTCATGCACGCTTTCATCAAAAAGAACCTGGACATGCTGGGTGCTACCAACGCGAAAGTGCTGAAGATGGATGTATTCTCATTTATCCATACAGCCACAGAAGCTTACGATTTTATTTTCGCCGGCCCACCCTATGCCCTGGGCAGCATCGACGAACTACCCAAAATCATTGTAGCCCGGCAGCTGATTCAAAAAGGAGGTTTTTTCGTACTCGAACACACCCCCCGCAACCGCTACGAAAATTTCGAGGGATTCAGCTTCCAGCGAAATTATGGAACGACTGTATTTTCGTTTTTTTGCCAAGCAAATTAATTTGAGAATTTGAAAATTGTTTTATACCAGTAGCTGCTTTATAAACCCTTTTCAACTTCAACCTTATTTGCAAATTTCCAGAGTCAACGCTAATTTTCAAATTTTCAAATTTTCAAATTTTCAAATTGAAATCCCCTTTTTTCATAACAGGTATCGGCACCGATATTGGCAAGACGCTGATATCGGCCATTGTAACGGAGGCGTTGGCGGCGGATTACTGGAAGCCGGTGCAGGCGGGGTATGCGGAGGGTACCGACGCGGAGTTGGTAGCTTCGCTGATCTCTAATCCTCTTTCAAAAATCCACCCTGAGTTATATAAGCTTCAAACCCCTGCTTCCCCCATATCGCGGCCCGGAGGGAGGGTGTTGTTATCCATACAGACCTTATTGCCCGGGAAGCGAATGCGATTTTCGATAAAACGGGGGAAAGGCCACTGGTAATAGAAGGTGCCGGCGGTTTTGCTGGTGCCACTGGCAAACCGATACGATGGTAGCTGATCTTGCGGAACAACTAGGGGCCAGGATCATCCTTGTAAGCCGTAACTACCTGGGCAGCATCAATCATTCGCTCCTGACAGCCGCCTATTGCAAAGCCCGCCGCCTCGACGTAGTCGGCTGGATCTTCAGCGATGACTATATGAACTATGAAGAGGAGATCGTACACTGGACCGGTTACCCCTCCATCGCTTCCATCCCAAAATTATCCACCCTCAACAAACAGGACTATCCACCAGGAAGCTAACCGCATACGCCTATCTTTACAGCACCACCTAAAACCCTAAACAAAAACCCCAAAAACAACCCTAAACCAAAAACCCTAAACAAACTCTAAACCAAAAACCCTAAACCAACCAAAAACCAAAAACCACCCCCCCCCCTTGAAAAAGCATGCTATCCGCCAACAATTCCTCACCTTACGGTCAACCCTCGATGGCCGTGAGCGGTTGCGGCTGGATGATCTGTTTGCTGTTGCAGTTTCAGCAGTTCAACTATGCGGATGTAGCAACGGTAATGAGTTACTGGCCGCTTTCCCAGGCAGCGGAACCGAATACTCATCTTTTTACCGGCTATTTACGGCATATGATACGGGATTAACCATTGCATACCCTGTTACTGATACCGCCAGCCTGGAAATGACACCCGTGGCAGTCCGGGAGGATACGGTTTACAGAACCAGTGCCTGGGGCATTACCGAGCCCAAAGAAGGGGAAGTGGTGCCGTTGGAGCAGATAGACCCTGGTGCTGGTTCCTTTACTGGCTTTTGATACAGATGGCTACCGGGTGGGCTTTGGCAAGGGTTTTTACGACAGGTTCCTGGCCAAATGCCGGGAAGATGTGGTAACAATTGGTTTTTCGTATTTCGACCCGGTTGATAAGATCACAGACAGAGATCAATTTGACGTACCTTTGTGCTACTGCATCACACCGCACAATACCTATGAATTTTAACACGATCTTCCTTACCTCTTTTCCGTGTTGTTTTACTGCCACTGGCCCTTATTTACGGGCTGATCATTATTATCCGTAACAAACTATACGATAAAAAATATCTAGCGTCGGCGCGTTTTTAATTTTCCCCTGATCTGTGTGGGTAACCTGGCGGTGGCGGAACGGGTAAATCGCCGATGGTGGAGTACCTTTTGCGGCAACTGGGCAGCGAGTTTACCCTGGCCACGCTGAGCCGGGGATATAAGCGCAAAACCAAGGGGTATGTACTGGCCAATAGCCAGACAACGGCCCTGGAGATAGGGGATGAACCGATGCAGTTTCATATTAATTTTCCCGGTGTGGCGGTGGCATCCTGCGAGGAAAGGATCGTAGGTATACCTCACCTGTTACAGGATGTGCCGGGTTTGCAGGCCATTATCCTGGATGACGCGTTCCAGCACCGCTCGGTAATAGCCGGGTATAATATCCTGCTAACGGAGTATGGAAACCTGTATACACAGGATTTTTTTCTGCCTACGGGCGATCTTCGCGACCAGCGTTCGTCGGCAAAAAGGGCGGATGTGATCATTGTTACGAAGTGCCCGCCCGACCTGTCGAAGAAAAGAAACAGCGTATTATCCGTCAGTTGCATCCTACACCCGACCAAAAACTGTTTTTTACAACCATCGAGTATGGCGTACCTTATCATATCTGTAACCACGGTGATGAGTGGCACCTGACGCCGAGGGATGAGGTATTACTGGTATGTGGCATTGCCAACCCGCGGCCGCTGAAAGATTACCTGCTGGAAAAAGCGCATACGTATTATCAGCAGGACTATTCCGACCACCATATTTTTTCCATCGATGATCTCAACGAGATCAGGCGGCAGTTCAACCGTATCGATGCCAAACAAAAGATCATTCTTACCACCGAAAAAGATGCGGTAAGGCTGATCAAATTTACCGAAGAGCTGGCAACGCTGCCCCTGTATGTAGTACCCATACGGCACCGTTTCCTATTTGAAGAAGGCGAGAAATTTAATGAAGGGGTGACTGATTTTATCAGGAACTTTCGTTTCAACCAAGTATTATGAGAGACAAAAAATCAAAGCAAAAGTCAAAATCCAAAATAACCGCCCAGCAAACCCTGAAAGGCAAGCTGGAAGTAACCCGCTCGGGTATGGGGTACGTTATCGTAGACAATGTGCCCGGTGATGTACTGGTAAAACAGGGCGATTTCAATACCGCCTTAAATGGCGATACCGTTCGGGTGAAAGTGATCAAGGAAAATGTGCGAACCGGGAAAAAAGAAGGGAAGATCACCGAAGTGGTTTCACGCAAACAAACGGAGTTTACAGGGGTATTGCAATTATCTACCAATTACGCCTTCTTTATTCCCGACACGGATAAACCCATGCCCGACCTGTTTATCCCGCTAACGGAGATCAATGGCGCGAAGAATAAAGACAGGGTAGTGGCCCGGCTGGTGAAATGGGATAAGGACGATAAAAAGCCGGTGGGCACCATTGTAGGGCTCCTTTTGCCGGAAGATGAAAACGATGCGGCCATGAAGGAACTCCTGGCCCAGGCCGGCTTCCCGCTTTCATTCCCGGAAGACGTGCTGGAAGAATCGGAACGGTTACCCGATGTGCTGGATTCGGAAGAAATTAAGAAAAGAAGGGATTGCAGGAATATCCTCACTTTCACTATCGACCCCGTTGATGCCAAGGATTTTGATGATGCCATTTCCATTCGCAGGCTCGACAATGGCATGTATGAAATTGGGGTGCATATTGCTGATGTAAGCTATTATGTGCAGCCGGGAACGGAGCTTGACGAAGAAGCATACAAACGCGCACTTCCGTTTACCTGCCCGACCGTGTGAACCCGATGCTGCCCGAGCGCATCTCCAACGAACTCTGTTCGCTGCGGCCGCATGAAGATAAATTTACTTTTTCCGCCATTTTCCAGATGAATACAAAAGGCGATATCAAGCAATACTGGCTGGGAAAAACGGTAATCCATTCCGACCACCGGTATGCCTATGAAGATGTGCAGGAAATCATCGAATCGAAAAAAGGGATACACCAGGACGAGATCCTGTTGCTGAATGATATTGCGCAGAAACTTCGCAAAGCACGTTTTGCAAAAGGGGCTATCAATTTTTCGTCACAGGAAGTACGGTTTAAGCTGGATGAAAAAGCCAAACCCATTGGCGTAATGATCAAGGAAAGCAAGGAAGCCCATCAGCTGATCGAGGAATTCATGCTCCTGGCCAACCGCACCGTTGCCGAAAACGTGGCCAAGCTTAAGATCAACAAAAAATCATTACCCTTCCCGTACCGGATACACGATCAGCCCGACCCGGAAAGGCTGATGCCCTTTGTTGTATTTGCCCGCAAGCACGGCTATAACTTCGATACCAGCAGTCCCGAAGCCATTGCCGGCAGCTTTAATACTCTGCTCTTAGCCGCCAACGGCAAACCCGAACAACATGTGCTGGAGCAGCTGGGCATCCGCACCATGGCGAAAGCGATCTATACCACGGAGAATATTGGTCACTATGGCCTGGCTTTTGAATTCTATTGTCATTTCACCTCACCCATACGCCGTTACCCCGACGTACTTGTGCACCGTGTTCTGCAGTCGATCATCGAAAATAACCCGATGAACGACAAAAAAATGGAGGAGAAATGCAGGCATAGCAGCGAACGGGAAAGGGCGGCCATGGAGTGTGAACGCGCCGGTAATAAATACAAACAGGTAGAGTTCCTGAAAGGTCATCTGGGCGAAGTATTTGAGGGCGTGATTAGCGGGGTGGCCAGCTTTGGATTCTGGGTGGAAACTGTTGAACATAAATGCGAAGGCCTGGTAAACATTGTGGGCCTGTCGGATTACGATGATTTCCGCCTCGTAGAAGGTGATTACAGCCTGGTGGGAAGAAGGAGCGGAAGAACCTTCCGGATGGGCGATACCGTTACCATCCGCGTAGTGTCTGCTAACCTGGAGAAAAGGCAGCTGGATTATGAGTGGGTGATGAACCCGGGGGGGAGCCGTAAGTCGTAGGTTTGGTTTATTGGTTTATTGGTTTATTGGTGGGGTTGTGGGATTCGTGGAAGATGAGGCCTTGTTGGGTTAGGGCTTTTAGTACGGGTTCATAGATGGCGGGGGAGATGGGGATGTGCAGGCCGGTTTCATGGATGGTTCCTTCGAGTACGAGCTTTGCGGCAATGCCGAGGGGTAGTCCTACCGTTTTTGCCATCGCGGTTTGTAAGCTATCGTCGCCTTTTACAACGAGTAGACTTTGCCATAGCTCCTTTTCCCCGTCCTTTGTTTCAAAGGCGATCTCATGCAGCATTACGATCATATCCTTATCCTGCGGCTGCAGGGCCCATTTGCTTTCGAGTATCCACTGCAGTACGTCGGCGGAACTCAGATTTCCTTTATTGATCAGGGTAGTGTCCTGCCATCCTAAAAAATCAAACAAATCCTGTAATTCTTCCGGGATCGTAACACCGCTTTCTTTACGATGCATGTCAAAAAAAGACGCGAGGGTAAGGCTATCAGTTGGGATGGTATTCGTGTCATTGGTTAGCCCCATCGCAATCACCAGGTCCCAACCCCTGCAAAAAACCGGGTAGCGAAGCGTGGTGCGAACAAAAGTATCGGCTTCTTCCAGTTGATAGGTCGATATATAACCCAGGGAATCGCGGTTATAGTAAAACGCCAGCGGGCCTATGCCTGCAATAGGCACTTCACCCGCTTCCCGGAACAGTTGGGGATAGGCCAGCTTTTTAATCACAGCATCTTCCCGGTAAACAGCCCCCGCCTTGCCCGCCAGCACTACATTTCTAGGGTTCCAGGTGAATTTATAGTGCCACACGTTATCGTCACTTTCCGGTGCCACCAGCCCCCCGCAATGCGAACGGAAGGAAGTGATGCGGCCGCCCGACTGCCGTATTGTATCGATCATCTGCATCGCGCTCATATGATCAATACCGGGGTCAAGCCCCATTTCACACAGGAAAAGAATACCTTTTTGCTCAATCTGTTTGGATAAAAGCTGAATTTCAGGGTCGATATAGGAAGCCGAAAGGAAATGGCAGCCCCGGGCAAGGCAGTCATTGGCCACCGGGTACTGCAGCAATGGCGGCAGCAGGGAAATAACCAGGTCGGCCTCCGATACCAATGCCAACCGCTCTTCCGCGTTCTCCAGGTCTACCTGCCGGGCTTTTACCAGCGGATGTTCCCCCACCTTGGCCTGGACTGCCGCCAGATCCCTGTCGGCAACGGTTACCATCCAGTTTTTTTCCGTTGCCAGTTCTTTCAGGTACGATATGAGCACGGTGGCAGACTTTCCAGCACCGAAGAGTAAAATGTGTTGGGGAGGCATGGGGCAAAGGTAATAGTCGTAAGTCATAAGTCGTAGGTCGTATGTCGTGAGTCGTAGGCCGTGAGTCGTAGGTGGTGAGTCGCTAGGGGGAAGTCGGTAGGAGCTAACTATCATCCGTGACTTACGACCTACGACTTACGACCTACGACCTACGACCTACGACCTACGACTCACGACCTACGACTCCCCTGTGGATAAAACCCCCTAAAAAATAGCCTGTTTTCCACCTTTTTCCGCCTCTAAAAATCTATCTTCGCCATCCTGAAAAACAGGTGTGTCTTGCACCCTGTAACAATTCTAAATTTAGTACCAGTACAAGCATATGGAAGACAACCAGCTACCCGGTCAGACGGCAGACCATGACCGCATTATCCAGGTGAATATTGAGGAGCAGATGAAGACCGCCTATATCGATTATTCGATGTCGGTAATAGTAGGGCGTGCACTGCCGGATGTAAGGGATGGGTTCAAGCCTGTTCACCGCCGTGTTTTGTACGCGATGAATGAACTGGGCAATAACAGCAATAAGCCTTATAAAAAATCAGCCCGTATTGTAGGGGAGGTAATGGGTAAGTATCACCCGCATGGTGATTCTTCCATTTATGATGTGGTGGTAAGGTTGGCACAGGACTGGACCATGCGGTATACCCTGGTAGACGGACAGGGTAACTTTGGTAATCAGGATGGGGATCCGCCCGCTGCCATGCGTTATACAGAGGCCCGCCTGCAGCGGATAGCTGAGGCCATGCTGGATGATATTGAAAAGGAAACAGTGGATTTCCAGTTGAATTTTGATGACTCACTGGAAGAGCCGACCGTATTGCCTACCCGTATCCCGCAATTGTTGGTGAATGGTTCATCGGGCATTGCCGTGGGTATGGCCACCAATATGATGCCGCATAACCTGGGAGAAGTAGTGGCTGGCTGTGTGGCGTATATCGACAACAGGGATATTACCATTGAAGAGCTGATAGAATTTGTAAAAGCACCCGACTTTCCAACCGGTGGAATTATTTACGGAATGGAAGGGGTAAGGCAGGGGCTGCTAACAGGAAGGGGAAGAGTGATATTGCGCGGGAGGGTGCATATTGATACCAAGGCCAGTGGCCGTGAGCAGATCATCATTACCGAAGTACCTTACCAGGTAAACAGGGATGCTTTAACGGACAGGATAGGACAACTGGTAAATGATAAAACGATAGAGGGAATTGCGCATGTGAACAACGAGAGCAATATGCGGGAAGGAACCCGGATAGTACTCGACCTGAAAAGGGATGTGGTGGCGCAGGTGATCGTGAACCAGCTCTACAAATTCACGGAATTACAAACCAGTTACGGAATAAATAATGTGGCTATCAGCAAGGGCAGGCCACAACTGATGAACCTGCGGTCACTGATCGTTGAGTTCATCGATTTCAGGATGGAGGTAGTGATCCGGCGTGCCCGGTTTGATCTGCGCAAGGCCGAAGAAAGGGCGCATATCCTGGAAGGATACCTGAAAGCCCTGGATCATCTTGACGAAGTAATTGCCCTGATACGAGCCAGCCGAACCCCGGACGAGGCGAAAGAAGTATTGATGAGCAAGAGCCGGGAAGAGAAATGGAAACTGAATCAGTCAGTCTTCTCGGAACTGACCGATGAGCTGTACCGCCAGGAAGAAGGGTTATCGGAAGCCCAAACCAAAGCCATACTGGAACTGCGTTTGCAGCGTTTAACGGGGATGGAGCGGGACAAGATCGTTGAGGAATTTAACGGGCTGATCGCTACCATCAAATACCTGAAAGAGTTGCTGGGTAATGAAACCATGCGCTATGAGCTGATCAAAAAAGAGCTGCTGGAAGTAAAAGAAAAATTTGGTGACGCCCGTAAAACGGAGATACAGTACCTGGCCGATGAAATGAGGATTGAGGACCTGATCGAAGACGAGGATGTGGTGATTACCATTTCGCACCTGGGCTATATCAAGCGCACCTCTGCCACTGAATACCGCCAGCAACGCAGGGGCGGCAGGGGAGCAGTGGGCACCAAAACCCGCGAGGAAGACTATGTGGAACACCTGTTTGTGGCCTCTACCCATGGTACCCTGATGTTCTTTACCGAAAAAGGGCGCTGCTTCTGGATGCGGGTGTACGAGATACCGGAAGGCGAAAAACAAAGCAAGGGCCGCGCTATACAGAACCTGATACAACTACCGGGAGATGATAAAGTAAAGGCGATTATTGATGTGAACCGGCTGGACGATAAAGACTATGTACAGAGCCATTATATCATCCTCTGTACCAAGCAGGGAATTATTAAAAAGACCTCGCTGGAGGACTTCAGCCGTCCCAGGGCGAACGGGGTTAACGCGATCACCATCGTGGAGGGAGATGAGCTGTTATCAGCCCGTATGACAGACGGTAACCAGGAGATCATGCTGGCCGTTAAAAGCGGCCGAGCGATCCGTTTCCCTGAATCCAAAGTGAGGGCTACCGGTCGCGGCGCGATTGGCGTAGCCGGAATTGAGGTGGATGACAGCAAGGATGAAGTAGTGGGAATGATCTGCATTAATAAAGAAGATAGCAGTCGTACCATATTGGTTGTGAGCGAGAAAGGATTCGGAAAAAGGACTTCCGTGGAAGAGTACCGGATTACCAATCGCGGAGGAAAAGGTGTTAAAACTATCCATGTAACGGAGAAAACCGGTAGTTTGGTAGGCATTTTGTATGTAACCGAAAAGGAAGATCTTATTATTACCTGCCGCTCAGGGGTAACCATCCGTACGGGCATAGCCGATATCCGCGAAGCGGGAAGAGCTACGCAGGGGGTTACGCTGATTAAACTGGATGGGGGTGATGAGATTGCCGCTATTTCGCAGATAGAAGAGCAGGATGAACCCGTTGCAACGGAAGCAACCAGCACTTTTGAAGCCTTACCCCTGCCCATTGAAGGAGGGGCAGCGGATGCCGGAACAAACAATGAGGATGGTGATGCCACAAACGACACAACGGATACGGAAACAACAACTGACAATCAATAATAAAACCTCCCTTATGAAGAAGCTTTTATTGCTTACCCTGCTGGCTGCCTCCCTGCAAATGGTGCAGGCCCAGGATTTAAAAAAAGTACAGACAATGGTTCTCCTGAAGAAATGGGAGGATGCGAAAACGGAAGTGGACAAGGCATTGGCGGATCCGAAAGGCCAAACCAAAGAAGGCTACTACTGGAAAGCCAGGGTGTATGCGGCACTCTATGCCGATCCTGTTTTATCGGCCAAGTATACCAATGCTTCAAAGGACGCGAATGCCGCTTTCAAAAAATACCAGGAACTGGATCCCAAGCTTACCGTGGCGGTAGCCAATGGTCCCGATGGATATTTCGATATGTACAAAACCTCTTTCGCGGAAGCCATCAAGGTGTTTAACGCGAAGAAATGGGAGGAAGCGGCCGCCGACTTTTTAGTGGCCGTTGAATACAGCGATGTTATTTTTACCAATAAATGGACCAGCGGAACCTATGCTTTCGATACCACCTCGCTGTTGTACCTGGGGTATGCTTACCAGAATGGCCAGAAAATGGACGAGGCGGCCAAAGCCTATTCACGCCTGGCGGATAATAAAGTGGCGGGAGAAACCTACGCCGATATCTACAAGTTCCTGGCCAGCCATTATACCGCTGCCAAGAACCAGGAACAGTTCAATAAATACCTGGCGCTGGGCCGGGAACTGTATCCAAAAGAAGCAGCGTCATGGGATCAGTTTGAGATGGATTATATAGATGAAAACTGGACCCTGGCGCAGAAAGTTTCGTTTTATGATAAGGGAGACGCTGCCGGAACACTCACTGAAAGGCAGTACCTGCAGTTTGGAGATGTGCTGGTTCACGTAAAAGACAAGGAAAAAGGCCTCGACAGCGCACAGGCCCATGCCTACACCCTGAAAGCAGCCGATGCCTTTAAAAAGGCCTACGCAAAAAATAACCAGAACGCGATCGCGGCGTTTAATGCCGGCGTTATCTACTACAATATCTACGGTGAGTATGATGATAAATACGCGGCCAATATCAGAACTTTGCAGGGCCTGAATGCCAATAAGCCACCGGCTGAAAAAGATCCGAAAAAGAAAGCCGCCGCTGACGCCAAGTTCAAGGAACAAACCGATGTATTCAAAAACGCAAATGCGGCTATCGAAAAACCGCTGATGGAAAACCTGGATTGGGCGGTTGAATGGCTCGAGAAATCATACACGGCTTCCAAATCAAAATCAGACAAGAACAAGACCGAAAAAAGCATCGCCAATAAATCAGTAGACTTCCTCGCCAACCTATACGCCTACAAGCGCGACAGGGTACGCGGAAAAGACCTGAAAGCGTTTGACGAGTACGATGCCAAGTACAAAGAGTACGACGCCCTGCACGGCAAATTCTAACCTGCCCTGTTATTACGCGCCACAATAAAACGCCGGTCCCCGCAGACCGGCGTTTTGCTTTAAAGCCCGCGCGGATCGTGAGACGTGAGGCGTGAGGCGTGAGGCGTGAGTAAGGAACCTTTTTGTAACTTGCATCTCTCACGATTCACGTCTCACGTCTCACGTCTCACGTCTCACGTCTCACGTCTCACGTCTCACGTCTCACGTCTCACGTCTCACGCCTCACGGTTAATACTTTTTCATCCAGGAAAAATAACGGGCTTCTATGGCTTTTTTATTTTCCCGGGTATATTTCAGGAAAGCACTGGCCACCATCGACATTTTCTTTTGCTTCAGCCACACCAGGCGCCAGCTTTCTACCAGGGGCATACCTTTCACGGGAATGATCTGTATATCTTTTTGTGTAAGCTCGTTCTTGATACTTAAAAGAGATTGAATGGAAAACCCCAGTCCGGCCATTACAGCCTGTTTAACGGCTTCGCTGGAAGTGAGTTCGAACCTTACCTTAGGAACGATATTCGCTTTCTGGAAATAACGCTGCATGGTAACGCGTGTGCCGGAACCTGCTTCGCGGAAAATAAGGGGGATGGTATCGAAAACAGATTTTGACATCTTCCGGGTGGTTTCAAAATCGGCGTCACCCGCACCCGTGAGATATAGTTTATTCGGCAGCAGGGGTTCTTCCAGGAGGTCCAAGCCATCCGGCATTACGGATACGAGCGAGAAATCCACCTCATTTTTTTCCAGGCTCTCCACTACTTTGGTCTTATTGGTCACATCAATCATCAGATCGATACCCGGGTTTTCCTTCAGGAAGCCGGTAAGATAATAGGGCATAACATATTTGCCGGTGGAAGCCACCGATATCTTCAATTTCCCGGAAAGCAGTCCTTTAAAGTTTTGCGTACGGTAATTGATGGTTGCCACTTCTTCCAGTATTTTCTCCGCGATACTGTATAGTTCCCTGCCGAATTCGGTAACATATAATTGCCGGCCGATAATTTCTGTGAGGGGAATATCAAACTGGTCCTGCAGGTTTTTAAGTTGTATGGAAACAGTGGGTTGCGTCATATGCAATTCTTCCGCCGCCCGTGTAACACTTTTCTTTTCCACTACCGCCATAAAAACCTTCAGCTGATGAAAGGTATAATTCATAAATTTTATTTATGTACAACATAGTAAATATAAATGAAACTATATGAATTTCAACCTACATTTTTGCGGTACAAAAACCAACATTATGACCAGGATTACAGTAGCACACGGGGACGGCATTGGCCCGGAAATTATGGATGCCACCTTACACATTATGCGTGCCGCGGGGGCGAGGCTGGACATTGAAGAGATAGAAATTGGAGAGAAAGTATACCTCAGGGGGAACCCCGCGGGTATTGAACCTTCCGCCTGGGAATCTTTGCGGCGAACAAAGGTTTTCCTCAAAGCCCCCATTACAACGCCGCAGGGTGGCGGCTTTAAAAGCCTGAACGTTACCACCCGGAAAGTGCTGGGGCTTTATGCCAATGTGAGGCCCTGCATCTCGTATCACCCCTATGTTCAAACCAAGCATCCGGTAATGGATGTGGTGATCATCCGCGAAAATGAAGAAGACCTGTACGCCGGCATTGAACACCGGCAAACCGATGAAGTGTACCAGTGCTTAAAGCTGATATCCCGGCCGGGTACCGAGAAGATCATCCGGTACGCTTTTGAATACGCCAAAGCTTATAACCGTAAAAAAGTAACCTGCTTTACCAAGGACAATATCATGAAAATGACGGATGGTCTCTTTCACAAAGTGTTTGATGAAGTGGGGCAGGAGTATCCCGAACTGGAAAAAGAGCACTGGATCGTAGACATTGGCGCGGCCAAACTGGCCCAGACTCCTGAAATCTTTGACGTAATTGTGATGCCCAACCTGTATGGAGATATCCTGAGCGATGTGGCCGCGCAGATTACCGGGTCGGTAGGACTGGCGGGCAGTGCCAATATCGGAGATGGGTTTGCCATGTTTGAAGCCATCCACGGATCTGCCCCCCGGATCGCAGGCAATAACCAGGCAAACCCCTCCGGCCTTTTGCTGGGTGCCATACAAATGCTGGTTTACATAGGTCAGAAAGAGGTAGCCGAGACCATTCAAAATGCCTGGCTAAAAACGCTGGAAGACGGTATGCACACCTACGATATTTACAAGGAAGGCCATTCCCAACAAAAACTTGGAACACGCGAGTTTGCCGACGCGGTGATAGCCAGGTTGGGCCAGTTGCCTTCCACACTTACCCCCGTGGATTACGCCAAATCTGTAGCCCAGGTTACCCGCAGGCTCACCCCACCGCCACCGGCGGTGAAGGAACTGGTGGGCGTAGATGTTTTTCTCCACGCTAAAGATACCACGGCCGATGCTATCGCGGCCAAACTGCAGGCGGTGGATAACGGGCGCATTGCATTAAGTATGATTACCAATCGCGGCACCAAAGTCTGGCCCGATGGGTTTCCGGAAACATTTTGCACCGACCACTGGCGTTGCCGGTTTAAAAGTGCCGGTCAGCAGCCCCTGGCATACGAGGAAATCATACAACTCCTGCAACGCATCAACGCAGTTGAAACAGGCATCATCAAGACAGAAAACCTGTACCTCTTCGATGGCGAACCGGGCTTCACCGCGGCGCAGGGGCAGTAACTTATTAAAATGTAAAAATTAAATTAACCCATATGGAAATCCAACTCATCAGCGGTACTTTTACCATCGCGGAAGCGGAAGAACTGCTTACGGCTATCTTCAAAACCAAGATCGCCTTTCATGAACAAAAAATTGGTACCATCCACCTGTCGGAGGAAGATATCAAACATTCTGAAAAAAAGATCCTGCAGCTGGAGCAGACCCTGCGTGAAGCGATTGAAAAAATGAAACAGAAAGGACAATCACATACCAGTTTGAATGCGCATATCGAAGTTAACACGATATCGCAACTAGTACCCTAAGTATTGAACCGATAACCGATGGCAGGCAAAGTATCTTTTTCCCATTCCCTTAGAGCGTTTTACCGGATTCTCCGTCTCGATAAAACGGAAATCTCCATTATCTATGCACTGGCCATTATCGCCGGGCTGGTTCAGCTATCGCTGCCCCTGGGTATCCAAACCATCATCAGCTTTGTAATGGCGGGGTCCATCTCCACTTCCATCATCATACTGATATTATTAGTGGTATCCGGCACCTTTCTGAACGGACTGTTGCAGGTCAGGCAAATGGAGATCATTGAAAAGCTGAAACAGAAGATCTTCCTTCGCTATGGGCTGGAGTTCAGCGACAGGCTGCCCCACCTGGATACCGAAAAACTGGACAGCTACTACCTGCCCGAACTGGTCAACCGCTTTTTCGATACCATCTCACTGCAAAAAGGGATTGAAAAACTATTGCTCGACCTGCCGGCCGCTATTATACAGATCCTGCTGGGGCTGATGCTACTGTCTTTTTATCACCCTGTATTCATCGGTTTTGGCATTATCCTGCTGTTCATTATCCTGCTTATCCTTTATACCACATCGCCGCAGGGGCTTTCACTGGCTTTGCAGTCGAGCGATTATAAGTACCAGGTTGCCGGCTGGCTGCAGGAAATAGCCAGGGTGATCAAATCGTTCAAATACGCCAGGAGTGGCCTGCATATCACCAAAACCGATCAGCTGATCAGCGGCCACCTCGAAGCGCGTACCAGCTATTTCAAGATACTTTTGATCCAGTTCTGGAGCCTGATCAGCTTTAAGGTAATTGTAACGGCGGCCATGCTTACCGTGGGAACCATCTTACTGGTTGACCAGCAGATCAATGTAGGGCAGTTCATTGCCGCCGATATCGTTATCATCGCCATTATCGGCTCGGTTGAAAAACTGATCATCAGTCTGGATAGAGTATATGATGCCCTGGTATCCGTGGAAAAGCTGGGCAAGATTACCGAAGCGGAGAAAGAAACCAGCGGCAGCCTTGACGTAGCAACTACCGGCAAGGGAATCTCCATCCAGTTTCACCAAACCGGGTTCAGCTATCCTGATGGAACCCGGATACTGGATAATATCAATTTTACCATCCCGCCCGGAAAAATAGTGCATATCATGGGTAGCTCCGGATCTGGTAAGTCAACCCTGCTGCGGTTACTCACGGGTACCTACAAGAATTTCACCGGAACGATCCTCATCGATGGTTTCCCCATTGGCAATTATGATATCAGGAGCCTTCGCAACACAACAGGCGTATTGCTCAGTACCCAGGACATTTTTAATGGTACACTGTGGGAGAACCTTACCATGGGCAGCAACCGGATACCGGTTCAGCTGGTGAATCAGCTGGTGGAGAAATTTGGCTTGTCGAACTTTGTTCAGTCAGGAAAAGAAGGCTTCGATAAAATGCTTTACCCCGTGGGCAAACGCCTGCCCAAACAGGTGAAGCAAAAGATACTGCTGATACGCGCTTTACTGGGCGAACACCGTTTACTATTGCTGGAAGAACCTTTTGAGCACCTCGACAAAACGACTGCCGCATTGTTAATGGACTGGCTGAAGAGCCTGGAGAATACCACGGTATTGATTGCCTCGGATAATCCTTCGGTATCGGCGTCCTGCGACCTGGTACTGACACTTGAAAAACCCGTTTAACCGCTGATCATCTATGAACAACTTTATCAAAGCAGATATAGCATTTGAATCGGAAAACAGCCCCCTGCAATCCTTTAAAAAAGTGTATGGCATAGAGAAGAAAGGTGGCATTAAAAAATGGATCTGGTTATTCCTGGGCCTGTTGGTACTGGTGCTATTCCTGCCCTGGACACAAAATATACGCGCCAGGGGAACCATTACCACCCTCCGGCAGGAGCAAAGGCCACAGGAACTGAATACCATTATTGCCGGCCGGGTTACCAAATGGTTTGTGAAGGAGGGCGATTTTGTAAAACAGGGGGATACCATCCTGCAGTTAGGTGAAATTAAAGTTGACTACCTCGATACCGCCCTGCTGCGACGGACCCAGCAACAGATAGACGCAAAGAAACAAAGTATCAACGCGTATAATAACAAAGTTGGCACGGCACAGTCGCAGGTGGCTGCCTTATGGCTGGGCAGGAGCCTGAAGCTACAGAGCATCGACAATAAAATACAGCAGCAGCAATTAAAAGTAACCAGCGACAGCATGGACCTTACCGCGGTAAACAATGAATTGCTGGTAAACAAGCGGCAAATAGACGCCGCGAAACTGATGCTCGACAGTGGCGTGATCGCGCTGGTTGATTTTGAAAGAAGGAAGGTGAACTATCAAAACATAGTGGCAAAGAAAATCGGTGCCGAAAACAAACTCTTACAAAGTAGACAGGAACTGCTGGTACTGGCCCTGGAAAAGCGGGGTATTGTGCAGGACTATACGGACAAGATCTCGAAAGTGGAAGGGGAGCGTTTTTCATCCCTCTCCAGTGCGGCCACTACAGAGGGCGACCTGGCCAAGTTGCAGAATATGTATGAGAATTATGACGCGAGGAACAAATTGTATTATATACGCGCGCCGCAGGACGGGCAGGTAACCAAGGCAAAGAAAGCGGGTATTGGAGAGATATTGAAGGAAGGGGAGATGATAGTGGAAATTGTGCCCACCCATATAGACTATGCGGTAGAGATGTTTGTAGAGCCGATGGACCTGCCCCTGATCAGCCGGGGCCAGAAAGTGCGTTTTGTGTTTGATGGTTTTCCCGCCATTGTATTCAGCGGATGGCCGAAGAACAGCTACGGCACATTTG
This sequence comes from Sediminibacterium sp., assembly GCA_965229175.1. GTDB lineage: Bacteria > Bacteroidota > Bacteroidia > Chitinophagales > Chitinophagaceae > Sediminibacterium. The sequence goes on along the minus strand of CBDDIT010000002.1, from coordinate 4,392 downwards.
GCGGTATTGTATCGGCGGTGGAAACATCACTCAGCAGCAACGGCAAGTTCAGGGTGCTGGTGGCTGAGGATCCCGATGACAAGAAATGGCCTGCGCAGCTAAGGATGGGTGGGGGGGCCAGCGGTATTTCTTTACTGAAAGATGTACCGATCTACTATGAATTGTGGCGTAATATTAATGGGTTCCCACCCGATTATTATAAGCCGGTTGACAAGAATAAAAAAGCGACAGATAAGAATGGATAAAGTGCTGAGGACTATAAAGAGGTGTATGCCTGTTGTACTGCTGGTATTGGCTGTACAGGCCCAGGCGCAGGTACCAACGGTGTTTACGGTGGATAGCTTTCTTCAGCGGGTAAAATTATACCACCCGCTGGCCCGCCAGGCCAATATACAGGTAGATAAAGCGGAAGCAGGTTTGCTGGCCGCCAGGGGAAATTTCGACCCCGTGGTGGGGATGGAAGCCAGCCGGAAAACATTCGACAGCAAGAACTACTACCGGTACTATAACCCGGAGCTTACCGTACCGCTGCCCGTGGGAAACCTCAAAACCGGGGTGGAAGATAACGGGGGCGATCTGTTGAACCCGGAAGTTACCAAAGGCAGAACCAGTTACCTGGGCATAGAAGTTCCCCTGCTGAACGGATTGCTGCTGGATAAACGAAGGGCCGCCTTGCGGCAGGCAAAGTTGTTCCGGACGCAAAGCGAGCAGCAGCGGTTGATTATGCTGAACGATTTGTATTTCCAGGCCTATACCGCCTACTGGCAATGGGCCGCCAGCTACCAGCAGTATCATGCCTATTCCCGTTTTACAGACGTGGCGGCTAAACGGCTTCGGCTGGTAAGGATCGCGTATGCAAAAGGCGACAGGGCCCTGGTAGACACGGTAGAGGCTTTTACACAGTTGCAGAATTACCAGTTGCTCCAGGCGGATGCATTGTTAAAATGGAACACCGCATCACTGGAGCTGAGTAACTATTTATGGACACCCAACGAAACCGGCTACCTTCTTCCTGAACAGTATATACCCGATAGCCTGTCACTCACCAGCTCCATGATCAGCAAAACGGCTGAAGAATGGATAGCGCAGTCTTCCGCGCAAAACCCCGCGCTGAAAATTTATGATTATAAACTCAGCGGGCTCGAACTGGAGAGAAAGCTGAAATGGCAAAGCCTGTTGCCCTATGTATCGCTCAAAGCCAACCTGCTGAACCAGGATTATTACGCGTTGAAAAATATCAGTTCCAATTTTATTCAGAACAACTACCGCTGGGGTATTAATATCAGCGTACCCCTTTTATTACGGGAGGCCCGGGGTAATTACCAGTCAACCCTGTTAAAGATTAAAGAAACACAATTCGAACTGGCTTTCAAGCGGCAGCAGACCGAAACAAAAATACGTAGCGCTATTTTACCGAACTGAATTCTTTTGTAAGCCAGCTAAACACGGCCGGCAATATCTACCACAATTACAATATGCTGCTCAGAAGTGAAGAACTCAAATTTGCCCAGGGCGAAAGCTCACTGTTCCTCGTAAATGCCCGTGAAACCAAAGTGATAGAAGCCCTGCAAAAACAGCTCGAGCTCTCGCTTAAATTCTATAAAGCCTACGGGGCTTTACAGTGGTCAGCCGGAGGGATGCAGTAAAAGTTCCCTTAGTTCACGAAAAAATATACATAATTCACCCCCGTATTTTTAGTTACCGAATCATACGCGTACACGGTAAAACCATAACTGCCTTTCGCACTGAGATTGAATTTACCCTCGAAGATATTATCCTGTCCTGACAGCGATAGCCTCTTTTCTTCTACCGGCTTACCATCTTTTTGCAGGATAGCTACCACTTCAATCTGGTCGGCATTCCAGACCCCTCCTTTGCTGATGGTGCACCCGCATAACATGGTAAGGCTGATCCGCAGGTTGAGCTCGGTATGCTTTCCCTCGGCAAAAGGAAGTATCTGGTGCAATCCCGGGCTTAGCACATCCAGTATAAAACCCGGCAATTCAATCACCAGTCCTTCGCCATCGATGTCTTTTCCCGGTATCAGCCAAACCTGTACAGACCCGTTAAACGCGGCATTTCTCAGGTGGGCCGGAGCTTTTACCTGTACATCCGCCAGCACAGGCTCCTTAATATCCACCAGTGTTTCGAACTTTGCCGTTTTATCATCTGTAAGGCGGTCACCCCTCTTATGCGCGGTTTCCATCAATAGTTTGGTATTACCCGAACCACCCTCCGTATAGCCGGAAGCCAGTAACTCGCCGGTCTGGTTATTTCTAACCGTAACCAAAGCACCTCCTATATTGGTGCCAATAAACTTCGCATCTTTTCCCTTAACCCGTACCACCAGTTTGGTAGGAAGCGCATGGGCACTATCAGCCACAACAACTATCAAAAGAAAAACGAACAGGTGCCTCAACTTCATACAACTATAATTTAATGCGTTCTCAGAATTTAAAAATGTCTTCCAGTTTCCGCTCCAGTTCTTCTCCGTGCAGGTTTCGCCCGACTATAATTCCGTTGGGATCGATCAGGATATTGGCGGGAATGAGGCGGATGCCATATAGCTCACCCACTTTGTTATCCCAGAACTTAAAATCAGCCACTTGTTTCCAGGGCAGTTTATCATGCGCTATGGCTTTTATCCAGGGTTCTTTTTCTTTATCAAAAGAAACACCGAGAAAATCCAGTCCCGACTTGTTATACTTGTTATACAGTTTGATCAGTGCAGGTGATTCCGCCCTGCAGGGAGGGCACCAGGCCGCCCAGAAATCAATGAACAGGTACTTGCCGAAATGATCGTATAGCCGGTACAGCTTACCCTCTGTATCCCACTGTTTAAAGTCGATCGCTTTTTTACCAATACCGGCTTTACGCAAGGTGGCCGGCAATGTTTTCAGCAGCTTTACATACTGGCTTTCTTCAATCGATTTATCAAACAATGCCACATTGTGTTCAATCTCTTCCGGTGAAAGACGGAAAGAATAGTTCCGGTATAACACATAGGCGGGAACCAATGAAGGCCGGGTGCGCCTGTATAAAGGAATCTATCCTGAATGCCTTACCGCTTTTCTTGTAGGCCGTAAACAGGTCCTGCTGGGAAGAACCTTTTACCGAAGATTTTGCGTAACTCTCCGGCGAATTCTTATAGTTGCCGGTAGAATCTACCACAACCGTGATAGGCGCATTTTCCAGGAAGATATAAAAGGGATATAACAGGTCTACAGTAGGGTCCAGCGTAATACCATACAGCTCCGGAAGTTTGGGTTTGGTATGGAATGTAAACTGCCCGTTCTCAACCACCGCAGAATCCAGTACGATGAGCATTTTATTATAGTACTTCTGCAGGTATACTTTCCCATGGCTGAAATTCGTAACGGTTCCTGACAGGGAGAATTTGTCGTGCTGGGCAAAAGCCGCAGGCAAAAAACAAAAACTGATAACAACAAGGGCGATATATTTTTTCATAAAAAAGGTTTAATCGGGTACCTATAATAATTTGTTGGTAAGCACTTCACTGTTAGGCAGGGGGAAGAAATAACCGGCATCGGCAGGGTTTACCTGTCTTGCCTGGAAACTGCTGCTGCTCTTGGCCGGAAGTGGTAACTGGTTTCTCAGCAGGTCGTTGGACCGGAACCCTTCTCCCAGCAACTCAATCCTCCGTTCCACCCAGATCGTCTCCACCAATGCCTGCTGGGTGGCTACAGCCGCAGCGGGAAAATTGTACGTATTATCAGACCTTTTGTGTACGGCTTCCAGCAGTCTTTGCGCCAAAGCCAGGTTATTGGTTCTGGCCGCAGCTTCCGCATAATTCAGTAATACTTCAGAATAGCGGATAACAGGTACATAATCCAGGAAAGGAGAAGGCTTGGCATATTTCATCAGGAAGGTTTGCGAATTGGCTGTATTTAAACGCAGCATTTTTCGCCTGGTATCACCGGCTGCCCACTGCGCATTTCCCAGGATGCCCTGCGCATTCAGGCTGAAGTCGGCATTTACATTATAAGATCCGCCCAGTGCGGTCACAGGGGGATCGGCTGTTGTTACCGGTAATGAAAAAACAGATTCGGTAGTTGTATAATCCGAACTGAAAACAACCTGTATATCCGGTTGCAGAACGTGCGCAACCCCCGAAGTTGCAGAAAACGGTGCGCTGGTCTGGGGTGCGATCTTAACAGCTTCTGTTATTACCTGCGCGTACTGGCCTGTATTGAGGTATACCCTGGTTTTTAAAGCTATCGCCGTATTACGGTGCGCACGGGTAGTGATCAGCTCTTTGCTGCTATAGGTAAGTGGCAGGTTCTGCTCGGCAAAATCAAGATCGGCCAGGATACTGGCATATACTTCGGCCACCGTACTGCGGGCCAGGCTGTTATTATTTACGGATGTCTC
>CBDDIT010000001.1:0-8243 GCA_965229175.1 Sediminibacterium sp. | reverse complement strand
TAAAATATAAGAATTGTAAGATATATAAGGATGTCGTTTGGTGTGAGATAATTCGTTGCAGAAAGGGCTAAGGCCTGGTGCAGATGCAGCACCGTTCCTCACCGTATAAAATGCGGAAGCCCGGCTCAAACCGTTTTTTACTCCTTAGGTATTGTTTAACTGGTGTCATTTATAAGAGATACTTCCTGGCAAACCTGGTTCGAATCCAACCGGTTCCTGTTACATATTCGCACGGGACCGGCGAGCTCTTATCCACTTTTACCCGGTTAAGCAACACTGGTCCGTAGCCCAACAGGAAGAGGCAGCAGTCTTAGAAACTGTTCAGTGGGAGTTCGACTCTCCCGGGGCCAACTAAATATAGCAGCATTCCAATGGTTGGATACTCCGCCTGGAACGGAGAGGATGCAGGTTCGAGTCCTGCCTGCTATACAGATTTGAAGATTTAAAAATTTGAGATTTGAAAATGGCTGAAAGCGTTGCCAGTGCTCATAGCCGGAACTTAATTTTTGATGTAAAAGGTCAGGCCGGTATCAAAAAAGAACAAGCGTTTAACCTTGCGCATTGAACATTGAGTTTGAGCATTGAACATTAAAATTCGCTTCACTCTATCTCAAATTCAGGGGGTTCCCGCACACGCTACTAATAAGTGGTATCGCATTGATATCGCTGCGGATGGTGGTTCAAATTCACCCGTCATCACACACTGGCTTGTAACTCAATTGCGTCAGAGTACCGGTCTTTTACACCGGGAGTTCAGGGTTCGAATCCCTGCAGGCCAACAAAAAAAGCTGCAAGCTGGAAGATGCTTGCGAAAAGTATTGACCAACTATATTTTGCCGGGTAGTGTAACAGGCAACATATCACACTTTGACTGTGATGTTCCCGGTTCGGATCCGGGCCCGGCATCGAAATATATTATTAGAAAATGAATACGTTGGCCATAGCTTATTTGGTAAAGCGCCACACTGTGAACGTGGAGAACAAGGTTCGATTCCAGGGGTCAACCAGGGGAGATTTGAAAATTTGAAGATTCAGGATTGAAGATTCTGTTGCAGTGGTGGAATACTTCTTTGTCCGTAAACCGTTTTTGGAATGGAGTGTGCCAATCTTCAAATCCCAAATTTTCAAATCTTCAAATACTTAAAGCAGGTGCCGCAGTGCAGCGATACTTCGTTGGATACCCTTTTGTCGCCGGTTCAAATCCGGCCATGCCGACCGCAATGTATAGACATGCGGCATGTAGCTCAGCCTGGCAGAGCAAAGGCAGAAACGCTGTACGACTCTTTGCCCTGCTTTAATGGATGAATGGCGCAATGGCAGCGCAGTGGCTTGTTAAGCCAACGGTTATAGGTTCGAATCCTTTTTCATCCGCAGAAACCTTTGAAAATTCAAACGGAGTGTTGGCCGACCGGTAAGGCACCAGCATGCTAAGCTGGCGAAGGCTGAATACCTGAGCAGGTTCGATTCCTGCACACTCCGCATATGCTGATCAATAAAGGGTGAGACTCCGGTCGCTTATACGCCACTTGTTGGTCAGCGTTTAAAGGATGGGTAGCTCCAACAGGAAGAGCACCGGGGTGAAATTCCGCTGTACAGGTTCGAATCCTGTTCCATCCACTTTTTATGATACACGGGCTTGGTGTCAATGGCAACACGCCGGTCTCCAAAACCGCTTATGAAGGTTCGAATCCTTCAGCCCGTGCCAAAACAAATTTTATGCGCCGTCTTGTAATGAAATAGCTGCTGCTGTGATTTTTATTGAATAATGAGTATTAAATATATTTTAAAATGATATATAATGGATAGCTTATATAATAACAAGACTTTCAGAACAAGAGACCTGTTTGAGAACAACCTGTTCAATATTAAAATGCTGTATGCCTTCCAGTTCAATATGTTGCCAAATGTGCATTTTATTGGCAATATCGATGGCGAAAAAACATACCATGCGATCGCGGAAAGTATGCCGGATATGATCCTGTCCAGCCATGCCTACAAGTATTTTGAACGTAACAGTTCAAAGTACATGTTCGATGAAACGGTGATCATCTTTAAAAATAATTGCATTATTGGATTTGATTACGGGCCATTGTGAAATTATGCACGATGGATGGCAACCGGAATTTATTGACGACATCACGAAGATCGCATCAAGGTTCAAAGAAAAGAAACGCCGGGCTCCGCTGGAAATAAACCTGGTGGTACAGGGTGTTTCCGGACTTACGCTTCAACCGATGGAAATAAAACCGACCAAACTTGATCTGGGTTTGTTTTATGACGATGACTTTAAAGTGGTGGACGAAATCATCCGGAAAAGGCTTGGCCGCAAGCGTGACAAAGGCATCGTATTGCTGCATGGTCTGCCCGGTACTGGTAAAACTACATACCTGCGTTACCTGATTGGCAAGATCAAAAAACGGGTGCTGTTCTTATCGCCGGGTGTTGCAGGAAGCATCATGAGCCCGGGGTTTATCAATCTGCTCATCAGTAACCCGGATACCGTGGTGATCATTGAAGATGCAGAGAACGTGATCATGGACCGGCGCACCAATGATAATTCAGCAGTAAGTAACCTGCTGAACATCAGCGACGGCTTAATGGCAGACTTCCTGAATATTCAGGTGATCTGCACTTTTAATAGTCCGCTCACGATGGTGGACAGCGCCCTGATGCGTAAAGGCCGCCTGATCGCCAAATATGAGTTTGACAAACTGAATATCCGGAAGTCCCAGGCATTGAGTGATCATTTAGGGTTTAAAAATGTTATCCGCCAGCCAATGTCGGTGGCTGAGATCGCCAACCAGCACGAAAAAGAATTTGCTTCCAAACCCGTGCAGGTACTGGGTTTCAGGCGGGATGCAATGGAGAACTAATGTGATAATTTGATGATACGATCATGTGATCATGCAGCATTTCCGAAGCGGATTTGGTTGTTCACCATTGGGAATCATATAAAGTATTGAACAAATTTGAATAATTTTTAATTTTTGAAAGGATGACTTAAAACACACAACTATGGAACAGCAAAAGCGGTGGCGGAAATTGGACGGCACACGTATTAAAATTCCGATCATGGATGAAGTACGGTACCGGCTGATGGCAGAAAAAGAACTGGGCCACCAGATGAAAGTTTGTATTGGTACGGACAGCCAGGTGAAAGGCAAAGAAACGGAGTTTGCAACGGTGATCGTGTTCCTGCGCAAAGGACGCGGGGGTTACATGTATATCCACAACCACATAACCACGCAGCGCATGAGCATTAAACAGCGGATGCTGGAAGAAGTGGCCATGAGCATAGAAGTGGCTTATGAACTGTGCAGCCTGTTTACTGCGTTTAACGTGGATATGGAAGTACATGCGGACATTAATACCAACCCGGCTTTTAAGAGCAATGATGCGTTGAAAGATGCCATGGGTTATATTATGGGTATGGGCTTTGTATTTAAAGCCAAACCACATGCTTTTGCAAGTTCAAGCTGTGCAAATAAGATCGTGCATTGATCCGGTAGCATAATTGATGGAGTGCAGTATTGCATTCCATCAATTAAATTTTTAATACATATAAAATGATTATTACAGCATTATTCATACGAAGAATGTAGCGCCAGACATAATTACACAATTTATTCAGGTTCTGAAAAATATGCGTTAAACATCAAACGCACTTTTCGTTTGATCCGTTTAACCATAAATGCAGGCGACAACACTTTTAGTCCTTCTCCAAAACCTATCAATTCACGTTCCAGCTCAAAGTTTGGAATGACATCAATGGAAAAAATGCAGCCGCCTTTGGATTGCTCCACCAGCTGCTGCGAAGGATGTATTGGTTTGGTCCGGATATATGGCGCCTGCTCGTGATTTGCCCAGAACTCAATGCGGGTGGTACTTTTAGCGTTGTTGCGGGTAATGCCCACAATGTCGCGGAAATATAAATGCGGTTCAAAATGCTTTTGCAACCGGTACGTTTCGCCGGACACGGGCTGCACTTCCTGAATGCGGTCCAGGGCGAATGTGTGGATGTCTTTACCAGCTTTTTTCATGCCCAGCACAAACCAGCGGTTACGGTATTCTTTCAGTAAATATGGATGAATAACAATATCACTGGCTTCACGGGCTTTGAAAGACTGGTAACTGAGTTGCACAACGGTTTTGGCAAGAATGGCTTTGTGCAAAACATCCAGCCATTGAATTCCGGTCAGCAATTCGTTCTTTTCAAAATCAATAACGGCGGGTTGCTGGTATTGCTCGCTGTAGATCTTGTCTTCGAGCCGGTTCATCATTTCGCTCATTTCATTAAAATGACTGAACCCTTTGAACTGTCGCAGGAGCAATGATACTTCCTGTAAAATACCGAGGTCTTGCGGAGTAAGGGGTATTTGTGTAATGGAGTATGATGCATCTTCATATGTGTAATATTTCTTATCTGTTACAATAATGGGCGCATTATAACCAAGCTTGTCGCTGCGCATGGCGTTCAGGTCCATGCGGATGGTACGCATGCTGATCTCCTTTGAAACGCCTTCAAATTCGTGCAGGGCCTCGGTGCATGCTTCTATCAGTGCCTCGATGGTCCATTTGCGGCGGCGGTTTTGGAGGCATTTATCAATGGTGCGGTAGCGTATCAGCGCATTACGGTTAACAGGCATTTCAACAATATTTTTTCAAATAAATTAAAAAATATTCCAGGTGTGCAAATAGACTGCACAGTAGTGTTTCAGCTTTGTATGGTGAAAGGAAATAAACGCCATCACAAAAGGTTTGAAGAAGTTGTGAGATAACGTCCAACAAAAATTTCAGGCCGGTAATAAAAGGAGGTATATGATGAAGTTCAATTTTATGGTGGGTAAAAAACCAAAAACAATGATGAATTATGAAGGCGCAAAAGCTTTTGTAATGACGCCTCAACTGGAGTTGTATTCAGCGGTGGCAACCGCATCGCTGAACGATCAGTTCTACGAAAAAGATATGGATAAACTGGTGCGTTTGCGGGAACTGATGACCAGGAATGATGCGGCTTATATTGCGAAACTTGCAGTATATGTGCGTGAACAGATGTACCTGCGCAGTGTGCCAATGGTACTTACCGTAGAACTGGCCAAACAGCACAGCGGCGATAACCTCGTGAGCAAACTGACCAGCCGCGTGGTACAGCGGGCCGATGAAATTTCGGAATTGCTGGCATACTACGCCCTGGCCAACGAACGTACCAAAGCACCAAAACAATTGAATAAATTGAGCAAACAGGTACAAAAGGGTTTGGCCCTTGCTTTCAATAAGTTTGATGAATACCAGTTTGCCAAATACAACCGTGATGCTGCCGTGAAATTGCGTGACGCATTATTTATTGTGCACCCAAAGGCAAAGGATGAAGCACAGCAAGTGCTGTTCAATAAAATTGTGAACAATGAATTGCAGGCGCCATACACCTGGGAGGTTGAATTAAGTGTACTGGGTCAGCAAAAGTTTGAGACACCGGCAGCGAAACAGGCAGCTGTTAAAGCCAAGTGGGAAGAACTGATCATGCGCAACAAGCTGGGTTATATGGCCATGCTGCGGAACCTGCGGAATATACTGGAAGCTGACGTGAACAAGGAAGCGCTGGAAAAAGTAACGGCATACATCAGCAATGAAAAAGCCGTACTGAACAGCAAGCAACTGCCATTCCGTTTTTTGAGTGCATACCGTGAACTGAAAGCGCTGACCAATGGCCGTGTAAACAAAGTGCTGGGATGCGCTGGAAGATGCTGTACTGCACACGGCGGCCAACATTGCAGGTTATGATGAAGAGACTCAAAGTGGTGATCGCTGAGACCAAAGTGGTGATCGCTGCGGATGTGAGCGGCAGCATGCAACGGCCAATTAGTGCGAAAAGCAAAGTGCAGAATTATGATATTGGTCTGATGCTGGCAATGCTGCTGCAAAACCGTTGCGGCAATGTGATCACGGGTATGTTCGGTGACAGCTGGAAGACGATCAGTTTGCCAAAGAAAAACATACTGGCAAATGTAATGGAGTTCCACAGCCGCGAAGGTGAAGTGGGTTACAGCACCAATGGCTACCTGGTTGTAAAAGACCTGTTGCAGCGCAATAAAGTGGTGGATAAAATAATGATGTTCACCGATGTGCAATTGTGGAACAGCAACGGCACTGCTGAAACGCTGGAAAGCGTTTGGAAGGCATACAAACAAATTGCCCCAGGTGCTAAATTATACCTGTTTGACCTCGCTGGTTATGGCAATACACCATTGAGCACCATGCGTGACGATGTGTACCTGGTAGCCGGCTGGAGCGATAAGATATTTGGCGTGCTGAAAGCCATTGAAGATGGCGGCAATGCAGTAAATATGATCAACAGTATTGAATTGTAATCCTGTGGAACACGAATAATATATTTATTGTATGTAATATAATTTATATATTTTTTGTGTTCCATTTAAGAGATGCTGAAATAACTAAGGATGCCGTTTTAGCGGGTTACTTCGTCTCACAAGAAGGGCAGGTTTCAAAGCAATTTGAAACGGAGTGCAAATCTCCGGCCAGACGGCCGCCCGTTCCCGCTTTATTGTTGCTCTTTATACAATTGACAGGTGCCGCAGGAAAGTGTTACTCCGGTTAGAGCGTTCTTGAAAAAGAAAGGCAGCAGGTTCAATTCCCGCCGCCTGCGCAGGCAGGTTGTAGCTCAAAAATAAACACTGTCCGCTTTGTAGCCCTGCAATATGGTGTGTCGTAAATGGGGGATACTTCGATGAAACCAAACAAGCCCCCGTTGCTTGTCACCACTATTTTTTAACTGATGAAAAGAAATTCCGGGTGCCGCAGGTAATAGTTACTTCGGCTTCTATCCGGCAGGTCGCAGGTGCAATTCCTGCCAGGGGTTCAAACAAAATAAAATATGCCCCTGTAGCTCAGCAGCAGAGCAGCTTGTGCTTTTACCGTTTATTGCCCCGGAAGATTTTTTGATCAGTTCGTATTTAATTTTATTCATATTTAAAAATTGAACAATGAGTTATATAGTAGTGGATGTGGAGGCAGATGGTCCCATCCCGTATAAATATTCGATGGTGAGTTTTGGCGCAGTGCTGGTGGAGCCTGGCTTGCAGCGTGAATTTTACGGTAAAACGGCGCCGGTATCAACAGCGTGGATACCGGAGGCGCTTGCAGTGAGTGGCATTTCGCGGGCAGAGCACGAAACATATGCGGCACCTGAACAGGTTATGGCAGAATTTGCAAACTGGCTTGCGGCGAACAGCACGAACCGGCCGATTTTTATCAGCGACAACCCGGCCTTTGACTGGCAGTGGATCAACTGGTATTTTCACATGTTTTTGGGAAAAAATCCATTTGGATTTTCGGCGCGGCGCATTGGCGACCTCTATTGCGGCATGAAAATGGATGCCAGTTTGAATGCTGCCTGGAAGCGGCTGCTCCGCAAAACCGCACACGATCATAACCCGGTAAATGATGCCCGGGGAAATGCCAGAAGCCTTACTGGCAATGCAGGAAATGGGTTTGAAAATTAAATTATAGTATTTTTTATTAACCATAAATAAAATACTGTGCGGGTTTATATAGAACGAAATAAGATCAAAGGGGATATGTCCAATATCAATTTCAATATTGCGATGGAAGCATTTCACACAATGGGTTTCCATGTTATTGAAGTCGATCATGTTGCTGATCTGCCTGAAATTGATACGGCAAGTGTTATTGTTGGGTCGATCAATTTCATTCATTACTATTTGCAGGCAACCGGTCGTGCATTTCCAAATAGCATTGACTATCCCGAATCATTACAATCCTATTTTGGCCGTAACATCTGGACTTCAACGATAGACGAAATTGATGGCAACCCTGCAAACTGGAATGTGTTCGTTAAACCGAAGGGATATGCCAAGAGATTTACAGGTCGTTTGGTTAAATCACCTGCAGATTTAGTGGGTACTGGTTCACAAGGATATAATACGCCGGTTTGGGTTTCGGAGCCGGTGGAATTTGTGCGGGAATGGCGTGTATTTGTTCGGTATGGACAAATATTGGATGTCAGACCTTACAAAGGAAACTGGAGATCGAACTACGATTCTGAAGTGATTGAAAATGCCGTTCAGGATTTTTAAAAATGCACCAAATGGTTATGCAATGGATTTTGGTGTTACAAAAGACAATCGAACGTTGCTGGTGGGAAATAAACGATGGATATAGCCTTGGGGCGTATGGATTATTTTTTACAGATTATGCGAAGCTGC